>NZ_BDBQ01000031.1 GCF_001613065.1 Nocardia miyunensis NBRC 108239
GCACGCTCGAAGCGCATGGGCGAAGCCCGAGTCTCGAGCGTGCAACGACGAGCCTTACAGCGCCGAAAACCCGCCGGAGCGAAGCGGAGGCCAAAAATACGGAGGCCAAAGATACAGGTCAAGACCGGGCGCCCTTGACCGGCCTTGACGGGTGGCGGGACTGGGTCCCGCCGGCTTTTCCTGCGGTACGCCGCTCTGAGCGGCGGCTTCTAACTCGCCACTGCCGCGGTGCGGCGGGCTACCTGGATCATGCGGCGGAGTTCGGCGTTGAACTCGACGGGGGCCTCGAGGTTGACCAGGTGGCCGGTGGGGAGGGTGAGCAGGCGGTCGAGGGCGCCGGTCTCGGCGAGGGCGTCGGCGATCTCGACCGAATGCCGCGTGGGCAGGAGTTTGTCGTATTCACCGGCGATGACGCTGGTGGGGACGGTGATGTGGGACGCCGCGCCGCCCAGGTCGAGGGTGGCCAGGTCGCGGGCCACCGCGCCGCGGATCGTGGGGCGGCAGGATCGGACGATGGACAGGGCGAATTCGGCCAGTTCGGGATCGCAATCGGGGGTCATGATGCGGGACTGGAGGAGTTTGCGGGCGACGGCGAATCCGGGCAGGGGAACCGGTGCGCCGAAGACCGTCTGCGCGACCCAGACCGGAGTCGGCAGGTACTCGCCGATGACCGGGATGATGGTGGCCCGGCCGGGAATCCGGCGCGCGGCGGTCGTCGCCAGCAACACCGCCGAGGCCCGCTGCGCGACCTGCTGCGGATAACGCCGCGCCCAGGCCTGAATCGTCATGCCGCCCATGCTGTGCCCGACGAGCACGGCCCGCTGGCCCGGACGCAGAACCGCGTCCAGCACGGCGGACAGATCGTCGGCCAGCTGCTCCGCACCGAATGTCCTTGTGCCCCAATCGCTCTCACCGTGGCCGCGCTGATCGTAGGCGACGACCCGGCATTCCCCGGCGAAGGCGTTGATCTGCGGATTCCAGTACTCGATGCAGCAGGACCAGCCGTGGATCAGCACGATCACATCGCCCTGTTCGGGACCGTAGGCGTGCACTCGCAGACTGGCGCCGTCCTCGGTGATCACCGGAACGACCTCGGGCGAGGGGTGCGGATCCAACGACGCGGTCCGATACTTCCGCGAACGCAATTGTCCGCGATGGGCCGCGACCAGCGCATCTGTGCCGGAACGCAATCCGGTCACCATTTCGGGCAGCTTCGCCAGCATGAGCACTCCTTTGTGTCCACCCGCACAGTACCGCGCTAACCGGGGTGCTTGCTAGTGCAAGCAGCTGGCTCGCCAGCGCCATCGAGTTCCGGCGTTCTCACTTTCTGCACTGGATATCGCAGTTGGCCCGCCAGCCGTACCGTTATCAGCGGTAACGAATTGCGTACGAACCCATCACCGGAACGATTCGCCGCACGCCTACGCCGTGGCCTCCCGCACCGCGAACGCACCGCTCAACACCCGAGCCAGTTCGGCGTTGAACGCCTCGACCGCCTCGACATTGCCCAGATGCCCGGTCGGCAGGACCTCGAGCCGATCCAGCGAACCGGTTTCCGCGAGCATCTCCGCGATCCGCTCGGCATGCGCGCGAGGGGTCAGATCATCGGCGCTTCCGGCGATGACGGTGGTCGGCACGGTCAGCGACGCCGCCGCACGCCCCAGCGCCAGATCGGCCAGCAACAACCCGAACAGCCCGCGCACCCGGGCGGGGCAGGACCGCACGATGGACAGCGCGAAGTCGGCCACGTCACCGGTCGAGGCCAGGCTCATCACCTGACGCCGGAAGATCCACCGCACCGGCGGGATCGGCGGGAACAGCAGCTGTGAGCCGAGCAGGTACTTTCCGGTCGGGAGCAGCAGCGGCAACGGCAGCGCGCGCAGCGGTGGGATGACGCTCGTCTCGGCGATCAGGTCGCCGGCGGCGGTATTGGTCAGCAGCACCGCGGCCGCGCGGGCGGCCACCCGCTCCGGATAACGCCCGGCCCATGCCTGGATCGTCATCCCGCCCAGGCTGTGCCCGACCAGTACGGCCCGCTGCCCGGGACGCAGGACCGCGTCCAGCACCGCGGCCAGATCGTCGGCGAGCAGATCGGTGGTCAGCGGGCTGTCGCCCGATTCGCTCTCGCCGTGGCCGCGCTGATCGTAGGCGATCACGCGGTATTCCCCGGCGAAGGCGTTGATCTGCGGATTCCAGTACTCGAGGCAGCAGGACCAGCCGTGCACGAACACGATGACATCGCCGTTGGCGGGGCCGTAGGAGTGCGCCCGCAGAGCGGTCCCGTCCGGCGCGGTGACCGGTACGACCGCGCACGCGGCGCTCGGCGGATCGAATGATCGATCGGCATAGGTCCGGGTGCGCAGACCGGCGCGATGGTTACGCATCAGGCCGCGGACGACATCCACCAGACCCGTGATCGAGGTAGGCAACGTTGCCTGCATCGGGACACTCCCTTGTGTGTTACTTACCGATACAGTAACGCCACCAAGGGGGTGCTTGCTAGTGCAAGCGCTCTACCAGCGCGGACCGCGCTGCACCTCGTCCACCTTCGGCCGGACGTCGGCCAGATATACGCCGGTGGCGACCACACCCGCGATGAGCCCGAACATCCCCAGGCTGAACAAGCCCAGCAGCGGCAACCCGATCACGGCCGTGGCGACGGCCAGAATCGTGACCCAGATCGGCTTGGTGAGCTTGTCGACCGCCGTGAACGCGTCACGACGCTGACGGATGGCGTGGACCAAAGCGAACAGGCAGGCACCCAGGGCGGCGATCTGAATCACCAACATGGTCATGCCGATCAGGGAGTACACACCCCAATGATAGGAGAAACGCCCCCGCGCAGCCGGACGGTGCGCGGGGGCGTGCTCTCGAAAACGGCGCGGCGACTACTGCTTCGCGGTGGTCGTGGTCTTCTTCGCGGGCGCCTTCTTGGCCGGGGCCTTCTTGGCGGCGGCCTTCTTGGCCGAGGTCTCCTCGGCGGAAGCCTCGTCGCCGGGGGCGGCGGGCTCGTGGGTCACCTGGACGACCTCGGCGTCGACGACCGGCTCGGCCTCCGACTCCTCGGTGCTGCCCAGCAGGCCACGGGCCTGGTCGGACACCTTCCCGAAGACGTCCTCAGCGCGGGTGACGACGTCGGTGTAGATGCCCTCGACCCGCTCGAAACGCTCCTCGAAGTTCGGGTTGGCGCGCAGCCGGTCCACGGTCTCCTCGCCGCGCGAGGCCAGATCCTGGTACAGCTCCACCAGCTGGTGGTAGTACTGGTCGGCGAGCTTGCGCAGCTCCTCGGGGCTGAGCCGCTCACGCAGATCGGCCAGGTCCTCGGGGAGTTCGGCGGGCAGGCCGGACAGCCGCTGACGCAGCGTGCCGAACTGCTCCTGGGCATCCGCGGGAAGGTTCGCGATACGCTCGCGGGCCTCGTCCACGCGGCCGCTGACATCGACGGTGGCGGCGCGCTCGCGCACCTTGCCCACCAGGTCGTTGACCGCGGTGTAGAGGGCATCCCCGGCGCCGACGGTGGCGTACAGCGGTTTGGTCACGGTCTGTGTTGCTTCGGTCATGGTTCGTTCTCCTGGCGTGGCGGAACGTCGGTGGTAGTGCTCGGAACGGCGTTGTCCCTGGTCCCCCCGGGAACGTCGGCTGCGGATTCCGTTGCGTCCCCTGCGAATTCGTCCCCCGCGTTCTCACGGCGGAACGATTCGTAGATGTCCAGCAGCACCTGTTTCTGCCGCTCGGTGATCACCGAGTCGGCCAGCAGCGCGTCCCGGACCGGGCTGTGCGGCCTCTGTTCGAGGTAGCCCGCCCTTATGTACAAGACCTCCGAGGACACCCGCAGACCTTTGGCGATCTGCGCGAGTACCTCGGCGGACGGATTCCGCAATCCGCGCTCGATCTGACTGAGATACGGATTGCTGACCCCCGCCAGCTGTGCGAGCTGTCGCAGCGAGACCTGCGCGGCCTCTCGCTGCGACCGGATGAAGCTCCCGATGTCGTGCGCCGCGCTGGCTACGCGGGCCACCTTCTCGCCGAGATCCGCGGACGTCTCCGCGGGTTGCTCGACGTTCTGCTCGGGACCCTCGGGATCCTGTGCCATCACTCACCTTCCGGCGGTTGTGCGGTCAATTCTAAGACAGGGTGCTAGCTATTGCAAGCACCCTTGTTAGCACTCGTTGACGAACTCGGCCGGAGCTATCCCGACCAGCCGGGGAACAGTAGATGCGAGACGGCATAGATCACCAATCCGGCGAGCGATCCGACCACTGTTCCGTTGATCCGGATGAACTGCAGATCGCGCCCGGCCTGCAATTCGATCTTGCGACTCGCCTCGTCGGCATCCCACCGGGCCACGGTATCGCTGATCAGCGTCGCGATCTCGGACCCGTAGTTCGAGACCAGATAGCGCACCCCGCGCTCGAGCCAGCCGTCCACCTTTTCGCGCATCTCGGTCTCGGCGACCAGACGCTGCCCGAGTTGCTGGACGTTCTCGGTGATCTTGCGCCGCAACGTGCTGTTCGGATCGTCGGCCGACTCCAGGACCAGCCGCTTGGCCGCCCGCCACGTCGCCTGGGCCATTCCGGTGATCTCCTCGCGGCCCATGATCTCGGCCTTGATGCGTTCGGCCTTCGCGATCATCGCCTCGTCGTGCTGCAGATCGTCGGCGAACTGCTCGAGAAAGCGATTGGCCGCCAGCCGCACCTCGTGATCGGGCTGCGCGCGAATCTTCCAGGTGAATTCGACCAATTCCCGGTAAACCCGTTCGGACAGCATGACATTCACGAATTTCGGCGCCCAGGACGGCGCTTCGGTCGTGACGATCCGATCGAGGGTCTCCTGACTACCCAGCGCCCACTGGTGCGCGCGCTCGGCCAGCAGGTCCAGCAGCGGGGCCTGCCGGTTCTCGGACAGCAACTCCGACAGCACCCGGCCGATCGGCGGGCCCCACTGCGGTTCGGCGATGCGTTTGACGATGGTGTGGTCGATGATCTGCTCGACGTCCTCGTCGCGCAGCGCGTCGATGACCGCGCGCAGAATCGTCGAGGATTCCTCCGAGACCCGCGCGGCGTGTTCCGGATCGGCCATCCAGCGCCCCACCCGCAGCGAGATCTGCGCCGAATCCACCTTCGCCACCACGGTTTCCGGGGACAGGAAATTCGTCCGCACGAAGTTGCCGAGGCTCTCGCCGAGTTGATCCTTCTTCTTGCGGATGATCGCGGTGTGCGGAATGGGCAGTCCCAGCGGATGCCGGAACAGCGCGGTCACCGCGAACCAGTCCGCGAGCGCGCCGACCATGCCCGCCTCCGAGGCCGCGCGCACATAACCCACCCAGTTGCCGCCCGCACCGCGCGAGGCGATCCAGCAGCACACCAGATAGATGACCGTCGCACCGGCGAGGAAGGCCGTGGCGACGAATTTCATCCGGCGCAGATCACGGCGTTTACCGGCGTCGTCCATCAGATCGGCGAACGAGGCGGGCGAGTCCCGGCGGTCCGGGCCGCGTGTGGTATATCCCACTCCCCGAGCCGGTCCGGACCGGCCGTCGGGCCCGCCCGCAACGGGAGCGGCGGGCGTGGCGAGCGACGTGCCGGTAACGCCTGTCCGCACCGGATCGGGGCCCGTGGACACTGCATCGGCCCCGCGTGAGGCACTGCCGGGAGATTGCTCCATATTTCCATTCTGTCCGCTCATCGGAGTCGCTCCGGTTCCACCCACCCTGGTACCCGCTCGGAGTGGCCTCGACGAAGTCGGAACATCGCCGATCGGAAGGACCTAAGCTGGAGTGGCCCCGTTCCCGACACGAGGAGTCACCCTGTCCACCGAAGCCGCCCTCAACTCCAGCCCGGCGCGTACGGTCCGGGTGGATGGTCGCAAGCGGCGCTGGCATCAGCACAAGATCGACCGGCGCGAGGAATTGGTCGACGGCACCCTGGCGGCGATCCGCAAGCGGGGTGGCGATGTCGGCATGGACGAGATCGCGGGCGAGATCGGCGTCTCGAAAACCGTTCTGTACCGGTACTTCTCGGACAAGAACGATCTGACCCGCGCCACCATGGAGCGGTTCATCGAGACCACCCTGATGCCGCGCATCTACGACGCGATCAGCGACGATCTGGACGAGTACCAGCTGGTCCGTAACACCCTGGCCGCGTATGTGCACACCGTCGACGCCGATACCGACGTGTACCGGTTCATCATGGGTTACGGCTCCTCAACCGACAAGTCCACGCTGGCCGACTTCGAGAAGCTCTTCGCCGATATCGTCGCCGCGGTCCTGCGCGACAAGGCATTCGGCCGTCACATCGACACCGAGGGCGTCGAGCTGTACGCGTACGTCCTGGTCGGCGGCGTCCAGCTGGCGACGGACTGGTGGATCGGCAATCGCGGCATGTCGGCGGACACCATGCTCGATCACATGACCATGATGGCGTGGAGCGCGATCGAGGGCATGGTTCGCGCGGGCGGCTCCCCCGAGCGATTCAACTCCACCCCGCACAGCCTGCCCGAACCCGACGACGCTTGACCCAGCCCCCGGCATCGGTGAGTCTGATGTCGGGTGACCGCGCCGACAGAATCGCCGACTGTGCACGGTGAGCTGGAGCGCTCCGAGATCCGGACCGCACGGTGCCGCCCGCCCGGCGGCGAACCCGCCGCGCATACCCACCACGACCGCCGGTGAAGACATGCGCGAATCACCGGGTACCCCACGGCAGGCCGAAGTCGCCTCCTGCCAGCTCTCGACGCACAACCCTTCCAGCACTCGACGACGCGCAGCCCTGAAGGACAGGCCGACACATGGGTAACTCACCCGGTAAACCCGAGGATCCGGCGGAGACCGTATCCCCGGAGAAGGATCCGGATCTCCCTGAGCCCAAAGCACAGAAGTCCCACAAACGCGGCAAGGAGATTCCCACCTCGCGAATCGCCCGGGGAACCAAGCTGGGTGTCGCCGTCGCCGGAAATGTGTTGCGCGCGCAGAAGACTCGTCGTTCGATGCGCGGTCGCTCCGAAGAGGTGCGCGCTCGCATGGCCGAGGAGTCCACGATTCGCGCGACCGAGCAGATGGTCATCGTGCTGGGCACCATGAAGGGTGTCGCGATGAAGCTCGGGCAGATCCTCTCGGTGCTGGACATGGACGTCGTGCCGACCGAGCACCGGGAACGTTTCCAGCATCGGCTCGCGGTCCTGCGCGACAGCGCGCCCAAGGTCTCCTTCGACACGATGCGCGAACTCATCGAGACCGATTTCGGCCGGCCGCTGAGCGAACTGTTCGCCGAATTCGAACCCGAACCGATCGCCGCGGCGTCCATCGGCCAGGTGTACCGGGCGCGGCTGCACGACGGCCGCGAGGTCGCGGTGAAGGTGCAGTATCCGGGCATCGATGCGGCGGTGCGCGCGGATCTGAAGAATCTGGTCATGTTCCGGCGCATCCTGGCCTCGGCGATGCCGTGGGTGACCCCGGCCGTGCTGGACGAGCTGCGCCTGCACCTGGAGAGCGAACTCGACTACGCCACCGAGGCCGCCACCCAGCGCCAGATCGCCGAGCTCTACGCCGACCACCCGTTCATCGCGGTCCCGGCCAGCATGCCGGAGCTGTCCAGCACCCACGTGCTGGTGAGCGAGTTCTTTCCCGGTCGCGGGTTCGACGAGATCCGCGAACTGCCCGCGGCGGAACGCAATCGGATCGGCGAGATCATCTACCGCTTCTACGTGGGCTCGCTGTACAACTTCAACGAGTTCTGCGGCGACCCGCATCCGGGCAACATCCTGCTCGGCGAGGACGGGCGCGTGGCCTTCCTGGACTTCGGCCTCTACAACCGGATGCGCCCCGCCGACGCGCAGTTCGAGCTGACCTGCATCCGCGCCGCCGCCGAGGATCGCGCCGAGGATCTGCGTACGCTGATGATCGATCACGGCATCATCGATTCGCCCGAGGAGGTGACGGCCGAGGAATGCCTGGAGTACTGCCTGTCCGCGATCGAGTGGGCGCTGCTGGACGAGGACCTGACGATCACCCCCGAACTGGCCAGCGGTGCGGCCGTGCTGGCGATCGACCCGCGCGCCACCGAGCACGCCGGAATGAAGCAGCAGAACCTGCCCCCGGAACATCTGTTCTCCCGGCGCGCGGATTTCATGACGTTCGGAGTGCTCGGGCAGTTGCGGGCGACGAACAATTGGCATCGGATCGCGCGGGAGTGGATCTACGGCGACGCCCCGGTCACCGAACTGGGCAAGGCCCATCGGGCCTGGCTCGCCCAGCGACCCGCGCCGACCACCGGTGCGGCAGCGCCGAAGTCCGGAAAACGCCGCAGCAAGGCATGATTCGCATCACCAGATGGGAAGGCCCATGACCCCCGAGAACATCGAGCAGAACCCGGACCGGGAATTCGACCTGGTCCTCTACGGCGCAACGGGTTTCGTCGGCGGGCTGACCGCGCGATACCTGACCGAGGCGGCTCCCGCGGGCGCGCGCATCGCACTGGCCGGCCGTTCGGCGGAGAAATTGGCCGCGGCGCGTGCCGAACTCGGACCGGCCGCCGCGAAATGGCAACTGCTGGTTGCGGATTCGTCCGATCAGGATTCGCTGAACGATCTGGCCGCGCGCACGAGGGTCGTGGTCACCACGGTCGGCCCGTACCTGCGCTACGGCATGGGGTTGGTGCGCGCGTGCGCCGCGGCGGGCACCCACTACGCCGATCTGACCGGTGAGCCGCTGTTCATCCGCGACTGCATCGACCAATTCCACGACACCGCGGTGGACACCGACGCGAAGATCGTGAATTCCTGTGGCTACGACTCGATTCCGTCGGATCTGAGCGTGTACCAGCTGTACCGGCGCAGCGTCGAGGACAACGCCGGCGAGCTCACCGACACCACGTTGGTCGCCTGGTTGAAGGGCGGCGCGAGCGGCGGAACCATCGATTCGGGCCGGGTGATGATGGAGGAGATCGCCGCGCACCCCTCGCGCGGATCCATTCTGTCCCATCCTTATTCGCTGAGTCCGGACAAGGCGATGGATCCGGATGTGGGCCGCCAGACCGATCAGGCGCTACAGCGCGCCTCGACCATCGATCCGAGTCTGCGGGGCTGGGTCGCGACCTTCTTCATGGCCGTCCACAACACCAAGATCGTGCGTCGCACGAACGGCCTGCTGGGCTGGGTGTACGGCAAGAACTTCCGGTATCGCGAGGTGATGAGCGCGGGCAGCTCACCGCTGTCCCCGCTGGTGGCGGCCGGTATCTCGGGTGGCGTGGTCGTGATGATGGCGGCGGGGACGCTGCTGTCGCGCGTCCCGCTGGGCCGTCGGGTGCTGGACCGCATCCTGCCCGCGCCGGGTACCGGGCCGGACGAGAAGTCCCGCAACAGCGGCTGGTTCACCATGAAGACGTTCGCGCACACCACATCCGGCGCGAAGTACGTGTGCACCTTCGCCGGGCAGGGCGATCCCGGCTATCAGGCGACCGCGGTGATGCTCGGCGAATCCGGCCTGTGCCTGGCCTTCGACGAACTGCCCGAACTCGCGGGCGTGCTGACTCCCGGTTCGGCGATGGGCGATGCGCTCACCGAACGGCTGCGTGCCGCGGGCATCGCGATCGACGTCTCCCCCGCCTGATCTCACACGACATCTCGCACGACCCGATTTCGCACCACCGGATTTCGAAAGAGCTACATCGTTGAACCTCGCTCGACGCCTGATGAACCTTCCCGCCTTCGCACTCGTTTACGAAAGAGTCTGGCGCCCGACAAGTTTCTTCCTCGTCTCCGGACGGACCATGCGGGCCGACCGCGCCGACGCCGCCCGCACACTGCACCTGGACCGAGCCCGAACCGTACTCGATATCGCCTGCGGGCCAGGGAATTTCACGCACGGCCTGAGCGCACATCTCGCCGTCGGCGGCCACGCGGTCGGCATCGACCTGTCGGTCGCGATGCTGGCGCAGGCTCGTGCGGACAACTCCGGCCCGGAGGTGAGTTATGTGCGCGGCGACGCGCAGCGGCTTCCGTTCCCCGACGGCAGTTTCGACGCGGTGTGCTGTTTCGGTGCGCTGTACCTGATTCCCGATCCGCTGGCCGCGGCGCGGGAGATGATCCGGGTGCTGGCTCCGGGCGGCCGCATCGCGATCAGTACCAGCCATCGCTACGAGAACTGGTTCGGCCGACTGGTCACGGCGATCTTCGGGACCATCGGGTTGCGGTTCTTCGAGGGCGACGTGTTCCCCAAGCTGTTCACCGAGGCCGGACTGATCGATGTCCGGCAGCGGGTGCATGGTCTGCTGCAGTATCTCGACGCCAGCCGCCCGGCATGAAAAGTGTTCCAGGCCAGCGGGATCGGCCATGTCGCAGATCACACGCACGAGGTCTCGGCGGGAGGATTGCCCTCCGGTAGTGTCGCGATGGACCGCCGGAGCCCCGCGGAGGCAGCCATCATTCTCATCCGATCACGTCCCCGCTCATCCGAAGGCCGCGGCTAGTGCGGTGGGTTCTCACTCCGGACGAATTCGCACACGTCTGGATCACCGAAACCGGCCTGGACTTCCGGCCCTACCCGGTCAACGCGGCCATCCCGGCCACACCCGCATCCGGTCTGCGGCAGCAGTACGCCCGCAACACCGATCCCGATCTGACCGCGGCGCTGCTGCTGTGCGCCCGCATCGACCTCACCACGCTCACCGTCGCCGGTGAACGTTCCAGACCCGGCACCGCACCCGAACGAATTCTGGCCTGCGCCGCGGTCACGCTGACCCATGCCGCGGTCCTGATCGCGCGCGGCGACTCGATCGTGGTGATGCTCTGTCCCGCGGGGACGATCGGCAAGCAGCTCGTCGAGGTGATCGGCTCGGCCCCGGCCGGGCGCACGGCCGTGATGCGCGAGGCGCAGCGCGCGGTGCTGGTCAGCGGACGCCATCCCATACCGGCCGGTCCGGCCCGGTTCCAGCGCGCCCTGCGGGCACCGGTCGACTCGCGCGGCATCGTCACCGTGACAACCGCGCCGCACAATCCGGCCCCGCCGCCGACCCGGCACCGCACCTGGCTCGACGTCGCGGGCGACGGACGTTATCTGCTCACCACCGCCGACCAGCTGACCCTGACCCCGGTCGACGACGACGCGTTCGCCGCGCAGCTGCGGCAGCTGGCCGGTCTGCACTGAGCAAACGTCCACGTTGACACGCCTTCATCTGGGACAACCCGCGCCTGAGGGCGTTCATACTGCACACATGCCCAAATCCCCCTGGTCCGTTCCGGTCACCGAAGCACTGCATGCGAGCGGGGTGCGAGTCGCCGACCTCGACACGAATGCCACCCCGGGATTCCGCGGCGACAAGAAGGCCGGTGAACTGCTGCTCGAACAGCGCCGCACGGTGCTGTCGGGCCTGCAGGAGAAGCTCTACGCCAACGGCCGCTCCGGCGATCCGCGCAGTATTCTGCTGGTCCTGCAAGGCATGGACACCGCCGGTAAGGGCGGCATCGTGCGGCATGTGATCGGCTCGGTGGATCCCCAAGGCGTGGACCACGCCTCCTTCGGCGTGCCGACCGAGCAGGAACGTCGGCACAACTATCTGTGGCGGATCCGCAAGCAGCTGCCGCGCGGCGGGCAGATCGGGGTGTTCGACCGGTCGCACTACGAGGACGTGCTGGTGGTGCGGGTGCACGAACTGGTGCCACAGGACGTGTGGGGCAAACGCTACGACGAGATCAACCGCTTCGAGCGCACCGCCGCGGACGCCGGAACCACCATCATCAAGGTCGCGATGTTCGTCTCCCTCGACGAGCAGCGCAAACGCCTCACCCAGCGGCTGGACCGCCCGGACAAGTACTGGAAATTCGATCCGGCCGATATCGGCGAGCGCGCCCACTGGCCCGACTATCAGAAGGCGTACCAGGACGTACTGGATCGCACCTGCACCGATTACGCGCCCTGGTACGTCGTACCGTCCGACCGCAAGTGGTACTCCCGGCTCGCGGTCACCGAACTGCTCATCGACGCCCTGGAAGCGCTGGATCTGGACTGGCCGCCGGCGCATTTCGACATCGAGGAACAGCGCCGCCGCCTGGCCGCGTCCTGAAGGCCCGTCACCGAGAGTTCACCCACCTCGGCACGGAAATCTCGAGGTGCTCTCAGGTTCACCGGCAATCATGTGGTCCGGACACCCCATGAGGGCCGACGGCCCGTACCATCGGGGCGGCATGGCTGTCGGACCAACTCAGGAAAGGCGTGGTGAACTCCGAGGTGAGCAAGAATCCGCGTGGTAAGAACTCACTCGCCGCGGTGAAGGGTGGCGATCGCACCCGCACGATCCTGATCCAGGTGGCCGTCGCGGTCGTCCTGCTCGCGCTCATCGCCGCCATCGGGATCAGCATCGCGATCAAGCATTCGAACAATGCGAAGAAGGACGCCGCCAACCGTCCGGCGGTGACCGCGCCCGCCTCACCCGACGGCATCACCGGATCGATCACCGACAAGGGCGCGATCCGGATCGGCAAGCCCGGGGCCAAGGCCACCGTGCGCGTCATCGCCGACATGCAGTGCCCGGTGTGCAAGCAGTTCGAGGCCGCCAACGGCCAGACCCTCACCGACGCGGTGAACAACGGCAGTATCGCCGTCGAATACAACGTCATCTCGTTCCTGGATCAGAATTCGGGCGGCTCCCGGTACTCCTCGCGCGGCGCGAACGCCGCCTACTGCGTCGCCGACGCCGATCCGTCCAAGTTCCAGGCCTGGCTCAGCGCGATGTACCAGCAGCAGCCCGAGGAGGGCGCGGGCGGCCTGCCGGACAGCAAGATCATCCAGATCGCCACGGCGAGCGGAGTCACCGATCCCTCGGTGGCCAAGTGCATCACCGACGACAAGTTCGACTCCTACGTGCAGAAGACCACGCAGGACGTGTTCAGCACCGGCATCAACGGCACGCCGACCGTTTACGTGAACGACAAGAAGGTGGACAACCAGCAGGCGCTGTTCACCCCCGGCGGGCTCGAGAGTTCGATCGAGGCCGCGCTCAAGTGATCTCCGTTCCCCCTCGTACCGCCTGGCTGCTGCTGGTCGGCACCGTCGCGGGCTGGATCTCCTCGCTCGTGCTGACGATCGACGATTTCAAGCTGCTGATGAACCCGGCCTACGTGCCGTCCTGCAACATCAACCCGATCATCGCGTGCGGTTCGGTGATGGCGTCGAAGGAAGCGCACGTATTCGGATTCCCGAATCCGATCATCGGCGTCGTCGGCTTCTCGGTCGCGGTGACCATGGCCGTACTCGCGATCGCGCGCGTGGCGCTGCCGCGGTGGTTCTGGGGCGGGCTGTGGCTCGGTCTCGTGCTGGGCATCGTGTTCATCTGCTGGCTGATCTTCCACACGCTGTACCGGATCGGCGCACTGTGCCCGTACTGCATGGTGGTGTGGGCGTTCACGCCGATACTGCTGGCCGCGGTCACCGGTCAGATCTGGGGTAACGCGCGGGGCGTGCTGCGGATCGTGGTGGAGTGGCGCTGGACCTTCGTGATCGTGTTCTACGCGATCGTGCTGGTGATGATCTTCCTGCGCTTCCAGAGCTACTGGACGTCGCTGGTGTGAGCCGCCGCCGGCCTCGGCCGCCCTCAGTTGGGCGGGCCCGAGGCCAGCACGACGGCGACCTCGCGCCGGGAACCGTCCGGCTCGATCAGGTCCAGACGGACCGTATCGGCCGGTTTGCGCACGTTGAGCACGTATTTCAGGGTTTTCGCCGAGGACACGGGATGTCCGTCGATGGCGGTGATCACCTCGCCCGCGGTGAGTCCGGCGGCGTAGGCGGGCAGGCCGTAGATGCTCACGTCGACGCGGGCCCCGCCGGTGGCCGCATCCGAGGTCAGCACGCCCAATGTCGCGGTGGGGCCGATGTGCACGGTATCCGTCGGCGTGCCGGAACGGATCTGCCGCACGATCTGCATCGCCCGATCGATCGGCACGGCGTAACCGGTGGCCCGCCCGTCCGTCTTGGTCAGCTCCCCCGACGCGGCGGTCACCACCCCGACGACGGCGCCGCTGCGATCCACCACCGCGCCGCCGGACTGCCCGGAGGCCACCGGCGCGTCCAGTTCGAGCATTCCGGTCAGGGCCTTGCGGCTCAGGTCGGCGGCGTCGCGCGCGACGATCGAGGTGTTCAGGGACGTCACGGTGCCAGGTTCCGCGGTCGGATGTCCGGTGCCACCGGCATTGCCGATCGCCATGATCTGGTCGCCGGGCCGCAGTGTCGACGAGTTGCCCAGCCGGACGCTCGGCAGTCCTCCGGCGCCGTTGAGCGACAGCAGCGCGATATCGTCCGTGCTGTCGTAGCCCAGGACCGTGGCCGGGAATTGCGCGCCGGTGCCGACATCGCCCACGGTGATGACGTTGGCGCCCTTGACCACGTGATGACTGGTCAGCACCTGCCCGTCCGCGGAGAGCACGATGCCCGAACCCGCCGCACCCATGCCGGTCGGCTCGATGGAGACGTTGATGTTCACCAGTTCCGGCTCCACCTTCCGGGCGATCGCGACCGGATCCATCGGCGGCAGCGGCAGCGGGACAACGGAGGTTTCGGTGTGCTCGGATCCGGTCACCCAGTGTGGCAGGGCGCCCTGTAGCCCCAGCGCGACGACCACCGCGAGCAGCACGACCAGCACGCCCGCGGCGGTCCGTCCGGTGCTGCCGACCTGCCCGGAGGCATCGACGTTCCCCACGTCATCGTTATGCGGCCGCTCGTCGGACATCGGCACTCCCGCCTCGTGCGCGCCCCGGGGGCGTCGGCGTTTGTGTCTTCATGTGTACCACTGAGTCGCCGGCCGCCGCTTCCCTTCCGCAGGAGGTATTACCAATCGGAAACCCGTGCGGCCGATCAGGACTGGTTGTTGAGCACCGCGATGCCGAACATGAATGCCGTGCCCGCGACGGTGCACAGCAGGGTGAGGCGGGACGGGTGTCCGGCGTGCGCCTCGGGCAGGATGTCCGCGGTCGCCAGGTAGAGCAGGAATCCGCCGAAATATCCGAGATACAGGCCGATGGCCTCGTCCGGGACGTGGATGAGCGAACCGATCGTCGCGCCGATCACCGGGGCGAGCGCGTCCAGCGCGAGCAGCAGCAGGGCGCGGCGGTGGGCGTTGCCGTAGAGCGTGGTGATGGTGAAGGTGTTGAACCCGTCGGCGAAATCGTGACAGATCACCGCGATGGCGACGGCCGTGCCCACGCCCACGCCAGCCTGGAAACTCAGGCCGATGCCGAGACCGTCCAGGGTGCTGTGGAAGATCAGCCCGCCCGCCGCGAGCAGGCCCACCGACTCGAAACCGTGTGTGTGCGCACCGAATTCGTTTTCGTGTCCGGTGTGAATCGCGACCGCGCGCTCGATGATGTGGATGGTCAGGAAACCCACCACCGCGGCCACCAGTGCGATCGGCACCCCGGCGACGGACTGCGGGGTCTGCTCGAGCGCCTCGGGCAGCAGATCGAACGGCACCACGCCCAGCATGACCCCCGCCGCCAGCCCGAGGACGGCGTGTTTGCGATCCCCGATCCGCACCGCGACCAGACCACCGATCAGCGTCGAACACATCGACACCAATGCCAACAGGATCGCCATCGGTCCAGCATGTGACATGCGCGGGCGCACCGGACGCACATGCTACCGGCGAGTTCGCCGACATTTTGCAAAGCTAAGGATGCAGGAGTAGGCATGCATTCATGACCACTGCTGCGGCATACTCCCTATCCACCCCCGACGGCCGGTTCGAGAAGACCTCGATCGAACGGCGTGAACTCGGCCCGCACGATGTGCTCATCGACATCAAGTACGCGGGCATCTGCCACTCGGACATCCACACCGCCCGCAACGAATGGCATCACACCCGCTACCCCTGCATTCCCGGGCACGAGATCGCCGGTCTCGTCGCCGCGGTCGGCTCGGCGGTGACCCGGCACAAGGTCGGCGACCGCGTCGGCGTCGGCTGCATGGTCGACTCCTGCGGTAAGTGCGCGTCGTGCCTGGCCGGCGAGGAGCAGTTCTGCACCGGCGGCGGCACCATGACCTACAACAGCCCCGTCTCCGAGGAGTTCCAGCCCGGCGGCACCACCTTCGGCGGTTACTCGACCCAGGTCGTGGTGACCGAGAATTTCGTGCTGTCCATTCCGGAGGGCATCAGCCTGGACGTGGCCGCCCCGCTGCTGTGCTCGGGCATCACGCTCTACTCGCCGCTGCGACACTGGAACGCCGGACCTGGCAAACAGGTAGCCATCATCGGCATGGGCGGTCTCGGACACGTCGGGGTGAAGATCGCCGCGGCGCTCGGGGCCGAGGTGACGGTGCTCAGTCAATCGCTGAGCAAACAGGACGACGGCCTCCGTTTCGGCGCGCAGCACTACTACGCGACCTCGGACGAGAAAACCTTCTCGGAGCTGCGCGGACGTTTCGATCTGATCATCAACACCGTCTCCGCGAATCTGCCGATCGACGACTACATGCGGCTGCTGAATCTGGATGGCACGCTGGTGATCCTGGGCCTGCCCGACAATCCGCTGTCGGTGCAGCCGTTCACGCTCGCGAATTTCCGGCGTTCGCTGGCCGGCTCGATGATCGGCGGTATCGCCCAGACCCAGGAGATGCTGAATTTCTGCGCCGAACACGGGATCGGCTCGGATATCGAGGTCATCTCCGCGGACGGGATCGATGCGGCCTATCAGCGCGTGATGAGCAGCGATGTTCGCTATCGATTCGTGATCGACGCCGCCACCATGTGACATCTGGACCGGTCGAATTTCGCATTATGCCATTCGACCGGCCCTCACCCCTTTCCGCAACATAATGGCTATCACTCGCGCACGCGCGGGCTGATCGATCGCCGCACAATCCGCCGATATTCATGTGACGCTCATCACTAGGTTTGCGTCCGCTTGATTCCTCCACTACTAATTAATGCGTTCGATTCGCAAACAGCAGCTGGCTTGCGATTCGCCGGGGGAGCCGAGACTGGGGAGTCCGTGGGGGATCGCGCGTCAGGGAGGGAAAATCATCATGAAATTCGGGAAGATCACCGGCATCGTTCTCATGGCGATCAGCGCCGTCGGCATTACCGCCGGTACCGCATATGCCGCACCGGCCCCCGCGCAGCCCGCCGCCGTGCACAATGACGCGACTTCCGGTGTGGACAACGGAATTCACTATCGGACTTCGGTTTCCCCGATCGACAAGGCCATCACCGCAACGGTCGACGCCGGTCGTTTCGTGGCCGCCGCGGACGGTTCCTCGGTGGCCCTGAAATCCGACGCGGGCGCGACGCTGGATCAGGTCGCGCTGCACGGAAACCTCGGCGGTCACGTCTTCAGCGCCGCCCAGCGGATCAGCGCCAACGGCCACACGCTGACCCTGACCCCGCAGGTCGCTCCGCGGGAGATCGGGCAGGTCAAGGACATCAACTCGTTCAACAACCTGTGGTTCCAGGTCCAGAAGAACCTGCCCGGCGTCGCCATCGGCGGCATTCTCGGCGGTTTCCTCGGCAGCCTCCTGGGCTTCGGCATCCTGAGCATCATCACCGGCCCGGTCGGCGGTCTCGTCGGCGCCATCGCGGGCGGTTACGCCATGGGCGGCAAACAGTTCCTGGATGCGGTGCAGGCCGTCGCCACCGGTAAGCCGTGATTCACTGATCCGACGTCGAAGACGGGCCCGCGTGCTGATACGCGGGCCCGTTTCACGGAAAAGCCGGAAAGTACGAAATTCCGGAAATCCTCGCTACCGAGAAATCCATCGCGGAAATTACCCGGCCCGTCCGGTCCGGACAGAAATTCACACCCGCCGCGGAAAATCCACAGAGCCGTCAACGACCGCAGACCCGACCGGAATAAGAAGGATCCAACGCCCGCAGGATGAGCCGAATCGCTATGGGCGACCGCGGAAATCCGACGTGCGTGACATCCGCCCCGGCGCAGACCGTCTGCACCCAGACATTGTCGACGACCGCCCGAGGCCCGGCACGCAGAAAGGTCGATTCCGGCGGCGTCGTCGTATCGTCCATTCGAGTCGCGATCACCGTGTAATCGACGCCGGGCACGGTGTCGCCGCCCGCGTTCAGGCGGTTCAGGAACCGGCTACCGGTGATCTGCTGAACTGCGGAAACCCCGAGCACGCTCGACACCGCACCCCCCAGCGGCCCCGACCCACTAGCGGTGTCCAGCGGATATCCCAGCAGGACGGAGGTCGATCCGTGGTTGGTAGCGCCCAGGGTCACCAGCTTGCGAACCACGTTCCGCTTCGGATCGGCCAGATCGGCGCCACCGGCGAACCGCATGTACTGCCGCGCCACCACCCCGCCCTGCGAATGCGCCACCATATCCACGTGCGCGGAAGACGTTGCGGCACGGACCTTTCCGACGAAATTCGCCAGCTGCACGGCCGACTTTCCGATATCCCCGGTGCCGTAGATGCCCGGCATCCTGCCGAGCAGGCTCGCGGTGTCGTGGCCGTAGTTGAGCGCGTACACGCAGTACCCCTGGGCCTTCAGCGCCGGAGCGAGCTTGTTCCAGGTGTCCTGGTTGCCCCAGGTGCCGTGCACGAGCACGACCGGATCCGGGTGCGCCGCCGAGGGCTTGCACCGCCAATCGTTCGCACCGGGCGGCGGCGCACTGCCGTCGAGCACAGGCGCCGCGCTCGCGGCAGGTCCACCGAATCCGACCATCGCGCACAGGGCCAGAACGGCGAGCAGGACAGCGGACGACCGCATCCGCCACATCCCCCACGGCGAAGTGAATTCACAGGACATCCGTCAGATCATAGGGGCGCACGCGGAGAGCGCCTGGGAGGCCACCTGTGAAACGACTGTGGGGCGATGCCTCACATCGCCC
This sequence comes from Nocardia miyunensis NBRC 108239, assembly GCF_001613065.1. Taxonomy (GTDB): domain Bacteria; phylum Actinomycetota; class Actinomycetes; order Mycobacteriales; family Mycobacteriaceae; genus Nocardia; species Nocardia miyunensis. The sequence continues at coordinate 18,832 of NZ_BDBQ01000031.1, forward strand.
CACAGCCCAGGTAGAACGTTATTCCCCAGCTTTTTCGCGCAGTGCCTTCTTCGCCGCTTCCTGAGCCGCGTCGACCTGACCGGAGAATTTTCCGCCGGTCTTCTGATCGATGGCGTCACCGGCCTTCTCGATCAGCGGATCGAGCTTGTCGGCGTGCTGTCCGGCCGCATCCACGGCCTTCTCGGCCACATCCTTGAACTTGTCGAACATTCCCATGCGATCTCCTGGTCAGAAAACGGTGGTTCCCACACAGCTAACCCGACCAGGCGAGGGAACGGAACTCGGGCGCGTCGCGCATGGGACGCTCGCACCGCTACTCGCGGGCCTCCCGGCCGCTACCCTCGGGCCTCCCGCGCACCCTCAGCAAAGAAGTCCCGCACCCCCTCCGCGTCGCCCAGCTCGGTCAACGTGCGCGCCGCGCCGAAGGGCACGTTCCAGAACGGGCCCTCGCGACGCGTCCAGGGGCCGACGTAGGCGTACGGCTCGCCGATAGCGCCGTCACCCGGCGACACGCCGTAGTTGACCTCCGCATCGGTGAGAGCGAGATCGAAATGTTCGGGCCACAGCACCGGCGTGTTCGCGGGCGCGAATGCCCGCAGAGCGCGATCGCCGGTCTCGAACGCCCCGGCGATGACCCGGGCGCAGCCCGGATCGACCTCGATCGTGTCCTGCGGTGACACCCCGGAACCATCGGCGTAGACGCCCTGCGGGGCCTGCGCGGACACGCCCGCGGCCGCGGCGAGAGCCGCATAGGTGACGCCGGCGAGTGCGCCGATCTCCGCGCCGTCGGCACGCAGGACGTTCCCGTCCACGGCCAGCCGCGGTGTCGCGGTCGTGGCGAATCCGCCGGGCGCGGCGGCCAGCCGGATCGTTCCGCTGGCCCGGTGCTGCGGACCGGCCAGCAGCAGCTCGGCGACGCCGTGCAGGCTGCGCAGGGTGCGGAGGTACTCGTTCGAATCCATGTCGGTCCTGTTCGTCGGCCGGTACGACATCGGGGGACGTGCACCCCCTACCCGACCGATACAACCACGGCGCGTCCGTCGCCGGGGCCTGCCGGTGACGAACGCGCCGACGCTCACCGCTCGGATTCGGCTCGGCGGCGGACTCGGCGGGCGGCTGCGACCATGTTGCGCAGTGCGGGTTCCAGTTGCCAGCCGTGCCGGGTTTTGAGACCGCCGTCGGGGTTGGCCCAGAGACGTTCGGGGGTCAGCGCACGGGCGGCGGCGGTGAGGAGTTCGTCGAGCTCGTCGATGTCGGGGATGCGCGCCGAACGGCTTTCGTACACACCCGGTCCCACGCCGTGGGACAGGCCGTGGCCCTCCTCGGTGTCCTCGGCCAGGGCCTTGAGCACCCATTCGATCGAGCGGGTCGCGACGATGGCCGTGACGTCCGCATCCAGTTCCTCGATCGCCCGGACGATCTCCGCGCGGCCGGAATAGGCGATGTGCGTGTGGATCTGGGTCTGCGCCCGCACGCCCGAGGTCGCCAACCGGAAGGCGTTCACCGCCCAGCGCAGGTACTCCCGGCTCTGCGTGCCCGTACGCAACGGCAGCAACTCACGGATGGACGGCTCGTCCACCTGAATGATCGACACCCCGGCCTTCTCCAGATCGGCCAGTTCGTCCCGAATGGCAAGGGCCACTTGGTCGGCGGTCTCGTAGAGCGGCTGATCCTGTCGCACGAACGAGCGCGCCACCATCGTAACCGGGCCTGTCACAATGCCTTTCACCGGTTTGTCGGTGAGCGACTGGGCGTAGGTGGTCCACTCCACCGACATCGGCTTCGGGCGTGAGACGTCGCCGTACAGCACCGGCGGCCGCACACACCGCGACCCGTAGACCTGCACCCAGCCGAAATGCGTTGTGGCGAAACCATCGAGCAGTTCGGCGAAGTACTGGATCATGTCGTTGCGCTCGTGCTCACCGTGCACCAGCACGTCCAGGCCGATGTCCTCCTGCAACCGGATGGTCGACTCGATCTCGGCCTCGACCCGCTTGCGGTAGTCGTCGTAGGACAGTTTGCCCTCGCCGAGGTCGTAGCGCGCCTGCCGCATCGCATCGGTCTGCGGGAAGGACCCCAGCGTCGTGGCGGGCACCAGCGGCAGATTCAGCTTCTCGCGCTGGGCATCTCGGCGCACCTCGTACGGTTCGCGTTCACGCATCTGCGGCGTGATCGCGTAGACCCGTTGCCGCACAGCGTGTTTCTGTTTGAAATGCACCTCGCGCGGACGCCCGTGCCATTTGTCCGAAGGCCCTTCGGTCAACGCCTTCGCCAGCGAAACGACCTCGAGCACTTTCTGTTTCGCGAAGGCGAGCCGATCCGCGACCGGACCGTCGATATCGTACTCGACCAGCAGGTCGTAGGGCACGTGCAGCAGCGTCGTCCCGGTGGACACCACCAGATCCGGGCACACCCGCGACAGCGCGCTGAGGTAATCCAGCGTGACGCGCCGATCCGCGCGCCACACATTGGTCCCGCTGATCACGCCCGCGTACAGCCGCTTGCGCTTGATCCCCGGAATCTTCGCCAGTTCCTCGGGCCGCACCCGATGACCGGCCAGATCCAGGCCGATCGCCTCCACCTGGGTCTGCGCCAGGATCGCGGTCGCCTCGCCGAAATCGCCGTACTGCCCGGTGACCAGGATGCGCGGACGCAGCGGCGCGGTGGACAGCCGCTGATAGGCCGTCAGGAACGCGGCCAGTTCGGCCGGGCTGCGATCGGCGGCGAAGCACGGCTCGTCCAGCTGCACGCAGGTCGATCCGCGCTTGGCGAGGATCTCGAACAGCTCCTCGTACACCGGCAGCAGATCGTCCAGCAGACTCAGCCGATCGAATTCGGTCTCCCCCGGCACCTGCCCGGCCTTGGACAGCAGCAGCAGCGACAGCGGACCGAGCACCACCGGGCGCAGTTCGATACCGCGGGCCATCGCCCGGTCGAACTCGTCGAGCAGGGCCTCGGGATGCAGGGAGAACTCGGTGTCGGCATCGAGTTCGGGCTGCCGGTAGTGGTAGTTGGTGCCGAAGAAACGCACCAGCTCGAGCGGCCGCAGATCCGGCCGCCCGCGAGCCATCAGGAAGTAGAAGTCCAAGGGGTGCAAGCCTTCTCGATACGGCTCGAACCGCTTGGGCACCGCGCCGAACAGCAGCGCGTTGTCCAGGACGTGGTCGTAGAAGGAGAACGTGTTACCCGGAACCTGCGTCAGCCCCGCCGCGGCCAGCTCATCGAACTGCGACTCCTGGATCTCACGACCTACGGCCAGCAGATTCTCCCGCGAGAGACTGCCGTGCCAATAGGACTCCAAAGCGCGCTTGAGTTCGCGATGCGGCCCGATCCTCGGATACCCGAGAATGCTCGACCCGAAGCCGTCGGTGACATTGACCATGAGCTTGGACTCCTCCTGTATTCGATGGCCTCCGCTTCGCTCCGGCGTGTTCGCGGCCCCGAAGGCTCACCGTTCAGCACTCGAGACTCGGGCTTCGCCCATGCGCTTCGAGTGCTGAACGGTGAGCCGGCCGCGAACGGTCGCTCGAAGGCTCGCTCCGTGCGGGGCTGGGAGAGTGCGCATCTCGCGTTCCTGTGGTTGATGGCCGCTGATTCACTGCGGCGGGTTCGCGACTGGCGGTAAACGACTCGCTCCATAGGGTTGCGGCAAGAACCGAGGGGCGAGTCCGAAGCCGCGAGTACGCCGGTACAACACTCAGACGCGACCGTACTGATAGAAACCGGCGCCCGTCTTCTTGCCGAGCAGACCCGCCTCGACCATGCGCATCAGCAGCGGCGGCGCAGAGTACAGCGGCTCCTTGAACTCGGTGTACATCGAGTCCGCGATGGACTTCACCGTGTCCAGCCCGACCAGGTCGGTCAGCGCCAGCGGGCCCATCGGGTGGGCACAGCCCAGCACCATGGCCTTGTCGACGTCTTCCTTTGTGGCGAAACCGGATTCGACCATGCGGATGGCCGAGAGCAGGTACGGCACGAGCAGGGCGTTGACCACGAAACCGGAACGGTCGGCCGAGCGGACGACCTGCTTGCCCAGCACCTCCGAGGCGAAGGATTCCGCGCGCTCGGCGACGGCGGCGCTGGTCTTGAGCGTGGTCACCAGCTCGACCAGCGGCAGCACCGGCACCGGGTTGAAGAAGTGCATGCCGACCACCCGCTCGGGCTGGGTGGTGGCGACGGCGATCTTCATGATCGGAATCGAGGAGGTGTTGGACGCCAGCACCGCATCGGGATCGGTGACCACCTTGTCGAGTTCGGCGAAGATCGAGGTCTTGACCTCCTCGCTCTCCAGCACGGCCTCCACGACCAGCTGACGATCGGCGAAATCGCCGAGGTCGGAGGTGAACCGCAGCCGCCAGGCCGCCTGCTCACGCTCGCGTTCGGTGATCTTGCCGCTGCTCACGCCGCGATCCAGCGACCGCAGGATGCGGGCGCGACCCGCGGCGGCGAGTTCCCGGGTCTGTTCGAACACGAGCACGTCGACGTGCGCACGCGCGCACACCTCCGCGATTCCGGCACCCATCTGTCCGGCGCCGATCACACCGACACGTTGAATCTTTTCGCTGCTCACGTCTGTTCCGCCTCTCCGCGTATTTTGCGGGCACCTGAGTGCCAATACAGTCATGCGCTCCCCCGCCTCTCCGCGACTTCAGCGTGACGTCAAGTGCGTGGAGACTTGCGCTTCGGGCCGACAGTTCGGGACGCGGTCGAGATTTGGACGTCCCCGGGGAGTTACCCATGTTCTTACGAAATCAGTTGTCGCGTACCGAAACCTGTCAGGCGCGTCGGCAACGGTTGGTGTTCATAGGGGAAAAACCCTTCCCGCCGGGGCTGTTCGGTCGGGAAGGGCTGGTGGGCACTCGTTGCAGGAGCGCCCATGTCGAGTGGTGGCGGGAACCGGCGGCGAACGCATCGCCGCCGGTTCCCATCACCGCCGCCCGCAGGGGCGACCGGTACAACTCAGTGGAACTGGCCCTCTTCGGTGGAGCCCTTCAGCGCCGCCGTCGAGGTGTTCGGGTCCACGGTGGTGGCGATGGTGTCGAAGTAACCGGCACCGACCTCACGCTGGTGCTTGACCGCGGTGAAGCCACGCTCGGCGGCGGCCTTGAACTCGCGCTCCTGCAGGTCGACGAAGGCCGTCATGCCCTCGCGGGCGTAGCCGTAGGCCAGGTCGAAGGCCGCGTAGTTCAGCGAGTGGAAGCCCGCCAGGGTGATGAACTGGAACTTGAAGCCCATCGCCGCCAGCTCCTTCTGGAACTTCGCGATGGTGGCGTCGTCCAGGTGCGCCTTCCAGTTGAACGACGGCGAGCAGTTGTAGGCCAGCAGCTGGTCGGGGAACTCCGACTTGACGCCCTCGGCGAACTTCCGCGCGACCTCGAGGTCCGGAATGCCGGTCTCCATCCAGATCAGGTCGGAGTAGGGGGCGTAGGCCTTGGCCCGCGCGATGCAGGGCTCGATGCCGTTCTTGACGTGGTAGAAGCCCTCGGAGGTGCGCTCACCGGTGATGAAGGGCCGGTCGCGCTCGTCGACGTCCGAGGTGATCAGGGTCGCGGCCTCGGCATCGGTGCGCGCGATGACGACGGTCGGGGTGTCGGCGACGTCGGCGGCCAGACGCGCCGAGGTCAGGGTGCGGATGTGCTGCTGGGTGGGGATCAGCACCTTGCCGCCGAGGTGGCCGCACTTCTTCTCCGACGCCAGCTGGTCCTCCCAGTGGGTACCCGCGGCGCCGGCGGCGATCATGGCCTTCTGCAGCTCGTAGACGTTCAGCGCGCCACCGAAACCGGCCTCGCCGTCGGCGACGATCGGGACCACCCAGTTGTCGACCGAGGTGTCGCCCTCGACCTTGGCGATCTCGTCGGCGCGCAGCAGCGCGTTGTTGATGCGGCGCACGACCGACGGCACCGAGTTGGCCGGGTACAGCGACTGGTCGGGGTAGGTGTGCCCGGACAGGTTCGCGTCACCGGCGACCTGCCAGCCGGACAGGTAGATGGCACGCAGGCCGGCACGCACGGCCTGGACGGCCTGGTTACCGGTCAGAGCGCCGAGCGAGTGGATGTAGTCGCCCTCGGTGTTCACACCCTCCCAGAGGATCTCGGCACCACGACGCGCGAGCGTGTGCTCTTCGACGACGCTGCCCTGCAGCTTCACGACCTGATCGGCCGAGTACTCGCGGGTGATGCCCTTCCAGCGGGGGTTGGTGTCCCAGTCCTTCTGGATCTCCGCAGCGGTTTTCGGGGTGCCGGTGGTCGACATCTCAGACTCCACTTCCTAGTTCGGGTCAGGTGCCCCATGTGCGGACTTCGTCGGGTTCCGACTGCGGGAGGCGGTCGGGGCCCTGCGATGTCCGAACACTGCTGGAGCGGCCATTTGCAGGCTTGCTATGCCCATCGGGCGTACTTCCACACGATGGCACAACCAAAAAGTGCCGTCTACCTGTTGCTAGTGTAAATCTCGGCTATCTTTCCCAACCCAATTGCTAACTCTGCAAAATTTGCGCGCGAATTGCGGGGTAGTTATCTACCCGCCAGTAGGCCTGACATGCGGATTTACGTAACGCTCGTACTGTTAGCGTGAGCCATACCACCGACCGAATCGCGACACCCGGATTGCCCGCTGTGACGACCTTCACAGGGCACCGGACCGCCGATCCGTGGCGGCGGTCACCGACTCCGGTCACATTCGGTGTCCCTGGACGCCCGAGCCGGATCGGACTGCAAGACTGACCCAGCCGAACCCACCGTCCGAATCCACTCGCCGAGGAGCACGATGCGGAAACTGTCGATCGCCGCCGCCCTGGCCGTCGCCGCGGCCACCGCCCTGCTACAGCAGCCGCTGGCCCAGGCCGCGCCCGCAGCGGGCGTCTTCGAATCGGTCCAGCCGCTGTCCACCGCGGCGACACTGCCCGGTTCGGTGGATTCCCAGCGGTTCTTCTACGGCACCACGACCGTCGGCGATGCGCCGACCACGGCCAGCGCGGCGATCTACTTCCCGCCGGGTTCGCCGCCCGCCGGAGGCTGGCCGGTCATCGCCTGGGCGCACGGCACCGTCGGCATCGGCGACGACTGCGCGTACAGCGTGGCCGGACCCGCCGCGGTCGATCGCGACTGGTCGTATCTGGGCACCTGGCTGAAACAGGGCTATGCGATCGTCGCCGCCGACTACGCCGGACTCGGCTCACCGGGCGAACACCCGTATCTGGACGGCCGGGTCGAGGCGCACAACGTCGTGGACGCCGTGCGCGCGGCGAACAGCCATTACCGGACGCTGTCCCGCAAGTGGGTCGTCGTCGGGCAGTCGCAGGGCGCGGGCGCGGCGGTCTCCACCGCCCGGTACGCGACCGCCTTCGGCCCGGAGCTGGACTACCGCGGCGCGGTCGCCACCGGAACACCCGCCTACATCGAGGACATCCTGACTCCCCTGGGCCCCGGTATCCCCCCGGTGAAGCTCAGCGGCGACACCACCGCCTACGCGCTCTACATCCTCAACGGCCTGCGCACCGCCCACCCGGAACTGAACATCGACTCGTATCTGACCCCCGAGGGCCGCTACTGGGTCGACCGCGCCCGCACCGAATGCCTCGGTCCGCTCGGCAAGGCCGTCACCGCGCAGAAGGTGATCGGCGGCGACCTGTTCTCCCGCCCGCTCTCGGACATCCCCGACTTCCACGGCCTGCTGCACAACTACCTCGGCCTACCCGAATCCGGCTACGACCGGCCTCTGTTCATGGGGCAGGGCCTGCTGGACACCGACGTGATCACCCCGGAGACCCTCCGCTTCGCCGCCGTCCTCACCGCCAATCGCCAGCCCCTGACCTTCCACACCTACCCCACCGACCACAGCGGCACGGTCCTGGCCTCCCAACCCGATTCACTCCCGTTCGTGCGCGACCTGTTCGCCTGATCCGAGCTCCCCGGCTTGTCATTCCGGGGCGGCGAAGGTCGTTCGGCGCGGTTACGCTCGGCGGAATGGATGTTGGACGCTGCGACGGGATTCCGCGCGCCGCCGCACATAACACACCGAGCGGATCGGCGCGCGCCTGTTTTCACGGCCGGCCCGGTCATCCGGTTGTGCTATGTCACAAGCGCTGGACCACGGTGATCGATACCGCAGGAGAAAATTCCGGAGCCAGGGAGTTTCTGGTCAGCAGACCAGATATTGTGGCCGTCACGTGTGACGATCTGGCTACGGGACGTGACCACGACTATCCGCCCACTCGCGCACGCTGATCGGGAGCTTGTGATGCGCGACATCGTCGATGATCTACTGCGGGTGTGGCACTCCGGGCGCGTCGGTGCCATGGCCACCCTGGTCCGGACGTTCGGCCCGGCTCCCATGCCGATCGGTTCGGCGATGCTCGTCGACCCCGACGGACGTGTCTTCGGCTCGGTCTCCGACGGCTGTTACGAGAGCGCCATCTACGACGCGGCGATTCATTCGGCTCGCTCCGGCCGCAAGGAACTCCAGCGTTTCGACCCGAACACCGGAATGGACAGCGCGGACTGCGGCACCATCGATGTCTTCGTGGAACCGTTCTCCCGCGACGACTTTCCCGAATTCCCAGCTGTCGCACAGGATCTCGCCGGGTACAAGCCGGTCACGGTGTTCACCGTGGTGTGGCATTCGGATCCGACGGTGATCGGCCAGCATCTGGTGACCGATCGGCGGCACAACACCGAACTGGTCGCGCTGCCCGAATCGGATGTGTTCTGCTGCTCGTTCGCCGCCGCGCCGCGCCTGATCATCTTCGGCGCCAACGCATTCGCCGCCGCGCTGTGCACACAGGGCAAACTGCTGGGCTACCGCGTCACGGTCTGCGATGCCCGCCAGCGGTTCGCCGCCGAGCAGTCCTTCCCGGGGGCGGAGGTGATCGTCGACTGGCCGCACCGTTATCTCGAAGCCCAGGCCGCCGCCGGATTGATCGATTACCGCACGGCCCTGGTGACGGTCACCCAGGATCCCAAATTCGAGATCCCGCTGCTCACCACGGCGCTGCGACTACCCGAATTCGGCTATCTCGGCGCACTCGGCGAGGGCCCCGCGCACAGTCAGCGGCTGGAGGCCCTGCACGCCGGCGGTTTCGACGCCGATTCCCTGGCCCGGCTGTACACACCCGCGGGCCTGGACCTGGGCGCGAGCACCCCGATGGAGACGGCCGTCGCCATCGCCGCCGAACTCGTGAACGTCCGTTCCCGCACCCCGTCACACCACACCGGTCCCTTTCCCGCGCTGACCACGCCCTGAGCGTCACTCGCCCGCGAACCACGCCCGCGCCGAACGCCGGAACAACAGCACGATCAGCACGATCGCGCTCACCGGTCCCAGCCATCCGGGCGGACGTCCGGTCGGGATCGACGGCACGGTCCACAGCATGTTCAGCGCGGCCAGCAACACCGCCGTGACCCGAATCCCGTCCCCCACCGCCCCGAACGCCAGCGCCAGCAACCCCAGCAGCCAACTCGGCACGAAGAACACCGCGGTGATCCCCGCCGACCGCGCCCCGAACAGCCATCCCGCCGAGGCCACACACACCAGGCCGACAATCGCCATCCCCCACGCCAGCGCCCGTGCGACCCGCACGGTCCCCGGCATCCGCTCAGCCGCGAACTCCCCCGCCTCAACCCCCTTGTCCGACATCATCTCTCCCATCCAGCAGGATCGATTCTCACCACAGCGAACTCGAAGCGAACCCTACCGCCGCATTCACCGCCACACCCGGCGGCGCGCCACCGAACCTCTGCACACCGCCGATCAGGCGCCGCCCGAACGCTCACCCGCCCGCGGTTGTCCACCTCCGGAGAACTTCCCCGCCCGAACGCTCATCCACCACCCGCGCCTGTCCACCTCTCGCGGACGAACACACGCGAATCTCCGCGCCGCCCAGAGAATCTCCGTTCACCCGCAGAATTCCTGTGAACGATGCCCAGGCCGCTCACAGTGAAATCTCAGTGCCTTTCGGGCATCGTGCGGACGTGACGAATCCTGTGCCAGTTGCCATTTCGCCCACGCGTGCGCTAGCGACGAAGGTTCCCGAGATCACCGCGCTGTTCTGGGTGATCAAAGTGCTCTCCACGGGAATGGGTGAGACGTTCTCCGATTTCCTCGTTTCGAGTCTGCCCGCGGAGCTCGCGGTGGGCGGTGCGGGGGTGGCGCTGATCGCCGCGTTGGTCGTGCAGTTCCGCAGTCGGCGCTATGTGGCGTGGATCTACTGGACGGCCGTGGTGATGGTCAGCATCTTCGGGACGATGGTCGCCGACGTCGTGGATTTCAAGCTCGGCATTCCGCTGCCGGTCACGACGATCGCCTTCCTCGTGCTGCTGGGGGCGATCTTCGCGATCTGGCATGCCTGCGAGAAGACGCTGTCCGTGCACAGCATCAACACCCGGCGACGCGAGGCGTTCTACTGGGCGACGGTCATGATCACCTTCGCACTCGGCACCGCCGCCGGAGATCTCACCGCGGGCAAGATGCATCTCGGTTATCTCCCCTCGACGGTGCTGTTCGCGGTGGTCATCGCGATCCCGGCGATCGCACACCGCTGGGCCGGGCTGGGCGCGATCCCGGCGTTCTGGGCGTCCTATGTCGTGACCCGGCCGCTGGGCGCGTCGGCCACCGACTGGCTGGCCGCCGACCGCTCGGACGGGCTGCGCCTGGGCACCGGATGGGTGAGCCTGGCCGTGACGATCCCGATGGTCGCCCTCATCGCCGTGGCCGCCCTGCGTCCCGGTCTCTCGACCACGGCCGAGCTCGCCACCCCGGATGCCCTCGCCGAGGAGGACATTCGCGCGATCGACCGTCTAGGCGAAACCGGGACCGAATGACCCCGCCGCCGACCACCTGCGGGCCGATCGGCTAACCGAGCACGCGCAGGAGGTGTTCGATCTCCTGCTGAACGGCACGGCGGCCGGGCCCGAGGTACCGGCGCGGATCGGACAGCGTTGCGTCGGCCGCGAGTTCCGCGCGAACCGACTGCGCCAGAACGATATTCAGCCTTGTCGCGATGTTGATCTTCCGCATGCCCGCGCGCACCGCCGAGCGCAACCCGGCGTCGGGCACCCCTGAGGAGCCGTGCAGGACAAGGGGCACAGGCACTTTCGCGGCCAGCCGGGTGATCAGATCGTCGTCCAGAACCGCGTCGCGGGTGTGCATGGCATGTGCGGATCCCACCGCGACGGCCAACGCGTCCACACCGGTCGCCGCGACGAACTCGATCGCCTCGTCCGGATCGGTGCGCACACCCGGCGCGTGCGCGCCGTCCTTGCCGCCAACCTCACCCAGTTCGGCCTCGGTGAATACCCCGCGCGCCCGGCACCAGGACGCGATTTCCGCCGTGCTGCTGACATTCTCGCCGTAAGCGAGCCGCGACCCGTCGTACATCACCGATCGCACGCCGACTTCGACTGCCGCGGAGATCAATTCGTGCGACGTCGCATGATCAAGATGCACCGCGAGCGCGGCCGTACTGTCCTCGGCGATCTCCAGACACGCCCGCGCCAGCGGCCGCAATCCCCCGTGATACCGAACGGTGTTCTCCGAAATCTGCAGGATCGCAGGACGTTTCGTCGCCTCGGCGGCCCCCGCGATCGCCTCGGCATGTTCCAGCGCGATCACATTGAACGCCCCCAAACCACCGGGTGCGGCCGCGGCGAGCAACTCGCGAACAGGAACCAGACTCACGACGCGACCTCCTGCGACACAACCCCCGACTCGACGACAACGCTCACGAGACGGCCCCTCTGCGGCGCAGATCCCGGCCCGAGGACAACAATCCAGCTCACCGGACAACCCTCCCGACTCGACGACGGCGATCAACCCCGACGACGACAATCCGGCTCATGAGATGACCTCCGATCGGTTACGGCAACCAGGTTCGCGACGCGGCTGCCGCAGGCACGGCACCGGGCCGGCGACAACAATCGCCTGCATCATCGGTAAGCCCCGGCTCGGCAAAGGCAGCTTCACGATGTGGCCCTCCCCGAGTGCGGCATCGAATCCGACAATGGCGACGAATCCACCACGTGCCCGGGCGCGATGCCGAGTCCGGTGCAGCCGATCCGATTCACGGCGCTGTCCCGCCGGGCACGACCTCGAGCTCGGTGACCACGACGTCCGGCGCGAGCCGCTCGCGCAATGCCCGATCGATCTCCCCGGCGACCGGAATCACCACGGCCGCAGCGGAAGTCGCGACGGCATCGGCTACCAGCGCGGCCCAATCCGGTTCCGGCTCGGCGGCTAGCGCGGCGATCACGGCGGCGGCCGCGGCATCACCCGCACCGGTGGGATTGCCCGCCATCGGCTCGGGCGACGCCGCCGACCAGGCCCCCGACGCGGTCACCGCGACGATGCCTTCCGCGCCGCGCGTCGCGACCACCGCCCGCACACCCTTCTCGATCAGCGGTCGCACCGCGGTCACCACCTCCGCCGGGCTGCCCGCGCGCGCTCCGGTCAACCGCTCGAGTTCGTCCCGATTGGGCATGAGCACGATGCCCGGAACCTCGGCGGCCAGCTCCAGAGCCCGCCCGTCCACATCGCAGATCGTGGGCACCCCGGCCGCCAGCGCGGCCCGCGCCAGCTCGGCCGGAACCCCATCCGACACCCCGCCGGGCAACGATCCGGACACCACCACTCCCCCGGAATCGTTCAACATGCCCGCGACCCTGACCTTCAGCTGGTCGACCGCATACGGTTCGGTCAGCCGCGCACCCGGCTCCCACAGCGAGGTGGCCGTCCCGTCACCGGATTCGCTGATCACCACGGTGCGCCGGATCCACGGCAGCGCGTGCACGAAATCCACCGGCAGCTCGAGCTCGGCGGTCGCGGCGAACATGTGGTCGGCGAAACCGGTTGCCCGCGAATATTTTCCCAGCTGATTGAGCACTCGCGAGACGTTGATCCCCTTACCGCCGATGCGCTGCTCGACCGACAGCACACGATGCTCCCGGCCCCGCTCGAAACGCTCCACACGATAGGTCATGTCGTAGGCGGGGTTCATGGTCACGGTCAGGATCACGTCAACTACCTTCCTCGTCGCAGGGTTCGACGCAACCCCATGTCCTCGTCGAGTACCAGGATGTCCGCGTACCGCCCCGGGCTCAGATCGCCGACGTCGTCCAGCCCCACCGCCGCGGCCGGGGTAGCGGTCGCGGCGCGCACCGCGTCGGGCAGCGCGACGCCGCATTCGCGCACCGCCCAGCGCAGGCAGTCCAGCAGCGTCGACGTGCCCCCGGCGATCGACCCGTTCTCGACCCGCGCCACCCCGCCGCGCACTCGCACCGCCTGCGGACCGAGCCGGTACTCCCCGTCGGGCAGCCCGGCCGCCTGCATCGCATCGGTGATCAACGCCACACGTTCGCGCGCGGTGGCGAAGGCCAGCGCGCCGAATCCGGCGTCGACATGCACCCCGTCCCCGATCACTTCCACGACCACATCGCCCTGCGCGGCGGCCACCAGCGCCGCGGCGACGGGCCCGGGGGCACGGTGATGCAGCGGCGGCATGCCGTTCGCGAGATGGGTAACCAGCGTACCGAATCCATTGGGCGACAAGGACTCCCGAAAATCCTCGTAGTGCGCGTCGCTGTGTCCCAGCGCGACGACGACCCCATTGCCGACGAGACGCTCGGCAGCCGTGCGGAATCCGGGACGTTCCGGGGCGAGGGTCATCACCCGCAGCCGCCCGTTCGCGGCGGCGATCAGCCGGTCGATCAGCGCCGGATCCGGATCCCGCAGATATCGCGGATCCTGTGCACCGCAGCGCACCTCGGACAGGAACGGTCCCTCGGCGTGCACGCCCGCGATCACCCCCTCGGCGGCGAGTTCGCTCAGCATCGCGGTCTGGGCGACCATATCCTCCGGCGCGGCCGTGACGATTCCGGCCAGTACCGTCGTAGTGCCGTTGCGCAGATGATATTCCGCCGCGCCGCGCGCCTCGTCCGGATCGGTCGTATCGAACCGATGCCCGAATCCGCCGTGATTGTGGATGTCGACGAGCCCCGGAATCACGGTCCCGTCGAAGGGCGGCGGCGAGATGTCCGGATGTGCGCCGGCCCAGGACGCGAAGGACTCCACCGCGACGATCCGTTCGTCCCGGAACGTGACAACACCGTCGTCGAAGGAATTCGACGCCGCGACGATCCGGCCCCGCAGCCGGGTCTGCGGCTCTCGGTTCACACCATCACCTCGTCCATCACGCGCTCGCGCACAATCGGCCCCGATGCCCGCGCTCGAACCGTACCCGCCCGGACTCGCCATACCGCAACCATTCGGCAAATTCGACCGGTCGATGGCTCATTCCAAGGTGCCCGAGCGGGCATATCGGGCGGCCCCGACCAGTCCGGCGCGCGCGCCGAACTCCCCGAGCACCACCCGCGGCACGGGGGCCACGCGCAGCAGTTCGGTGAGCCTGTCCTGCAATGCGCCGGTCAGCACCGCGCCCGCGCGGGCCAGACCGCCGCCCAGGACGACCAGTTCCGGGCAGGTCGCGTGGATGACCCCGAACAGTCCCTCGGCGAGGGCGTCGATGGCGTCCGCGACCACCGCGCGCGCGTCGGGATCGCTGTCCAGACCCGCGAAAACCGCTTCCGCACCGGGTATTTCACGCCCGGTTCGAGCGGTGTAGGCACGGGCGATGGCGGCACCGGAGGCGACCGTCTCCACACATCCGACATTCCCGCACGGACAGCGCAGCCCGTCGCGATGACGCACCGGGATATGCCCGTACTCCCCGGACTGACCGGCCGCACCGCGCACCAGGCGCCCGCCGACGGACAGGGTTCCGCTGATTCCCGTCCCCAGAATCAGGACGCACACGTCGTCACAGCCGCGCCCCGCGCCGAAGCGCCATTCGGCCCAGCCCGCGACCGCGACATCGTGTTCGATCAGCACCGGCATACCCCAGCGATCGGTGAATCGACTGCCCACCTTCACATCTCGCCAACCGACGTTACTGCTGAACACCGCCAGCGAGCGGACCGGATCCACGATGCCGGGCAGGATCACCGCAGCACCCGTCACCTGATTACGTTGCGCGGCAGGCAGTTCCGCGAGCAGCCGATCACCCAGCGCACCGACGGCATCGAAGGCCGCCGCGCCGGACGGTGTCGCGACGATACCGCTACCCAGCACTTCGCCCGCGGCATCGGTTATTTCGGCCTTGATCGTCGTCCCTCCGACGTCCACGGCCAGGACCGAATCCGCGAGTCCGGGTGTGCGCACCACTGATCCGTCAGCCCAGGATCACCGAACGATTCAGACTGCGCGGATGATCCGGGTCCAACCCCAGATCGGCCGCCCGCACCTGACACAGCCGGTGCACGCGCAGCAGATCGGCCATCGGATCGATATCTCGATGTTCGAAATGCGCACCGGTGGCCGCGACGTCCTGTGCCAAACCGGACGGCACCGCCCCGAAGGCCCACACCGCCCGGCCCGGCGCGGCGATGCTGACCGGGCCGTGCCGCCATTCGGTGGCCAGATAGCCCTCGGTCCAGGACTGGCAGGATTCGCGCAGTTTCAGCCCGGCCTCGTCGGCGATGGCCGCCGCGAAACCCATTCCGACGAAACTGATCTGCTCGGCCGAGCGCACCGCGGACAGCGCCTCGACGGGATCCTCGGCGAGCACCTCGCGAGCCTGCGCGATCACCGGTGCGAGATCCTCGCCCAGATGCCACCGCAGAATCGCCAGCGCCGTGGTGGCGAACCGGGTCTGCACCACCGACCGCTCGTCCACATCGGCGATCAGGATCGGATCGGCCAGTTCGAGCACCGGCGTGCCCGGACTCGAGCAGATCACCGCGCGCGGCACGCCCGCCGGCAGGGCACGCACCGCGTCGAGCACCTCGGTCGTGGTGCCCGAACGGCAGATCACCAGGTAGCGGTCGTATTCGCGGGCGCGCACCTGCCCGGCGGGCCAGGCGTCGGTGAGCCCCTGCCCGGCGGATTCGCGCAGCGCGGCGATCGCCCGGGACATGAAATACGAGGTGCCGCAACCGATCACGGCGACTCGCTCACCCGGCTGCGGCAACAGCGCGGCATGGTCGGCGGCGATCCGCGCGGCGTGCGCCCAGTCGTCGGGCTGGGTGACCACCTCGGCGGCCAGATGGGTCTCGGGGAGCGGACGGATTTCGTGGGATCGATCGGCGGAGGTCGGCACGCCACCAGAATCACCCCGATGATCGTTCATGTCAACTTTACATTCGAAACAGTCACATTCGATCACGGAGTGAGCTAGATTCGGACCAATCGACCCGTTCGCTTCATCATCCGCGTTCGCCTCGCCGGGTGTGCAGCATTGAAAGGTTCTCTCGTGAAACGTCCACTCCGCGGCGCGATATCCGCGCTCGCGCTGGCCACCGGCCTGGCGCTGACCATCTCGTCCTGCGGGTTCAGCGGCGGCAAGTCCAACGCCGACGACCCCAATACGATCACCTTCCTGGCCCCGATCTACAGCGACGGTACGAAGGCCGAATGGGATTCGATCATCGCCGATTTCGAGAAGCAGAACCCGGGCATCAAGGTCGATCTGCAGATGGAGTCGTGGAAGCAGATCCCCGACGTCGTGCGCACCGACCTGCAATCCGAGTCCAGCACGCCCGACCTGCTCAACATCGACGCGTACTCCACCTACGCCTCGGACGGAAAGCTGTATCCCGCAAACGATATCGCCGACCCGTCGGTGCTGAGCGATCTGCAGCACAGCTTCGTCGAGAACGCCTCGATGAACGGAACCCAGTGGGCCCTGCCGCTGTTCGCCTCCACGCGCACGCTGTTCTACAACACCGACCTGTTCGCCAAGGCCGGTATCGCCGCGGCCCCCAAGACCTGGGCCGAACTGACCGACGACGCGAAGAAGATCCAGGCCCTCGGCGGCGGCATCTCCGGCTACGGCCTGCCGCTGGGCCAGGAGGAGACCCAGGCCGAGACGTCGCTGTGGACGTTCGGCGCGGGCGGCAAATGGTCCGACGGCAACAACCTCACCATCGACACGCCGCAGAACCTCGAGGGCGTGCAGGCGATCAAGGCGATCGCCGATGCCGGTGCGACGCAACCGAATCCGGGCGCTACCGATCGCACCCCGCTGATCAACGTCTTCATCCAGGGCAAGATCGGCATGATCGAGGGCCTGCCGCCGGTGATCAACATGATCCAGCAGAAGAATCCCGGCCTGAAGTACGCCACCGCGCCGACGCCGACCAAGGATGGTTCGCCGGTGACCCTCGGCGTCGCGGATCATCTGATGGCGTTCAAGAAGAAGGTCGACAAGCGTCCGGCGATCAAGAAGTTCCTGGACTTCTTCTACCAGTCGAAGACCTACGCCACCTTCGTCAAGGCCGAGCATTTCATCCCCGTGACCACCAGCGGCGCGCAGGCCATGGCCGATGATCCGGTCGTGAAGGCTTTCGGCGCAACGCTTCCCGTTGCCAAGTTCTATCCGAGCAACAACCCGAAGTGGGCCGCGGTGGAGGGCGCGATGAAGCAGCAGCTCGGCACCGTCACCCAGGGCTCCGATCCGGCGACGGTGCTGAAGACCATCCAGCAGGCGGCGAGTTGACCAGCGCCCCGGCGGCATCGACTCCGCGCCGATCCATGGCAACGCTGCGCGCGCTGCCGTGGATCGGCCCGGCGCTGGTGCTGATCGCCGCGATCGTGGCGTTCCCCGCCGCCTACATGATCTGGACCTCCACCCGCAAGCTCACCTCGTACGGGCAGGATCTGGGCCCGGCGGGAATGGCCAACTACCGCAGGCTGTTCGGGCGCAACGAGCTGGCCGACGTGCTCGCGCACACGGTCCTGTGGGTGGTCGCGGTCGTGCTGATCACGCTGGTGCTTTCCGCGGCGCTGGCACAGTTCCTGAACAAGGATTTCCCGGGCCGCATCGCGGTCCGGCTGGCGGTGCTGGTGCCGTGGGCGGCCTCGGTGGTGATGACCACGACGATCTTCGCGTACATGCTCGATCCGGACGTCGGGATCGCCAACCGCTTCCTGGTCGACATCGGCGTGCTGCACCGGGGTTTCGGGTTCACCAAGCAGGCGGGTCCGGCATTCCTGGTCGCGATCGGGGTCGCGGTGTTCGTATCCATCCCGTTCACCACCTACACGATTCTCGCTGGGCTGCAATCGATCCCGGCCGAGGTGGGCGAGGCGGGCCGGGTGGACGGTGCGGGCGCCTGGCAGCGGTACCGGTATCTGACGCTGCCGCAGTTGCGTCCGGCGATCGCGGTCGCGGCGATCATCAACATCATCAACGTGTTCAACTCGCTGCCCATTCTGCAGGTGCTGACCGGCAGCATCGCCGGATTCGGCGCGGACACCACGACGACGCTGACCTACAAGCTGATTCAGCAGAACCAACAGCTCGATACCGCGGCCGCGCTGAGCGTGCTGAATTTCGTGCTGATCGCGGTGATCATCGTGATCTATATGAAATTGATCCGTCCGGCCGGAGAGGAAGCGCGATGACCTCGCAATCATCGAGCGCGGCCACGGCATCCGCTGAAACCTCTGCCGCAAAGACTTTTTCGACCGCGAAGGCCAAACGTCCCAGGCGGCGTTGGGATCTCACCGTCGTCGGCATCGTGATCGCGGTGATCTTCCTGATCCCCTACATCGTGATGGTGTTGGGCTCGCTCAAGCCCCGTTCGGAGATCCTGCACATCCCGCCGAGTTACCTTCCGCACCAGTGGAGTCCGGGCAACTACGGCAGCATGTGGCACACGCCCGAGACCCCGCTGCCGTTCAACATGGTCAGCACCATAGTGATCTCGGTGTGCGCCACGGTGATCGTGCTGCTGGTGGCGATTCCCGCGGGCTATTACACTGCGCGACGGCGCTTTCCGGGCAAACTCGCCTTCCTCGGCCTGGTCCTGGTCACCCAGATGCTGCAACCCGTGGTGCTGGTGACGGGCCTGATCCGCGAATTCTTCGCACTCGGCATCAATGACACCTGGCTGGCGATGATCCTGGTCAACGCCGCGTTCAATCTGTCCTTCGCGGTGTGGATCCTGCACAGTTTCTTCGCCTCGGTGCCGGTGGAGATCGAGGAGGCCGCACAACTGGACGGGCTCAACCGGATGCAGACCCTGACCCGGGTGAGCCTGCCGCTGGTGTGGCCGGGCATCGTGACCGCGACGATCTTCGCCTTCGTCTCCTGCTGGAACGAATTCGCGGCCAGCCTGGTCATTCTCACCACGCCGGAGAATCAGCCGCTGTCGGTGGCACTGACCAAGTTCATCGGGCAGTACGACACGGCTTGGCAGTACGTGTTCGCCGTCTCTACTGTCGGCGTGGTGCCCGTTGTCATCCTGTTCGCGTTCATCGAGAAGCGCTTGGTCGCGGGCCTGACCGCCGGAAGCGTGAAATGACCGCCGCGACAGACCGTTCCCAACGCTGGAATCGACTACTGGAGTTGCTCGCCGAGTCCGGACGGCTGACGGTGGAGGAGGCAGCGGCGATCCTCGCGGTCTCCCCCGCCACCATCCGCCGCGACTTCACCTCGCTGGCCGATCAGCAACTGGCCACCCGCACACACGGCGGTATCGTGGCGACCTCGGTCGCCTACGATCTGCCCGCTCGCTATCGCGGCAACGGCGACGAGCCCAAACAGCGCGTCGCGGAATACGCTGCGGCACTGGTGAATCCGAGCGAGGTAGTGGGCCTCAACGGCGGCACCACCACCACGGCCGTGGCCCGCGCCCTGGCCGGCCGCCCGGATCTGCCTACCTCGGCGGACAATCCGATGACCATCGTCACCAACGCGCTCAACATCGCGGGCGAACTGGTCCTGCGCCCGCACCTGCGCACCATCTGCATCGGCGGCCAGGCCCGCCGCGAATCCTACGAACTGCACGGCCCGCTCGCCGAGCGCGCGATGGCCCAATTGCATTTGGACACCTTGATTCTCGGCGTCAACGCGATCACCGCCACACGCGGAGCGCAGGGCCGCCACCTGGACGAGTCCGGCATCAACGCCGAAATGGTCCGGCGCGCCGACCGCGTCATCGTGGTGGCCACCGCCGAGAAACTCGAGACCACCGCCCTGGCCCGCATCTGCCCCATCGAAGACATCGACATCCTGGTCATCGATACCGCGGCCGACCCCGAAGCCGTCGACGCCATCCGCGAAGCGGGGGTCCGCGTAGACCTCGTTTGACCCCGTCCCATCTTCCGTTGCTATTCGGAAATATTTGGCGGGCAATATGACCGGCGTGGAACCACTCCCACCGAAGAACCTGCTGCTGGACGCCTGCCGGGGTCTGCCGCACGGGGAAAACCTCGTGCTGCGGTCCGCGTGTCGGCTGGCCGAGCTGCACGAACAGCGACTCGATGCGAGTCCCGGGGTCGCCGCCGATATCGATCGGCGCAGAGCGCACCTGGTGCACGAGATAGATCGCTGGGTCGCGCGGGAGCTACCCCACGCCCATCGCGGTGTTCGGTTGCACACCGAGACGGTGGGCACCGTGGTCGATCGACTGGCGCAGTTCTCGGCGCTGGCCTACCTGACCCTGACCACCGCGCCCGAATGGGTGATCAGCGATGCCTGGCGACGCCTGAGTCAACTGGCCGTCGCGTATGACGATCTGGCAGCCGAGGTCGTCGCGGGACGCTGCAGGCTACCGGATCTCAGCGACCATCACGAATACGAGCCCTAGGCACGTACCGGAGGGGGCGCGAAAGCGCCCGCCATTCGACACCAAAAGTTGCTGCCGGCGCCGCGCCCAAGGTTCAACGACGCCGGCAGCGGGAAAATGGTCTGTCATGTCTGTCCCCCACCAGTGATTGTGCCTGTGAAAAACCGCGACGACCAGGGATTTCACCTGAGAAGACACTGATAAGTTGCCAGCAGTTGGCTGAACGCCGAACGGCGGCGCTGGCGAGGGTGTGCAGCGCCGCCGATGGCGGGATGACGGATCAGGGCAGTTGATCCGCGCCGGTCGAACCCGACAACTACAGATCCTGCGCCCGCTACCTCGAGAAGCACCGCGAGGAAACTGTGAACACACTGGTAATGAATATCCCCAGGTCAATCGCCTCCTGCGGGCGCATCATCCACCTGGCCCCCAGGGCCGAAACAACACTCACACCTCGTTCCGCCAACTCCGAATAACGCCAGCACCCGTTCGCGGCCCGTCTCGCCGCTCGGACGCGTGGCGGGTGCGAGGAACGAGTGCCCGACACGGGGCCGAGCGGTGAGACTCTCCGGGGCCGCGAACACGCGGAGCGGAGCGGAGGCCAAAGACACAGCACCCGCCGCAGCGGAGCGGAGGCAGAAGCTACAGCAGGGCCCGCACGGCATCTATGGTGTCGGCGTCGGCGGCCTCCTTGTCGGGCCGGTAACGCACCACCCGGGCGAACCGCAATGCCGCACCACCGGGATACCGCGAGCTGACCTGCACGCCATCCAGGGCGATCTCCACGACCAACTCGGGCCGCAGGTGGACGGTATGTTCGTCGCGCGTGCGCTCGTGCCGGGGAAACTCCTCGGTCTGCCAGCGCAGCAGTGCGTCGGTGAGGCCCTTGAAGGTCTTGCCGACCATGATCGGCTCCCCGCCGTCCGGATCGCGCGCGCCCAGATGCAGATTGGACAGATACCCGGTGCGGCGGCCGTATCCCCATTCCGCGCCGAGCACGATCAGATCCAGCGTGTGCGTCGGTTTGATCTTCTGCCAGGCCCGGCCGCGACGTCCGGCGGCATAGGGGGCGGTGAGCGATTTGATCACGATGCCTTCGTGTCCCGCGGCCAGAGCGGTGTCGAAATAGTCGGCGGCGGCCTCGGCATTCGGTCGAATGAGCGCCGGAATGCTGTGCGCAGCAGCGACTTTCGCCAGCGCTTCCCGACGTTCGGACAACGGAGCGT
This sequence comes from Nocardia miyunensis NBRC 108239, assembly GCF_001613065.1. GTDB lineage: Bacteria > Actinomycetota > Actinomycetes > Mycobacteriales > Mycobacteriaceae > Nocardia > Nocardia miyunensis. Next base: position 40,676 of record NZ_BDBQ01000031.1, read on the forward strand.
CGAGCAGGTCCACACCGTCCAGGTGCAGGCAGTCGAAGAAATAGGGATGCAACAGCAGATCGCGCGTCGAGGTTATCGGCCGGCCCGAGATCGTCGGTGCGGCATCCGAAGTCGCGAATCGGCTCATCGTCTGCTGGAACGGCCGCGGCCGGCCCGAATCGTCCAGCGCCAGCGTCTCACCGTCGAGAACCACACTGTCACAAGGCAACTCGATGACCAGCCGCACCAGCTCGGGCACCCCCGCGGTGATGTCGCGCAATGTCCTGGTGAATACCCAAACCCGAGATCCGTTGCGATGCACCTGAATTCGCGCGCCGTCGAGCTTGTACTCCACACTCACCTCGCCATCGAACTCGCCCAGCGCCCCGTCCAACGTCGCCCCGGGCGAGGCGAGCATGGGCCGGATCGGCCGCCCGACCTCGAGACCGAACTCCGCCAGGGCCGCCACGCCACCGGTCATGGCCGCCGCCGCGGTCACCGGCAGCCGCCCCGACAGCATGTAGGCCCGCCGGACCTGATCCACGGGCACCTGAGCCGCCCGCGCGACCGCCTCGGCAACGAGTGCGGCCAGCGCGCCCTGACGCAGCTCACCGGTCAGCAGCCGCACCAGAAACTCCCGTTCGGGCTCGGTGGCAGCGCTCAACAACGCGGTCAGCAACTTCTGGCGGCGGGCCGAGGATCCCTTGCCCGCGGCGCCCGCCAATTCGTCCAGGACATGTTCCACCTCGACGACCGTCAGCGCCGGTTCCGCGGCCGGCGGGGCCTCGACCGTGGACAGCGTGCGCCAGCCCGCGCCGATCCGCCCCTGCGTCGGCTCACCCGACACCCACGCGACGACCGGGGCGAGCTCATCACCGCCCGCCCGGACGAGCAATTCGGCGAGGGTGGCGATCTTGAGTTTGCGCGAGGAAGTCGCCCGCACGGTCCGCGAGGCTTCCACGACGTCCGAGAGCAACACGAGTCCGACCGTAACCCGAGGCTGTGACATATTGCTCAGTTGTTTTGCTAATCAACTATTGGCAACGCTGCGAAGGCTTCATAAACTGGGCATATGGCCAAGACTTATGTCGGGTCGCGGCTTCGTCAGCTGCGGGCCGAGCGAGGTATGAGCCAGGTTTCCCTCGCCAAGAAGCTGGAGATCTCGGCGAGCTACCTCAACCAGATCGAACACGACGTGCGACCGCTGACGGTGCCGGTGCTGCTGCGCATCAGCGAGGTCTTCGGCGTCGACACCAGCTTCTTCTCCTCCCAGGACGATACCCGCCTGATCGCCGAGCTGCAGGAAGTGGTGATGGACCAGGAGCTCGCGATCGAGGCAGACGCACAGGAGATCGCCGATATGGTCTCCGCGCATCCGAGCCTGGCGCGCGCGATGGTCAACATGCACCGCCGCTACCGCAACACCACCGCCCAGCTCGCCGCGGCCACCGAGGACCGCTTCTCCGACGGCAGCGGTTCGGGCGCGATCTCCCGCCCGCACGAGGAGGTCCGCGACTTCTTCTATCAGCGGCAGAACTACATTCACGAATTGGACACCGCCGCAGAGGAACTCACCAATCGCATGCGCTTCCACGGCGGTGATCTCAAGCGCGAGATCGCCGATCGCCTGAGCACCGTGCACGGCGTGCAGATCATCGAGCGAATCGATCTGGGCGAGGGCGTATTACACCGTTTCGACGGCGAGACCGGGCGGCTGGAGATCGCCCCGCACCTCTCGGGCGGGCAGCGGGTGTTCAAACTCGCCGCCGAACTGGCGTATCTGGAATGCGGTGAGCTGATCGACAAACTCGTCGAGGACGGCAATTTCGCCTCCGAGGACACCCGGATCCTGGCGAAACTGGGTCTGGCCAACTATTTCGCCGCCGCCACCGTGCTGCCGTATTCGCATTTCCACGAGATCGCCGAGGACTTCCGCTACGACATCGAGCGTCTCTCAGCGCATTTCACGCAGAGCTACGAGACCATCTGCCATCGCCTCTCGACCCTGCAGCGGCCGAAACTGCGTGGCGTGCCGTTCTCGTTCGTGCGCGTGGACCGCGCGGGAAATATGTCGAAACGGCAGTCCGCCACCGGATTTCACTTCTCCTCCTCGGGCGGCACCTGCCCGCTGTGGAACGTCTACGAGACCTTCGCCTATCCCGGCCGCATCATGACCCAGATCGCGCAGATGCCCGACGGCCGCCGCTACCTGTGGATCGCCCGCACCGTCGAACGCCGCGCCACCCGCTACGGCGAACCAAGCAAAACGTTCGCCATCGGCCTGGGCTGCGAGCTGCGCCACGCCGGACGCGTCGTCTACGCCGACGGCCTGGACCTCAACGACCCCCAGGTAACCCCCATCGGCGCGGGCTGCCGAGTCTGCGCCCGCGCCAACTGCCCCCAACGCGCCTTCCCGCCCCTGGGCAAAACCCTCGACATCAGCGAACACCGCAGCTCGATCTCGCCATACGTCCTGCGGTAGACGCGTTTCCCGATCGCCGACCGCGCAGCCCGGATGTCGCAACCACAATGGCCCGCACGGACTTTTCCGACAACGACATCTGATCGGCCCCGACCGCCGATGCCACGACCGTGGCCGGAACAATGACGACGTAGCGCCGGATGAGCGCGGCGGCGCGGCGATGTCAGGGCAGAGCGAGCGGCCGATAAGCAACGCCGACCGCTCGGCAGATCTGCGAACGCCGCTGTACACCACCTGTGGCCAGCGATAACCGGCACCTGTTAGCGTGAGGCATGGTGACGACGAAGCCGCGTATCGAACCGGGCCGCCTGCGTGAACTCGGACCGGTGAACTGGGTTGCCTGGCAAGTACTTTCGCGTGCGGCGGGCACTCCGGACGCCCATCTGTTCAGCACCCTGGGCCGCACCGGCGGCCTGTTCCGCGGCTGGCTGCACTTCTCCGGCCGCCTCATGCCCGGCGGCAAACTCCGCCGCTACGAGACCGAACTGGTCATCCTGCGCGTAGCCCACCTGCGCGACTGCGAGTACGAGACCGACCACCACATCCGCCTCGGCAAACGCGCCGGTGTCACCCGCGAAATCCTCGACCGCCTCCGCGAGGGCCCCGAGGCCCCCGGCTGGTCCGACAAGGAACGCGCCCTCCTCACCGCCGTCGACCAACTCGTACGCACCCGAGACATCGACGACCCCGCCTGGACCACCCTGTCCACCCACTACGACGAACAACGCCTCATCGAAATCGTCCTGCTCACAAACCAATACGAGAGCCTGGCCAGCACCATAACCACCCTCCGCATCCAAACCGATCACTGACCGACGAGAACCAGGTCGTACACATACGACCGGTCACCCTTGCGGCTCACCCACGCGCCGCTGCCCCGCCCCGCGTCGTCGAACGGTCGACTGGACACCTCGCCGGACTCCGTGCACAGCACCCATCCGAATCCCGGAAGTCGGCGGCACCAGGTATCCAGGTCGACACGTCGGTACGACGGGAACCCATGAGCGCTGCCCTCGCGGACGAACTCATAGGTCAACCCGTCCACCCGGCGCACGAACCTCACTCCCGACATCTCGCCATCCTCGATGCCGGGGCTCATCCCCTCAACCTCATGTGCCGCCGAACGCACAGACGGCTTCGCGGCCTGCCCGATCAGCCGCCCATCGGCGAATTACTGTGCGAGGACTGCGCGGAAGACCTCGGCGGGCGATGTTGCCGGGCGGCCGATGAGCTTGGTCAGGTCGCCGGTGGTGACGTCGAGCCAGCCGTTGCGGATGCCGGTGTCGGCGTTGGCGAGGGCTTGGGCGAAGGGCGCGGGGAGGCCGTTCTGCTCGAGGGCTGCGGCGTATTCGGCTTCCGATACGTCCGCGTAGTCGACCGGTTTGCCGAAGACCTCCGAAACTACTTGCGCCAGAGCGGGATACGTGAGGCTTTCGCCGCCGAGTTCATAGCTGCGCCCGGCGTGGCCGTCGGTGGTGAGTACGGCCGCGGCGGCTTCGGCGTAGTCCGCACGGGCGGCGGCGGAGACGCGGCCCTCGCCCGCGGCGCCCTGGAGCACACCGTGTTCCGCTGCCGCGGCGACGCGGTCGGCGTAGTTCTCCCAGTACCAACCGTTGCGCAGAAAGACATGCGGCACAGTCGATTCGGCCAGTACGGCCTCGGTTCCACGATGTTCCCGAGCCAGGGCCATCGGGTTCTCGTCGGCCCGCGGAATGCTGGTGTACGCGAGCAGTTGCACCCCGGCGCGCTCAGCGGCCCGAATCACGGTGGTGTGCTGGGCAATCCGGGCGCCCATCTCGGTGCCGGATATCAACAGCAGCCGATCCACCCCGGCCAATGCGCGATCCAGAGCCTCGGCGTCGTCATAGGACGCCTGCCGGACCTGCACACCACGCTCCGCCAGGTCGGCCACCTTCGACGGATCGCGGACGATCGCGACGACCGGCCCGGCATTCCTGCGCAACAACGCTTCGACCACGAGACGCCCGAGCTGTCCGCTGGCCCCGGTCACGGCGACGGTCATAGCTACCTCCTGCATAGGTTTCGAATCACCATGCACTAACTAATAGTAAGTACTATGTATTCCGCAATTACTGTGCGCGATGTCACTATAGTGCGAATCGGTAGTATTGGCGTCATGACCATGCGGGACACCGAGCGCGCCGACGCCGCGCTGGATTCGCTGGAACCCGATGTCTTCGCCCGGGACTGCACCTCACGCCCGGTCCTGCAGAACGTCGCGAGCCGCTGGGGCATCCTGGCCCTGGCCGCACTCCGCGAGGGCCCCTACCGCTTCAACGCCCTCCGCCGCCGAGTGGACGGCGTCAGCGAACGCATGCTCTCCCAGACCCTGCAAACCCTCGAACGCGACGGCCTGGTCCACCGCGAGGCCTACCACACCATCCCCCCGCACGTCGAGTACACCCTGACGGACCTCGGCACCCAGGTAGCCGAGAAAATCCACGACCTCATCGTCATCCTCGAGGGCAACATGGACACCGTCCGCGCCGCCCAGGCCGCCTACCACCGCGAATAACAGCGGGATAGTCGGGCAGAACCGGCTACCTCGTCGCGACCGCCACCGCCGCCGTCATACCGGGCGGTCGGGTCAGCCGACGCGGCCTCACCGCTCGACCACCCCTTGCGCCAGCTGAACGCAACGGAAGATCAACGCAGCCGCAACGGCAGCGCATCCCATCGGGCCGCTTCTAGGAGCACCGTGGATACAGCCTCCAATACCGGACAGCCGAAACGGAACGCGCCTTCCCGTATTCCACTGGAAAGTGTTGCAGCACAAGGGAACCAGGAACAATCAATCGAAACGGAGCGGTTCGATGATTTCACCGATGCTCAGGACGAGCACCCCCATGGACACCACCGTCTGGATGCCCCGCTTTCCACACGACGCACCGGACGAGGCGATGAGCCTCGAGGCGGCCCACTTCGCCATGCAACGGCATCGCGACTGCAGCATCACCGACTGCGCCCGCAAGCGCACAGCCTGGAAGGTGCTGGTCGCAGCCGGACGCATCCACCCCGACACATATCGGGTCCAGGAATGAGCGGCCACCCAGCGCACGCGGTGCGACCGGAACCTCACCCCACGGACGGGGTATTGCCGTGACGAATCCCCCAGACGATCTGTGGTGCGACTGGTGCGGTCACCGCAACCTCGAGGTCCACCGGTACGACGGCCGCGTGTTCTGCGGCCTCGCCTGCGCCCAGAAATATCGGACGCGAGCACTCCAACCGACGGTGATCGAGCTTCACGAGCCGCGGCAATGAGCGACGAACTTCCTCGCCGCACACCCGGCACACACCACATCCCCCGCTACCCGACCACGCTTCCCTCGGCGGCGCTGCTCATTCGCGTAGCAACCGGGCTGGACGAGTGGGCAGAACGCGACCACGTCACCAGAGACGCGAATCAGTGAACAGTCACCTTGTCCGGCACACGGTGCTACTTACGCCCGACAGCGGCCCAGAACGACACCTTCGCATCCATGTCCTCCGGGGTTTCGGCGCCGACGGCGACGGGCGGCTCCGGGTCGGGACGCCACCGGTGTGAGCCTGTGATTCCCGGCTCGATCACATCGAGTCCGTTGAAGAAGCGGGCGAATTCGGCATTGGTGCGCGCTTGCAGGCTCAGGCCGTTGCCTCGGTATGCGTCGACGATCCCGGCGACCTGAACAGGATTGAAGTCCGGGCTCAGGTGTGTCATCACCAGAAACGACCCGGGGGCCAGCGCGTCCAGCAGGGTCGAGACGATGCCGTAGGCGTCGTGCTCATCGTCCTGGACGAAATGCAGCAGGGCGATCAGGCTCAGCGCCACCGGCTTGGTCAGGTCCAGGGTGCTCGCCAACTCGGGTGCGGTCAGGATGCTGTTCGGGTCGGTGACATCGGCCTGGATATACGCGGTTTCACCCTCGGGCGTGCCGGCCATCAGCGCTCGGGCGTGCGTGAGTACCAACGGGTCGAAATCCGCGTATACGACGCGAGCCTCCGGTGCCACCGCCTGTGCGACCTGGTGCAGATTGGGCTGCGTCGGTATGCCCGTCCCGATATCCAGAAACTGGCGTATCCCATGTTCGGCAGCGAGGTAGCGAGTTGCTCGGTGCATGAACGCCCGATTCACCCTCGCGCACAGCTTGATCGTCGGAAACGCCCGCTCGACCTGCTCCGCCGCGGTGCGGTCACACTGGAAGTTGTCCTTGCCTCCCAAGTAGTAGTCGTACATTCGAGCGCTGTGCGCCTTTTTCATTTCGACCGGATCGCCAACGGAAGAAGCTGATTGGGACGTGATGGAGTCGTCGCCCCCGATTGCGTTGGTAGCCATGGCTATACAGACTCCTCGTTACTAGCAGCCTAACGTGATCGATATCGCAACCGGACCGACAACGCTCGTTTCGGATCACAACGACGCCAGGTTGCCTCTACAACGCATTACCCCGCAAGGGCGCTGCGGAAAACATCGGCGGGTCGACCGGTCAGTTCGGCCAGGTCAAAACCACCGATTCGGACAGCGCACTTGGGCCCTGCATCACCGAGCCGCCTATCGGCAGTGAATTCTCCAGCGGCACAACATCATTTACAGACCAGTCGGCTTCCGCCTCATCGAATTGACGGGTCACCATCGTGATTGTGCCGCAGTTCTGGAACGACAACCCACCGTATGAGTGGAACTACTCCCAGGGAGTCCACTCGTCGGTGCGGATCGAGACGCCGAACGGGTCCGGCAGATCGATCGTCTCACCGAACTTCCAAGTCACCGACTCGCGATAGGTACCGGATTCACGGTCCGGGACGGTGAACAGTGTCGCGGCAGCCACTTTCGGATCACGATCCGCGATCAGGTAATACTCGATTCCGACCCGGGCGTAGCCGTTCCACTTACTGGGGCGGACCCGGCGGGCGCCTGGTTGACGGTCTTCGGCGGCAGTGGACGGTGAAGTGACCTCGACGGCGAGCGCCAATTGATGTGGCAGGAGCTTGTGTACGTCGTCGCGACGTGCTTGGCGGGCGATATCCCTGTCCAAAACGCACAGATCGGGGATGTACCCGTCATGAATATCGCTGAGATTCAGATCCTGAGTCTGCACACACAACCATCGGAACTCCGAATCGGCAGCCTTGGCCACTGCAATCGCCTCGTGAATATCGCTGACGATCAGACTGTGCGCAAGCTTCGGTCCCGGTGCCACAACGATCTCCCCCCCGATGATCTCGGCCCGCGTGCCATCGTGCGGCAGGTCGAGAATGTCCGTCAGTTCATCACGCATCCACAGGTCATAGGGCTCGCCGGGCAACTCGCTATGACGATGGACAACGGCCATGACGCTCATGATGTGTATCCCTCCCTCGTTCGAGCACGGCCATCGTAAGCCCGAGATCCCTCGAAACACCAGCTCAGAAGGGTTCCCGCACCCCGTACACAGCGACACACCGACCACACGCCGAACAACCGCTCCACAACGGAACACACAAGCCGCCACTGGCAGAACAAAAGTGCCCTCCGGTTCGAAAACCGAAGGGCACCTTGGTAATACAGCTCAGAAGTTGATCATGTGACCGGCGAGGCCGTGGATGGCTTCCTGCAGCGCCTCACTCAGCGTGGGGTGGGTGTGGACGTTGCGGGCCAGCTCGTTGACCGTCAGGTCCCACTTCTGGGCGAGGGTCAGCTCGGGCAGGAGCTCGGAGACGTCGGGGCCGATGAGGTGGCCGCCGAGGAGTTCGCCGTACTTCGTGTCGGCGATGAGCTTCACGAAACCGGTCGGGTCGCCGAGGCCGTGCGCCTTGCCGTTCGCGGTGAACGGGAAGGTGGCGACCTTCACATCGTAGCCCTCGGCGCGGGCCTGCTCCTCGGTGAGGCCGAAGCTGGCGACCTGCGGCTGGCAGAAGGTGGCGCGCGGCATCATCCGGTAGTCACCCAGCGTCTGGGTCTCGGCGCCGGCGATGGTCTCGGCCGCGACCACGCCCTGCGCCTCCGCGACGTGCGCGAGCTGCAGCTTCGCGGTGACGTCACCGATCGCGTAGATGTGCGGGACGCTGGTGCGCATGTAGTCGTCGATCGCGATCGCGCCGCGATCGGTGAGCTGCACGCCCGTGCTCTCCAGGCCGTAGCCCTGCACCCGGGGTGCGAAACCGACGGCCTGCAGCACCTTGTCGACCGTAACGGTCTCGATCGAACCGGACTTGTTGTCCTTGATCGACACCGACACCTTCGAGCCGTTGTCCTCGATGGACTGCACCGACGCGCCGGTGGTGATGGTGACACCCAGCTTCTTGTACGCCTTGGTGATCTCCTTGGAGACGTCCGCGTCCTCGTTCGGCAGCGCGCGGTCCAGGAACTCCACGATCCGCACGTCGACGCCGTAGTTCTTCAGGACGTACGCGAACTCCATACCGATGGCGCCCGCGCCGACGATCAGGATCGACCCCGGCAGATCACGGGTGAGAATCTGCTCCTCGTACGTGACGACGTTCTGCGACAGCGACGTCCCCGGCAGCAGCTTGGTTTCGGTACCGGTGGCGATGATCGCGTTGTCGAACGTGATCGTCTCGCTGCCGCCCTTGCTCAGCGCGACCGAGAGCGTGTGGGCGTCGGTGAACGTACCGGCCCCGTCGTACTCATCGATCTTGTTCTTCTTCATCAGGAAGTGCACGCCCTTGACGCGGCCGTCGGCGACCTTGCGGCTCCGATCGAAGGCCGCGCCGAAGTCGAAGCTGGCCTCGCCCGAAATACCGAACGTCCTGGCTTCCTTGGTGAAGATATGCGCGAGCTCCGCATTGCGCAGCAGGGCCTTGGAGGGAATGCACCCGACGTTCAGGCACACCCCACCCCAGTATTTCTGCTCGACGATCGCTGTTCGCAATCCGAGCTGAGCAGCGCGGATCGCGGCGACGTAACCGCCGGGTCCGGCGCCGAGAACGACGACATCGTAGTGGGAAGTCACGGCGACGAGTCTAGTCACGGCGTGCGATCTCGCAGCCGTGGGTGGTGGCCCGCGAGAAGTGCGCACAGCAGTTCGCGGTGAGGACCGCGATGTCCTCGGTAAGAATGTCAGTTATGAGTGGCGCGCACGAGCAGCAGACCGACCCCTACCTCTGGCTCGAGGAGGTGACGGGCGATCGGGCCCTGGATTTCGCCCGCGCGCACAACGACGTGGTCGTCGAGCGGTTCGCGACCTCCGACCGGTTCAACGATCTCGAGCATCGCATCCTGGACATGCTCGACACCGACACCCGCATCCCGTATCCGACCCGCCGCGCGCAGTGGCTCTACAACTTCTGGCGCGATGCCGAACATCCCAAGGGCCTGTGGCGGCGCACCACCTTCGCCGAGTACGCGACCGACAGCCCCGAGTGGGAGGTGCTGATCGATCTGGACGCCCTGGCCGCGGCCGAGGAGGAGAACTGGGTCTGGGCCGGGGCCGCGGTGCTGCGTCCCGCGCAGTCGCTGGCACTGATCAGCCTGTCCCGCGGCGGCGCGGACGCCAAGGTGGTGCGGGAATTCGACATGCGCACCAAGCAGTTCCGCGCGCCCGAGGACGGCGGCTTCCACCTCCCCGAGGCGAAATCGCAGCTGAGCTGGATCGACGCCGATTCGGTCTATGTCGGAACGGATTTCGGCCCCGATTCGCTCACCGACTCCGGCTATCCGCGGATCGCCAAGCGCTGGCAGCGCGGCACTCCGCTCGAGGACGCGCGCACGATCCTGGAGGGCGAGGCGAGCGATGTCGCGGTCTCCGCGGGATACGACCGGACCCCGGGCTACGAACGCCATTTCGTCTCGCGCGCAACCGATTTCTACAACGAGATCGCCTATCTGATCGAGGACGACGGCACCCTGCGCCGCCTGGACACGCCCACCGACGCCTCGGTGTCCTGGTACCGGGACTGGTTGCTGCTGCGCCTCAAGACGCCGTGGGAGGTGGGCGGCGCGAGCTATCCCGCGGGCGCGCTGATCATCATCGGGTTGAACGAATTTCTGGACGGCGCAAGGAATTTCGAGACGATCTTCACCCCCGACGAGCACACCGCACTGCACGGCTACGGCTGGACCGAACACCATCTGCTGTTGATCACCCTCGAGGACGTGCAGACCAGGCTCTACGTACTCACCTCGACCGAGGGCGGCTGGACGCGCGAAACCCTCACCGACGTCCCGCCGATGGCCACCACCAATGTCATGAATCTCGATCCGCTCGAGGGCGGCGACGAATTCATGCTCACCTCGAGCGGTTTCACCACCCCCGCGACCCTGCTGTCCGGTTCGGTGGGCGGGCCGACCACACTGCTCAAACAGGAACCCGGATTCTTCGACGCCGAGGGCATCGAGACCGAACAGTTCTTCGCCCGGTCCGATGACGGAACGATGGTGCCCTACTTCGTGATTCGGCATCGCGATCGGCGTGGACAGGCGGGCCCGACGGTGATGTCCGGCTACGGCGGATTCGAGATCTCCCGAACCCCGGGCTACAACGGCGCGTCCGGAATGGGCTGGCTGGAGCGCGGCGGCACCTGGGTGATGACGAACATCCGCGGCGGCGGCGAATACGGACCGCAGTGGCACACCCAGGCACTCAAGGCCGATCGGCATCGGGTCTACGAGGACTTCTCCTCGATCGCCAAAGACCTTGTGGCACGCGGTATCACGACCGCACCGCAGCTGGGCGCGGTGGGCGGCAGCAATGGCGGCCTGCTGATGGGCGTCATGCTGACCCGGTATCCGGAACTGTTCGGCGCGATCGTGTGCCAGGTGCCGCTGCTGGACATGCGGCGCTATCACCATCTGCTGGCCGGGGCGTCCTGGGTGGCCGAATACGGCGATCCGGACAAGCCCGAGGAATGGGAGTACATCAGCAAGTACTCCCCCTACCAGAACGCTCGCGCCGAAAAGCCCTATCCCCCGATCCTTCTGACCACCTCCACCCGCGACGACCGCGTCCATCCGGGCCACGCCCGCAAGATGGCCGCACTGCTCGAGGAACAGGGCCACACCGTCTGGTACCACGAGAACATCGAGGGCGGCCACGGCGGCGCGGCCGACAACAAGCAGATGGCGTTCCAAGCGGCACTGATCTACGAGTTCTTCACCCAACTGCTCATGGACGAACAAGCAGACGGCGCTGCACCGGACGGGCACTGATCTACGAGTTCTTCACCCAGCTGCTCATGGACGAACAAGCAGACGGCGCTGCGCCGGACGGGCACTGATCCACGAGCGTGCGTGCGTCACCGTTCCCGCAGCCAGGTTTCGATGCGATCGACCGTGCTGCGCGGATCGGTGATCCAGCCGTTGTGCCCCAACGGTTTCGGCTCGTGCCAGGTGGTCACCGCGGCGTTGGGCAGCTTCTCCAGCAGGTGCCCGGCCGAACCGCGCGGGGTGAGATCGTCGCCCGCGACGGTGATCGACAGCACCGGCAGTTTCAGGCGCGAGATGCGTTCCTCGTAGTCGATATCCGCGCCCACGGGAACGAATCGGCCGGTGCGGGCCAGACGCGCCCAATCGGAGATGAGCACCTTGGACTGGCGGCCGAACCCACCGGCGGTGATGCGGTCGCCGGGCCAGAAGCCCGCGAGGTTGGCCGCGAGTGAGACCGCGGCCGGGCCCAGCAGCATTCCGGACCGGAAGATGCCGCTGTAACCGCGGAAATACGGTGTGCCGGAGGCGATCAGGATCAGCCCGCCGAGGCGTCCGCGGATCCGCGCGGCGTACATCACGCCGAGTTGCCCACCCATGCTGTGCCCCAACAGGATCGGCGTGCTGTCCGGAAAACGTTCGCGCACGACCTCGAAGATCGCCGGGAAGTCCACCGAGACGAGTTCGTGGTAGCCGTAGGTGCTGTCCGCATCCGGTTTGGGTTCGCTGTCGCCGTTGCCGCGCAACTCCCCGATCGCCACGTCGACACCGCGCCCGGCCAGCTCCCGGGCGAAATCGCTGTAGAAGATCCCCGGCACACCCAGCCCGGGAATGATCACCACCACCGCCCGGGGCGCATCCGGCGTGATCGGATGCCGATGCTGCCCCCACGCCGGGATCAACCGAACCGGCACGGTACTGCCATCGGGCACCTGAATCGGAACAGTCTCCATGCAGGCACGCTACCGCGCGCGTGATCGATCGTCGCAGCTCCGGCACGCACACACCGCTCGCGCGATCCCGCAATCCGACCATACGTACACATCACCAACCGCACACGTCGGCAGTCACCCGCGCCACGGAATCGAGCGCTGCCGCATGTTCCTGCGGACCGGCCGCCCCCTGAGACTCACCGCGCGGACGGCGACACCCGCTCCATCGCGCCCCACGGATCGGACTGAATCACGGCGGCCGATCCTGTGCGGCCAGCAGCCGAACCGCCCACCCGATGCACGGCTCACGCACTGACCGTGTCGGGCTCGGCTGTTCCTCCTTCGCTGCGCTCCAGCAGTTCGCCCAGTCCGGTGCGGGTGGTGACCACGACGATCTGATTGCCCTCGGCGAGTTCGGTATCCGGGGCGGGCTGCCACTCGAGTCGCGCGCCCCCGCTGCGCTGCATGGCGAGGACGCGGGTGTGTTCGGGCAGGTCCGCGGTGTCCAGCGGCTTGCCGACCAGGTCGGAACCCGATTGCACCGGAACCTCGGCGACCATCAGCGTGGCCGCGCCGACCGAGAGGGTCGCGATCACCCGGCGTTCACTCATGGCCGCCGCGAAACCGTCGGCGGCGAGCTGAAAGACGCTGCGCACCACGGCTTTCTGCAGACTGCGCTGCACCCGGTCGGCCAGATCGTCGTCGGACAGGCGCAGTACCACGCGCAGATCGTCGCGATAGGACTGGCCGAGCATGGCGGCCTCGAGATTCACCGCATCGCTGCTGGTGGCCAGCACGAGTGCCTGCGCACGCGAGACACCCGCGGCCCGCAGGGCATCGTCCCAGGTGGCCTGTCCGATGACGACCGGCACCCCGAGCGCGCGGGCCTGCGCGACACCGCGCGCGTTCTCGTCGTGATCTAGCCCGACCACGCGAACGCCGAGGTCGTGGAGCTGTTCCAGGACGCGTCTGCCGACATTGCCGAGCCCGGCCACGATGACGTGATCGTCGAAACGGGCGGGATCGGGCACGGTGACATCGGACAATTGCGCCCGCAGCACCCCGCCCACCACCAGCGCGGTCACCACCGGCGTCATCGCCAGCCCCAGGAAGGTGATGCCCAGTTGCACCGCCTTGAATGTCGCGGTCTTCTCCGGCTCGGGCGCCGCCGACCCCGCCGCGTCCAGCATCGTCTCGTAAACCGCTGCGCCCCAACCACTTCCCACCAGAACCAGCAGGCAGCAACCGAGCACGATCAGGGCGATGATTCCGATCAGCAGCCGAATCAGGTCGTGCCGCACCAGGTATCGGATGATGCTCAGCCAGACACGCGGCGCGCCGGGCGAGTACGGCACCTGCCCCGACAGCGCGAGCACGCGGCCACTCGCGGGAGCGACGGGCGTCAGCGCGATATCCGAACCGGCCCCCTCCACGAGCCCGCACACCACCCGGTCCGCGGGAGTCTCGGCCGAATTCCCCACGTAGAGCGTGCGATCGGCCAGCCGCAGATAGTCGAAGGCATTCTCGCTGACCGCCGCCGCGATGAACGAGGGCGCGGCCATCTCCGACATGGACAGCACCACGCAGTCGGCGAACAGGGTCCGAATGCGAAATCCCAAGCCGGTATTGAACATTCGGATCACCAACCGGATCCCCGGATTCAGCTCGTTCGCCCGCAGCGCCGCGTGGAAGTTCTCCACATCGGCCGAATCCACCAGCGCCAACGCCCGCGCCTCGGCCACCCCGGCGGCCCGCAACGTCTTCTCGTCGATCCGCGACGCACACTGGATCCGAACCCGCTCCAACCGCTCGAGCTGCGGAATATAACTCCCCTCCAGGTTCGGCACCACCACCGTCACCGTAGCCCGCGCGAACCGCGTCACCAGCCGCAACGCCAACTGATAAACCAGCGGATTATCCCCGCAGACAACGAAACCCGGCCCCACCGCACGCTCCTGCCCCGGACTCACATCCCGATGCTAGCTCGCTCGGCCCCTTCAGGCTCCTACTGCGCCGATGATGATTCTGCGCAGCACGCGGATGATGTCGTCCAGGCTGGGGCGGGGGTCGGTGCCGCTCCAAGCGTCGACGACGTAGTTGACCGCGCCGATGATCGCCAGGACGCGCATCTCGTAATCGCCGGTGGGGATTTCTCCGTGCAGCGCAGCGTCTTCCGCGGCGCCGGCCAGCAACGCACCCCAGGCGCGACGCAATTCCAGGCGGAACTTCTCCACCTTCGGTCCCGCGCCGACCACTTCGACCAATGCCACGCGAGCCTTGCGCGGATCGCGGCCGACGGCCTCGATATAGGCGCGCACACAGGCGTCGATGACCTCGACCGCGGGTTGTTCGGCATGGTCGGCCAATGCGGCGGCGACCGCGTCCCGCGATTGCCGATCGATCTGTTCATAGAGCTCGAGTAGCAGCGATTCGCGGCCGGTGAACTCCTCGTAGAACTGTCGCGAGGAGAGACCGGCGTCTTTGCAGATCGCGCCGACCGAACTATTTCCGTACCCGTCTCTGGCGAACACCGTCAATCCGGACTCCAGAAAACGCGCACGTCGTTGTCGCTGCCGGTCTTCTACGGGCTGCCCGGCGTACATACGTCCCGCATTAGTCTCCTGTGACATTGCGCCAGACAATACAGAAGGGCCCGATCCCCTCGTCATGGATCGGGCCCTTCGTTTTCACCTTCGACCAACATCGCATTAGCCGAAAGTTGGCTGTATAACCGGCAATACCGATGACCTACCGCATCGAGCCGGTGACCAACCGTTAGCCAACTCGGAGCATTCCGAGCGGCCCTGGCAATCATAACCGTTTTATCGGATTTTTCTAGAGTTAATTGGATTCATCTCACTGAGCACACGGCGGACCGCCCGCCATTCCCGGAACATCCGAGGACGGCCACAACTACTCATCGCCCGCGGGCCGGCACTCGTTACAACAAAAAACTGAAACTTGTTACAGCACAACGACGAGGGGCCGCGGACGGCAATCCGTCCGCGGCCCCTCGAGCGCCGGTTGGTCAGGCGGTGACGGCCTGCTGCTCGCGCTGCAATTCCAGCGCGATATCGATCAGCTGGTCCTCCTGCCCGCCGACCAGCTTGCGCTTACCCGCCCGCACCAGCATCTCCGCCGCGGAGACCCCGTACCGTTCGGCCTGCCGCTCGGCGTGCTTGAGGAAGCTCGAGTACACACCCGCGTAGCCCATCATCAGGGCCTGGCGATCGAGCAGGCATTCCTGCGGCATGGCCGGACGCACCACGTCCTCGGCGGCATCGGCGATCGCGAAGAAATCGATCCCGGTCTTGATGCCGATCTTGTCGGCCACCCCGATGAACGCCTCGACCGGGGTGTTCCCCGCGCCCGCACCGAACCGCCGCGCGCTGCCGTCGATCTGCTTGGCGCCCGCGCGCACCGCGTAGATCGAGTTCGCCACGGCCAGATCCAGATTCTCGTGCCCGTGGAAACCGACCTGCGCGTCGTCGCCGAGCTCGGCGACCAGCGCGGAGATCCGGTCGGACACCTGATCCAGCACCAGCGCACCCGCCGAGTCGACCACGTACACGCACTGGCACCCGGCGTCGGCCATGATCCGCGCCTGCTTGGCCAGTACTTCCGGCGGCTGCGAATGCGACATCATCAGAAAGCCCACGGTCTCCAGGCCCAGATCCCGCGCGTACCCGAAGTGCTGGATCGACACGTCCGCCTCGGTGCAGTGCGTGGCGATGCGCACGATCGAGGCGCCGTTGTCCTGCGAGATCTTGATGTCCTCCTTCACGCCCACACCGGGCAGCATGAGGACCGCGATCTTGGCCTGCTTCGCGGTCCGCGCCGCGATGGTGACCAGTTCCTGCTCGGGGGTCTTGGAGAATCCGTAGTTGAACGAGGATCCGCCGAGGCCGTCGCCGTGCGTCACCTCGATCACCGGGATTCCCGAATTATCCAGGGCGGCAACGATATCGCGCACCTCGGTCGCGGTGAACTGGTGCCGCTTGTGGTGCGACCCGTCACGCAGCGAGGTATCGGTGACGCGAACGTCCAGCTCCTGCGAATAGGGCTGCTTCACGTAATTCATGATGGTGCTCCCTTCTACACCCGGGCCGAGCGGATCTGATCGGCGACGACCTCGCCGACACGCGTGGCGGCGGCGGTCATGATGTCCAGGTTGCCCGCGTACGGCGGCAGGAAGTCACCCGCGCCCTCGACCTCCACGAACACCGAAACCTTCGCCATGCCACCGGAAATCACGCTCGGCTCGTCGAACTGCGGCTCGTTGAGCAGCCGGTATCCGGGCACGTACTGCTGAATGTCGGCGACCATCCGATGGATCGACTCGCTGATCGCCGCGGTATCGGCGTCCTCGGGAATCGCGGCGAAGATGGTGTCGCGCATGATCATCGGCGGCTCGGCCGGGTTCAGGATGATGATCGCCTTGCCCCGCCGCGCCCCGCCGATCGTCTCCACGCCCTTGGACGTGGTCTTGGTGAACTCGTCGATGTTGGCGCGGGTTCCGGGCCCGGCCGACACCGAGGACACCGAGGCGACGATCTCCGCGTAGGGCACCTCGACCACCCGCGAAACGGCCGCGACGATCGGAATCGTCGCCTGGCCACCGCAAGTGATCATGTTGACGTTCGGGGTGTCCAGATTCGCGTCCAGGTTCACCGGCGGCACCACCGCCGGACCCACCGCGGCCGGAGTCAGATCGATCGCGCGAATACCCGCCTCGGCGTACTTCGGCGCGTACTCGCGATGCACGTACGCCGAAGTCGCCTCGAACAGCATGTCCGGCTTCTCCGGCAATCCCAGCAGCCAGTCCGCGCCCTCGTGCGAGGTCTCCAGGCCCAGCCCGGCCGCGCGCTTCAAACCCTCACTGTCCGGGTCGATTCCGATCATCCAGCGCGGTTCGATCCGGTCCGAACGCAGCAGCTTGTACAGCAGATCGGTGCTGATGTTGCCGGACCCGACGATCGCGGCCGTGACCTTCTTCCCGGCGGCATTTCCGTTGTCGCTCACTCGAATCTCCTCAGCTGAAACGCAGACGAACAGAACCGAGTCCGTCGAACTCGGCATGGAAGTCATCACCCGGGCGGGCATCGATCGCACGGGTGCAAGAACCGGGCAGCACGATGTCACCGGCCTTCAACCGCACCCCGAACGAGGCGACCTTGCGAGCCAGCCACGCCACCGCGATCGTCGGATCGCCCAGCACCGCATCGCTGCGTCCCTCGGCGATCGGCTCGCCGTTGCGGGTCAGGCGCGCGTCGATCTTCTTGATGTCCAACGCATTCGGCGCGACCCGCTCGGGCCCGAGCACCCAGCCCGCCGACGAGGCGTTGTCGGCGATGGTGTCGCACAGGGCGATCTTCCAGTCCTTGATCCGGGAATCGATCAGCTCGATCGAGGGGGCGTAGGCGACCGTCGCGGCCAGCACGTCGGCCTCGGTGCACTCCTCGCCCGGCAGATCCGCGCCCAGCACGAATCCGACCTCCACCTCGACTCGCGGATACAGGTACTTCGAGGTGTCCACGGGTGTGTTCTCGAACACTTCCATCTCGGCGAGCAGGTGGCCGTAGTCGGGCTCGTCCACGCCCATCATCTTCTGCATCGCCTCGGACGAGAGACCGACCTTGTGGCCGATGACCTTCGCGCCGCCATCCAGGCGCTCGCGGATGTTGACCAACTGGATCTCGTAGGAATCGACCACGTCGATCTCGGGATACCTGGTGACCAGCGGGTCGATCGGCACCCGGTCACGTTCGGCGGCCGCGAGCTCCGCGGCCAGTTCCCTCCGTACCGCGTCGGACAGCACGCTACTTCCTTCCACTGAGGGCCCGGTCCGGTGACTGAGACAGAAACTGAAACGAGTTTTCCTGCGGAAACTTGATCCAGCAGTACCTTCTGCCACACCAATATAGACCAGACGTAGGCTGATTCTATAACGTGTTCTACATGACTGATCGGGAATACGACGTGGTGGTGGTCGGCAGCGGCGCCGCCGGTATGACGGCCGCCCTCGCCGCGGTCCACCACGGCCTGCGCGTGGTCCTCATCGAGAAGGCCGCGCACTACGGCGGGAACACCGCCCGCAGCGGAGGCGGTGTGTGGGTCCCGGGCAACAAGGCGTTGCGGGCCTCGGGCCGCCCCGACGACCGCGAGGACGCGCGCACCTACCTGCACGCGATCATCGGCGACGGCGCACCGGCGGAACGGATCGACACATACATCGACCGCGGCGCCGAGGCGTTCGACTTCGTGCTGGACCACACGCCGCTGAAGATGCGCTGGGTGCCGAACTACTCCGACTACTACCCGGAGGCCCCCGGCGGCCGCTCCTCGGGACGTTCCTGTGAACCCAAGCCGTTCAACGCCAAGGTCCTCGGCGACGAGCGGTTCAACCTGGAGCCGCCGTACGCGAAGGCCCCGCTGAACGTCGTGGTCACCCAGGCCGACTTCGTCAAACTGAACCTGATCAGGCGTCATCCGCGCGGCATGCTGACCGCGATGCGGGTCGGCGCGCGCACCTACCTGGCCAAGTGGACCGGCAAGCACCTGCTCGGCATGGGCCAGGCGCTGATCGCCGCCATGCGCAAGGGCCTGATGGACGCGAATGTGCCGCTGCTGCTGAACACCCCGATGACCGGACTGGTCGTCGAGGACGGGCGCGTGGTCGGCGTCGAAGCGAGGGAGGGGGGCGGGGCGGACGGCACAGCCGGCGAGCCGGTCACCTTCCGCGCGAAGTACGGCGTCGTGCTCGGCTCCGGCGGCTTCGAGCACAACGAGGAAATGCGGCACAAGTACCAGCGTGAGCCCATCGGTACCGAATGGACAACAGGTGCGGCCGGAAATACCGGCGACGGGATCGTCGCGGGTATGGCCGTGGGCGCGAACATCGACGTCATGGAGGACGCGTGGTGGGGGCCGACCCTGTTCAAGGGCGGCAGGCCGTGGTTCGCCCTGGCCGAGCGGAATCTGCCCGGCAGCATCATGGTCGACGCGGCGGGCAAGCGATTCGGTAACGAGTCCGCTCCTTACGTCGAGGCCGTGCACACCATGTACGGCGGCAAGTACGGACAGGGCGAGGGTCCGGGCGAGCATGTGCCCGCATGGCTGGTGTTCGACCAGCGTTACCGGAACCGGTACATTTTCGCGGGTCTGCAACCGGGCCAGCGGATTCCGTCCCGCTGGATGGAAAACGACCTGATCGTCAAGGCCGACACCCTCGCGGAACTGGCTACGAAGATCGGCGTTCCCGAGCAGGCGCTCGCCGAGACCGTCGCGCGGTTCAACTCCTTCGCCGAGAAGGGCAAGGACGAGGACTTCGGCCGCGGCGACAGCGCGTACGACCGCTACTACGGCGATCCGACCAACAAGCCGAACCCGAGCCTGGCCGGGCTGGTGCAGGGCCCGTTCTACGCGGCCAAGATGGTGCCCGGCGACCTGGGCACCAAGGGCGGTCTGGTCACCGACACCGCCGGGCGGGTGCTGCGCGAGGACGAGACCGTCATCGAGGGGCTGTACGCGTCGGGGAACTGCTCGGCCCCGGTGATGGGGCACACCTACGCGGGTCCGGGCGCGACCATCGGACCCGCGATCACGTTCGGATACCTTGCGATCAAGGACATCACCGATCGGGTGAAGCCCGCCGCGGACGCGCACTAGGAGAAGCCCATGCCGATTGATCCGAAAGTTGCACTGGGAGCGGCACTTCCGCCGCAGGAGTTCGCGTGGACGCCCTCGGATGTGCAGCTCTACCACCTGGGCCTGAGCGCGGGCGCGCGCTGGACCGATCCGGGCGAACTGCGTTATCTGGACGACCGGGCGCCGCAGGTGCTGCCGACGTTCGCGACGGTCGCGCCGACCATGCGCGTCACCGAACCGCCGCGGGTCAGTTTCCCGGGCGTGGAGATCGACCTGGCCAAGGTGGTGCACGGCAGCCAGGAGATCGTGGTGCACCGGCCGATTCCGGCCGAGGGCAAGGCGTCCAGCACCGGGCACATCACCGAGGTGTGGGACAAGGGTTCGGCCGCGGTCGTCGCGCACGAGACCCTCGTCACCGGTTCGGACGGCGAATTATTGTGGACCGCCCGCTCGTCCATCTTCGCCAAGGGCGAGGGCGGATTCGGCGGCGAACGCGGGCCCAGCAGCAAGGTCGAATTGCCGGACCGGGCACCGGATTTCAATGTGACCACGCCCACCCTGCCGCAGCAGGCGCTGCTCTACCGCATGTGCGGCGACCGCAACCCGCTGCACTCGGATCCCGAATTCGCCCACGCCGCAGGCTTTCCCAACCCGATCCTGCACGGACTGTGCACCTACGGCCTGGTCTGCAAGACCGCCGCGGACACCGTCCTGGACTCCGACACCAGCCGAATCACCGGATTCCGCGCGCGTTTCGCCGGTGTGCTCTATCCCGGGGAAACAATTCGGACCCGAATGTGGTTGGAAAGCAATGAGCTCGTCATCGCGGCCACGGTGGTGGACCGCGAGGAGGCTCCGGTTCTCAGCGACGTCCGCCTGACCTTCACGTCCTAGAACCACCCGACCCCGCCGCCCCGGCGCCGGAGAAGGCACGCAGCGGTCCCTCATCCCGCTGCAACCTTCGTCCCGCCGGTGCGGCGGATTTCATTCTCGGGTCGCCGAGCGGCGGCCGCGATCCGCACATCGGTGACTCCTACACTCGGACAAGGACTTTCGCTGCACGACGGTCGGCCATCAGCTGATATCCCCGGGCGGCGTCGGCCAGCGAGACCGTCGCCTCGAAAATCGGGGACGGGTCGAGCCGACCTGCGACGACCTGCGCGAGCAGTTGGGGAAGGTAGCGGCGAGCCGGGGTAAGGCCCCCGCTGACGGTGATGTTGCGCGGGAAGCAGCTCATCAGATCGATGCCGCCGTGCGGGCCGCCGACCAGGCTCAGCGCTCCACCGTCGGCGCAGGTCGCGACCGCGGTGTGGTGAACAGCGTTGCCCTGCTGGCGAACTGGAGGATCACAACCGAGTCGGCGGATTGCTTCTCCTCGCGTGCGGCGGCAGTATCGTGAGCACTCAGAATGCGGCGATCGTCACCGGAGCGCGTTCGGCGCGGGTGAGTGCGCTCAGGACGGCGGATTGCCCGTGGCGGGTGACGGCCAGGCGGGACAGCAGATCGAGTACGGGTTCGAAGATCCGTGGTGGGAAAGCGGTGTCCGGATGCCTACGCTCACCGCCAGATCGTCGCTGTGGACGACGAACTCGACCAGGCGCGTCAGCAGGAAATCGTTGAGCAGCAACGGGATTCCGACGAACGAAATCACGCGATCGGCGGGCTCATCCGACAGGGCCGCACGCTGCACCGGCAGCACCGATTCGATTCGCTCGATCAAGGCCCGCACGCCGTCCGCCGCTGCCGCTTCGCCGAACCGCCGGATACGAACGTTGCTCTCGTCATCCACATCGTTGTCGAAAGATGCCGCACGGCTGAAGAATTCGGCGGCCGATACCGGCTCCTAGGCCGACGCGCCCGTCTCGAGCACCCGCGATACGTGCGAGACCTGCAATGCCAGATGTCCGGCCAACCCGTGAACACTGAACTCCGCCAACGCGCTCGGCTCATCCCAGGCTGCGGCGACCGCCGGATCGGCGAGCAGCCCGGCCACCGAACGAGCCGCTTCCAGGTAGCCATCCGCGCGGTCGATCATCGACTCCCCTTCGGCGACGGCTTGAACGATGCCGCGGGCCAGACTATCGCGGATCGATTCCGCCGGGAACGATTCACTCTTTCTCGGGATTGATCACGACCAGGGTCATGAGGGTGCTGTCCTGTTCGGCGACCGCGCGCTGCTGGGCTGTGCCAGTCGGGCCACGCACCACACGATGGTTCCTACAGGGAGTTGGCCAGTTCCCCAGCCAGTTTCAGTGTCCTGGCCTTCTCGGTGTCGTCCCCGGCGACGCTGACCAGCACTTCGGTCGCGCCCGCGTCCGCATACGCACGGATCGCGGCGGCGACGGTGTCCTCGTTCCCTGCGACGACCGTCTCCGCGACGTTCTTCTGGCCCTGACGGTCCAGCAGCGTTCGGTAAGTGGCGAAGTCCGAAGCGAAGCCGAGCGCGGCGGCGACCTCGTCGCGCACGGCGTTCGGCCTGGAAGTCACGCTCACCATCACCCCCGCGACGACACGTGGATCCTTCGCCACGGCATCGATCCCGGGCCGGATGTGATCGGCGATCGTCTGCGGTGTCGCCCACACCGTGACCGTGCCGTCGGCGAGTTCACCCGCGATGCGAAGCATCACCGGACCGAGCGCGGACAGCAGCACCGAGGGAGGCCGCGCGCCCGGGACCTGGACGTGGCCGGCACCCGAGAGTTCGGCGCGTAGCGCGGTCAGATACTCGCGCGTGTGGCGAGCGGGGCGGTCATAGGACAGCCCGTAGACGCCCTCGATGAATTGCTGGTGACTCGGCCCGACACCCAGGGTGAACCGGTTACCGGTTGCGGCCGCCACCGTGAGAGCCTGCCCGGCCAGCGAGATCGGGTGGCGCGGGTAGGTATGCACGATGGCGGTGCCCAGCTCGATCTCCGGCACGGCCGCTCCGGCGAGCGCCGCGACGGTAAGCGGGTCCCACGCCAGTACCTGGTTGAAGAACACGCTGGCCAGCCCATATTCCGCCGCCGCACGTGCCTGCCCGATCTGGGACTGGAGATCACTCTGGTCTCCGACGTACAGACCGATCCGCATGATTCCTCCAAAGGTGAATTCAATATTCCGCTTTCACGACGCTAGCATAAGATGAATCAGAGATTCCGCTTACTGGGAGGTGTCAGTGCGGGCGGACGCACAGCGCAACCGGGCGGCGATCACCAGCGCCGCCCTCCGGCTGGCCAACGAGCGGGGCGAAGCCGTGTCGATGGAGGACATCGCGCGGGAGGCCGGACTTGGCGTCGGCACGCTGTACCGGCACTTCCCGGACCGGCGCGCCCTATTGGAGGACATCGCGGTCGACACGCTGCGGCAACTGCTGGAGGCCACGCGCGCGGAAGTCGGCCGGGCCCCGGCATGGGAAGCGCTGCTGCGGGTCGTGGACTACTGCGTGGCCAAGCCGCTACCGTTGATTACGCACCTGATCACCGGCCATCCGGACCGCCATGAATTGCCCGAGTTGGAAGCCGAGATCAAGAGCCTGATCGCCGAGATAGCGGCGGACGCGCAACGCGAGGGCGACCTGCGCGCCGACGTGCCGCCGACGGAGGTGGTGGGAGTGCTCCACGTGGCGGTCTGCCGCTGCGACGCCCGCGCCGACGATCACTTGACCCGCGTGCTGCTCGACGGTCTGCGCACACGGAAGAACTGAATTTCGAGTAACCGACGGAGCCGATCGTTCCCGACGAAATCATCCGGTGGTTGTCGTCCACGGGAATGAACCCTGCGGGTCGGCTCTTCGTGACTGTTGCAGGTCCATACGGAGGTGGTCATCGTGGCCGAACTCGCACCGTTCTACCGGGACGTCCAAGCACACTACGACGTTTCCGACGACTTCTATCGCTTGTTCCTGGATCCTTCCATGACCTACAGCTGCGCCTACTTCGTGCGGGAGGGCATGACGCTCGAGCAGGCCCAGCAGGCGAAGATCGATCTCGCACTGGGCAAGCTGGACCTGCGGCCGGGCATGACCCTGCTGGACATCGGATGCGGCTGGGGTTCGGCGCTACGACGCGCGGTGCAGCTGCACCGGGTGCGTGCCATCGGCCTCACGCTGAGCCGTAATCAGTTCGAATACGTCGCGGCCGATATCCGCCGCCGTGGACTCGCCGAGGCACAGGTGCGGCTACAAGGCTGGGAGGAATTCGATCACCCGGTGGACCGCATCGTCAGCATCGGCGCGTTCGAGCATTTCCGCCGCGCACGATACGACGAATTCTTCCGCCGCTGCCGGGACCTGCTGCCCGAGGACGGGCGACTGCTGCTGCACAGCATCATCGGCTATTCCCTGGCGGATCTTCGGCGCATGAACATCGAGGTGACCCGGGACGACGCCCGTTTCCACGTATTCATCAGGCGTCACATCTTCCCCGGCGGGCAACTTCCGCAACCGGCCGACATCACGAACGGTGCCACCGCCGCCGGTTTCACCGTCGCGCGGATCCAATCCCTCCAACCGCACTACGCGTACACGCTGGACCGTTGGACCCGAGGACTACAGGACCATCGCGACGAGGCGATCAGCCTCACCGACGAATCCGTCTACAACCGCTACGTGACATATCTAAGCGGCGCCGCCGACCGATTCCGCCGCGGATTGCTCGACGTCATGCAGTTCACTCTCGTCAAATCCGCACCGGACGCCGCTCACGCCGCCACCGACAGGAACTCTTGCGCCACAGCACAAATCAGCGAGGACACGGTCACGCCCTCGCGGGAGTGATCCCGACCAGCATCATCAGGGTGTCGGTGAGTTCGTCGACCGCGCGCTGCTGAGCCTTGCCGGTCAGGCTCGCGCACCACAGCGGGGCCTGGCTCATCGCAGCGTGCATGCACTGCAAGGCCGTGTCGATCCCGGTGACGGTGAATTCGCCCGAGGCGACCCCGGCCTCCACGAGCCGGCGGAACAGCTGGTCGTGACGTTGACGCATGTCCTTGATGCGTTCGCGCTGGGCGTCGGGCCATTCACGGGGCATCAGGAACAGACGCAGGGCGGCCGGATAGTCACGCACGGCGATGGTGATGTGTTCGTGAATCAGGGCGCTCAGCCGCGTCGTGGGCGTGCCCTCGGTGGCCGCGAGGTGCGCTTCGAGGCGGTCGGTCCACTCGTTGCCGAGCGTCTCGATCGCCGCGGTGCCGAGTTCTTCCTTACTCGAAAAGTAGTAGTACAGCGAGCCTTTCGTGACGTCGAGACGTTCGGCGACATCCTCGAGGCTGACCGCGTCGTAGCCCCGCTCGCCGAACAGCTCCGCCGCCGCCGCGAGGATCTCCTGGATCCGGCGGCCGCGTTTGCGCTGCACCCGGCCGGATGCCGGGCTCGCCTGCGCGTCGGTCTGAGCCGAAGTCATCGCGCTCCCCTCTCTGTGCTCTCCCGGCGGACTCGACCCGAGAGTACCGGTTTGACCTCAAATTCAATTATTGACTCTATAGTCAAAGTTTGTCAGCATGGTCAAACAACGAGGAGGAGCTGGCGATGACCACATACGACGACATCCGCTACGAGGTCGAGGGACCTGCGGCGATCATCACGATCAACCGGCCGGAGCGGTACAACGCGTTCCGCGGCAAGACGGTCGAGGAGCTCATCAAGGCGTTCCGCGCCGCCTGGGCGGACCGGCAGGTGCAGGCGGTGATCCTCACCGGCGCGGGCGAGAAGGCGTTCTGCACCGGCGGCGACGTCAAGCAGCGGGCGGAGACCGGCGACTACGGCCCGACCGAGAGCGGCATGTTCGAGATCGGCAACCTGCACAAGCTCATTCGCGACATCCCCAAGCCGGTGATCGCCGCGGTGAACGGCATCGCGGTGGGCGGCGGGCACGTGCTGCACGTGCTGTGCGACGTGTCCATCGCCAGCGAGACCGCCCGGTTCGGCCAGGCCGGCCCCAAGGTCGGCTCGTTCGACGCCGGATTCGGCACCGCCTACCTCGCCCGCGTGGTCGGCGAGAAGCGGGCCCGCGAGATCTGGTTCTGGTGCCGCCAGTACAGCGCCGTCGAGGCCGAGCGGATGGGCCTGGTCAACGCCGTCGTACCGGCCGACCAGCTGCGCGAGACCGCGCTGAGCTGGGCCAACGAGGTCGCCGAGAAGAGCCCGACCGCGCTGCGCTTCCTCAAGCAGTCGTTCAACGCCGACACCGACCACCAGGCGGGCCTGTCCAACCTGGCCATGTCGGCGCTGGATCTGTTCACCGCGTCGCCCGAGGGACTCGAGGGCGCGAAGGCCTTCGCCGAGAAGCGCAAGCCGGATTTCAACTCGCACGTCGACTGGCACTACTGATCATGGACTTCACATTCGACGACGAGGTCGAGGCGTACCGGCAGGAGTTGCGGCGCTTCGCCGCCAAGGTCCTGGCCCCGCACTACCAGGCCGACGACAAGGCGGCGAAGCTGCGGCCGGAACTGGTCGCCGATATGGCCCGCATGGGACTGACGGGTTTGCGCATCCCGGAGCGGCACGGCGGCCAGGACGCCAGCGCGGTGATCGCGGGCATGGCCGCCGAAGAGGTCGCCCGGGGTGACTTCAACGCCACCTACCTGATCATCGTCAACGCCCTGGTCAGCGACATTCTCGCCCGCAACGCCAGCGAGGAGCAGCAG
The DNA here is from genome assembly GCF_001613065.1 of Nocardia miyunensis NBRC 108239. Classification (GTDB taxonomy): domain Bacteria; phylum Actinomycetota; class Actinomycetes; order Mycobacteriales; family Mycobacteriaceae; genus Nocardia; species Nocardia miyunensis. The sequence continues at coordinate 67,485 of NZ_BDBQ01000031.1, forward strand.
GCCGCCTGGCTGCCCGAGATCGCCTCGGGCGCAGTGGTTCCCGCCTTCTGCATCACCGAACCCGAACACGGCACCGACGCCGCCGCACTCGAGACCAGGGCCGAGCCCGACGGCGATGGGTGGCGGATCACCGGCGAGAAGACCTCGATCACCCTTGGGATGTCCGCACACAAGGCACTGGTCCTGGCCCGCACGGGCGGTCCGGGGGCGCGCGGAGTCAGCGCGTTCTGGGTGGATCTGGACGATCGGTACGTCTCGCGGGCCGCGTTCGACGATCTGGGCAGCCGCGCGATCGGCAGGGCCACACTGCATTTCGACGGTCTTCCGGTCGGCCGCGACCGTCTGGTCGGGGAGCCGGGGCAGGGCTTCATCTCGGTGATGCAGGGCTTCGACTACTCACGCGCGGTCATCGGTCTGGCCTGCCTGGGCGCGGCGCAGGTCTCGCTCGACGAGGCGTTGCAGTGGGCGCGCGACCGCAAGACCTTCGGCAACCCGATCGGCACCTTCCAGGGGGTGTCCTTCCCGCTCGCGGAGTACGCGACGTATCTGCGCGGCGCGCGGCACGTCTGCTATGAGGCGTTGTGGCGCAAGGACAACGGTCTCGAGCACAGCACCGAGGCGGCCATGGCCAAGTTCTGGGCCCCCAAGCTGGCCGCCGAGGTCATCCACCAGTGCCTGCTGACCTTCGGGCATCTGGCCTACTCCAGTGAGAGCCCGATCGGGCAGCGCATGCGCGACGTCATCGGACTCGAGATCGGCGACGGCACCGCGCAGGTCTCCAAGCTCGTCATCGCCCGAAACCTGCTGGGCCGCAGCTTCGCCCCCTGAATCACAGCGAAAGGAATTCCGCCATGGGCACACTCGAGGACAAGATCGCCATCGTGACCGGCGCCGGACAGGGCATCGGCCGCGGTATCGTCGAGAAGCTCTACGCCGAGGGCGCGACGGTGGTCATCGCCGACATCAACGAGAACACGGCGAAGGAAACCGCCGCCGCCCTGGGCGCACGCGCGGTCGGACTGCGCGCCGACGTGACCGCGCCCGAATCGGTTCAGGCGATGGCCGACCAGGTCCGGCAACAGTTCGGCCGCATCGATGTGCTGGTCAACAACGCCGGCTGGGACAAGGCCGCGCCCTTCGTCGATTCCGATCGGGCCGATTGGGACCGGGTCATCCAGATCAATCTGTACGGGGTGCTGAACACCTGCAAGGCCGTGCTCCCGGTCATGGCCGAACAGAAATCCGGCACGGTGGTCAACGTGGCCTCGGACGCCGGACGCGTCGGTTCCTCGGGCGAGGCCGTCTATTCCGCGGCCAAGGGCGGGGTCATCTCCTTCACCAAATCCGTTGCGCGCGAGATGGCCCGGTATCAGGTCAACGCCAATGCGGTATGCCCGGGCCCGACCGATACCGCGCTGTTCGCCTCCATCGGCGGCGACGATCCGCGCCTGCGCGAGGCGCTGACCAAGGCGATCCCGTTCCGCCGCCTCGCCCAGCCCAGCGACCTCGCCAATGTGGTCGCCTTCTTCGCCTCCGACGAGGCCGCCTACGTCACCGGCCAGACCGTCAGCGTCAGCGGCGGCCTCACCATGAGCTGAACCGGAGTTCGCCATGACTTTCGCGACGATCCTCACCGCCGAGCAGATCGACCGCTACACCCGCGAGGGCTACTGGAGCAATCGGCTCATCACCGATTATCTCGACGAGGCCGCCGCGCATACCCCGGACAAGACCGCGTTCATCGACTCGCAACGCCGAATCACCTACGCGGAGTTGCGATCCGAGGTCGACCGCTGCGCACTCGGCCTGCTGGAACTGGGCGTGCGCCCCGGTGACGTGGTGTCCTTCCAACTGCCCAACCGGATCGAATGGGTGGTGACGCATTTCGCCGCGAGCCGCATCGGCGCGATCAGCAATCCGCTGATTCCGATCTATCGCGAGCGCGAGGTCGGATTCATGGTCGGGATGGCGAAATCGAAGGTGCTCGTCGTCCCGGAGGAGTTCCGGGGATTCGACTATCCGGCCATGGTGGAACACATCAGGACGGAGCTGCCGGACCTGAAACATGTTCTGGCCGTGGGATCTTCGTGGGAAGAATTCATGAGCACACCGTGGGAGCAGCGCCGCGATCCGGCCGAACTCGCGACGCTGCGGCCCGATCCGAACGCGGTGACGTTGCTGATCTTCACCTCCGGCACCACCGGCGAGCCCAAAGGGGTTATGCACACCCACAATACGGCCGTCGCCGCCAACGATCCGCTGCCCGAGCGATTGGGCATCACCGCCGACTCCGTGTTCCACATGGCCTCGACGCTGGCCCATCTCACCGGATTCCTCTACGGCGCAAGGCTTCCCGTGCAGAACGGGGCGACCTGTGTGCTCCAGGACGTCTGGGACGCGGAACGATTCACCGAACTCGTCGCCGAGCACGGCATCACCTACACCTCGGGCGCCACACCGTTCCTGCACGACCTGCTGGCCGCACCGATCCCGGCGGACCGCGACATGTCCTCGCTGCGTCGATTCTGCTGTATGGGCGCGCCCATCCCGCGGGCGATCGTGCGCGAGGCGCGCCGCGTGCTGCCGGGCACGGTCGTGCTCGGCGGTTGGGGACAGACCGAGGACGCACTGGTCACGCTGGGTATTCCGGGTGATCCGGAGGACAAGATCATCGATACCGACGGCTATCCGTGGCCGGGTATGCGGATCCGGGTCGTCGACCTCGACGGGACCGAACTCCCCTCGGGCGAGGAAGGCCGGTTGCAGGTGACCGGTCCGTTCCTGTTCGTCGGCTACGCCGACCGGGAGGAACTGACCCGGGAATGCTTCGACGGCGACTGGTTCGACACCGGCGACCTGGGCAGCATCGACGCCGAGGGCTATCTGCGCATCGCGGGCCGCACCAAGGACATGATCATTCGCGGCGGCGAGAACATACCGGTCGCCTACGTGGAGAACGTGCTGTACGAGCACCCGGACGTCGAGGCCGTCGCCGTCGTCGGCGTACCCGATCCCCGGCTGCAAGAGCGCGCCTGCGCCTGCCTGGTGCTCAAACCCGGTGCGGCCGAACTGAATTTCGAGGGCTTGCGCACCTTCCTGTCGGGCAAGGGCGTAGCCAAACAGTATTGGCCCGAGCGGCTAGTGATTCTGCCGGAATTACCCCGCACCGCCAGCGGCAAAATTCAGAAATTCCAGCTGCGCGCTCACATCGGGGATCCCGCATGAGCGGGCCGGGACCGCAGGCGGCACAAGAAGCGTCACCACCCGAACCCCAGCTCATCCGCGATGAATACGGCACCAGCAGGTCGAGGCCGCAGGCGGGAACGAAGCAACAGGACACAGGCCCCTGCTCACGCCCCATCGACACAGCACCAGCAGATCGAGGCTCGCGGCGGACGCGGCGGGACACCACGTGCCCCCGCTCGCGCTCGGCGGATGGTGCCGGCGAACTGCATCCCGAGCTGATAGCCCGCCCCGACGCCGCCGCGAACCGAGGGCAGATCGTCCGGGCCCACCGCCGAGCACGCGCAGGTGGCCAGCAGGCTGCACCCGAGCACCATCGCCACTGCCGGACGCGGCAGCAGGACCATCACCACATCGGCCCGCCCGTACTCACCGAATCCGGCCTGAGCGCACATCCTCCACGAATTCTGTTGACCAGCAAGGACTCTCGATGAAATACGACACCGTGCGCACCGACGTCGCCGACGGCGTCGCGGTGCTCACCCTCAATCGCCCCGACGTGCGCAATGCCATCAACCGGCAGGTCCAGGCCGATGTGCGGGCCGCGCTCGCGGAGTTCCGCGACGATCCGGGGGTGGGTGCGGTGGTGTTCACCGGAGCGGGTGACCGCGCGTTCGCCGCCGGAGCCGATATCACCCAGCTGCGCGACTACACCCTGCACACCGGGCTGGCCGCGGAGATGCAGCGCCTCTACGACGAGATCGAGGCGTTCGAGAAGCCGACCATCGCCGCGGTCAACGGCTACGCCCTCGGCGGCGGCTGTGAACTGGCCATCGCCTGTGATATCCGGATCGCCTCGCCCACAGCGAAATTCGGCTTGCCCGAGACGATGCTGTCGGTGCTGCCGGGCGCGGGCGGAACGCAGCGGATGGGCCGTCTGGTCGGGGTGGGCCGTGCCATCGAATTGATCCTCACCGGCCGCATGGTCGATGCCACTGAGGCGCATTCGATCGGCCTGGTCACCGCGGTCACCGACGATCCGGTCGCCGCGGCGCGGGAGACCGCGCACGGCATCCTCCAGCGCGGTCCGCTGGCCGTGCGGCTGGCCAAACTGGTCATCCGCACCGGCATGGACGCCGATCAGCGCACCGGACTCGTCGTCGAGCGATTGGCTCAGGCACTGCTCTACACCAGCGACGACAAACGCGAAGGCGCACAAGCGTTTCTGGCCAAGCGCCCCGCCGCATTCACGGGGAGCTGACCATGATCTCTCGCATTCTCGTCGTGGGCGCGGGCGCCATGGGCTCCCAGATAGCCCTGACCGCGGCCCTGGCCGGATACGACGCCGTGCTCTGCGACATCGACGACGACCGTCTCATCAAGGCGCGGTCGGAACTGACCGACCTGCTGGCCTCGCGCGTCCGCAAGGGACGCGTCACCGAGACCGACGCGCACGCCGCGCTGGACCGGCTCACCTACACCGCCGACCTCGACGAGTGCGCGCCGCACGTGGACTACGTCATCGAAGCGGCGGTGGAGAAACTCGACGTCAAGCGGGAGCTGTTCGCGCGCCTGGATCGCCTGGTTCCCGAGCACGCCATCCTGGCCAGCAATTCCTCCGGCTTCGTGCCCTCCGAACTCGCCGATGCCACCGGCCGCCCCGACCGGGTCTGCAATCTGCACTTCTTCAATCCGGCGCTGATCATGCGATGTGTCGAAATCGTCCGTGGGCCACAGACTTCCGATGCGACGGTGACCGCATCGGTGCAGCTGGCCGAACTCCTGGGCAAGACCCCGGTGGTGCTCGACCGCGAGATTCCGGGCTTCATCGCCAACCGGATCCTCAACGCCGTGCGAGACGAGGCGATCGCCCTGCTCGAAGGCGATATCGCGACCGTCGAGGCGATCGACACCGTCTGCCGTACGGCGCTCGGCTATCCGATGGGGCCATTCGAACTCATGGACCTGACCGGCATCGACATCGGATATCTCACCAAGACAGCGCGTTTCGACGCCTCGGGCGATCCGCGCGACGCGCCCAGCCGCAGCGTCCGGCTGCTCGTCGAGCGCGGCGAGCTGGGCCGCAAGACCGGCCGCGGCTGGTACGACTACGCCTCCGACGGCACCGCATCCGCCCGCCCCCGCCCCCAGGAGTGACCATGGACCTGACCCTCACCGAAGCTCAACTCGAATTTCGCAGTTACGCAAGGCAATTCCTGGACAAGGAGGTGGTTTCCCAGCGCGCCGCCTGGGATCGCGCCGAGAGCGTGGACATCTCGATCGTCCCGAAACTGGGTGAGATCGGCTTCTTCGGCCTGACCATCCCCGAGGAGTACGGCGGACTCGGCGGCGACTACATCACCTACTGCATCGGCATGGAGGAACTCGGCCGCGCCGATTCGGCGGTGCGCGGCATCGTCTCGGTGTCGATGGGACTGGTGGGCAAGGTAATCCTGTCGCACGGCACCGAGGAGCAGAAGATGCGCTGGCTGCCGCGGATCGCCGACGGATCGGTGCTTGCCTGCTTCGGTCTCACCGAACCCGACACCGGTTCGGACGCTGGGAATTTGAAGACCCGCGCCAGCCGCGAGGGCGACGAGTACGTGCTCAACGGCCAGAAGATGTTCATCACCAACGCAACCTGGGCCGATGTGTGCCTCGTCTTCGCCAGAACCGGCGGCCCCGGGCCGAAGGGCGTCTCCGCGTTCCTCGTGCCCACCGCGACCCCCGGATTCGAAACCAGGGAGATCAAGGGGAAATTGGGGCTGCGCGGGCAGGCGACTGGCGAGATATATCTGACCGACGTGCGCGTCCCGGCCTCGGCCCGGCTCGGCGAAGAGGGCCAGGGGTTCGCCATCGCCATGCATTCACTGGACAAGGGCCGCGTTTCCGTCGGCGCCGGATGTGTCGGGATCATCTCCGGATGTCTGGACACGGTGGTGGATTACGCGACGCAGCGACAGCAGTTCGGCCGGCCGTTGGCCTCGTTCCAGCTGATCCAGGACATGATCGCCGATATCTCGGTGGAATTGGACGCCGCACGGCTGTTGGTCTGGCGCGCAGCGGATCTCATCGAACGCGGTGAGCCGTTCGGCACGGCCGCGTCCAAGGCGAAGTACTTCGCCAGCGAGGCCGCCGTGCGCGCGGCGAACAGCGCAATCCAGATCTTCGGCGGCTACGGCTACATCGACGAGTATCCGGTCCAGAAATACCTGCGTGACGCCCGGGTGATGACCCTCTACGAGGGCACCAGCCAGATTCAGAAACTGCTCATCGGACGCGCCGAGACCGGCGTCAGCGCATTCCTGTGACCCGCCGGACCCCCCTGTGAAAGGACATCCCATGCCAACCCCGCAGACCCCGCTCGGCCTGTTCGACGTCGAAGAACTGATCGGCGAGGAGGATCGCGCGATCCGCGACACCGTGCGCGCGTTCACCGCCGATCGGCTGCGACCGCAGCTGGCGCGATGGTACGAGTCGGCGAGCATCCCGGCTCGCGAATTGGCAAGGGAGCTGGGCAAACTCGGTGTCCTGGGTATGCATCTGGACGGCTACGGATGCGCCGGGACCAGTGCGCTCGCCTACGGGCTGGCCTGCCTGGAACTCGAGGCCGCCGATTCGGGGCTGCGCAGCCTGGTCTCGGTGCAGGGCTCGCTGGCGATGTTCGCGATCCATCGGTGGGGCTCCCCCGAGCAGAAGGACGAGTGGCTGCCGCGGATGGCCGCGGGCGAGGCGATCGGCTGCTTCGGGCTCACCGAACCCGATTTCGGTTCCAACCCGGCCGATATGCGCACCAACGCCCGCCGTGACGGGGACGACTGGATTCTCAACGGCGCCAAGATGTGGATCACCAACGGATCGGTCGCCGACGTCGCGGTGGTGTGGGCGCAGACCGAGGACAAGGTCCGCGGCTTCGTAGTCCCCACGGAGACACCGGGTTTCACCGCACCGGAGATCAAGAACAAACTGTCGCTGCGGGCCTCGGTGACCAGTGAGCTGATCCTGGACGGAGTCCGGCTGCCGGCCTCGGCGATGCTACCCGAGGCGCGCGGCCTGTCCGGGCCGCTGTCGTGCCTGAACGAGGCGCGTTTCGGCATCGTCTTCGGCGCGCTCGGCGCCGCGCGCGACTGCCTCGAGACGGCCATCGCCTACACCCGCGACCGGGACATCTTCGGCAAACCGCTCGCCGCCTATCAGGCCACCCAGCTGAAATTGGCCGATATGACCGTCGAACTGGGTAAGGGCATGCTGCTGGCCCTGCATCTGGCCAACCGCAAGGATGCCGGGACGTTGCGCTCGGAACAGGTCAGCGTCGGCAAACTGAACAATGTCCGCGAGGCACTGAAGATCGCTCGCGAATGCCGAACCCTGTTGGGAGCCAATGGCATCAGTCTCGAATATCCGATCCTGCGCCATGCTTCCAATCTGGAGTCGGTGCTGACCTACGAGGGCACCTCGGAGATCCACCAGTTGGTGATCGGACAGGCCGTGACCGGTTGCTCCGCCTTCCGCTGAACTCGAAGCACACCTTCGGAATTCGACGCGGGGAGTTCTTCCGGGACGTTCCGATGGCGCGGGCCTCCAGACGAACCCGTCGGTCACGCAGGCTGATCGACGGATTCCCGACCGAGTTTCCGGGCGAACACCCAGCGGTTGGTCGCCAGCGCGTCGTTCGGTTCGGGTGAAAGACCGGAGTTCAGGTGAGCGAAATCGAAAGGCGTGCGGGTCTCGGTGGACCAACCGCGTTCGGTCAGATACCCCGTGGAGTCCGGGCGCAGATCGTGATCGAACAGGTCGGGCAGGTCGATATCCAGCTGCTGTTCGGTCGCGGCATAGATGGAACTGCTTCGGACTTCGGGAGATTCGACGCCGGGCTTGATCTCGAAGAGCACTCGACTCGACTCGACGCTGAGCCAATCGAGGGTCTCGAAGAGGTTCTGTTCGACGGCCGCGGGTAGGTAGAACAGCACACCCTCCACCAGCCAGGCGGTCGGCACGGTCGGGTCGAAACCGGCCCGCAGCAGGGATTCGGCCCAGTCCGCGCCGAGATCGGCCGCGATCGGATGCCGCGTCGTGGTCGGGGCGGCCGCGACGGCTTCGAGCACTTCGTGTTTGAAGGCCAGGACACCGGCGCGGTCGATTTCGTAGATCACCTGTCCCGCAGGCCAATCGAGCCGGAAGGCGCGCGTATCGAGACCGGCCGCGAGCAGAACGATCTGCCGCGTACCGGCCTGCGCCCGCTCGACGAGGAAGTCGTCGAAGACCCTGGTGCGCAGGCCGAAGTACCGAGCGAACCTGCCCCACAAGGGATTCGAGTCACCATCGGGCACCTGCGCCGGATGGGTCGGCCACGTCGAGGAGACCCCGGCGGCCCGCACGAAACGCTCGGCGTACACATCAGCGGCAAGGCTGTCGGCTCGATGGGTCTCGATGGCTCTGGCCTTATCGGACCCATGAGATATATCACCGAGATCCCCACTGGGACAAGAGGATACCCGTTTCATCGAGAGGCCGGGCGATGCCCGTTCACGGACGCGGGGCACACACCGACCGGTCGCGACGGCGGGATTCGCCGATCACTCTCGACCGGGATTCAGTCCTTCGGGAAGCCCGTCGTGAACAGGCCGCCGATCGCGACGGCGCAGACAACGGCGACAACGGGGATGATCCACATGCCAACAGACTACAAGCTGTAGTAGTTACCGTGACATAATTGTGCCGAGCATCACCGCAGGCAGAACCGGGTAATGACCACCGGCTCACTCGTCCGTGCGCGCGGCAACACCCCGGATCACCAGTGCGAACACCAGCACCGCCAGCACCGGCGCGGCCAGCGGCACCCATTCCAGCCGCGCGGGAATCTCGGTCGCGATGACCGCCACGGCGGCGAAGCATACCGCGCCCGCCACCGACGGCAGCGTCGTCGGAACCACCCCGACCGGCGCGGACACCGTGGCGGTATTGAGCAGATAGGTGGTGGCCACCAGCCCCGTCGCGGCCGCGGCGAGCGCACCGGAATCGGCCCAGCCCAGCGCGCCGAGGGCGACCAGAACCGCACCCACCGCGCAGACTCGCGACCACCACCCCGCGACCACCAGCACCCCGGCCGCGATGGCGAGCCAGGGCATGACGATTCCCACCGCCGTGATCAGCAGCAGCCCGGACAGCACCGCGAGGAATCTGGTCATCGCCGCACCCGCACCAGTCGTCGGCGCTCCGGAATCAACCGCATCACCTGATCCAGCCGGGTGCCCTCGGACCAGGCCACGATGTCTACCCCGACCGTGCCCATATCCCGGTACATCGCCATCCGCTCCAACTGCCACATGCGCGCCATCGTCGGATCCAGATCCTGGCGAAATGGCGTGCCGCGCAACACATCCACGACCACCACGACATGTCCGCGTTTGCGCAGATCGATCAGCGCCAGGGCGAATTCGGTGTCCAGCATCGTCGAGAACGCCACCACGATCGCACCGATCGGCACCGCGGCGTGCGGAACCAGCGACCCGGAGGTGGATATGTGCTCGTCGCCCACATCGAGCACGGTGTCGACGATGCGGTAGAACTGCCGTCGCCCGATATCGGCCCGCAGCCAGCGCGGCGACTGCCCCAGGCAGACCACCGCGGTGCGATCGCCCGCCTGCAACGCGGTCTGGGCCACCTGCGCGGCCCCACGCACCGACAACTCCAGCGAATCCGACGCTGGGCCCGGAGCCTGCAACGAATTGTCCAGCAGCACAACCACATCCGCGGCGCGGTTGGTGAGCCGCTCGGTGACGTGCAGCCTGCCGCGACGCGCGCTCACCGACCAGTTCACCGTGCGCAGCGGATCACCTGGCGTATACGCGCGAATGTCGGCGTACTCCACGCCGGGACCGTGACGACGGGTCAGATGGGTGCCGATCCGCTCGGGATATTCGGTGCGCGGCAACCGCATCGGCTGCGGATCGGCGATCGGATACACGTACACCTGCCCGGCGGGCAGGCTCACCGCGGCGGTGGCCAGCCCGGCCGGACTCAACGCCGTCACGCGGATCCGCATCGGATAGCGTCCCCAGCGCGCGGCCGACAATGCCATCCGCAATCCGGCCGGTGCGGTCCCCGAGTCCACCGACTTCTCCACGCGCAGTTCCATACCGTCGAGCTGTTCGGGCTTGCAACGCAGCAGCGCGTGTCCCTCCTCGACGAAGGCCGCCGCGGACAGCACCACCTCCTCACCTTCGAAGCAGCGCAGTACGCCTCCGCCATCGACCTGAACCTTGGTGCGCGCCAGCTGAATCGGCGCGCTGGCCAGCACGCCGAGCATGGGCGCGGCGAAGACCACCAGTTGCCAGCGGCCCAGTATCACCGCCGCCGCGAGCGCCATACCGCCCGCCACGGCGAGCATGTAGACCAGGGCGGCGGGCCGCCAGCGTAGTTCGGCCTCGGTCGCCGAGCTCGAATCCCGGTGTCTCATAGGCACTCCCCGGTCGCGAGCCCGGCGCGCGGTGGGCCGGACCCGCGCTGCACGGTCGCGCTCATGCCCCCGTCGCCCGCGGGACCCGCAGGCGGCGAAGCAATTCGGCGATCACGTCCTCGCCGCGGATGCGCCGCACCCACATCTCCGGACGCAATGTGATGCGGTGCGACATCGCCGGAACGGCAAGGGCTTTCACATCTTCCGGAATGACGTAGTCCCGGCTCTGCAACAGCGCGCGGGCGCGGGCCATCTGGATCAGATCCAACTCCGCACGCGGACTCGCGCCGACCTCCACCTGCGGATGGCTGCGGGTCGCCGCGGCCAGCGAGACCACATAACCGACCACATCCGGATGCACCGTGACGAATTCGACCGCATTGCGCATCTCCAGCAGTCCGGCCGCATCCACCACCTGCCCGACCTGCGGTTGGACCGAACCGCGTTCGAGGCGGCGGCGGATCATCTGGGTCTCGTCCTCCTCGGACAGATATCCCAGACGCAGTTGCAGCGCGAAGCGGTCCAGCTGAGCCTCGGGCAGCGGATAGGTGCCCTCGTACTCGATCGGATTATCGGTGGCCAGCACGATGAAAGGCTGTGGCAGCGGGAAGGTTTCGCCGTCGATGCTGACCTGTCCCTCGGCCATCGCCTCGAGCAGCGCGGCCTGGGTCTTGGGCGGCGTCCGGTTGATCTCGTCGGCCAGCAGCATATTCGCGAAGACCGGCCCCTTGCGGAAGTTGAACCGGCCCGAATTCATGTCGTAGATCGTCGAACCGATCAGGTCCGCCGGTAGCAGGTCGGGGGTGAACTGCACGCGGGTGAAGTTCAAACCCAGTGCCGCGGCGAAGGATCGGGCGATGAGCGTCTTGCCCAGCCCGGGTAGATCCTCGATCAGGACGTGTCCGCCCGCCAGCACCGCGATCATGATCAGCTGCAATTCGTCCTGCTTGCCGACCACGACCCGCGACACCTCGCGCAACACGGCGTCGGTGCGCTTGACGGTCGCGTCCAAAGGTTTCGTCATGACTGAATCCGCACGTGTTTCCAACCCTTTATTCACATTTCCTGAAGCCGGCGCAGGATCTCGTCCAGCGCGGCGCGTCCCGGTGCACGCGAATTGTCATCGCGCAGTTGAGAATCGGCCGGATCCACCCAGCGCCACAATTCCGGCCCGAATTGCAACCGGCCCGCGGCCTCGGTGGCCCGCCGGTCCTTGGCGATGCGATGTCCGCTCGACAATTCGAACTCCTTGGCCAGCAACGGCCGCAGATGCCGATCCCAGTCCGCGCGGCTGCCGTCGGCTCGGTCGACGAGCATCTCCGCGCGGGCCCGCCAGCGGAACAACATCTCCGCCGGCCCGTTCTCGATATCACTGTCCGCCGGGTCGGCGGGACCGTCGGACTTCGTCCGTTCGGCCAGCGACCGCACCAGCATTCCCACCGCGCACAACACCAGCACCCCCGTCAGCACCGGTAGCAGCGCACGTTGATTGTCGTACCCGACCGCCTCGATCAGCAGGATCAACGCGATCGATCCACCCACGACCGCCCCGCGTCCCCACTCGGACATCCCGGTCATGATTCGGCCCTCTGCAGGTCGCCCAGCACGATACGCAGCAACTGTTCCGCACGCATACGCTGCCACTCCAGCATCGAATGCGGGCTGAATCGCGCCTCCTCGAACAGGATGACCAGCTCACGTGCCGAGGCGTCGCGCAGGACGCCGCGGTCGAAGGCGCGGGCCAGCACCTCCGAGGGGGTGTCGGAGATCAGCGGGGCCACCTCGCGCGCGCGGGCCAGGCCGCTTTCCATGGCGACGTAGCAAGCGATGATGGCCTCCCGCGGTTCCTTCCCGGAGGCGATCATCGCGGCCAGGCCCATCTCGGCGACCTGCGCCAGCGAGACCGCCTCCTGCGCCGGCGCGGACTCGGCCTCGGCCGCCGGTGCGTGCACACGACGGCGAGTGCCCACCCCGACCACGATCAATCCGACGATCGCCGTGAGGATCAGCGCGCCCGCGGACACCCCGATGACGATCATGGCGTCCGCGCTGAGCGGCGATTCGACGGTCGGTCCCGGCGACGGCGGCGCGGTGGTGGACGGCTGCGCCGTGGACGGTTGCGCGCTCGGACTCTGCGCCGGTGACGCGGGATGCACCACGCTCAGCTGATAGATCGCCCAGAACAGCGCACCGAGCACCGCGATGACCGCGAGCGAGACCACCAGGTACAACCCCAGCCGACGCTTGCGCACCGGCCGCCGCACCCGATCCGGATGCGCGTCGGGCAGGGCCAGCGGCAGCCGATGCTGACTGGTGATCACACCCGCCAGCAGAATCACGATCGACACCAGCGACAGCACCGGCATCAACGCCACGGCGATCACCGACGGCGGCGAGCCCACATGCGGCCCGTCACCACCCGGCAGATAGCCGCGCAACGCGATGACGACGAGCGACAGCAGTGCGATCAGCCCGATCGCACGCGGTATCGCCGTACCCACCCCGACCACGGGCTGTTCTCCCATACTGCAGCACTGCCAAAAACAGGCACATCGTTACATGCCGAACGGTCCGTGAGAGGCGAAATCGCCAGAGCAGCCCCATTTCGACTGCGTATAGTCCCCACCCGTGGGGCGACATCGGAAATTTTTGTGAAATCCCACAGCGCTACCCGGCATCGTGCCGGTGCGGCGTGATCGGCCCGCTCACCGAGGCCGTCAGACCCGTCGCAGACCTCGCTCACCGGGGCGTGTGCCATGCTCGACCCCCTCGCCGAGAAAATCGTTGCGCCAAGCCGAATATGCGGAATACTGGAATCGGCCCCTGCAGATCGACATCCCGTTTCCGATCGGTCGTATACGCAGATGGGCTGTTCGCTGGTTCTTCTCTCCCGGTTCTTCCAAACCAATGTGAGGAGTTCGACGAATGACCAGTGTCGCACCAGTCATGCAATGGCAGCTTCCGTTCGGTTCCGCGGCGGTATTCCCCTCCCGCGACCGTATCGTCCGCCCGTTCGTCCTGATCGGCGATCCCGCGGAAGGGCCGGTGGAACCCGCCGCCTTCGCCCAGGACATCGACGACCCGGGCTATTCGTTCCGCGCCGCGCTCAAAGACGCCCGCCTCGACCTGATCCTGGTGTCGCCGAGCGTCAGCAGGACTCTCGAGGAGGGCTACCGCACTTTCGCCGAGGTGATCATGCGCACGATCGCCGAGCGGCTCAGCAGCAACCCGCTCACGATCTGCGCCATCGGCCGCGGCGCCCTGCTGCTGCGCTACAGCCTGGCGAGGTTCGAATCCCAACGGATAGACCACCAGACCGAGTGCATGGTGTCCTACTACAGCACCGAACCGACCATGCAGGAGATCGCCGCCCTCGACGAGGTCGGTTCCTGGCCGATGCGGCCCATGAAATACGTGGTCGCCGAACCCGGGATGCCGCAGCAGAATCTCGACTACCAGACCAGCGACTTCGACGACGTCATCCCCGGAGCCGCCCCCGACCGGGTGCCGCTGTTCACCCGCGAGCTGGGCAACAACATTCTGCAGCGAACCGTCAGGTAGAGGTGCGGATCGGGAGCGGATTCGACTCCCGCTTCCGCTGTACATCGATCTCGTTCGACGCTGGGCCGGGCCATCGCACCGGCCCAGCGCTCACGCTTTTGCGCTATGGAAAGTTCTGTGCCACAACATGAATCGATACCATCGCGTACGTCCGATGGCGCAGGGCACCGCACGCGGAACGCTCGATCGCGTACGCCCCCAACCAGAACCGAGCGCAACGCGGCGCACTGTCACACGCAGCACCGGCCGTCATTACCTAAGCTGATGAACCGGACCGCTCACAGATCAGCGCCGAACAGTCCGCACCGCAACCGAATCCGACTGAACGACGACCCATTCGGCCCAGTTCCTTCGACTCGACTCGAGGCGCACGGCCGACAGGTAACGCCAGAATTCCGCTCAGCACGCGTCGCACGAAGCGACGGAGTATCCGGGTAGCTGAGCACCAGTTCGCCCAGCGGCGTACCGGGGAGTTGTTTCACGCCAACGGATCCGGGCGGCAGCCTCCAGCGCGATGCTGGCGAACTCGGCCGAGAATCCCCTCGAGACGCGGCAACGCGGCGCCGCCGCATACCGGAATCTCCGCCACAACACCAGAAATGCTCCGTCCGCGGATCTCCGCAATTTGCTCCGCAATGACCCCATCGAGCCGATCTCAGCAATTCCACGAGGTCTGAATCCGGTTCACGGCGAGCGATGCTATCGCGTTGCCAACCACCCGGCAGTTGCTCCGGTGTGTGCTGGGTGGTTGGCATTACCGACCGACGACCACGGTCGATCATGATCGGTAGCTCGGGCCGCGCGCTCCGAGGACTCTTCTCACTGGCAACCACTGTGGTGCGACGGTAACGTTTCGGCGGTCGTGTCGAGGAACGTTGGGGGAGCACTGTGCAGGCGGCGGTTGTCGGGTGCGGATTGGTGTTCACACGGCGGTTCTCAGCGGCCGACGGGGTGTGGCGGTGGCACGCGAGGGTGCCGGGCCGCGGGAATCTCGCACCCCTGGTAGACGACAGACCATAAGGACATCACGAATGCAACCGCAACCCCCGCCGGGACCGTCGGACAACCCGTCGGGACAGTCCGGGAACCCGCAGGACTGGACCGGTAAGCCACAGCTACAGCCCGGATATCCGCAGGGGCAGTATGGATATCCACAGCAGGGGCAGCCGATTCCGGGGCAGGCAGGTTATCCACAGCAGGGACAGCCCGCTGGTTATCCACAGGCGGGCCAGTCGGTTCCGGGGCAGACGGGATATCCCCAGGGGGCCGACCCGACCGCGCAGATGCCGCAGGGGCAATCCATGCCGGGCTGGGGACAACAACCCGGTTATCCGATGCAGGGGCAGTCACCGGAGCAGGGAGCTTACCTGCAACAAGGGCAGTCGCCGGACCAGACGGCCTACTTGCCGCAGGGACAGTCCGCAGCGGATCCGACCACGCATCTGCAACAGACGCCTCAGTCGGGTTATCCCCAGGCGGGACAGCAGGGCTTCGGTCAGGGTCAAGCAGGTTATCCACAGGGACAACCGGTTCCGGGGCAGCCGGGCTACGACCCGAACGCCTATCCACAGGGACCGATGCTCACCCCGGGCGGGCAGCCGCCGTCCTGGGGCGGCGGGGCGGCCTCCGGACTCGGTGCGGGTGCGGCGGGTATCGGCCGTCGGCTCAAGTCCGGACTCGGTTCCCTGATCGGACTCGTGGTCGTGGTCGGCTTGATCTACCTCGTCAGCTGGGGCTGCCATCAGGTCACCAAACCCGATGCGGAGAAGGCCCAGGTCGGCCAGTGCGTCAAGGTCGGGGGCACCACCAACGACCCCAAGGTCGACATCACCGACTGCAGCAGCATGGACGCCAACTACAAGGTCGCCGAACGTCAGGACAAGAGCACCTCGACCTGCCCCGACGGCAATTACGCGAGCGTCTGGCAGACCGGTTCCGGCGGCTACAACCTGTGCCTGCAACTGAACGTCGACGAGGGCGACTGCCTCGACAAGCAGTACGACAACACCGTGAAGGTGACCTGCGACAGCGCCGAGGCGAACTACCGCGTCACGAACGTGCTGCACAACACCACCAACGACAGCGGCTGCAGCAACTCCGCCACCAAGTACCTCACCTACTCCAAACCGGAGGAGATGGTCGTCTGCCTGAGCACGGTGCACTGACTGGATCGGCACCGGTCACGCCGCGAGCTCACGGGTTGCCGGGGCCGATCATCTCGAAGGGCTTGCTGCTGCGATGCGTACCGCACCGGCGAAGATCGTTCCAGACTAGAGCAGAAAGTCCGTAAGACGTAAATACGGACAAATACGAACATCGGGTACTTTCAAAACAATTCCTATTGTAAAATTTTTGACGCTTGCGTAACTTTTGTTTGCCTTCTCAGCAAGGCTGCGGTACAGATCCGATGCGTTTTATGAGGATCTGCAGTTCCCCCGGCGGTCGGACAGGCCGCCGCCGGTTCGGCTGACTGAAAGTGAGTCACAATGCAGCGCAAGATAATCGGACGCGCGTTCGCCGCGGTCGCAGTGGGCGCGATGTTGAGCGCCCCCCTCGCCGCCCCCGCACTCGCGGAGGTGGTGACTCCCGCCCACCAGCAGCCGCAGCCCGACTCGAACGACTGGCGCGGCGGCGGCGCCCCCAAGGGCATCGACCGGCACTGCGACCGCCACGGCAACTGGCACAACAACAACAACGACCGCAACGGTCACCGCGACAACCGCTGCCGCACCTGGTGACATCGGGAACCGAACGATAAGTTCCTGACAGTTTGACGAAAGAGGCACTTCTCACCCACGGGCGAGAGGTGCCTTTTTCGCATCATACCGAAAGCCACTGCCCCCATTGGTAATTACCGAAGTCGGGCACGTCCGAGATTAATCCGAGAAGCGACTGGGACAAATGGATTCGGTTGTTTGCGACCGGCGTCGGTGCATCAACGAAATCGACTGATCTCCATCACCCGCAACGTAAGCCAACACGTCCATGTGATCCCACCCGCGCCAGAACTCTCGTAGCACAGGTCGAGGCTGGCGTCCTTCGTCTGAAAGAGCAATCCGCTGCCCACCAAGCTGGTATCCCGACCCGCAACATGTCGCCAACTGGCGATGGTGGGACGGAGAAACCTGGTCGAACCACGCCGGTTGACGGCTGTCACCGACTGTCCGCCTTGTCACCGAACGGCGACACTCGATACTGCCGCCGCATGGCGACCGTAGGGTAGATCGGAACTGGGCGGTCGTAGTTTCTGGAGTCCTACTCGTAGTGGTAGCGGCACGACAGGACGCGGATTACCTCGTCCTCGACCTGGTACACCAAGCGATGTTCCTGGGTTATCCGCCGCGACCACCAGCCGGCCAGATTGTGTATCAGCGGCTCCGGCTTCCCGATGCCATCGGCTTGGCCGTGGGCGGCAATGTCATCGAAGAGGCGGTTGATCTTGCGCGCCGCCGCCCTATCGTTCGCGACCGTCCAGGTGTAGTCGTTCCACGCCTCGCTCGAGAACTGGAACTTCACGCCACTCCCGACGAATCGTCGTGGTCTGGTACGTCCAGACGTTCACCGGGGACGAATCCACCGGCCGCGAATTCTTCCAACCCGCGTTGCAGATGTCTGGCATTGGCGGGAGTTCCGAGTAGATGTGCGGTCTCTTTCAGCGCCTCGTATTCGCGCAGCGAAACGACAACCGCCGGTTCATGACCCGCGCGGGTGACGACAACCTCATCGAGGTCGTCGGTAGCGGACTCGAGCACTTTCGCCAGGGTCGCACGAGCCTCGGTGTAGGAGATCTGCCTCATACGAATTAATGTACAGGTTTTCTGTACAGAAGTGAGCGGGCGTCTGGGGATCAACGGAAACGATGTCATCATCGGTCACACCGCGAGGACAGGAGTCACCAGAGCCGCTCTGGAATCAGAACTGTCCAAACCTGCCCCGGCGCGAAGGAGATGGCTGTACCGGTGGGGGTTGTATAGGTTGTGCCTGCCTGTGGGGAGGGCCGGGACCACACGGCCGGGAACGCTTGACCGTCGCGAAGTACGAGTGCCCGACCGCCACCAGTCGTCTGGGCCACGGGCGAGACGCTGCCCGCGACGTCGCGGACCGCCGAATCGCGCACCTGCACACTCTGCAGTACGACCGTACTTGCCATGAGCTGTCCGGTATCGGCAGTGGTGTAGGCGGCACCGTCCATGGACACCAGCCACCGGTGGTTGCTGGGTGACCAGTCGAAACCGATCGCCGCGCCCTGATACCGCGCTACCTCATGTTGCGTGGGCCGGCCACCGGCAGGCGTAGGACCGAAGCGCAGTTGCGAAGCCGCCGTCCAGCCGCCGCCTACGGGCAGCTGATCAGAGCGGACGAACAGGTTGTGCGGCGCGGCGCGACTGTAGTCACGGTAGTACGCCGCAGGGTGCCGATCGGCCGAGGCGTTCTGGAGCGAGGCGGAATCGATGGATGCGACCAGCTCAGGTGCGGCACCAGAGGATGCCAACGTCGGGTTGCCGAACTGGTCCAACAGCGTCAGATCCGTTTCCCGCGCGCTTCGGATAGGTCCGATCACCGCGGGTTTGTGGGTCGAGAACACGGCGGCCAACCGGCTCGAACCGCCCTCGACCGGCTCGACGTAGACCAAATCGGCGGCTCCGAGCCCTACCGGTGGTCGTGCCTGCGGACTGTTGTCTATCTTCGCGACCAGCACGGGCGCCCCTACCCGGGAAGATGTGGTCGAGTCTGGTGCAGCACGCTCGGGTCCGCTGCCGCTACTGCACGCGAACGTAGTGCACATTCCCAGTGTCATCAGGAACGCCGCAATCCACACCCACAATCGCTGTTGCATAGCGCAACCCTCTGGAAAAATTTTACGCCGCGCTTGACCACGGCAGGAGTGGTCGGGCCAGTCACTGGTTGAGGCTCTTGCCCCCGGCGAGCGCCCGCGGAACCACCCGACGACGCACTTCGCGTGGGCACGGGGCCTTCCGCGCGGGCGGTGACGTGCTCGCCGGATGTAATCTCACGATCATGGTGGACACTCCCTTCGGTCGAGTCATCACGGCGATGGTGACCCCCATGCACGCCGACGGCTCGATCGACTACGACGGCCTGCAGAACCTCGCCGTATATCTCGCCGACCACGGCCATGACGGACTGCTGGTCAACGGGACCACGGGTGAGTCCGCCACCACCACCGACGAGGAGGACTACGCCTGCGTGCGGGCAGTGGTCGAGGCCGTGGGCGACCGCGTCGCGGTGATGGCCGGCTGTGGCACCAACGACACCGAGCATTCCACTCGCGCGGCGCGCGAGATGGTTGCCTGCGGGGCGGACGCTCTGCTCGTTGTCACGCCGTATTACAACAAGCCGCCGCAGGACTGCATCCTCGAACACTTCCGTCTGGTCGCCGAGGCCGGTGGCGGTGTGCCGGTCATGCTGTACGACATCCCGGGCCGGACCGGGACGGCGCTGAGCACCGATACCATTCGCCGCGCCGCCGACATTCCCGCCGTGCGCGCCGTCAAAGATGCCAAGGGTGATTTCTTCGAGGCCAGTCGGCTCATGTCGCAGACCGACCTGCTCTGGTATTCCGGCGACGACGTCGTCAACCTCCCACACCTCGCTCAAGGCGCGACCGGCATCGTGTCGGTGGTCGGTCACGTCGCGGGCGATCGCTACGCGGAGATGATCGCCGCCGTCGGCCGCGGCGACCTGTCTCGGGCACGCGAGATCCACCGGCGTCTCATCCCCGCCGTCGACGCGATCATGCACGTCTCACAGGGCGCCATCCAGTCCAAAGCCGCGATGAAAATGCTCGGCGTCATCTCCTCCGATGCACTGCGTATGCCATACCGGCAGGGCCCGCCGGAGCATCAGCAACGCCTGCGTGCCGGCCTCGAGGAATCCGGCCTGTTGTAGACAGGCACGTGAATACACCGTGCAGCAGCCCCGATTGCCCTGCTGCACAGGGACCACGACCCGGCATTGACACCCAGAGGTGAGACGCGAAGAGTGGTCACACTCGGACTCGTCATCGCGATCGGCCTGCCACTGACCGTGCTGATCCTGGCGGTCACACTGCCGGAACGACGGGCACAGGCCCCTGCCCAGCGTGAAGTCGAGATGAACAGGGCTCGATCGGGGGGATGTGGCCCTGTAACACCCTGCCAACCTGCGCTGATGTAGTCGGCGTGGCTGTCTTCGAGCGATAATCGACTATCGCGGGCGGCGGGTGCTCCAAGAACACGATGCTGCGGAGTCCGAACATTGCTATACATGTCGCCGTACGACGACATCTTCTATTGTCGCCATACAGCGACATACGCTAATGTCGCCGTATGACGACAGCAAGGGTGGATCGGGCCGACGACCTGGGACCTGCGCTGCGCGAGGTCAGGGTTGCCGACGGCGTCACCCAGTCCGCGCTGGCTGAGCTGGCCGGCGTGGGGCGGCAGTGGCTCAACTCCTTCGAGATGGGTGACAAGCCGTCGGCACCGCTCGACATGGTCATGCGTGTTGCCGCGGCCCTGGACGTGACACTCATGCTGACTCCGCCGGAAAGATTCCGAACCGGCGCACACGAGTCCATCGACGATGAACCAATCGATCTCGAAGCGCACCTCGAGAAGTACAACCGATGAGCATCGCGAACGAGCATCAGTTATATGTCGTGATGAACGGCCGCGTGATCGGCGATGTCCAGCGCACGGGAAAACGCCGGATGCGACTGCGCTATTCGGACTCTCGCGGGCAGAGTTTCACCCCGCTGTCGGTGTCGATGCCGGGCCCGATAGGGCGATACCGAGAATCGATCTTGGATCCGTGGCTCTCCGGCCTTCTGCCGGATCGCCCCGAAACCCTTCGACAGTGGCGACGTCAGTTCGGCATCTCCCACGAAAACGACGCCTACTCTCTCTTGCGGCATGTCGGCGAGGACCTCGCCGGCGCTGCGCAGTTCGTTCGCCCCGAACGCCTCGAAGCCGTGCTGGAACGATCCGGACGCCTGATCCCATTGGATGGTCCTCGAATCGCGGAAATGCTTCGCCGCGCCAAGGCGGATCTGCCTGTATCGGATATCGACAACGGGCAGGGCAAGTTCTCCCTCGCGGGGGCGCAAGCGAAAATCGCACTTCACCGCACCGAAGGCGGCTGGACCGACCCGTCAGGCAGCGTGCCGTCCACTCACATCCTCAAACCCGCCATTCCCGGCATGACCGACCAGGATCTGGTGGAGGCCGTGACGTTACGCACGGCGAGTTACCTCGAACTGAGCGTCGCAAAGTGTTCGGTCGAAGAGTTCGGCGATGAGCGCGCCATCGTCGTGGAGCGCTACGACCGCGCCCAGCAATCCGACGGCCGGTGGATTCGCGTGCACCAGGAAGACATGTGCCAGGCACTGGGCATGTGGCCCACCCGCAAGTACGAAAGCCAGGGCGGTCCGGGCGCAGTCTCGCTGGCCGATCTGATTCGCCGGGAAAGTCGGCAACCATCGGATGACGTGCGCCGACTCGTTCGGGCGCTCATCTTCAATTGGCTCGTCTGCGGCACGGACGCTCACGCCCGCAACTACTCGCTTCTGCTCAGCGGACAGACCATCCGTCTCGCACCGCTGTACGACCTCAACTCCCATCTCGCCTATTCCGACGGTTCCGGGAACAGCTTGTCGATGTCCGTCGGAGGGATGTTCCATGCCGATCGAATTACGGTCGACAATTGGGTGCGGTTCGCTCCGGCCCTGCACATCGAGCCCGACTGGCTGCGAAATGAGATCGACCGGCAGCGTGAGAGCCTGCTGGACGCAATGGCAGCAGCCGCGGCCTCAACCGACATCGCCATCTACGACAGCCCGGCCGTTCGTCGACTGTTGTCCAACACCGCCGACTGGATGGATCGGCGGTTCGAACGGGGCGGTAGGTGAGTTCGGTCGGGATGCCGTTCCAGGTTGATACATCGGCGATTATTCGACCAGCGCGGCCTTCGCGAACAAGCGCGCTCCATGCGTCGGTTCGGTATGCAGGCCAAGACGATCCGCGCGCCGAAGTAGACCAAGCCTGTCGAGCATGTACCGCACGTGCCGTACTCCTGCGGCGGCATCGGCTGAGGTGCAGCGGATATTGTCGGCGGAGCACCAGCCCAGCGCCGTCAACGATTGCGCGGTGACGTCGACGGGTTCCCCGGCGCCGCCCGCGAGCGCGCACAGATAGAAGAGCCCGGCCTCTCGTTCGAAGGTGTTGCGAGTCAGTTCGGAGGTCCTCGCGGCGAGATGTCGCCACAGCGCGGCCGGATCCTCCCGCAGGGACTGAGCTTTCTTCGTAACCTGCAGTCGCCCACGATGTTTACGAATCAATCCAAGTTTCTGCGCGGACTCGCGAAGCTCGAGCACCTGCGGCGTCATGTCCTCCCGATTCCCCTTACCGATCCAATGCTCATCCATCTCCAGCTCAGTGAATACGGCCGAGACCACACGTGGCGGCAGATAACCCGCCTGCGTCAGCGCGACCCCGTCGACGCCGATGTGGTCGAGCAGGCACCGATACGGCAGCACGACACGCTCGGCCTCATCCGCATCGATCTGTACGGGGCGATCGAATTCGGTTCGACCGATGAGCGTCAACAGTTTTCGCCGAGCGGTGGAGGCCGGCAACCGAGCCCAGAGCGCCGCGAGTACCGCGGGCGCATGCAGTATCGCGCCATCGGCCTCATCGGGCCGCGGCGCAGCCTCGCCGGTACCGAATTCCGTTAGGGCAGAATTGATTCCGTCGATATCGAACGGTGTGGGCCGAAAGTGATCCAGATCGACGTCCCCATGCCACTCGCGGAAGGTCCGTAGCGCCTCGGCGTGATCGGGATGTCCAGCATCGGCTGCCGCGGCGACGAGTTCGTATCCGCCTATCCCACCGCAGTCCTCGGGTGGCCCCGGGCGCCGTCCAGCCGTGCACATCGCCCGAGGAGTCGCGGCAGTGCGCGGCAGGACCGCCTCGAGTTCGAGCATATGCAGCCAGTCGTCACCGAAGTCATAACAGTAGGACAGACAATCCTCGGGATCGACCAGCAACTCGTCCAGACGAACACGCTCCTCCGCCACCCCGCCGTCGTCCTCCTCGAGCATGAACGGGCACAGGTACCGTTCGACCTCGAGATCGTGATAGGCGGATCCGCTACGAAATTCGTGCAGATGGCTGTCCGTCCAGCCGAAGGCGGCCTGCAGTACCTCGTGCAGTTCGTCGAGAAACAGATCCGATGACAGTTCTAAACGACGCCACAGGGGAGGCGCGGCGCCCCGCAGGTCGACCCGCACCCGGTAGGTCACCGCCTCGGCTCGGCGTGGACGTCGCGGCGAGGGGACGGGGTGGACATAGCGATCGCCCAGCGTCGACGACTTGCTCGGCGCGGCATCGAACACTCTTCCTGGAACAGCAGCCGGGAAGTCGCTGACGTTTGAAAACCTGGCGTCGTCGGTCACGCCGCGAGGATACGCAGGCCACGTCGAGGCGTGGTGCGGCACTGCTTGCGCACACTGGACAGAGTGGTAAACGGGGTCCGCACCGACATCGGCACATACACACCGCTAATTCATTGCGCGCCTTGATGACACCCCCGTTCGCGCGCCTTCAATATCATCGGGTGCTTCGACGGCGGACGTCGAAGCACCGCGTAACCGCCCGCACCGTGGGAATTCTCTCCGGTGCCGACTATCACGATTGGTTCAGCCTTCCGCACCCTGGCCGCTGCGGTATCCCAAGAGTCCTTCGACACCCCGCAGGAACGTCTCGCAGATGGGCTTCGGGTCCGTCAGACACCCCGCCGCCATGGCCCCGTCTCGGAGCATGACGAAGTGGCGGGCGGCGGGGTCCGCATCGGGTTTGCCTGTGGCGGTGAAGAGTTCGGTCATTGTGGTGAGGAACCATTGGCGGTGGTCGAGGACGGCCTGGTGGACGGGGTGGGTGGGGTCCGGGAATTCGGCGGCGGCGTTGAGGAAGGCGCAGCCTCGGAAGCCGTCTCGTTGGATGTCGTCGGCGATGGATCGGGCGACGGCTCGGATGATGTCGTCCGGGGTCGCGTTCGGGGTGCGGGCGGCGTCCACCTGGGCTCGGACGGCCTCGTCGGCTTGCTTCAGGTAGGCGACGAGGAGGTCGTTCTTGCCCGGAAAATGCCGGTAGAGGGTGGCTCGGGTCACCTTCGCCTCACTGACCACTCGCTCGACGCCCACCGCGTGCAGGCCCTCGGCGTAGAAGAGGCCGGTCGCCGTGTCGAGCAGTCGTGACCGTGCTTCCGACATCGTTCCCATCCGTTCGGTCGAAGTGATGTTTCCAGGCTAGCAGAAAGAACGATCGGTCTTGACATCGGCGAGCTGTTGCCGCACGCTCAGATATACCGATCGTTCTTTCTCTCTGCCGGGACGTCGGAATCATCCACCGCTCCACCACTCGAGAGGGACCTGATGTCCAGTTCATTCGCCACCGACGCTCGCGACATCGACACCGCGGCCGTCGCCGACAGCACCAAGGCGCTGCGAAACCTGTACTACGCGCGATTCGGCTTCGCCATCATCTGGGCGGTGCTGATGACGACGGTCGCCAAGACGATCAGCCCGGGAACCGTTGCGCTGCTAGTGATCTATCCACTCTTCGATGTTGCCGCGGCCGTGGTCGACTTCCGTTCCTCGGGCGCCACCCGGGCGAAGGCGCCGCTCTACATCAACATGGGGTTGAGTCTGCTCACCACCATCGGCATGTGCGTCGCCGTCACCTCTGGAATCCCGAATGTGCTTCGCGTGTGGGGTATTTGGGCGATCACCGCCGGCATCGTCCAGTTGGTCGTGGCTATCCTGCGCTACCGGCTCGGTGGTCAGTGGGCGATGATTCTCAGTGGGGGCATTTCCGTTCTCGCCGGGAGCAGTTTCATCGCGATGGCCGGTGGGCCGAAGGCCGCGCTCACCTCACTGGCCGGTTACGCGGTCCTGGGCGGGGTTTTCTTCCTGATCTCGGCGATTCGGTTGCATCGCGGCGCGGCGCGGGCGAAGTGATGTGACATTCGCGGCCTCGAAGGCCGCTCGCTATCGCCCACCGCACCTGCCCAACCCGCGTCGAAGATGCAGTTTGCCGACGGCATCACCCTGCCGTCGGGCGCGAAGACTCTGTGGCACCACTGTCCGGAGGCGTCGGCCAGTGTGCAAACAGTGAGCTCGACGGGTTGCGACGATGCCGTCAGCGTATCCGCTTCATCTGCCTGTCCGGCGCGGCCGTTCGACCGGCTGCTGCGGGCAGGCAGACTCGTTCGCACCGACGATCGCATGCGTTTGCCCAGTTCATCGCGGCGTGTCAGCTGGATTGCGCGACGGAGTCCCGGTGATCGGGAATGGTGCGGTGACTCTCGGCCGAGAGACCTAGCGTTGGTTTGTGACCCGTAAACCGGCTTTTCCGCACCTGCTCGCTCCCGGGACCATCGGGCCCGTCACCGTGCCCAATCGGGTTGTGCTGCCCGCGATGGATATGAATCTGTGCGCGGACGGGGAGATCGAGCAGGAGGATATCGAGCATTTCGTTGCTCGGGCGGCCGGTGGGACGGGGCTGATCATCACCGGGTGCTGCGCCGTGGCCTATCCGGTCGGATGCGCGAGCACGAAAGAGCCTGGGCTGTCGGAGGATCGGTTCATTCCGGGACTCAGGGCTCTCGCCGATGCCGTGCACGCCGCGGGAAGCAAGTTGTGTGTGCAGATGACACACCACGGGAAGATCGCTCGGATCGATACCGTCGAAGGTCGGCCGCTGTTGGTGCCGTCGGCGCCGAGTGGGTCTGCCGACCTTTCCGCGTTGGCGGACAACACTTCTGACGAGATGCGAAAGATGGCGGCGGTCACGGGCGGTAAGCAGGCCACGTACCGCGAGGCCACCCAGGACGATATCGATTGGGTGGTGCGATGTTTCGCGTCGGCGGCCCGTCGGGTGCGGGCGGCGGGCGGCGACGCTGTCGAGATTCACTGCGCGCACGGCTACATACTCGGCGGATTCCTGAGCCGGGCGGACAACAAGCGCACCGACGGATACGGTGGGGCGCTGGCGAATCGCGCACGTTTGGCGGTCGAGGTGAAGAAGGCGGTGTCCATTCCGGTGATCACCGTCGGCCGGGTACTGCCGGAAGTCGGCGAAAAGGCGATCGCCGAGGGGCGAGCTGACTTCGCCGCGATGGGACGACAGCTGCTCGCCGATCCGGAACTGGTGAACAAGCTCGCGGCCGGGACACCTGAGAACGTCCGGCCCTGCATCAATTGCTATGTCTGCGTTCAGGAGAACTTCTGGGACGACACCCCCATCTGTGCGGTGAATCCCGCCCTGGGCAATGAGAAACTGCTGCCGCTGTCGCCTGTCTCGACTCCGAAACACGTCGTCATCGTCGGAGCGGGCCCCGGCGGCTTGGAGGTTGCCCGCCTCGCCGCCGAGCGGAGACATCGAATCACACTGCTGGACAAGACAGATCGACTCGGCGGCACGCTCTGGTTCGCCAGCCTCACCACGCCGGACAATCAGCGACTGTTGAACTGGCTGAAGGTCCAGGTCGAGCGGCTCGACATCGATATCCGCTTGAACACCGAGGCCACCGCGGCCTCGATCGCAGCCCTGAATCCGGACGTGGTGGTGGTAGCCACCGGCGCGGTGCGCGGACGCCCGGGCGTTCCCGGCGGCGATCTGCCGCACGTCCATACCGGAGACACCCTGCGCGCCTTGATGACCGGGTCCGGCGACGTCTCACAAGTGCCGCCGCTGCTCCGTACGATCGCGAAACTCGGCAAGCTGTCCGGCATCACCCGAAGTCCGGCCGCCATCCGCACGGTGACCCGAAGATTCCTGCCGATGGGCAAGAACGTCGTGGTGATCGGCGGTTCGCTTGTGGGACTGGAACTCTCGGAATTTCTCGCCGAGCGTGGCCGCAACGTCACATTACTCGAGGAGGGGCAGCAACTCGGCGTCCCCATGGCCATGCCCCGCCGCTGGACAGCGGTCCGCCACGCGAGCGAACACGGCGTAACGATCCACCGACATGCGACGGTGCAACGAATCACCAAGCAAGACGTCGAGTTTCGTGTTGCCGACAAGACGATGACGGCCCCGGCGAACATGGTCGTCGTCGCCTCGAAGGTCTCCGCCCAGGCCTCACTCGCCGAAGCCCTCGAAGGCGCGGTTCCCGAGGTACACGTCATCGGAGACGCCGCCGAGGTCGATTACATTCAGGGAGCAATTCACTCGGCGTGGAAAGTCGCCGCCAAGCTGTGAATATCGCCTCGCGGCCAAGTCGGGATGCGGACCGGGGATCACTCGCGTGCCGAGCGCCCGGACGGTCTCGGCGAAGTTCGCGGATCGTCGGGCTCGACACAGTTGCCCACCTGCCTCGGGCACGACTCTCAGGCGACGGGCCGAAGGTACCGACGGGCCCATTCCTCGAAGCTGGTGACGGCGATACCGAGATCCCTGGCGTACTCCGGACGAGCGGGCTGAGGGACCACGTTCAGCAGATCCAGACCAGCACCCATGGCAGGCATTCCGGCGGCCAGGGCTTGTTCCTCTGTCATATTCGGTGCGAACAGAGGCGTGTTCAGCACGCGGGAGAGAACTTCGGCGATTTCGGTCATCGTCAAAAGGTCACTGGCCAATTCGAGCTCGACGCCGTCGAACCGCTCGGGGGCGGTGAGGGCCGCAGCGGCCGCGCGGCCGATGTCGTCCACCGCGACCAGCGATAGGCGGGTTTCAGGGGCGATGACGCCCACCAGGCCGCCTTCGATGCCACGCGGGAACAGGTACGCGACGGAGGGCAGGAAGTTCTCCATGAATGTCGCGGGCCTGAGCAGCGTCCAGTGCGGGAAGCCCGCCGCACGAACCCGGTCCTGGAGCGCTGCCTTCGCGGCCAGACTGGCCTCGGCCATCGGCCAGCGCCCCTTGATCCAGCGCGGGTCCTCGGTGCGCTGCCCCGCACCGGATACGGAGGTGTGCACGAACTGCGACACCCCCGCGGCCCGAGCACCCTCGATGAGGTTGACCCCCTGCGCGATCTCACTGTCGAAATCTGGCCCTGCCGTGGTGAATTCGGGCATCTGCACGGAGAACACCGCCCGCGCCCCTTCGGCTGCCCGGATGATCGAATCGCGATCGCGCAGATCGCCGGTGACCAGTTCGGCGCCGAGCGCCGCGGCAGCCTCGGCTCGCGCGGTGTGCGGATCGCGGACCAGCGCCCGAACTCGAACGCCCGCGTCGAGCAGGGCGCGAGCAGTCGCACCACCCTGCTGGCCTGTGGCGCCGGAGACCAGAACTGGTGCGGAAACTGTGGACATGATGCCCCTCACGTGCGGATTCACTAAACGGCGAGGCCCGCCGTTTATCTTCATCTAAGATATGGCGGGGCCCGCCGTTTAGCAACCCAGGAGGTGAGGTCGTGCCCGAACACCAGCGCGCCGACGCCCGTCGCAACTACGCACGCGTCCTCGCGGTAGCGGAGGAGGAGATCGCCGCCCACGGCGCCGGAGCGTCCCTGGAGCAGATCGCCCGCATCGCGGGAGTCGGTTCGGGGACCGTGCGCCGCCACTTCCCCACCCGCCGCGCACTGCTGGAAGCGGTCTCGCACAAGAGAATCGAAGCGCTGTGCGCCCGCGCCGAGGAGCTGATCGATTCCGCGGACAGCCGCAGCGCGTTGCTGGACTGGCTGGGCGACGTCCTCACCTATTGCATCAGCGCACGAGGACTGGCGGCCGTACTGGCCCGCGACAGCGCCGGAACCGACCCGGTACACGACAACGCCTGCTCCACAGCCCTGGAAGAGGCCGGAAACCCGTTGCTGCGCCGCGCGATTCAGCAAGGCACCGTAGCGACCACCGCAACCGTCGAGGAACTGATCATGCTGATCGTCGGCATCGCCCTCACCACCGAGGGCTGCACCGATCCCGCCCCCCAGGCCGACCGGCTGTTCGAGCTGACGATCGCCGGTCTACCCACAGGACGACCGACGTAGCCCGGACCGCGCGAACCGGTTGTACGACCGGCCCCGAGGAAGCGGCGAATTATGGTCCGGCGGGCGCGATCACTCGCAGGCGCGGAAAGTAGGTCCTGAAACGCACCGCATCCCGAGTGAGCAATCGATACCCGGCAACCACCGCATGCGCACCGATGTAGAAGTCCGGAAGTGGGTTGCGCTTCTCTCCACCCTTCCGGCGGTAGGCGACGAACGCCTTGCCGGCCACGAATCCGGCCGCATACGGCAGGTCTTCCCGTCCCAGTTCGCTCTCGGGAAGTGCCGCATCGAGATCCTCGATGGTGTCGAAACCGGCAGCGACCTCGGCGTAGACGATCGGGTTGATGACCACCGACCCGAGATCGCGAGCTCGGGCAAGCGCATCTTCGGACCAGTCCGCCCAAGTGGGATCGTCGGTGAGAACATCGAGCAGCACACACGAATCCACCAGCGTGATCGGACGATCAGGAACCGCTCGAAGGACGGGCTCATTCGCCACGGAAAAGTTCCATCAGCTCATCGGTTGTCATCTTTGTCGTGGCGCGACCGCGCATATGCTTCGCTAGGCGCTTACCGCGGCTCTCCGCCCCTTCTCGCCGCACGATCTGCAGAGCACCGCCCACCTCGACGACATCCACCTCATCCCCCTCTTCCAGCGCATATTTGTGCCGCAACTCCGCGGGAATCGTGACCTGCCCCTTGCTGTTGAGCCGCATCGGCCACCTCCCGTAATACGTAATACCAACGATACGTATTACGCACCTGAGCCGCAACAGCCGATCAACTGCTCCGTACCGACAGGATCAACTCCGAGGCGATGCGCTTGTCACCGCGACATAGGGGCAGCGCGACTCGTTCGCCGAGAGCCGCAACTCCGACAGGCAATCAGCAGACACCGACGTCCGCGAGCGTGGCACTGACAATTCGGAGCCGGAGAAACGTGGCTCCGAAAAACATGGACGGACTGTTCACGCCGACGGCCCGCACCCCGGGGCATGCGCGGGCCCTCGGGGTACGGGGTTCGAGGGTCAGCCCGCGGTGAGGACCAAACCGGATGTGGGGACGCCGGTTCCCGCGGTGACGATGATGTTCTGGACATCGGGGGCCGGGTTGACCGAGGTGCCGCGGATTTGGCGGACGGCCTCGGCTATGCCGTTCATGCCGTGGATGTAGGCCTCGCCGAGTTGGCCGCCGTGGGTGTTCAGGGGGAGGCGGCCGCCTACCTCGATCGCGCCGTCGGCGATGAAGTCCTTGGCTTCGCCGCGGGCGCAGAAGCCGAGTTCCTCGAGTTGCATCAGGACGAACGGGGTGAAGTGGTCGTAGAGGATCGCGGCCTGCATATCCGATGGGCCCAAACCGCTTTGGGCCCAGAGCTGTTCGCCTACCAGGCCCATTTCCGGCAGTCCGGTGAGGGCGTCGCGGTAGTAGCTGGTCATGACGTACTGGTCCGCGCCGGAACCCTGTGCGGCACCGGCGATTACGGCCGACTTCTGTGGAAGATCGCGGGCCCGTTCGGCACTCGTGACGACGATGGCCACGCCGCCGTCGGTCTCCTGGCAGCAGTCCAGCAGATGCAGCGGCTCGGCGATCCAGCGCGAGTTCTGATGATCTTCCAGGGTGATCGGCTTACCGTAGAAGTGGGCCGCCGGGTTCACCGCCGCGTGCTTGCGATCGGCGACCGCGATAGCACCGAAATCCGCACTGGTAGCGCCGTATACGTGCATATAGCGCCGGGCGACCATGGCCACCTGCGCGGCGGGGGTGCCCAGGCCCTGCGGGTATCCCCATGCCGCGTCCACACCCGAGGAGGTCGGGGCCGCGGCCAGGTGAGTGGCGAACTGGCCGAACCGATGTCCGGACCGCTCGTTGAAAGCGCGGTATGCCACAACGACATCGGCGATTCCGGTGGCCACCGCCATGGCCGCCTGCTGCACGGTCGCCGCGGCCGCACCGCCGCCGAACGGAATATTGCTGAAGAACTTCAGATTCGGCACGCCGACCGCACGGGCCACGGCGGCCTGGGTGTTGGTATCCATGGTGAACGTCGTGAGCCCGTCCACATCCGCGGGCGTCAGCCCGGCATCGGCCAGCGCGGCGGTGACCGCCTCCGCGGCCAGACGCAATTCGCTGCGGCCCGAATCCTTCGAGAAGTCGGTGGCGCCGATACCGACGATGGCGGCCTTGCCACTGATACTCATGGGTTCTCCTGCAACTCGATCACGGCCTTGGCGGTGATGTGGTCGCCGAGGCTGTCCCGGCCGACCACGTCGATGTGGACCTGCGGGCCCTCGACGGCGGTCACGGTGCCGCTCAACGTCAGCGTGTCACCCGCGTACAGCGGCACGCCCAGCCGCAGGGCCAGCGATTTCACGATCGCCCCGGGCCCGGCCCAATCGGTTACGAACCGCTGCACCAGACCGGTATCGGTGAGGATGTTGACGAAGATGTCCTTCGAACCGCGCTGCACCGCCTTGTCCCGATCGTGGTGCACGTCCTGAAAGTCCCTGGTGGCCAGGGCGGAACTGACCACGAAGGTCGGATCGGCGTGAATCACCAACTCCGGCAGCGCATTTCCGGCCTGCACCGCCGATGGTCGCAAAGTCCCGGTCATCGGACCGCCTTCCAGTACGGCAGCGTGTTGTCATCGTCGAGCTTCTCGAAGCCCACCTCGACCGGCATCCCGACCTGCACCTCGCCGGGCTCGGCCCCACGCAGGTCACCCAGGACGCGCACGCCCTCCTCGAGTTCGACCAGGGCCACCACGAACGGCAACGTGCGTCCGGGCACCTTCGGCGCGTGATGTACGACGTAGCTGAAAACCGTGCCGCGACCCGACGCCACCACGTAGTCCGGCGTCTTGTCCTTGTCCTGCCACAGCGCCGGAATCGGCGGATGACGCAGCGAACCGTCCGGCAGGCGCTGAATCCGGAGCTCGCCGAGTTTCGCGCCCTCCCAGAAGAACTCGGTGTCCTTGGAGACGATCGGCCGGACCCGCTTGCTCAGGTCATCCTGCGGTGCAGCGGCTTTGCCGGTGCCGGGGATGAATTTCAGCATCCGGAAGGACATCTCGGTGACGGCCTCGTCCCCGACGTACCAGGTCAGCAGGTAGGTGGCGAACCAGCCCTCGCCCAGCGCGGTGCGCTTGGGGCCGACCAGATCCTTCAACCGGGTCCGCGCGTACGGCCGCTCTCCCAGTCGCAGATACCGGTGGTAGGTCTGCTCACAGTTGGTCGCGACCACCGAGGTGTATCCCGCGGCGTCGAGCAGATCGTTGACCGCGTTCATCGGATCGTCCGAGGGCCGCGCCCCGTGCAGGCCGGGCATGGTCCACACCTGCGCCATCGCGGGCGGCGCGACGATGCCCGGATGTCCGGCGGCGCGCGCGGCCTCCTCGTCGACGTAGATCGGGTTCGCGTCGCCGATGGCCTCGATCCAGTTGTTGATCATCGGCTGATTCACCGGATCGCGGCCGTAGCGCGGGGCGCATTCGCCCTCGGCCATGATCCGATCCCCGGCGGCGGCGATCTCGTCGGCTGTGCTGGTTTCCGGCACTCCAGGCTCCTATCTCGGTACGCGTGGCAGCTGCAGACCGGCGGTGGCGATCAGTTCGCGCATGACTTCGTTGACGCCGCCGCCGAAGGTCACCACCAGGTTCTGCTTGGTGCGCCGGTCCAGCCAGCCCAGCAGATCCGCGGTCGCGGGTTCGGCGGGATCGCCGTAGCGGCCGACGACCTCCTCGGCCAAACGCCCTGCCTCCTGGAGGGATTCGGTCGAATAGACCTTGGTCGCCGAGGCGTCGGCGATGACCCCGTTGGGATCCTCCGCCGCCTGATCGGCCTTCGCCGCGACCTGCCAGTTCAGCAGCTCGTTGAGCCGCACCATGGCGTGCAACCGCCCCAGTGCGCGCTGCACACCGGACTCGCCCAGCACGTTCTGCGCCTTCGCCCAATCGTGCACGCGATCGTAGAGCTGCTCGATCTTGCCCGACGGCCCGAGGCCCACCCGCTCGTGATTGAGCTGGGTGGTGATCAGCTTCCAGCCCCGATTCTCTTCGCCCACAATCATATTCGCTGGTACGCGGACGCTGTCGAAATACGTCGCGTTGGTGTGGTGCGCGCCGTCGCAGGTGATGATCGGGGTCCAGGAGTAGCCCGGATCGGTGGTGTCCACGATCAGGATCGTGATCCCGCGATGCCGTGATTCGGTGGTGCCGGTGCGACAGGCCAGCCAGATGTAGTCGGCCTCGTGCGCGCCGGTGGTGAAAACCTTCTGCCCGTTGACGATCCAGTCCCCCGCACTGTCGCGCACCGCGCTGGTGCGCAACGCGGCGAGGTCGGTTCCGGCTTCGGGTTCGGAGTAGCCGATCGCGAAATGGATATCGCCGGAAAGGATTCCGGGCAGGAACTTCTTCTTCTGCTCGTCGGTGCCGAACTGTTGCAGCGTCGGGCCGACGGTCAGCAGCGTCACCAGCGGCAGCGGGACGTCCGCCCGCACCGCCTCGTTGTAGAAGATCTGCTGTTCGACGGGCCCGAATCCCTGGCCGCCGAACTCCTTCGGCCAGCCGACGCCGAGCCAGCCGTCCCGGCCCATCCGCCGCACCACCGCGCGGTAGGCGTCGCCGTGCCGGTTCACCAGCATCTCGGCCTCCTCCTCGGGAGTCACGAGATCGGCGAAGTACGAACGTAATTCGGCGCGTAGGTTGCGCTGTTCGAGCGTCAGATCGATGAACATCTCGCCCCCAGACGGTCCAGCCGGAACGATTCGCCGCCGAGCCAGCGGGCGATGTCCTTGGCCTGTGAGTAGTAGCGATGCAGCGGATGGGTCACGTCGACGCCGATACCGCCGTGCAGGTGATGACATTTCTGCATGGCCGCAGGGAGATCCGAGGCGACCGCGTACGCGAGCACCTCGAGGTCGTCGTCGACTCTGTGTTCGATGGCCTCCGCTTCGCTCGGGCCGCTGCCGAGGTGGGTCGCCAACGCCCAGTTCGCCGACACCGCCGCGACGTGCAGCGTGCGCGACACGACGTAGACGTCGGCGATTTCCTGTGCCACAGCCTGGAATTCGGCCAGCGGGCGGCCGAACTGCTGACGGGTCCGCAGATGTTCGGCGGTCAGCGTCAGCACACCCTTGAGCAGCCCGTCGGCGACCGAGCCGATCGAGGCCAGTGCCAGCCGGTGCAGCCCCGCGACCCCGATGGGCAGCAG
Source organism: Nocardia miyunensis NBRC 108239 (assembly GCF_001613065.1). Lineage (GTDB taxonomy): Bacteria > Actinomycetota > Actinomycetes > Mycobacteriales > Mycobacteriaceae > Nocardia > Nocardia miyunensis. The sequence continues at coordinate 101,883 of NZ_BDBQ01000031.1, forward strand.
CTGCTCGGCGGGGATGATCACATCGTCGAATTGCACGGAGAATTCCGGGAACCCGGCCGAGGTCGGGCTCTCGACGCGACCGATTCCGGTCGCATCGCCGTCCACGACGGCCAGGCCCGCATCGGTGGGCACCAGTATCCACTGCGCCTGATCCGCGTACGGCACAGCGGTTTTGCGACCGGAGATCCGCACCGAAGCACCCTCGGCCACGGCGGTCGTCTTCGGTTGGGTGGTGAACGGCGCGCCCGGCTCGTGCAGGGCGGCGGTGAGCACCGACCCCTTGATGACAGCGGGAAAGATCTTCTCCGCCAAGGTATCCGGGATATTGCCCACCAGCGGCAGCACACCCAGCCCCAGCGTGGCCAGGGCGGGCACCTGCACCGCGTCGGTGGCCAGCTCGGTCAGCATCGCCGACACCTCGAGCAGGCCCATATCGTCGCCACCGAAACGTTCGGGAAGCGGGACGGCCAGCAGACCACTGTCGACGAGGGTGGGCCAAAGCTCGATATCACGCTCGGTATTGCGTTCCAGCAAGCTTACGACAACCTCGGCGACAGCGTCCTGGCTCTCGTCTCTGTTGAAGTCCAATTCCATGCTCCAGATCGAGGTGTGGACCTACGCCTGCGGTTCGCGCGGGAGTCCGAGTATTCGTTCACCGGCCACCGTCAGCAGGATCTGCTCGGTACCGCCCGCAATCGACAAACAGCGTGTCAGCAGGAATTCTTTCACCACATCGATGTCCTGCGCACCTGCCGTACCGGCCAGTTCGACGGCGAATTCGGCGACCGCCTGCCGGTGTCGCACACCGACCAGTTTGCGCACGCTGCTCTGCGGGCCGGGATCCCCGCCGGCGAGCATGCGCTGCGCCGCACGAGTCTCCAGCAATAGTCCGGCAACAGCGTCGGAGACCAGTTCGCCGATCCGGTCGGCGATCAGCTCCGCACCCGGGCCCGAGGTCGGGGCCGCGGCGATGAGTTCCTCCAGGGCGTCACCGATTCCGCTGCCGCCCATGGCAACTCGCTCCGAGGACAGCGTCGAGCGCGCGATCTTCCACCCCGCGCCGAGCTGGCCGACCAGGCCGTCGTCGGGGACGAAGACGTCGTCCAGGAACACCTCGGAAAAGCGCGCCTCGCCGGTGATCTGCACCAGCGGCCGCACCTCGATGCCGGGGCTGCTCATCTCCACCAGGAAGTAGCTGATACCCCGGTGCTTGGGTGCGCTGGCATCGGTGCGGGCCAGGCAGATCGCCCAGTTGGCCACATTGGCCAGCGAGGTCCACACCTTCTGCCCGCGCAGCCGCCAGCCGCCGTCCACGCGCGTCGCGGTGGTGCGCAACGCCGCCAGATCCGATCCGGCCTCCGGCTCGCTGAACAGCTGGCACCAGATCACCTCCCCGCGCAACGTCGGCCGCGCGAAACGTTCGATCTGCTCCGGACTGCCGTGCTGCAGCAGCGTGGGCACCGCCCAGTTGCCGATCGTGATGTCCGGCACCGTGATTCCGGCCTTGCGGACCTGTTCGTCGATCAACGTGCGCAGGATCGGCCCCGCACCCCGGCCGTACGGCGCGGGCCAGTGCGGTGCGAACAGGCCGGTGTCCACCAGCGCATCTCGCTGCTGCTCGACCGGAAGTGCGGCGATACGAGCGATATCCGCGCCGAGTTCGGTCGCCTGCGCGGCGTCCAGCCCCAGCGCCGCCCATGCCTCGGCGTCGTTGCGAATGTCGTCATCGGCACTCGCGTCGGACCCCGCGAGCGAACCCAGCGCGACACCCAGATCCAGCCCGACCGTGCGGCGGTCACCGCGGCGCACCAACTCGGTCACCCGGGCCCGCCACCGGGCCGAACCGCCCAGCAGCTGCCGCAGCGCGACCGCGCGACGCAGATAGAAGTGCGCGTCGTGCTCCCAGGTGAAGCCGATGCCGCCGAGCACCTGGATGCAGTCCTTCGCGGTCTGCACCGCCGCGTCCAGCGAGATCGTCATCGCGATCGCGGCCGCGATCGGGAGTTCGGGATTGCGTCCCTGATCGACCGACGCTGCGGCCGCGGCGTCGGCCGCGACCGCGCGGATCAGCTCGGCGCGGCACAGCATCCAGGCGCAAATGTGCTTCACCGCTTGGAATTCGCCGATCTTGCGGCCGAATTGTTCACGGACCTTGGCATATTCGGTGGCGGTCTCGAGGCACCACCCCGCGATACCGGCGGCCTCAGCGGCGATCAGCACCGCGGCGAGATCCCTTACGGCATAACCGGGTTCGAAGATGTGCTCGGACGGCACCCGAACCTCGGCGCATGCCACCCGGGCCAGCGGAGTGCTGTGGTCCAGCGGTTCGAGCGGGTCGATGCGCAGTCCGGCCGCATCCGGCGTGATCAGGCACCACACCTCCCGATCGCCGCGCAGCACCGGCAGCAGGACCGCGCCGCCGGGGGCCGCGCCCAGCACCGCGGACCACGTGCCGGTGAGATCCAAGTCACCGGATCCGTTGTCCTGCACGCCAACCGGATCTTCCAGTGCGACGCCGCAGGGCGTATCCTCGGCCACAGCCGCGCCGGTGACCATACCGGCCAGGGCGGTCGAGAGGACCGGACCACCCACCAGATCGTGCGCCGCCTGCTCGATCAGCACGGCCAGATCGCTGACCGTACCGTCGGCGCTGTCGTCGCCTTCGGCCACGGCGACCCGGAAGATGCCGAGCCCTACCAGACTCGGCCAGTACGCACGCCAGGAATCGGCCGCGAGATGCGCATCGGGACCGACCAGGGAGGTTACAAGGTGACCCTCCGCTGCCGCATTCGACCCCGACCCGGCCGCTCCAGCGCGCATTGTTGCAATCGGGGCGACCGTCGTCGCCCACGCGCTCATCGACTCCTGAACGGCTTTATGCTCGTCAGTGGTGGCGATGGTCACACTCCATACCGCCTTTCCGGCGTGACTCCCACACCTAGAACATGTTCTAATATCCTCATCGGGCGGATGTCAACCGGCGTCCCACCAAACAGACGAGACGCACCTCGCCCACCGGATGAGGCTTGTGCAGGAAAGGACTTTCATCGATGGCCAGTCCCTCCCGAGAGCAGGCAGCAGACTCGGGGGCGCAGAACGGCGGCCGTTCACGCGCGACCCCGGTGTCCACGCTCAGTGAGGACGAACTGAGCTCGACCGCGCAGCGCGAACGCCGCAAACGCATCCTCGACGCCACCTTGGCCCTGGCCTCCAAGGGCGGGTACGACGCGGTGCAGATGCGCGCGGTGGCCGAACGTGCGGATGTCGCGGTGGGGACGCTCTACCGGTACTTCCCGTCCAAGGTGCACCTGCTGGTGTCGGCGCTGGCCCGCGAGTTCGAGCAGTTCGACAGCAAACGCAAACCGCTGGCCGGGCAGAGTCCGCGCGAGCGCATGCACCTGATGCTCACCCAGGTCACCCGGGCCATGCAGCGCGACCCGCTGCTCACCGAGGCGATGACCCGCGCGTTCATGTTCGCCGACGCATCCGCCGCCGCCGAGGTGGACCGGGTCGGCAAGGTGATGGACCACTTCTTCGCCCGTGCCCTGAACGAGGACGAGCCGTCCGAGCGCGATCTGGCCATCGCCCGGGTGATCAGCGACGTGTGGTTGTCGAATCTGGTCGCCTGGCTGACCCGCCGTGCCTCGGCCACCGACGTCGCCGAACGCCTGGAACTGACCGTCGACCTGCTGCTCGGCTCACAGGCCTGATCGAAACCGGGTCGGAGATTCACACCGAATCGGGGTGACTCGCCGACCGAACCGGGGTGACTCGCCGACCCGAACCGACTCGCCAGGTTTGAGCGGTTTGTCGCGGCTTACCTATGGCTAATAAGGTGACGCACCGCAGGAGACCTCACAATCGGGTATGCGCGCGTGCCGATACGTCGGCGACGTGCGCGAAACACGTGAGCAACCCCCACCCAGTAAGGTTTCTCGCGCCCCCGGTATTTCTCCTCCGATCACAAGGTTGGATGCGTGAGCGCACAGGATCTGCCAATCGAACTTCGCCGTGCGTTGTCGGCGGTGGCCCGCATGCCGCGGCTACTGGTCGCATCGGACTACGACGGGACACTCGCGCCCATCGTCAGCGACCCGGCGAAAGCCTATCCCCATCGTGAATCGGTGAGCGCCCTGCGCGCGCTCGCCGGCCTGACCGCCACCACGGCGGCCGTCATCTCCGGCCGGGCGCTGCGAGATCTCGCGGCTTTATCCCGGCTCCCGGTCGAGGTGCAGCTGATCGGCAGCCACGGCTCGGAATTCGACGTGGGTTTCGTCCATGCCATCGACAACGACGCCCGAAAACTCCTGCAGGAGGTGCAGAACTCGCTGACCCACATCGCCCAGGACAATCCGGGCGTATCGGTCGAGGTCAAACCGGCCAGCGTGGCGCTGCACGTGCGCAATGCCGCACCCGAGGTCGGGCGTCGCGCACTACAGCAGGCGAGCCAGGGGCCGGCCAGCTGGGTGGGCGTGCAGGTGACGGAGGGGAAATCGGTCATCGAACTGGCCGTCATCCAGACCGACAAGGGCGCCGCGCTGGACATCATCCGGCATCAGGAGGGCGCGTCGGCGGCGGTGTTCTTCGGCGACGACGTCACCGACGAGAAGGCGTTCGCGCGCCTGGCCGGGCCGGATGTGGGCATCAAGGTCGGCGACGGCGAGAGCCGGGCCGGATATCGGGTCGCCAGTACCGAGGAGGTGTCCAAGGCCCTGGCGTTCCTGCTCGAGGAGCGCCGCACCTGGCTGGCCGGCGCCTCGGCCCCTCGAATCGAACGGCTGACCATGCTGGCCGGCCCCCGAGCGAAGGCCCTGGTCACCCCCGATGGCACGATCACCTGGCTGTGCCATCCCGAACCGGATTCCGCGGCGGTGTTCGCGCATCTGCTCGGCGGACCGGAGTCCGGGCATTTCACCATCGTGCCCGAGCGGCCCGGGCTGCCGCTGTCCCAGCGTTACATCGACGGCACCATGACCGTCGAAACCCGTTGGGCCAGTTTGCAGGTCGTGGACTACCTGCCGCACGACGTGGCGGCCGAGCGGACCGATCTGACTCGCGTCATCACCGGTGACGCCAAGGCCGTGGTCACCTTCGCGCCGCGTCCGGAATTCGGTCAGGTGCCCGTCACACTGGTGCAGGAACCGGCCGGACTGCGCGTGCACGGCACCAACGATCCGATCGTGCTGCGTTCACCGGGCGTGCAGTGGACCATCCTGGAGGAGGGTATCCACCACGTCGCCACCGCGGTCGTGGATCCCTCGCGCGGGCCGGTGGTGCTCGAAATGCGTTGCGGCACTTCTGATCTCGCACCCGCGATGGTGAGCGAGCCGGATCGGCGCGACGAGGCCGAGCGGTACTGGCGCGAGTGGGCCCAGCAGCTCGAGCTGCCGCCGCTGAAGCCGGACCTGATGAAGCGTTCGGCGCTGACCCTGCGCGGTCTGGTGCACGCGCCGTCCGGATCGATCATGGCCGCGGCCACCACCTCGCTGCCCGAGGACATCGGCGGCGTGCGCAACTGGGACTACCGCTACTGCTGGCTGCGCGATGCCTCGCTCACCGCGCACGCGCTGGTCACGCTGGGTTCGCTGACCGAGGCCGAGCAGTTCCTGTCCTGGGTGCACGGCGTGCTCGAGACACTCGCCGGACCCGAGCGCCTGCACCCGCTGTACACGCTCTACGGCGAGACGCTCGGCCCCGAGGCCGTGCTGGACCAGCTGCCCGGTTACGCCGGATCCCGGCCGGTCCGAGTGGGTAACGCGGCCAATATGCAGGTGCAGCTGGACGTGTTCGGCCCGATCGTGGACCTCATCGCCGCCCTGGCCGAGGCCCGCGAGCACAAGGGCATCGTGGACCCGGCGCAGGTACTGCCCGATCAGGACTGGGAGCTGGTCACGGCCATGGTGTCGGCCGTGCAGCGGCGTTGGAGCGAACCCGACCACGGCATCTGGGAGATTCGCGGCAACCCGCGGCACCACGTGTACTCGAAGGTGATGGGCTGGCTGACCGTGGACCGCGCGGTGCGGCTCGCGGCCAAGTTCGGCCGTCCGACCGAGCCGGGCTGGATCGAACTGCGCGACACCATCGCCGAGGAGGTCAAGGCCAAGGGCTGGAACGAGGAGGTGCAGTCCTACACCGCCGCCTACGACGGTTCGGATCTGGACGCGGCGACCCTGCACATCGGGTTGAGCGGGCTGATCGAGCCGTCCGATCCGCGGTTCGCGGCGACGGTCGTGGCGACCGAGGCGGAACTGCGCAGCGGGTCGACGGTGTACCGGTACCACCACGACGACGGGCTGCCCGGCGGCGAGGGCGGGTTCCATCTGTGCGCCGCCTGGCTGGTGGAGGCGTATCTGCTGATCGGCAAGCGGGCCGATGCGGAGGCGTTGTTCGCCCAGCTCATCGATGTCGCGGGCCCGACCGGGCTGCTCAGCGAGGAGTATGATCCGGTTGCCGAGCGATCGCTGGGCAACCATCCGCAGGCGTACAGCCACCTGGGTTTGCTGCGGTGCGCCCAGTTGCTGAGCCAGCCGGTGCCGGCGCTGGCGCAGTGATGCGCTAGTCCGCGCGAGATCTGCCGTACGGCCCGTCCGGTTCGGACGGGCCGTTTCACGTCGAGGCGGGCGTGCGCGGTGTCACAGGGACGAATCGGACAGACGATACCGCCGGTTCTGGACACGTGAGCTACTCTATTGGAAATCGTTTCCGTTATCAGTAGTGCCAGGAGTGCCCCGCGTGTCCAGAAGTGTCATCGCTCGAGTTGCTGTCATCGCATTAGGGGTTGCTACCGCCGCAACACTGACCGCATGCGGAAGTTCGAAGAACGCCTCCGGCAAACCGTCCATCGTCGCTTCGACCAACGTCTGGGGTAGCGTCGCCGCCGCCGTCGCAGGTTCGGACGCCGAGGTCACGTCGATCATCTCCAGCCCGACCGACGATCCGCACTCGTATCAGACAACCCCCCTCGACGCCGCGAAGATCCACGACGCCGACCTGGTCGTCTACAACGGCGGCAACTACGACGGATTCGCCGAGAAGGCCACCGACGGGCGCGGCAAACCCACCATCGACGCCTTCGCCCTGCGCCCGGCCACATCGGCGAAGGACGAGAACGAACACGTCTGGTACGACGTGAAGACCGTCGCCGCGGTCGCGACCAAGATCGCCGCGGAACTGAGCGCCCTCGACAAGGCGCACGCGCAGGCGTACACCGATCGCGCGATCCAGTTCGATTCCAAGCTGAAGAACATCAGCGCGATCACCGACCAGATCGCCACCGACCATCCCAAGGCCGCGGTCCTGCAGACCGAGCCGATCGCCCACTACCTGCTGCTGGCCGCCGACGCCGACGACCGCACCCCGCACCCCTTCGAGGAGGCCATCGAACAGGGCACCGATCCCGCCCCCGCCGACCTGGCCGCCGTCCGAGACCTGTTGAACGGCAAGCAGGTTCGCGCCCTGGTCTACAACATCCAGACCGAGGACAAGACCACGCAGAACGTCGCGGCCACCGCGAAGGCCGCCGGAATCCCCGTCGTGAACGTCACCGAAACCCTGCCGGAGGGCACCGACTATCTCGGCTGGCAGACCGCGAACGCCAAGGCCCTGGCCGCGGCCCTGAACTGATCGGCAATGCCCATGTCAACACGGACCTCCGCGGAAACCGCCGCGCTGGAATCGAATTCGGATGCCACCGCCTCGGGTGCATCCGGCAACAGCGTCGGCCGAGCCGCCGAGTCGGTCACCGCCGGAGCGGCGAACGACTCCGCGAGAACCAGCGACGCCGATCGCCGGGCGACGCCTCGGGCAGACGAGAACGGCCACCGCCGAACCGGCTCCGCTGCCGCTGATGAGCAGTTCGACAGCTCGACCGATACGGCGTCGGAGTCCGATTCCCCGCTCACCCGCGCCTTGGACCCGGCGGACTGCCCAATCTGCGGGCCGACCGAATCTCCGAACGCCGAACTCCAGGGTTCCGTCGAGCAGAGATCGGCCGTGGCGACACGCGATGATCCGAACGAGACCTCCTCGACAGCGATGGAATCCGCTGGCGCCCGAGGCGATGGCGCAACCGGCGGATCCACCCGGGCGAGCGAGCCGGGCGAATCGACCGAGGAAATCTCCCTCGTCACGACGGCCGACAAGGTCGAAACTTCCCCTGCTGAAACAGAACCCGTTCCGGCTGGTGAACTACGGGGATCGGCCGGTCCGGCGGCGGTCGTGGACGCGATCGAAACTTCCTCTGCGACTTCGGAATCCGCCGTCTCCGACACGAGCGCCGAAGATGTGCGGACGGCCTCGGGCTCTGCGGGGGATCGCGCGGCAGTGGTGCGGTTGCGGGGGGCGCGGTTGGCGTACGGGGAGCGGATGTTGTGGGACGGGCTGGATTTGGCGGTGCGAGCGGGGGAATTCATCGCGATTCTCGGGCCCAACGGGTCGGGGAAGACTTCGCTGCTTCGGATGTTGCTGGGGCAGGTCGCGCCGAGTGCGGGGGCAGTGGAGATCGCGGGAGCGCCTGCGCGGGTGGGGAATCCGCATATCGGGTATGTGCCGCAGCAGAAGACGATCGACGCGGGAGTTCGGCTGCGCGGGGTTGATCTGGTGGGGCTCGGGGTGGACGGACATCGGTGGGGGTTGGGGTGGCGCGGGCGTAAAGAGCGGCGGCGCAAGATCGCCGAGGCGGTGGCGCAGGTTGGGGCGCGGCATTACGCGCACGCGCCGCTGGAATCGATGTCCGGCGGCGAGCAGCAGCGGCTGCGGGTGGCACAGGCATTGGTCGGCGATCCGCGGGTGCTGCTGTGCGACGAGCCGCTGCTGAGTCTGGACATGGCCAATCAGCGCCTGGTCGCCGAGTTGATCGACGCGCGCCGCCGCAGTCACGACACGGCGGTGCTGTTCGTGACGCACGAGATCAATCCCGTTCTGCCGCTGGTGGATCGGGTGTTGTATCTGGTCGACGGGAAGTTCCGGATCGGCACGCCGGACGAGGTGATGACCTCCGAGGTGCTGTCGGAGCTGTATCGCACCGAGGTCGACGTGCTCCGGGTGCGCGGGCGGCTGGTCGTCGTCGGGACCGGGGACACCATGGACGCGCTCGGCGGAGAACAGGCATGAACGAGAAACTCACCGACATATTCACCAAGCTGCTCGACTTCCACACGACCGCGGATCTGCTGTCCTACGACTTCGTGCAGCAGGCGGTGTTGGCGGCCGCGCTGCTGGGCCTGCTGGCCGGGGCGATCGGCCCGCTGATCGTGAGCCGTCAGATGTCCTTCGCGGTGCACGGCACCAGCGAGCTGTCCCTGACCGGCGCGGCGGCGGCGCTGCTGGCCGGGATCGGGGTGGGCGCGGGGGCGATCATCGGATCGGTGGTCGCGGCCGTGCTGTTCGGTCTGCTCGGATCGCGTGCGCGCGAACGTGATTCGGTGATCGCGGTGGTGCTCTCCTTCGGGCTCGGACTCTCGGTGCTGTTCCTGTGGCTGGGCCCCACCCGCGCCGGATCGAAGTTCTCGCTGCTCACCGGACAGGTGGTCAGTGTCGGCGACAACGGCCTCACCCTGCTGTCGGTCTGCACGGCCGGTGTGCTGGTGGTGCTCGCATTCGTCTACCGCCCACTGCTTTTCGCGAGCACCGACCCGGAAGTGGCTGTCGCGCGCGGCGTCCCGGTGCGGGCACTGTCGGTGGTCTTCGCCGTGCTGCTGGGCATCACCGCCGCATTCGGCGTCCAGATCGTCGGCGCACTGCTGGTGCTGTCCCTGCTGATCACCCCCGCCGCGGCCGCCGCACAGCTCACCGCGAGTCCGCTGCGCGCCGCGGTCCTGTCCATCGTCTTCGCCGAACTCGCCGCGGTCGGCGGCATCATTCTGTCCCTGGCCCCCGGCGTCCCGGTGTCGACCTTCGTCACCACCATCTCGTTCGCCATCTACCTGATCTGCCGCGCCATCGCACCGCGTCTCGATGCCGGTCGTCGCACGCGAGCACACACGGTGGCGCCCACTCCGGTCGAGGCGAGTTCCACGCCGAGCTGAGGCACTCCCGCCATTCGAGTTCGGCATGCCCGCAGGTTCGCTGGGATACGAGACTCTCGGTGCGCACCACAGTGTTTCGATCACATCCAGCGGACCTGTGCGCACTTCGACCGGTTGCCCCCGCAACACGGCTCATGCCGGAAACGCGCGGACAACACCGAGACACCATGATCCGTATCGATGTAGGGCGCGGACGCCGACGGCCGGCGACGATGCTCGGCAACGCTCCGCGCGGACGTGAAGTGCGTCAGCTGAGTGGTGCGATCAAGCTCCGGCTTCTCCCGCGAGGGCGAACAAGCCGTCCGGAGTCTGTTCGACGAGGCCGTCGGTGAGCAGGGAGTCCAGGGCGCGGTCGCGCTGGCCGGTATCGCGGGTCCAGGCCAGGTCGAGGGCGACGCGTTCGACGGGGCCGGAAGCTCCGCGCAGGACGTCCAGGAGTCGGCCGCGAGCCTGACGATCGGTGCCGTCGTACTTCTGGGTGCGGCGCACCACATCCGAGGCGGGACGTCCGGCCGCGAGCCAGGCGCAGCGCGGCAGGGGGCAGACGTCGCAGTCGGGTGTGCGGGCGGTGCACACCACCGCGCCGAGTTCCATCAGCGCGGCGGAAAATACCGCGGCACGGTCGATTCGGACCGGAAGCAGCGCCTCGGTCTCGACCAGATCGCGGGCCGCGGGATTGCCCGCCTCCGCCCGCCCGTGCACCGCGCGCGCGACCACCCGGCGAACGTTGGTGTCCACCACCGGAACTCGCTGCCCGTACGCGAAACACGCCACGGCCCGTGCGGTGTACGCGCCGATCCCCGGCAGCCCGAGCAGCACCTCGACATCACCGGGCACCTCGTCACCGTGTTCGGCGGCCAGCGCCCGCGCGCATTCGTGCAGCCGCAACGCCCGTCGCGGATATCCCAGTTTTCCCCAGGCCCGCAACACCTCTCCCGGCGTGGCCGCCGCCATCGCCGACGGCACCGGCCAGCGCGCCACCCAGTCACGCCACACCGGCTCGACCCGAACCACCGGCGTCTGCTGCAACATGATCTCGCTCATCAGAATCTGCCAGGCCGAAACCCCCGGCCGCCGCCACGGCAGATCCCGCGCGGTCTGCCCGTACCAGTCGATCAGCACATCGGAGTCGATACTCACCCGCACACCCCCGGACCCCATCCGGCCTCGACACTTCCCGGATCCACGGCCCACACGGGCGAATTCAGCTGCCGAACCATCACACAGCCATGATTCACCCACGCCCTTGCCCACATGCACCCGGTCCACACCTCAGGCCCCCGGAACCGCCCCGGCACGGACACATTCCCGCAGTGGCAGCAGGACCAGGCCCGATCGCGATGAGCCGGGACGATCACACCAACGGCCGTCGCCCCGGAAACGCGGACCCCAGTAGCATCCACCCGGGCGGAATGGGAACGCCGACGCCCTCACAATCGGCACGGACGAAATCGACGCAGGTATTTGCCAGGTCGTAACCGAACAGACTGGCTGGTAACCGCGACCGTATGGAAAATTGGACACATGCCTCATACCAACCCGATCACCGCTTGGAAGTCTCTCCGCGAGGGCAACGACAGGTTCGTCAGCGGTAACCTGCAGCATCCCGGGCAAGGCGCAGCGGACCGGGCCAAACTCGTCAAGGGCCAGCAACCCTCGGCGATCCTGTTCGGGTGCGGCGACTCCCGCGTGGCCGCGGAGATCATCTTCGACCAGGGGCTCGGCGATATGTTCGTGGTCCGCACCGCGGGGCACGTACTGGACGCCTCGGTGCTCGGATCCATCGAATACGGCGTGGAGATCCTGAACGTCCCGCTGATCGTGGTGCTCGGGCACGACAGTTGCGGCGCGGTCGCCGCGACGATCAACGCGCTCGACGGCGGCGACGTGCCCGGCGGTTTCATCCGCAGCGTCGTCGAACGGGTCACCCCCTCCATCCTGATCGGCCGTCGCGAGGGCCTGACCGGCGTCGACGAACTCGAGGCGCGGCACGTCGTGGAGACGAGCCGACTGCTCATGCAGCGCTCGATGATCATCTCCCAGCGCGTGGCCACCGGCCAGTGCGCGATCGCCTCGGTGACCTACAAACTCGCGGACGGCCGCGCCCAACTGCACCGTTCGGTGGGCAATATCGGGGAGCTGTGACTTTGGCCTCCGCTTCGCTCCGGCGGGCCTGGCGTTGCCGGGGGTGGGTGAACCGGGTGACCCGAACACGACCCGGCGAAATGTACCCGGCCACACACCTGTTCCACACCGACACGCCGCGCCGCTGAGCGGCGGGTTGCCCGATCGTGCCCTTACCGTGGTGTCGTGCTGGAACCGACTGGACCACTGCCGCCGGAGATCTACTGGCGTCGTCGCGTGTTCGCCGTCGGCGCGATCGTGATCGTGCTGGCATTGGTCGTCTGGCTGGCGATCATGCTGCTGGGCGGTCGCGGCTCGTCGACGTCGACGGCCGCCGCGACCTCGACCTCCGCCGGTCCCGCGGCCGGATCGGCGACGACCGCTCCGGCCGCGACGTCCGCCTCCGATACGGCTGCATCGGCCACCCCGACGCCCTCGGGCACGGTCAACGCGACCGCGGCCAGCGCACCGGCCGCCTGCCCGGATCAATCGCTGGCGATGAAGGTGACCGTCGGTCAGCCGAGCTACAAGGCGGGTGACAAGCCGGTGTTCGGGATCGTCATCACCAACATCTCGACCGAGGCATGTTCCCGCGACATGGGTTCGGGCCTGCAACAGGTGACGGTGCAGTCGCTCGACGGCCAGCGCCGCCTGTGGACGAGCACCGACTGTGATCAGGGCGGCCAGCCCGACGTGCGCACCCTCAACGGTGGCCAGCAGGCGGCTTTCACCCTCACCTGGTCCGGCACCACCTCCCAGCCCAACTGCGCGGGCGACCGCGTGCCGGTCCCCGCGGGCTCCTACGCGGTCGCCGCCCAGTTCGGCTCGATCCACAGCTCCCCCGAGACGTTCAACATCTCCTGATCGACGAGTGCCGCGGTTCGGCTCAGACGCCGCCGGATTCGGCGAGGCGGGACAGACCCTCCCGGATCTGGCGGGCCAGGTGGGGGTCGATGCCGTCGAGGGTTTCCAGTTCGTCGGCCGTGGCGGACAGCAGGCTCGACAGCGAACCATACACCGCGACAACGGATTCCACACTGGTCAGCGAGACTCGCGGGATCTCGGCCAGGAGCCGGTAGCCGCGGGGGCACACGGCGGTGTCCAGGGCCTCGAGAGTGGCCGGAAAACCGAGTGCCGGACCGAGATTCGCCAACTCCAGCAGATCCACCTCCAGCAGAGCGTCCAATTCGGCCAGGGCCGCCTCGACGCTCGCGTCGTCCACCGGGCACACCCGCAGATAGTCGCGGACCAGCAGGCGGCGCAGGGTATCGGTCTCGCCCACCAGTTCGGCGAGTTGCAGGGCGAGCTGGCGGCCGTCGATGCCGAGTTCGCCGACATCGGAATCGATCTCGCGGCCGACCCGGCGCACCAGCTCGAGGCAGTGCAAGGCGGACAGGACATCGCGCAGCGTGGTGAAATCCTCCAACTCGACTATCGATAACAGCCGCGTCGTCTCGTCCAGTCGCGAGCGGTAGCGCTCCAGCGTCCCCATCGCCTGATTGGCACGCGAGAGAATCGACTGCGAGGGCTGGACCAGATGCCGCAGCCCGCCCAGGTAGACCGTCACGATCCCGGTCGAACGACTCACCGATACCACCGGATATCCGGTCTGCGCCGCGGTGCGCTCGGCGGCCTTGTGCCGGGTGCCGGTCTCCACCGTGGGCAGCGCGGGATCGGGGACCAGATGCACATTCGCTCGCCGGATGCGCCCGCCGTCGGTCGAAAGCACCACTGCGCCATCCATTTTCGATAGTTCACGCAGCCGCGTCGGGGAGAACTCGACATCGAGTTCGAAACCGCCGTCGCAGATCCGCTCGACCGACTCGTCATGGCCGAGCACGATCAGCGCGCCGGTGCGCGCCAGCAGGATCCGGTCGACACCATCGCGCAACTGCGTGCCCGGAACCAGCCGGGCGACCACGTCGCGCATCGTCGGATTCTCGCTGTCATGTTGCACCGCAGGAGAATTCGAATGCTCGACGCCCTGCGCGGGCTTACCGAGCAGGTTGGTGACCCAGCGGCCACGGTTCATTGGGCAGCCTCCGCATATTCGCCCCCTCGCTTCGACAAACCACTCAACGCAACTGCCGCACGAACATTCGCCACCTCTCGCACCCGCATCGAGAGTCCGGAGCAATCAACGCCCGGCGGCACCAGCGCCTCCGTGAAACCTAGCCGCTCGGCCTCGGCGAGTCGACGCCCGGCCCCCGTAACACGCCGAACCTCGCCGGCCAGCCCGACCTCGCCCAGGATCACCATGCCGCCGGGCAGCGAGATCCCGCGCTCGGAACTCGTGATCGCCAGCGCGACAGCCAGATCCGCACCCGGTTCGGTCAGCCGCATGCCACCCACGGTGGCCGCGTACACATCGTGTTTACCGAGGTAGACGTGGCATCGGCTCTGCAACACCGCGAGCACCATGGAAACCCGGTTGTAGTCCAGACCGCTGACCGCGCGACGCGGCGCGGGCGCGGGCGTCGACACCGTCAGTCCCTGCACCTCGGCCAGCAGCGGGCGTTTGCCGTCCATCGCGACGGTGATCGCCGTACCCGGCACCGGATCGGCGCGATGATGCAGGAACAGTCCGGAGGGATCGGGCACACCGGCGATTCCGTCGTCGTGCAGTTCGAAACAGCCCACCTCGTCGGCGCTGCCGAAGCGGTTCTTCACACCGCGGACCATGCGCAACGTGGAGTGCTTGTCGCCCTCGAACTGCAACACCACGTCGACCAGATGCTCGAGCGTGCGCGGCCCGGCCACATTGCCGTCCTTGGTGACGTGCCCGACCAGCAGCACCGCGATACCGCTCGCCTTGGCCAGCGACGTCAGCGCCGCGGTCACCGCACGCACCTGGGTCACGCCGCCGATCACGCCCTCGGCGTCCGCGGCCAGCATGGTCTGCACCGAGTCGACCACCAGCAGGGAGGGCCGCACCTGCTCGACATGCCCGAGAATCGTGGCCAGATCCGATTCGGCGGCGAGATAGACCCGATCGTGCACCGCGCCGGTCCGATCCGCGCGCAACCGCACCTGTCCGGCGGACTCCTCGGCGGTCACATAGAGTGCGCGTTCCTCCCGCTGCCGGGCCCAGCGATGCGCCACCTCGAGCAGCAACGTCGACTTGCCCACGCCCGGCTCGCCGGACAGCAGCACCACCGAACCGGGCACCACGCCGCCGCCCAGCACCCGGTCCAGCTCGCTCACGCCGGTCGGGCGGGCGCGGGTGACCTTGGAGTCGATGGTCGAGATCGGCGCGGCGGCCGTCGAGGGGAGCAGGGCCCGCCGCCCGGTCGCGACCGACGCGGGCGCCGCGGCCTGCTCGTCGATGGAACCCCATTCACCGCAGGCGGGACAGCGCCCCACCCACTTGGCGACCTCGTGCGAGCAGGCGGAGCAGCGGTACAGCGATTTCACCTTGGGCACGTGCGCAGCCTAAGGATCGACTCCGACAGGCTTCGCATACCCCGCCCGACCACTCTGTCCACCACCCTAGACAAATTCTTTTTCCGAGCCGTCGACTTCTTTTCCGATCCGTCGGCAGAAGTTCTCGGGACAGGCGGCAGCGCATTCCCGCACCCTCAGCAGCAACTCCGGCGGTGAGAACCGCCAGACCGTCGGCGAGGTTCGCCCGATCGTCGCCGACTATCCGGCGAAACCATCGACAGAGTCGTTCGGAACCCTCGAGAGACCGCTCGGACCGTCGGTGGAACCTCGAGGGGACCGTCGGCGAGGTCCACCGACGGTCCGGCGTGTCCGGGACGCCATTCCGGCAGAGCTGTTCAGGGCCGCTGACCGAACGTCCGCGGATCGCGCAGGTCAGCCCGCGTTGTGCGGGGCGCTGCCGGCGTCGACCGGAACGTTCACCAGAACGGTCCCGGCCTCCTTGAAGTTGAAGGTCACCGGGTAGGTCGGGCCGGGGGTGATGTCCTTGGTCAGACCCGAGATCTCCACCAGGATCGGCTCGGACGGACCGGAGGTCGCCTTGCCGTCGGCCGCCTGCGCGGAGGTGGACGGCGCGGTGGTGGCGGCGCCCGACGCCGGCGCACTGCTGGTCGAGGCGGCCGGGGAGCTGGACTCCATGGCATCCGGGCCGCCCGCGACGACGGTCCGGCCCGGGTCCAGGGTCGTGTCCGCCGGAGTTACCTTGACGGTGCCCAGGTCGGTGGTGATGCTGCTGAGCTCGTCGGGCTTGTCCGCGCCGAAGTTGACCGCGCTGAAGGCGAGCAGCGCCTTGCCGCCCTTGGCGTTGGTGTAGTCCTCGGACTGCGGCAGCAGGATGCGCACATCGCGCAGGGCCACATTGCCGACGTCGGCGGTATTGCCGTTCACCGCGGAAACCTGCCGGGCGGTCTGCGCGATCTGACCGGAGCTGCAGCCCGACAGCGCGAGGGCGGCGCCCGCGGCCAGCGCGGCAACTGCAACAGCACTGCGACGCACGGCACTGCGGCGCGCCTCGGACGCTGTGGTGGCTTTCAGGGCAGTCACGGGTTGTCCTCCATGTCGACCGGGCTCACTCCACGATGCAGAGTAGTAGTACGGAGCGTAATAGTTACCCGGGCACGCGGATCGACGGCCCCCTGACCGATCCGCGTCGCGCACCCGCCGCACGAACGTCCGGCCGTAACTTGTTCTGGCACAACAGGATGCACACCGATTTGGTTCTGTCAACCCCCAGCGCCCGGCTGTTGTGGCCCTGACCTGCGCCGTTGATCGCGCCGTTATCGAGTCGCATGTTAAACTGTGAGCATCGAAAGGGGCACGGGACACATGATTTTTAAGGTCGGAGACACCGTCGTTTACCCCCACCACGGAGCGGCGCTGATCGAAGCTATCGAGACTCGCACCATCAAGGGTGTGCAGAAGGAGTATCTGGTCCTGAAGGTCGCCCAGGGCGATCTGACCGTTCGGGTTCCCGCCGAGAATGCCGAGTACGTCGGCGTTCGTGACGTCGTGGGCCAGGAGGGTCTCGATCGAGTCTTCCAGGTGCTGCGTGCGCCGCACACGGAAGAGCCGACGAACTGGTCTCGGCGTTACAAGGCCAACCTCGAGAAGCTCGCCTCCGGCGATGTGAACAAGGTGGCCGAGGTCGTCCGTGATCTTTGGCGGCGCGAACAGGACCGCGGCCTGTCCGCCGGCGAGAAGCGGATGCTCGCCAAGGCTCGTCAGATCCTCGTCGGTGAACTCGCCCTTGCCGAGGGCACCGATGATGTCAAGGCCGAGACCCTGCTCGACGAGGTTCTCGCAGCGGCCTCCTGATCGTGAACCAAGTGCACGACACGAGTCGTGTCGTGGCGTTGGTGCCTGCCGCCGGTCGGGGTGTTCGCCTGGGTGAGTCCAAGCCCAAGGCGTTCGTCCCGGTCGGCGGCAGGCCCATGCTCACACTCGCAATCGACGGCCTGATCGCGTCCGGGGTCGTGGACCACATCGTGATCGCCGCGCCCGCCGAACTCATCGACGAGGCGCGGTTTCTGCTCGGCCACCGCGTCGAACCGGCATGCCCCGTGCCGGTGAGCGTGGTCGCCGGCGGCGCCGAGCGCACTGATTCGGTGCGCGCCGGAATCGCCGCGGCACCGCGGGCCACCCATTTCCTCGTGCACGATGCCGCGCGCGCCCTGACGCCGCCGTCGATGATCGCGCGGGTGGTGGCCGAATTGAAGTCCGGTTGCCCGGCCGTCGTGCCGGGTCTGCCCGTCGCCGACACGATCAAATCCGTGGACGCCGACGGCGATGTGACCGGCACCCCCGACCGCGCCGTACTGCGCGCGATCCAGACTCCCCAGGGTTTCGACGCCCAGCTCCTGCGGGACGCCTATGCCGCCGGAATGCACGCGACCGACGATGCCGGCCTGGTCGAGGCGTTCGGTGCGCACGTCCGGGTGATCCCCGGCGATCCGCTGGCCTTCAAGATCACCACACCGCTGGATCTACGGCTGGCCTGCACACTTCTCACCGTGCGCGACACGCCCGAGTCAGCGGACGAAACCGTCCCGGCCCAGGACGTGGCGGCGCCGGTGGACATCCCGGCCGCGTCGCACCTTCCCGCACCCGCGAAGCCCTCGGCAGGTCCGCACAACGACAGTGCGTCGTACGTTCGGTCGTCATCGAACGTTCCAGCGTCGTCGAAAGCTCCGTCCGCATCGGACGTTCCGCCGACGACCGACTTTTCCGCGTCGACGAATACGGTGACGCGGTGATCGATCCCACTGGCATGCGAATCGGCCTCGGCACCGATGTGCACCCGATCGAACCCGGTCGTCCCTGCTGGATGGCCGGTCTGCTGTTCGAGGGCGAGAGCGGCTGCGCCGGTCACTCCGACGGCGACGTCGGCGCGCACGCGCTGTGCGACGCGCTGCTGTCGGCGGGTGGGCTGGGCGATGTGGGCGCGGTCTTCGGCGTCGGACGGCCCGAATGGGCCGGGGTGTCCGGTGCGGACATGCTCCGCGAGGTCCGGCGACTGCTGGACGAGGGTGGATACGCCGTCGTCAACGCGGCCGTTCAGATCATTGGGAACCGTCCCAAGATCGGGCCTCGCCGTGGCGAAGCGCAACAGGTCCTGGGAGAATTACTCGGTGCGCCGGTTTCGGTGTCCGGCACGACCACCGACGGTCTGGGACTGACCGGCCGCGGCGAGGGTGTCGCGGCGGTTGCCACCGCGTTGCTGTGTTGGCGATGTTGATTCTCGGCGTGAACGGGGCCCTACGTGGTTACGCAAGCTGCCGCCTCCGGGCCTGACCGTTCACGCCGGGCTGACTCGCCCGCACCCGTGAGCTGCCGGATGTCCCGCACCCGGCACCCGCCCCGTACCTTAGGCAAAACTCCTGACAGTAGGATGGCTGGTCGTGACTCTGCGCCTGTTCGACACCGCGACGCGGACCCTGCGTGATTTCACGCCCCTGGTCCCCGGCCGAGCGTCGATATACCTGTGTGGCGCGACCGTGCAGGGCGAGCCGCACATCGGGCACGTCCGCAGCGGAGTCGCGTTCGACGTGCTGCGCCGCTGGCTGCTCGCGGGCGGTTACGACGTGGCTTTCGTGCGGAATGTCACCGATATCGACGACAAGATCCTCAACAAGGCCGCCGCCGCGGGTCGCCCGTGGTGGGAGTGGGCCGCGACGCACGAGCGGGCCTTCGACCGCGCCTACGCCGCGCTCGGTGTGCTGCCCCCGTCGGTGGAACCGCGCGCGACCGGGCACATCACCCAGATGGTCGAGATGATGCAGCGGTTGATCGAACGCGGTCACGCCTACGCCTCGTCCGGGAACGTCTATTTCGATGTGCGCAGCTATCCCGAATACGGCGCGCTGTCCGGGCACAAACTCGACGACGTACATCAGGGCGAGAGCGCGGGCGCGGGTAAACGCGATCCGCGCGACTTCACGCTGTGGAAGGCCGCCAAAGCCGGTGAGCCGACCTGGCCCTCGCCGTGGGGTCCGGGCCGCCCCGGCTGGCATCTGGAATGCTCGGCGATGGCCGGGTTCTATCTCGGCCCGGAATTCGACATCCATTGCGGCGGTATGGATCTGGTGTTCCCGCACCACGAGAACGAGATCGCCCAATCCCGTGCCGCCGGTGACGGTTTCGCGCGGTACTGGCTGCACAACGGCTGGGTGACCCTGGGCGGGGAGAAGATGTCCAAGTCGCTCGGCAACACCCTCGCCGTGCCGAATGTGCTGGAACACGTTCGGGCCGTGGAACTTCGGTTCTACCTGGGCAGTGCGCACTACAGCTCGATGCTGGAGTATTCCGATCAGGCGTTGCGCGACGCGGCCCAGACCTATCAGCGGCTCGAGGCGTTCGTGCACCGGGCGACCGAGCGGCTGGGCGAGATTCCGGTCGGCAAGTGGACCGACGCGTTCGCCGAGGCGCTGGACGACAATCTCGGAATTCCCAAGGCGCTGGCCGAAATTCATCGGGTCGTGCACGAGGGCAACAAGGCGCTGGAATCCGGCGCCACCGACACCGCCCGCGAGGCGACCGGGCAGGTGCGCGCGATGCTCGGCATCCTGGGCGTGGATCCGCTGGATCCGCACTGGTCCGGGCCGCGGGATTCGTCCTCGGCGACCGACGCGCTGGAGATTCTCGTGCGCGCCGAACTCGAACGCCGTCAGCAGGCCCGTGCCGCGAAGGATTGGGCCGAGGCCGATGCG
Organism: Nocardia miyunensis NBRC 108239; assembly: GCF_001613065.1. Taxonomy (GTDB): domain Bacteria; phylum Actinomycetota; class Actinomycetes; order Mycobacteriales; family Mycobacteriaceae; genus Nocardia; species Nocardia miyunensis. Next base: position 122,179 of record NZ_BDBQ01000031.1, read on the forward strand.
GTGCGCGATCGGCTGCAGGATGCGGGGGTCGAGGTCACCGACACACCCGACGGCCCGGAATGGTCGCTGGTATCACCGACCGCACGAAAGGCGCACTGATGGCAGGCAATTCGCAAAGGCGTGGCGCGGTGCGCAAGGGCGGCACCAAGAAGGGACAGGTCGTCGGGTCCGGCGGCAAACGTCGTCGCGGGCTCGAGGGCCGGGGCGCGACGCCGCCCGCGACCGAACGCAAGTACCATCCCGCCGCCAAGCGCGCGGCAGCGGCGGCCAAGGCCGCGGCCAAGACTCGCGGTGGTCCCTCCGGCGGCCGGGTCGCCGGACGCCGCAGCGCCGACGGACCCGAGTTGGTGCTCGGCCGCAATCCGGTGGTGGAGTGCCTGCGCGCCGGCGTCCCGGCGACGGCGCTGTACGTCGCGGTGGGCACCGAGAACGACGAACGGCTCACCGCGTCGGTGAAACTCGCAGCCGACGCCGGGATCTCGATCCTGGAGGTGCCGCGCACCGATCTGGATCGCATGAGCGCCAACGGATTACATCAGGGCATGGCCCTGCAGGTGCCGCCCTACCGGTACGTCCACCCGGACGATCTGCTCCAATCCGCCCGTGGCTCGGGCGAACCCGCGTTGCTGGTGGCGCTGGACAACATCTCCGATCCGCGCAATCTCGGCGCGGTGATCCGCTCGGTGGCCGCGTTCGGCGGGCACGGTGTGGTGATTCCGCAGCGGCGCAGCGCGAGCGTCACGGCGGTGGCCTGGCGGACCAGCGCCGGCGCCGCGGCCCGGCTGCCCGTCGCGCGCGCGACGAATCTGACTCGCACGCTGAAGGATTGGGCCTCCACCGGCGTGCAGATCGTCGGCCTGGACGCGGGCGGGGACACCGTCCTGGACGAATTCGACGGCACCGCACCGACGGTCGTGGTGGTCGGCTCGGAAGGTAAGGGCCTGTCCCGGCTGGTGCGCGAGACCTGCGACGAGATCCTGAGCATTCCGATGGCCGGCCCGGTCGAATCGCTGAACGCCTCGGTCGCGGCGGGTGTCGTTCTGGCCGATATCGCACGTCAGCGCCGGTCCTGACGGAACCGAATCGGCCCGTCCGAGAGGGGAATTCCGCCCGTGATCGGGTCGGTCGAGGTGAATCGGCGCGCGTCCGGCCGATGAAATGATCCGTGTCACCGTAGACTTGAACGGTGGCCATGTGGAATGAGCAGCCCTACTGGGGAGAGCTGCCGCCCGACCAATCGGTCGGCCCGGCGGTAGAGCACCCGCACGCGACGACCGTGCTGCTGCTCGGCATCCTGAGCATATTCTGTTGCGGCGCACTGGGTCCGGTGGCGTGGGTGCTGGGCAGGCAGGCGCTCAATCAGATCGAGGAGTCCGATCAGCTCCACCGGGCCGGCGCCGTCACCTACGGCGGGCGCTCGCAGATTCTCGTCGGATACGTCCTGGGCATCATCGGGACGATACTGATGGTCCTGGTGGCGATCATCTTCCTGCTGATGGTCATCGGAGGACGCGCCTGAACTCGGTTCGGCCGGTGGATTCCGGCTCGTCAGCGACGCGACAGGACGTCGAGAGCCATCAATCCAATCCGGGACGTTCGGCCTCGGACGGCACCTCCCAGGCGGGCCATTCGCCGCTGATGCTGCCGGTCCACCGGGGCGGGCGGCGGTCACGGAATGCGGCCATCCCCTCGCCGCCGTCGATGCTCTTCGCGACATAGCCGTTCAGCTCGGTCTCCATCCGGCCGACGGCCTCCTGCGTCATCCCCAGGCCCTCCCACAACAGCCGTTTGGACAACGCCACGGGAAGCGGTGCGGATCCGCCCGCGATGTCCTGCGCGACGGCCATGGCGGTCGGCAGCACCTCCGCGGCATGCAGGCAGGCGTTGGCCAGGCCCATGGCCTTGGCCTCCTCGCCGTCGAAGGTGCGGCCGGTGAGCATGATGTCGGCGGCGTTGGCCATACCGGCCAGCCGGGGCAGCATCCAGTGCACATAGCCGTCGGCCAGGACCGCGCGGCGGACCTGATTGAGTCCGTACACCGCGTCGCCGGCCATGTACCGCAGATCGCACTGCAACGCGAGCGCCAGGCCGACGCCGACCGCGTGGCCGTTGACCGCCGCGATCACGGGCTTGCGCACCCGCCAGGGCGGCGGATCGAGGGTGGCGCTGACCTCGCCGACCCGATGGGACAGGTCCGCGCCCGCACAGAAGGCCGGCGGCGTCCCGGTGAGCACGACCGCGCGAATCGCGTCCTCGACATCGCAGCGGTGTAGCGCCGCGCCGAGTTCGTCCGCCATCACCGGGGTCATCGCGTTCTGCTGAGCGGGACGATTGAGCGTTAGCACCGCGACGCCGTTGGAAACATCGACGTGCAGTTCCGAACTCATGCAATGTCCTTCCGGCGCGAGAGGGTCCGCCGCGACCGACCGTCGCAGGTGTACCCGACCGCAAACGTCTTCCCGCACGCCCCGGTGTCATGCGGCGCATTGCCGCCCCGGACGTGCCGTGTACCTCTCGCACCAGCCGATCCGCCGGATCCGCTCGTGCGTGCGACAACATCCTAGGACACCTCCGCGACGCGCCGCCGGGCGTCGTCGGCCGTGCCCATTCCGGTCATGCGCATCGGCTATTGTTGCTCGCGATCCGGAGCTTATGTCACCCGATCGCTCGATCCGAGGCCGTGCCGATTCTGAGACATGCACATGCCCGACAACGATCGACGCAGTCCACCGAAATCGAAGGCCATGCCCATCCCCGGGCACACTCACCAGCCGAGACGCAGCCCCCTGATCGACGCCCATACCCATCCCGGACGGTCGCACCGGCTGCCGCGGTCGGCGGAGTTCGTCGTATGGTCGGAGCCGATGTTGATCGACGAGGGTGGCGCAGGTGTGCCGATTCTGCTGCTGCACGGGCTCATGGGCAGTGCGCGGACGTGGCGCGCGCAGCTGGACTGGTTGCGTCCGTTCGGGCGGCTGTACACCTTCGACGCGGCGGGGCACGGTCGGCCCGCGCCCGCGGAGCTGACCACCGAGGCGTTCGTCGCGGATCTGGCCGCGGCCACCGCGCGGATCACCGAGCCGATGGTGGTGATCGGTCATTCCATGGGCGGGTTGCACGGGTGGATGTTCGCCGCGACCCACCCCGACCGGGTGCGCGCGCTGGTGGTCGAGGATATGGCCCCAGACTTCCGCGGCCGCACCGCGCGGGACTGGGCGCAGATGATCGAGGCCTGGCCGCAGCCCTTCCCGGACCAGGACGCGGTCCTGGACTTCTTCGGCCCGGTGGCCGGACGCTACTTCCTGCAGGCGTTCACGCACGGACCGGACGGTTACCGATTGCACGGCGCGGTAACGACTTTCCGCGATATCTCCGAGGAGTGGGGCGCCCGCGACTTCTGGTCGCAGTGGCACGCCGTGCGCGTCCCCGCCCTGCTGCTCGAGGGCGAGCACACCATCACCCCGCCCGGTCAGATGCGTCGCATGGCGGCCGAGCATCCGAACGCCCGGCACGTCCTGATCCCCGACGCCGGTCACCTCGTCCACGACGACCAGCCCACCGCCTACCGTACCGAGGTCACCCGCTTCCTCACCGAAGTCCTCGGCTGACCCATCACCGCACGAGGCCTGCTCTTCGCCATCGGCTACCTTGATGCGAAATGCGCTACAGCCCAATCGGATTCGCAATAAACTTCGACCTGCCCGGCTAGGACATCCGGCGAGTCGAATCGAGTTCGCACCGAAATCCTCACCCGCACCCAGGCCTACTCGACTCCGGATGCCGGCCCACTATCCCATAGACCAACCAGATGCGAAATGCGCTACAGCCCAGAGGAATTCGAGGATATCGTCGAGCACGTACGGCTGAGACACCGGGCGGGCCGGATCGAGTTCGCCGCTCCGGCCTCGGCACCGCGCGACCGCACACCATGCTCGACGGAGATCACTCCCTTCGGTATGCGTTGATTCGCCGCGCAGGAGCCGGATGCAGATGTGCGGCGAAGCGGGCAACAATGTCCGAATCGCGCGACCGGCCGGAGCGTTGACGTGCGACAACGCACCCACGGAGTTTGATGGCGGCTGCCGTCAGTCCATGTCGCGATGCGTCGTATGCTCGTCGCAGGCCAACGAACGAAGGTGACCAGATGATCGATTTCTCGATTCCCGCCGACCTCGCCGCCGAACGTGATCGGGTGCGGCAGTTCGTCATCGACAAGATCGTTCCGTACGAGCGCGATCCTCGGGTGACCTCGCACGGGCCGGACGACGAGCTGCGTCAGGAGCTGGTCGAGCTGGCCCGGGCGGAGAAGTTGCTGACCGTGCAGGCCCCGGTCGAGCTTGGCGGGCTCGGGCTCACCCATGTCGAGCAGGCCGTGCTCTACGAGGCGGCGGGCTGGTCCACGCTCGGACCGGTCGCGATGAACTGCGCGGCGCCCGACGAGGGCAACATGTTCCTGCTGTCCAAGGTCGCGGACGCGCGGCAGATCGACCGGTACCTGATGCCGGTGATCACCGGTCACCAGCGTTCGGTCTTCGCGATGACCGAACCGGGCGGGGCCGGATCGGATCCGGGCCAGCTGGCCACCACCGCCACCTTCGACGGCGAGAATTTCACCGTCAACGGCCGCAAATGGCTCATCACCGGCGCGAATGGGGCCAAGACCTGGATCATCATGGCCCGGCTCGAGGCCAACCCGCATCTGCCCGAAGGGCCGACGCTGTTCCTCACCGAGGGCGATGCTGTGCCCGACTCGGCGTCCGCGGGGCCCTCCGTGGTTACGCAGGCTGCCGCCTCCGGGCCTGACGCTCCCGCCGGCGGCATCGTCATCGAGCGCACGATGAACACCATGGACCGCAACTACGTCGGCGGGCACGGCGTGGTGCGTTTCGAGAACCTCACGCTGCCAAGGGAATCCGTACTCGGCGAGACCGGTCAGGCACTGCGGTACGCGCAGCTGCGACTGGCCCCGGCCCGCCTCACGCACTGCATGCGCTGGCTCGGCGCGGCCGAACGCGCGCAGAGCATCGCGGTCGAGCACGCGCGCACCCGCACCGCATTCGGCAAGCCCATCGGCGAGCACGAGGGCGTGTCATTTCTGTTGGCGGACAACGAGATCGCGCTGCACCAGTGCCGCCTGACCATCTGGCACGCCTGCTGGCTGATGGACAACGGCCACAAGGCCCGGCACGAGAGCTCGATCGCCAAATCCAGTGTGTCCGAAGAGCTTTTCAAGGTCGCCGACCGCTGCGTCCAGGTCCTGGGCGGCATCGGCATCAGCGACGAGACGGTCGTGGAGATGATCTTCCGCGATATGCGCGCGTTCCGCCTCTACGACGGACCCACCGAGGTCCACAAGTGGGCCATCGGACGTCACGTGCTGCGGGGCTGAGCAGCGGTCCGGGCAATTCCGGAGTAGGGCTATGGTCACCTTATGGCTGTTGTGAAGATCAATGCAATCGAGGTCCCCGAGGGGGCTGGGCCCGAGTTGGAGAAGCGGTTCGCCAATCGCGCGCACGCGGTGGAGAATTCGCCGGGCTTCCTCGGGTTCCAACTGCTCCGGCCGGTCGCCGGGGACAACCGGTATTTCGTTGTCACGCAGTGGGATTCGGAGGAGTCCTTCGCGGCGTGGCGGGACGGGCCGGCCAAGGCCGCGCATGCGGGCGAGCCGAGCCGCAAACCGGTCTCGACCGGCGCTTCGCTGCTGGAGTTCGAGGTCGTCATCGATGTGACGGCCAAATCCGACTAGTCCGACAATCCGCTGATCAGCGGGGGTGGCCGGGTTCCCGATGGCACTCACACCACCGGGAACCCGAACCGCCACCGAACGGGATCAGGCTTCGAAGGCGGCGTCCAGTTCGATGTTCTCGACACCGGCCAGCGCCTTGCTGATCGGGCATCCGGCCTTGGCGGCCTCGGCGGCCTTCAGCGCGCCCGCGGCGTCGATACCGGACACGCGGCCCCGGACGGTCAGCTTGATGCCGCTGAGGCGGAATCCGCCCGCCGGATCCGGTCCGAGCGTCACGTCCGCGTTCACGTCCAGGCTCTGCACGGTGCCGCCCGCATTGCCGATCTCCGCCGAGCAGGCCATCGCGAAGCAGGACGAATGCGCCGCCGCGATCAACTCCTCCGGGCTGGTCGTGCCCTCGGCGGAGTCTGCGGTGCGCTTGGGGAACGAGACGTCGTACGTGCCGACCCCCGAGCTGGCCAGTTCGACCCGGCCCGAGCCGTCCTGCAGACCTCCGGTCCATGCGGTGCGTGCGCTGCGTGTTGGCATCACGGTCCTTTCTGTGTTGTTGGCCTCCGCTTCGCTCCGGCGTGTTCGCGGCGCTCTGAGGCTTACCGCTCGGCCCCGTGTCGGGCACTCGTTCCTCGCACCCGCCACGCGTCCGAGCGGCAAGCCGCGCCGCGAACCGGAGGTTGGCGTTGTCCACGGTCGACGTTGTCCGGGGTCGACGTTACTCGGAGGTCCGCGTTATCCCGGGGTCGACGGGTTGCGGCTCAGGCCATGTCGCGGCGGCGCAGCAACCACACCGTGACGACCGCGAAGCCGACGATGTAGACCGCGAGAATCACGAAAGACGCCGGACGCGAGAGGATGTCGAGCACACCCGGGGTCGAACCTCCGGAAACCGTGCGCATCGCACCGGCGAGCGAACCCGCGGCGGTGCCGGGCAGGTGATCGGTGATCGCCCGGATCGGCGAGAAGATCGACGCGACGCCGCGGAGCAGATTCTCCACCACGAGTACCCACACCAGCCCGAGTCCGACCGCCAGCGCCGGCCCGCGAGCCAGTACGCCGATCAACGCGCCCGCCAACGTCCACATCCCGAGAATCGCTGCGCCCGTTGCGATTCCGAGCAACGATCGCCCAGCTCCCGGCAGTGCGACGGATTGATGCTGCACCACACCGATGATCGCGGCCACACCGGTGTCGACCAGGAACGCGCTCAGCACCAGCGCGACGACCACGACCGCCGATGCCAGCACCGTCCCACCGGCCACCCGGGCGCGCGAGGGCCCCTGGGTGAACACGGTTTTCCAAGTGCCCCAGCTGTATCCGCTTCCGGTCACCAGCGCGCCGAGCACCAGCATCAACCCGCCCCCGAACATCGCCATCCCCTGCGTGAACACCTCGGGCACCGCAGCGGGCAGCATCTGCTGCAACAGGATCGCCCGCGGCTGCCCGTTGGACATGCGCGTCGACGAGCCCGTGGCATAGGCAAGATAGTTGAACAGATAGGCGAATACGAGGTTGAGCACGATCCAGGTGCCCAGGATGATCCAGAACGCGGGCCAGCGGCTCAGGCGGGCGAATTCGGCTCGGGTGCAGGCGATCAGGTCCGTCATGACACATTCTCCAGCTTCGTCATCTCGAAGAAGACTTCTTCCAGCGAACGCTCGTCGCTGCGCAGCTCCAGCAGGTCCGCACCCGCCTCGACCACCGCACGAGCCACCTCGGGCGCCATTGCCACACCGGCATCGACTCTGATGCCGCCGGTGGTCAGCAGTGCGGTTCGGTCGCCCACCGCGGCGCGGACCGCCGGGAAGGCCAGTTCCACCGGTTCCGCTCGCAGGAAAAGCGTTGCCGTGCCGCGCAATTCGCGCACCGTCGATTCGGTGAGCAGGCGGCCGTGCGATATGACGCCGACGCGGTCGCAGATCTCCTGCACTTCGCTGAGCAGGTGCGAGGACAGCACGACGGTGTGCCCTTCGGCGGCCAATCCGGTGATGAGCTCACGCATCTCGGCCATCCCGGCCGGATCGAGCCCGTTGGTGGGTTCGTCGAGGATCAGCAGATCCGGGTGGCCCAGCAGAGCCGCGGCGACCCCGAGACGCTGTTTCATCCCCAGTGAGTAGGCGCGGAACCGGTCGTTCCCGCGAGCGGCCAGTCCGACCCGGTCGAGTGCCTCCTCGGCGTCGTCGCGGGTGCAGCCCCGATAACGCGCCAGCACCCGCAGGTTGTCCCGGCCGGACAGGTACGGGAAGAAGCCCGGCCCCTCGATCAGCACGCCGATCCGGCGCAGCGCCGCGGGATCGCCGGGTGGCCGCCCCAGGACCGTCGCGCGGCCCGAGGTCGGCCGGACAAGGCCCACCAGCATGCGCAGCGTGGTGGTCTTCCCGGCCCCGTTCGGTCCGAGGAAGCCGTAGATCTGCCCGGCCCCGACGGTCATGCCGACGGCATCGACGGCGGTGTGTGCGCCGTAGCGTTTGGTCAGCGCCTCGGTGCGCACGACTGCCGCGGCGGGATCCGATTCGTTCATGCCATCGAGAATCCGCCCGCAGCCGGGTCGCACACATCCGCCGACGAGCGTGACCCGGCCTACGCATTCCGACGTATCCACCGCATGCGATCAGAACAGGTGCAATCGGACGCATCCGAACCCCTCCACACGCAGCGCCCGAAGCCCGGCGTGATCGCATAGCCCCGGCAGCCGGCGCCCAGCCACCTCACATCTACACGCACCCAGCGCGGCGCACACGCTGCATCCAGAACCAGTACGACCTACCGCATCCGCGCACATCCCCCAGGCAGCGGCCGAGCCCGGCACAATCCGCACACCGGCACCTTGCACACACTGCATCCGGAACCGGCACGACACACACCTCAACGCAGCGCACACACGCCACCCGGAACCGGCGCGACCCACAATCCGCACACACCCACCGGCGATGTCCGAACCGGCCCGATCGGGGCCGTACGTATCTGGACGTAATTCGCCGCGCGCGGCGTCCCGAACCGCCCGCACGGCGTTACGGTTCGACTGTGGAAGCGCGCAGGCGGCACCGTGGCCGGGTTCTGTTACCGGCGCTGATCGCCGCCGTCGTCCAGATGGGGGCGGGCGGCAGGGCGAATGCGCATTGGCACGAGACCGGCTCGCGGCAGCTCGACGCGCTGGGTTACACGCTGTTGCTGGCGGGTCCGGCCCTGCTGCTGGCGCGTCGCGCGTATCCGCGAGCGGTGCTGTACGCGGTATCGCTCCTCACGCTGGCCTATCTGCTGATGGGATACGGATACGGCCCGATCTTCATCGCGCTGGCGATCGCGTTCCTGTCCGCGGCCCAGCGTGGTTCGCGCTGGTACACCTATCCGATCGTGCCGCTGGGTTATCTGCTGATGGTGTGGCCCGCGCCGTTCCTGCCGGGACATCCGACCAATTACTGGCAGATCGTCGGGCTGTTCGCCTGGCTGTCGGTGCTGGTGGCGCTGGCCGAGGGGATGCGGCAGCGGCGGGCGGTGCTGGTCGCGCGCCGGCAACGGGCCGAGGCCGCGCAGCGCAACGAGCAGGCCGAACGGGCGCGTGCGGAGGCTCGACGTGAACAGCGCGCCACGCAGGAGCGTCTGGCCATCGCGCGCGAGCTGCACGACGTTCTCGCGCACAGTCTTTCACTGATCAACGTGCAATCCTCGGTGGCGCTGGAACTGCTCGACCGCAAACCCGAACAGGCCGCGACGGCGCTGGCCGCGATCAAATCCGCCAGCCGCGACGCGCTCGGCGAGGTGCACGCGCTGCTGCAGTCCATTCGCGCTGGCGCGGAAAACGTTGCGGCGCCGGTGAGTCCGGCCGTGCGGGTGGGCGATCTGGACGCGTTGCTCGAACCCGCCCGCGCGGCGGGCCTGATGGTTCGAGCCGAGGTGACCGGTGATCCCGTGCGGCTGCCCGCGGTACTGGACGTGGCAGCCGCCCGGATCGTGCGGGAATCGCTGACCAACGTACTGCGGCACGCTCCGGGCGCGAATGCCGTTGTGAGCGTGAACTATTCCCCGGACGAGCTGCGGCTCGTCGTCGAGAACACCGCACCCGCGATTACTCCACAACCATCCACAACCCCCGGCGGGAATGGCATCCCCGGCATGATCGAACGAGCACACGCACTCAACGGCGAGCTGACCGCCATCCCGTTGCGCACCGGTGGATTCCGCGTGACCGGGCGGCTTCCTATTCCACAGGAGTCCCGATGATCCCCAACCGTCCTCGACCGGTCGACGACCGCCACCAGCGCGACCATGATGTCGTCGCATCGTGGTCGGCGGCGACGCAGGCGTACGGGCGAGGAGCGAAGAGGTGATGGTGTGAGTATTCGAGTCCTGGTCGCCGACGATCAGGCGCTGGTGCGCGGCGGATTCGCCGCCCTGCTGGACGCGCAGGACGGCATCGAGGTCGTGGGCGAGGCCGACAACGGCGAACAGGCCGTGCGGATGTCCCGGGAACTGATGCCCGACGTGGTGCTGATGGATATCCGAATGCCGGTGCTGGACGGTCTCGCCGCGACCCGCGCGATCGCGGCCGATCCCGCCCTGAGCGTGGTGAAGGTGGTGGTGCTGACCACCTTCGAACTGGACGAGTACGTCTTCGAGGCAATGCGTTCGGGCGCAACGGGTTTCCTGGTCAAACATACCGAACCGGCCGATCTGGTCCGGGCGGTGCGCGTGGTGGCCGACGGTGATGCGCTGTTGTCCCCCAGCGTGACTCGGCGTCTGGTAGCGGAATTCGCCTCGCGCGCGAAGCCCGCGCCCGCAACCGAACTCAGCGAGCTGACCGATCGCGAACGCGAGGTGATGACGCTCGTCGCCGAGGGTCTGACCAATGCCGAGATCGCCGAGCGCCTGTTCATGAGCCCCGCTACCGCCCGCACGCACGTCAGCCGAATCCTGTTGAAACTCGAGGCGCGCGACCGGACTCAGCTGGTCGTGATGGCTTACGAATCCGGTCTGGTCCGGCCCGGCTGGCAATAGCGACGGCCGCGGTTCGAGCGGGAATGATTCGTCGTCCCCGAGAGCTGTTCGAAAGTGACGACACTCACCCGCAGGAGATTTCGATGACCATACGATTCGGCACGATGCAGGCCCCGAGATCGGCGGCGGACTGGCTCGAGACCGCCAGAACCGCTGAGCGACAGGGCTATCACACGATCCTGATGCCCGATACGCTGCGCACCGCGTCTCCCTTTCCGGCCCTGGCCGCCGCGGCGGCGGTGACCACCACACTGCGCGTGCGCCCGAACGTCATCGCGGCGCCGCTGCGCACGGCCGCGGCCACCGTTCGGGAAATCGCCGCGCTGCAACAGCTTTCCGACGGCCGCTTCGAACTGGGGATCGGCATCGGACGTCCCGACGCACTGCAGGAAGCCGAAAAGCTGGGCCGGCCGGGCGGTTCGGCCTCTCAGCGCCGCGCCGATCTGATCGAGACCGTGACGGCCGTGCGCGCCGAGGTCGATCCCGCACCGCCGGTGATGATCGCCGCCTCGGGACCGCGCATGCTCGCGGCCGCCGGACGAATCGCCGACCGCGTCCTGTTCGCGTTGTATCCGACGGCCACCGAGAACGACCTGGCCCAGATGATCGCCACGGTGCGCGAGAACGCCGATCGCCCGGTCGCATTCACCACTCAGCTGATCGGCATCGGCGATCAGCTGGCCCCACCGCCGGGCAACTGGCAGGTCCCGCCCCCCGCCGAACTGCGCGAAGCAGGCTCGGTCGCCCTGCTCCCCGCCGACCCCGCCGAGGCCGTCGCGATCCTGGAACGCCGCCGGGACACCTACGGCATCGATGAGGTGATCGTCCCGGGCGCACTGGCCGAGGCATTCCAGCCCATCCTCGACCGGCTGCGCTGAACGTCGACGAGCGTTGCCGGGGCCTGCCCGGCACCATCGGCGGGCGGGCAACACTCTCGGTGAACGTGCATCACCGTCGGCCGGCGCGCAGCACTCCCGGCGAGCACGCAACACTCCCGGCGAGCACGCAGCACCGTCGGCGGGCACGCAACACTCCCGGCGAGCACGCAACATCGTCGGCGGGCACGCAACACCGTCGGCGGGCACGCAACACTCCCGGCGAGCACGCAACACCGTCGGCCAGCACGCAACACTCCCGGCCAGCACGCAACACCGTCGGGCGGGCGCGCAGCACTCCCGGCGAGCGTGCGGCACCATTGTCAGGGCGTGCAGCACTCTCCGTGAACGTGCGGCACCGATGACGGGCGCGCGGCGCTATCGGTGAACGGATAAGCGCTATCGGTGGGCGGCGCGGCGCTGGCGGGCCGCTTCGTACAGCAGGACCGATCCGGCGGTGGCGGCGTTGAGGCTGCTCGCGCCGCCGCCGATCGGGATGCGGACGATATCGTCGCAGGCTTCCCGCCAGCGCGCGCTCAGGCCCGTGGTCTCGTTGCCGATGACGATCAGGCGCGGCCCGGTCAGGTCGTAGTCGGCGATATCGGCGGTGCCGTGCTCGTCGGTGCCGACGATGCGCAGCGGAATTCCCGCGCGCTGCCGCTCACGCGCCCAGGCTGACACCTCGTCGGTGGATCGGGCCCGCACCACCGGCAGGCTGAACAGCGAGCCCGTGCTCGCCCGCACCGCCTTCGGGTCGTAGATATCCGCGGCATGTCCGGTGACCACGACCGCGGACGCGCCGAAGGCATCGGCCGACCGGATCAGCGTGCCGACGTTGCCGGGACTGACCGGCCGATCGAAGACGATCCCGAAAAAGTCTGGCCCGCAAGGGATCCGGTCGAAGTCGTCGGGCCGGGCCACCCCCACCGCGATCAACTCCGGCTCGCCCGACCCCCGCTCCCCCAACTCGGCCAGCAATTCCGGCAGCACCTCGATGACCTCGGCAGCACTGTCGCGAATGATCCCCCGCGCCCATTCCGACAGTTGCGCGCCCTCCGGCCGCAATAAACTCTCGAACCGCCACCCGTTCGCCACCGCCAGCGAAATCGGCCGCACCCCCTGAATCAGGAACACCCCGGCCCGCTGCCGTTTGTTCCGATTGGTCAGCAACGCCTCCCACTGCTGAAACCTGGCATTTCTGACGGTGACCTTCAGCGATCCGGCCTTCCTCGTTCAGGTCCGGCGTCAACCGGGCCGTGTTGGTGGCAGACGATTACGCTACCGGCCGTACAGGACAGCGGGTGCAACGCAGCCATCCCTCCCGGCATACACGGCCACCATTACCGCCGACCGCCCACACTCACCACTCTCATTACCACCGAGCCCACCGCAGTCTGGAGATACTCCGGTGCACGATCGACAGACCCCGTAGGCGCGGCTCCCGAAACCGCTGGCAAGGGGCCTACCCGTGAAGCGTCACCGGAATATGACGCACGGCCCCTCCCGGATGGGAGGGGCCGTGCGACGGTATTGCCGATTTACTCTCCGGACGCGCTGGACTCACCGGCGAGCGCTGCCACCGGTTCCTCCTCGGCGGGCTTGGCGGGCTTCTCGCGACCGACGAAGGTGAACTTGGCGTCCTCGCCCTGCCCCTCGCCGTCCCAGCCCTCGACTGCGACCGAGACGATCTGGCCGGGGCCGATCTCGCCGAAGAGGATCTTCTCCGACAGCTGGTCCTCGATCTCGCGCTGGATGGTCCGGCGCAGCGGGCGAGCGCCCAGCACCGGATCGAAGCCGCGCTTGGCCAGCAGGCTCTTGGCCTGCTCGGACAGCTCGATCTCCATGTCCTTGTTCCGCAGCTGGGTGGCGACGCGGTTGATCATCAGGTCCACCATCTCCACGATCTGGTCGGTGGTGAGCTGGTGGAAGACGATCACGTCGTCGATGCGGTTCAGGAACTCGGGGCGGAAGTGCTTCTTCAGCTCGTCGTTGACCTTGAGCTTCATCCGCTCGTAGTTCGAGCCCTCGGTGTTGGACTGGGCGAAGCCCAGGCCGACGGCCTTGGAGATGTCCGAGGTGCCGAGGTTCGAGGTGAAGATCAGCACGGTGTTCTTGAAGTCGACCGTGCGACCCTGACCGTCGGTGAGGCGGCCGTCCTCCAGGACCTGCAACAGGGTGTTGTAGATCTCCTGGTGGGCCTTCTCGATCTCGTCGAACAGCACGACCGAGAACGGCTTGCGGCGCACCTTCTCGGTGAGCTGGCCGCCCTCCTCGTAGCCGACGTAGCCCGGAGGGGCGCCGAACAGCCGCGAGGCGGTGAAGCGGTCGTGGAACTCGCCCATGTCGATCTGGATGAGCGCGTCGTCCTCGCCGAACAGGAAGTTCGCCAGCGCCTTGGACAGCTCGGTCTTACCGACACCGGACGGACCGGCGAAGATGAACGAACCGGACGGACGCTTCGGATCCTTCAGGCCGGCGCGGGTGCGGCGGATGGCCTTGGACACGGCCTTGACCGCATCCTCCTGGCCGATGATCCGCTTGTGCAGCTCGTCCTCCATGCGGAGCAGACGGGTGGTCTCCTCCTCGGTGAGCTTGAACACCGGGATACCGGTCCAGTTGGCCAGCACCTCTGCGATCTGCTCGTCGTCGACCTCGGCCACGACGTCCAGATCGCCTGAGCGCCACTGCTTTTCGCGATCGGCGCGCTTGGCGACGAGTTGCTTCTCCTTGTCGCGCAGGCGCGCGGCCTTCTCGAAGTCCTGCGCGTCGATGGCGCTTTCCTTCTCCCGGCGCGCGTCGGCGATCTTGTCGTCGAATTCGCGCAGGTCCGGCGGCGCGGTCATGCGACGGATGCGCATCCGGGCGCCGGCCTCGTCGATCAGGTCGATCGCCTTGTCCGGCAGGAACCGGTCGTTGATGTAGCGATCGGCCAGCGTCGCGGCCGCGACCAGCGCGGAGTCGGTGATCGAGACGCGGTGATGCGCCTCGTACCGGTCCCGCAGGCCCTTGAGGATGTTGATGGTGTGCTCGACGGTCGGCTCGCCCACCTGGACCGGCTGGAACCGGCGCTCCAGAGCGGCGTCCTTCTCGATGTACTTGCGGTACTCGTCGAGGGTGGTTGCGCCGATGGTCTGCAGCTCGCCGCGGGCCAGCTTGGGCTTGAGGATCGAGGCCGCGTCGATCGCGCCCTCGGCCGCGCCCGCACCGACCAGCGTGTGCAGCTCGTCGATGAACAGGATGATGTCGCCGCGGGTGTTGATCTCCTTGAGCACCTTCTTCAGGCGCTCCTCGAAATCACCGCGGTAGCGGCTGCCCGCGACCAGGGAACCCAGGTCGAGGGTGTACAGCTGCTTGTCCTTGAGCGTCTCGGGGACCTCGCCGTTGACGATGGCCTGGGCCAGACCCTCCACGACGGCGGTCTTACCGACGCCGGGCTCGCCGATCAGCACCGGGTTGTTCTTGGTGCGGCGGCTCAGCACCTGCATGACGCGCTCGATCTCCTTCGAGCGGCCGATGACCGGGTCGAGCTTGCCCTCGAGCGCGGCCTGGGTCAGGTTTCTGCCGAACTGGTCGAGCACCAGCGAGGTGGACGGGGTGCCCGACTCGCCGCGCGAGCCCGACTCCACCGGCTCCTTGCCCTGGTAGCCCGACAGCAGCTGGATGACCTGCTGACGCACCCGGTTCAGGTCGGCGCCGAGCTTGACCAGGACCTGGGCGGCGACGCCCTCGCCCTCTCGGATCAGGCCGAGCAGAATGTGCTCGGTGCCGATGTAGTTGTGACCGAGCTGCAGCGCCTCGCGCAGGCTCAGCTCCAGCACCTTCTTGGCCCGCGGGGTGAACGGGATGTGCCCGGACGGGGCCTGCTGACCCTGGCCGATGATCTCCTCGACCTGGCTGCGCACACCCTCGAGCGAGATCCCGAGCGACTCGAGCGACTTGGCCGCGACACCCTCACCCTCGTGAATCAGACCCAGCAGGATGTGCTCGGTACCGATGTAGTTGTGGTTGAGCATCCGGGCCTCTTCCTGGGCCAGGACAACGACGCGCCTCGCGCGGTCGGTGAACCTCTCGAACATCGCTCCCTCACTCTCCTGCTCCGACATTCCGGCATCCGGCGCTTCAGACGACTGAGCGCAAGCCTGCCATGAAGCCCTGGGGCTGCATCCCCCGCCTCCACTCTAGTTGGCCGGGGTCGCGGGCGTCGTCCGTCCACCCTATTGCGAACGTCCGACAACCCGTCTCATTCATGCATAACGCGACGGTCCCCGCATTCGTTTCCGACCCGACTATGCCGACAGCGAACAACCGGTATCCGGGGCCCGCGCCTCGCTCCGGTGGCGTCGGCCGACTTCAGACCTGACGTTACCGGGAGTCGGCGGAGCTCAGGCAAGCGAGAGCCGAGGTCCGACAAGTCCCCTGCCCGCCGCCGGTGATTGCGGGCGGATCTCTCCGCACACAACCAACCACCTCGTAACGTGCCCAGCGGCGAAGCGTCTCCGTCCCGCTGGAAGTCGCCCGCGAAGCGAAAGGCTCAGCAAGAACACCTGAAGGGTTTTCGGCGCGGAGCGGAGGCCAGAAACACAGCAGATATTACAGATCGCGCTCTGCGATGATGCCGCTCTGCAGGGCCAGGCCCGCGAGACGCACTCGCTTCTGGTTCTGCGGCAGGTCCTCCACGCCGAACTTCGAAAACAGCGTGCGCAGATGGGTTTTGATGGCGTCCACGCTCAGGAACAGCTCGTCGGCGATCTGCTGATTCGATGCGGGGGTGGCGAACCCGGCATTGTTCTTGTACGGGCGGCACAGCGCGATCAGTACCGCGCGCTGGGTATCGGTGAGCGAGCGCAGCGTCGGGAACGAGCCCGAGGAGATGCGCGTCGCGTCATCGGGCGCACCGCTGTAGTCGTGGAAGGACACCAGCGAGGTGCCCACCCGGATCCGGTCTCCGGCGGCGAGGCGGCGACGGCCCGCCAGACGCTCACCGTTGACGAAAGTGCCGTTGCGCGAAAGGCCGTCGTCCACGATCGTCCACTGCGCGCCCAGATACTCCACCGCCGCGTGCAACCGCGAGACCTCCGCGTCCCACGACAGCGTCAGATCCGCCTGCGGCGAGCGCCCGATGGTGATGCGCTGCTGATCTGGACTGAGTGTCAACTCCTGTTGACGCCCGGCATCGTCCGCGAAGCGTAGGAAAGATCCCCGGAAAACGCTCACCGCGACGACACCTCGGTCACCGGAACCAACGACGTATTCTGCACAGTTTCCATGGTGCCGCGCCCTCCCGGCACGAGCAAGATCGTATAGTTGACAACCCCGGAAGTCGGGTCACCGGTTATATCCGATATGCATGAAAACGCCGCCGCTGTCCGGATGTCGCACGATTCCTCCGGACCGCGGCGGCACAATGGGAACAACCCGTCGGCGTCCCGGCGGCCGATGTACTAGTGGCCGTACTAGTTGGTGCGGCCGACTTCCTTGTTGTACGCGTCGGTAATTTCCGCGGAGATACGTCCGCGCGCGGAGACCTTGTGACCCTTGCGCCGCGCCCATTCACGAATTGCGGCACTCTGCTCACGATCCATCGACACCCGACTCTTCGGCGCACCCGTGTTCACACCCGCCGCCTTGCCGCCGCGCCGACGGCCGCTCACCCGACGTGCGCTGGCGACCCAGGTTTCCAGGCCGTCACGCAGCTTCGCCGCGTTTGTCGTGGACAAGTCGATCTCGTATGAAACACCGTCGATCGCAAACTCGATGGTCTCATCCGCGATGGACTCCCCATCGACATCGTCGATCAGGCTAACGGTGACCTTCTTTGCCATGAGATGAACGTCCTCTCGAAATCGTGCGACCCGCATACTAGGCCGATACCCGAGTCGAGAATACCTCGAATTCGGAAATTTCCAAGCCGGGGTCGGTCAAATGAATCCGGTACCACTCAGCGTGCTGCGGGACGCACAATTGGGAACAGTATCGTTTCCCGGATTCCGAGCCCCGTCAACGCCATCAGCAAGCGATCGATTCCCATACCCGTTCCGGTCGTCGGCGGCATACCGTGTTCCATCGCGGCGAGGAAGTCCTCGTCCAGCCGCATCGCCTCGTCGTCACCGGCAGCGGCCAATCTGGCCTGATCGATGAACCGCTCGCGTTGAATGACCGGATCCACGAGTTCGGAATAGCCCGTTGCCAACTCGAAGCCCCGGACGTACAGATCCCACTTCTCGGTCACGCCCGGCTTGCTGCGATGCTGGCGGGTCAGCGGTGAGGTCTCCACCGGGAAGTCACGCACGAAAGTCGGCGCGTACAGCTTGTCGCCATAGACGTGCTCCCACAGTTCCTCGACGAGTTTGCCGTGCCCGTAGCCCTTGTCCTGCGGAATTTCCAGACCGACCCGTTCGGCCAGCGCCAGCAATTCCGGTACGGTCGTTTCCGGAGTGACCGGCACACCCAGCGAGTCGGACAGCGACGGGTACATCTCCACGGTGTTCCACTCGCCGCTCAGATCGTATTCGGTGCCGTCGGCCAGGGTCACCGCCTGTGTGCCGAACACCTCCTGCGCGACCTCCTGGATCAATTCCCGCATCATCCGCGCGGAATCGTCATAGGTGCCGTACGCCTCGTAGGTTTCCAGCATCGCGAACTCGGGGGAATGCGTGGAATCCGCGCCCTCGTTGCGGAAGTTGCGGTTGACCTCGAAGACCTTCTCGATACCGCCGACCACGCACCGCTTGAGGAACAACTCCGGCGCAATGCGCAGGTACAGATCCATATCCAGGGCATTGGAATGGGTGATGAACGGACGCGCCGCGGCACCGCCGTGCAGGGTCTGCAGCATCGGCGTCTCGACCTCGAGGAAACCCCTGCGCTCCAACGCATTTCGCACCGCGCGCACGACCTGTACGCGGGTGCGCGCCATTTCCCGGGCCTCCGGGCGCAGGATCAGATCCACATAACGCTGCCGGACCCGCGACTCCTCGCTCATCTCCTTGTGCGCGACCGGCAGCGGACGCAGCGACTTGGCGGCCATCGACCAGGAATCGGCCATGACGCTCAATTCACCGGTACGCGAGGAGATCACTTCGCCATGCACGAATACGAAGTCGCCGAGGTCCACATCGGCCTTCCAGGCCGCCAGCGCATCCGCGCCCACGCCGTTCAGGCTGATCATCGCCTGCAGCTTGGTGCCGTCGCCCTCCTGCAGCGTGGCGAAACACAGCTTGCCGGTATTGCGCACGAATATGACGCGTCCGGCGATGCCGACCGTCAGACCGGTCTGTGTATCGGGTTCCAGGTCGGGATGGTCGGCCCGAATTTCCGCGAGCGTATGCGTGCGCGGAACCACCACCGGATACGGCTGCACACCCTGCTCGAGCAGCCGCTCGCGCTTGTCCCGGCGAATCCGGATCTGCTCGGGGACATCGACTTCCGCTGCGGCAGGACGGGTTTGCCCCGCGGGTTTCGAGCCCGCGGCGCGACCGGATGACGGGGTGTTCGGGGTGCTCACAGCACATACCCTATCGTGCGCGGTAAATCGTTCAGCGCGCCGCCTGAGCACTACCGGGACGTAACCCGTCGACGGCATTTCCGGTGCGCCGAGGGGCGCGAGCGGGCACGGCGAATCTCTCCGGAAAGGTGATATTCCGGACACCGACCCGAAATCTATTGCGCCGGTCCGCCGTTCGTCCCGGGAACGGGAGAATTACGTCGAGACGAGTGCGCCGACCGCACGACTGAAGTGCGTCGCGCCCGCGGCCACCGACAGCAGCCCGGCCGCCTTCAGCGCCTGATATCCACCCACCAGATCGGTGGCCCGGCGCAATCCGAGCCACTGCAGCGAGGCCGCGGCCAGGCTCGAGGTATACCCTTCCGAGCACACGATGATCCATTCCACGTCGTGATCCGCGGCCAGGGCCAGACGTGCGGAACTGGTCGGATCCAGCCGCCATTCCAGCACGTTGCGTTCGATCACCAGCGCGCCCGGCAGTGTGCCCTCTTTACCGCGCTGTGCCTGCGGCCGAATATCCACCAGCATCGCGCCGCGCTCGATCGCCTGCGGCAATTCGAATGCGTAGATCCGCGTCAGCTGGGCGCGGGCCTCGTCCAGCATGTCGTCGATCGTCAGATGGGTCATTTCACATCGCCTTCGGGAGTATGTGTGGCCGGGCCCGGATTCGGCAGGATGCCGCTGGTGACCGCGCCGGGCTCGGGCTCGTCGGTGAGTACGGTCCGGGTGCGGCGCAGCGTGCCGTGGCCGGTGACCTCGTAGTAGGACATGGCGGTGAGCGGTGGGGAGTACGCGTGCACGGACAACGTCGGATCCATCGGCCCGAGTTCGGATTTCGCGCCGAGCGCGAGATCCGGGGCGCGGACCACGTCGTGCACCCAGCCGAGCGGGAACGACGCCTGATCGCCCGCGGTGAGCGTGCGCTCGCGTAATTCCCGTCCGTTCCAACGGAATTCCGATAACGCGCCGCTGAGCACGGTGAGCGCGCCCAGCGACCCGGCGTGATCGTGCAGTTCGGTCGAGCTGTCCGGCACCCAGCTGATCAACCAGACATCCACCTCGTCGTCGGCGATAAGCCTTGTGGCCCAGCGATTTTCGGTAGGCCATAGGCCGCCCGCCGGGAACAGGTGGTCGTACCGGCCGGCCAGCACGTCCTCCGCGCCCTCATCGGTCAGGCGCAGCAGATCGGCCGGGCGCAGTCGCGTGGGCAGTGCCGAGGCCACGGCGCGGTCGGTGATATCGGTGGACAACCGGGAATTCGCAGCCGAGAAATGCGGCGAGACGATGCGTGCGGGACGAGTGATACCTGCGGAACGCATGAGAGAGGCTCCAGGAGAAGTGGCGGTCGGGGGCATTTGAAGCCCCGACATCAGCCGAGGCGAATCAGCCTCGACAACACTCCTGGATGCTCACGCGGTGGGACACGAGTGCGATAGTAGCAGCCGATCGCGGCAACGCACACCACCGTGTGGCCTACCCGACATCGGCTACTTGTACGGCCGGGCTCGCGCCGAACCGCCCGAACGCTGCTGGTTGCGCTCGTAGACCAGGCGCAGGCCCTCGTGCGTCAGATGCGGCTCGTGATGTTCGATGGTCTCCGATTCGGGCACGATCAGCGGGGCGCTCGGCCCGGTCGCGACGATCGCGACGTCATCACCGGCGAAGGCGTCGAGTTCGTCGCGAATCCGATCGATCAGGCCGTCGACCAGACCCGCGAAACCGAAGATCGCCCCGGATTGCATGCATTCCATGCTGTTCTTCCCCACCACCGAGCGCGGGCGCGCGAGTTCCGCGCGACGCAGCGCCGTGCGCGCCACCAGCGCCTCGGTCGAGATCTCCACCCCGGGCGCGATACTGCCGCCGAGGAACTCCCCCTTGGCCGAGACCAGATCCACGCAGACCGCACTGCCGAAATCGACCACGATCGCCGGCGAATTGTCGAAACGCTGATATGCCGCGAGACAATTCACGATCCGGTCCGCGCCGACCTCCTTGGGGTTGTCGACCAGCAGCGGTATTCCGGTCCGCACGCCCGGCTCGACCAGCACGTGCGGCACATGACCCCAGTAGCGGCTCATCATCTCGCGCAGTTCGCGCAATACCGGCGGCACGGTCGACAACGCCGACACACCAACGACCTGCTCGATCTGCTCACCGACCAGCCCGCGCACCTGCATCGCGAACTCGTCCGCGGTCAACAGCGGATTGGTATGCGTGCGCCACGTCCGGACCAGACTCGAATGATCCCCGCTACCGGAGAACAGCCCGATCTCGATACTGGTATTGCGCACATCGATCGTCAGCAGCATCGGCGCCCCGATCCCCTTTCATTCTGCCCGATGGCAGATCAGACCCGGGTGAGCGAACGCGGAGAGGTCAGGCCCGAGCCCTCCGGGGCGTGCGCCGGATCGGAACCGAGGTGGACCTGGCGGTTGTGCTCGTCGACGAAGACCACGCGCGGGGCGTATTCGCGCACTTCGGCCTCGTCCATCATGCCGTAGGCGATGAGGATGACCAGATCACCCGGATGTACGAGATGTGCCGCGGCGCCGTTGATTCCGATCACTCCGGAACCGCGCTCACCGGCGATCACGTAGGTCTCGAGGCGGGCGCCGTTGGCGATGTCGACGATGCAGACCTGCTCGCCCTCGAGCAGATCCGCCGCGTCCATCAGATCCGGATCCACGGTCACCGAGCCGACGTAGTGCAGGTCGGCCTGGGTCACCGTGGCGCGGTGGATCTTCGACTTCATCATGGTGCGCAACATCGTCGTCGTCTTCCTATGCGGTCGCCGGAGCGTGGTCGGGGGTGGTCGGGTGGCCGTCGATCGGGACGCCGATCGTGAGCGGCATGTTGTCGATCAGGCGCGTCGCGCCGACGCGGGCTGCGACGAGTAGGCGAGCGTTGCCGTTCCAGCCTGTATTTCCCTGCACCGCACCGGGTTCCGGGATCGGACGCAGGTCCGCGGTGCGCAGTTCCAGATAGTCGATCTCGAGATCGGAGACGTTGTCCAGGACCGCTCGCGCGGCCGAGAGCACCGCGTCGGGGCCCAGGCCCGCGCAGTGCCGTCCGGCGGTCAGCGCCGCGGACAGGGTGACCGCCAGGTCCCGCTGCACCGGGTCCAGGTAGCGATTGCGCGAGGACATGGCCAGCCCGTCCGATTCACGGACCGTGGCCACCGGGACGATCTTCACGTCGAAATTCAGATCCCGCACCAGCTGGCGAATCAGGGTGAGCTGCTGATAATCCTTCTCACCGAAGAACGCCTCGTGCGGGCGGGTGATCTGCAGCAGTTTACTCACCACGGTCAGCACGCCCGCGAAATGCGTTGGGCGGGAAGCACCTTCGAGTTCGGATCCGATCGGGCCCGGATGCACCGAGGTGCGCGGCCCGTCCGGGTACATCGCGGCGGCGCTGGGCGCGAAGACCAGTTCCACGCCTTCGCCGCGCAGCAGTTCCACATCGGCGTCGAGAGTGCGCGGATATTTGTCGAGATCCTCATTCGCGCCGAATTGCAGCGGATTGACGAAGATCGAGACGATCACGATCTGATTGGTGCGCCGCGCCTGCCGGACCAATTCCAGATGCCCGGCGTGCAGTGCGCCCATCGTCGGCACCAGCGCGACCTTGCGACCCACCGAGCGCAGGGCGGTCGACACCGCGGTCATCGTCACCGGGTCGTGCAGGACGTTCAGCTCGCCCGGCTTGTACGCACCGCGCAATTTCGGATCGAACATCAGCTGTGCCTTTCTTCCGCCGGATCGGCCGCCTCGGTGGTCGCGTGATGCGGCGCACTCGATTCGCAATCTTCCAGCAAATGGATCAGATCACGGTCCGCGCGCACCCGTTCGGCCGTGCGCAACGACAGTGCGCGATAGCCCGCGGCCAGCCGCGGATCGGTTTCGGCCAGGGCTTTCAGGTGCGCGGCCACCGCGTCGGCGTCACCGCGCGCCACCGGACCCGTCAGCGCGGCCTGTCCGCGGCGCAGCGCGTTCTCCAGTGCGGCCGACGCCAGCGGTGCGAGCATGCGCTCGGCAAGCCCGTTCGGCTCCTCCCCGACCAGTTCCTGACCGAGCAGGCCCGGCCCGGCCAGCGCCGCGCGCAGGGCGGACACGGCGTCCACGACCAGGGTCAGCAGATGATTGCTGCCGTGCGCGAGGGCCGCGTGGTAGAGCGTGCGATGTTCCTCGGCCACCCGGACCGGTTCGCCGCCCATCTCGATCACCAGCGACTGCGCGATCGCATAGCCGATCTCGTCGGCCGCGGTGATGCCGAAACAGGCGTTGGCCAGGCGAGTGAGATCCTCGTCGTGGCCGGTGAACGTCATCGCGGGATGGATCGCCAGCGGCAGCGCGCCCCGCTCGGTCAGCGGCCCCAGCACGCCGACGCCGTTCGCACCCGAGGTGTGCGCGACGATCGTGCCCGGCCGCACCGCCCGCGCCGCGGCGAGCCCGGCCACCAGACCGGCCAGCTCGCTGTCCGGCACAGCCAGAATCAGCAGTTCGCTGCGCCCGGCCACCTCTTCGGCGGGCAGAATCCGCGAATCCGGCAACCGGGTGCGGGCACGCTGAATCGAGGCATCCGAAATCGCGGATACCCCGAAAACGATGTGACCGGCACGTTCGAGTGCCGCACCCACCGCCGAACCCACGCGTCCCGCCGAGACGATTCCCACCGTCAGCCGTGCGGGCGCAGGGTCGGCCCCTGAGACAGGCATGTCCGAGGTCACCATTGTCCTCTCGAAGTCGTTCCAGTCCCGCGACTGCGGCGGGTACCGGACGTTACGTTTCCGAGAATAGGACCCCGCAACTCACCCGACCAGAGCCGGGCCAGGTGACATTCACCGCACTATTTCGCGCCGGAATCGGCTCGCGCCGCGCGAGCCACGGCTCGATCCCGCCCTCGGCGACAATTCGCTCCCGGAACAATCCGCCTGTGGACCGGCCGTAACCGTGCCCGGCGCCTGAACCGGTCGGAGTCGGTCCTCGAATCGGTCCGAGAGCCCGGCACCGAGGAAGTCCACTCTGGCCGAGATCAACCCGTGTCGCAATCGCGGGTCAGCCACGGTCTCGACGATCGATCAGTTCGTCACCCGAACAAATCCGTTCGTGGACTCCTGACACGCGACCGTGGAGGATCACAAGCGCCGCACGCGGATGCGGGCAGTCGGCGACGGCCGCGGCGAGCAGGGGATGATTCGATCCGGCGAATCAGCTGGCGCCGCGTTCGGACTGAAGGTTGGCCATGATCTCGGCGACGGAGAGTTTGCGGCCGGAGTTGCTGTCGCCGGAGTCGGCGAGGCGACGACGGCGGGTGGTCGAGCCGATCGGGGTGGGGCTGGGCGGGGTGTTCGCGGCGTGCGCGGATTCGTCGTGGTCGGCCTCGGCGGCGGCGAGGTCCTCGGCGGTGACGACCGAGGTCTCCGCGGTGACCGGCTCATCGTAGGGGCTGGCGAAGGCGGGGGGTTCGGGGTGGTCCGGTTCGAAGACCGGTGTCACCGGATAGCGGGCGACCACCGGGGAACTCCAGGCGTCCCAGGTGTCGGTTTCCTCCGGGTTATCGTTCGCCGAGGGTGTCGTCGCGGCGTAGGCGCCGGGCAGTTCCTGCAGGCGAATCGCGTCGGCTCGCAGGGCCGGGCGGTCCGCGAGCAGATCGCCGTCGAACAGGCGCTGCAGACTCTCGCGCAACGCCGTGAGCTCCGCCCGCAACGCGGCCATCTCACCGGCGTCGGCGGCGACCTCCTGCCGCACGCGGGCCTCGACGCCGAGCTCGTACTCGCGCCGGGCGGTGATCTCGCGCTCGAGTTGCAGTTTGTACACCGTCTGCAGATCGTGCACCTTGGCCTGGTCGATCGCGGCCTCGCGGCGGTAGCGGGACGCGGCCAGCGCGCCGATCACCGCGGCCCACAGCGCCACGACGAGGCCGACGCGAATCAACTGCACACTGCTGCTCAGGATCAGGAAAGCACTGGCGATCAGGCCGAGCAGAACCAGACCGCCGATGATCAACTTCCCCGCGTCAACCCGTCGGCGGCGGGAAGTACTGCTTCGGGCGGGTGGCACCATGCCCGACAGGGTAGCTCGCGTTCGGGGTTCCGGCTCGCAGCTCAGGGCGTAATTCCAGCCGGAAAGTTTGCTATTAAGTAGCCGGTTCGTCGGGTGGTTCGCTGGGTGCTCGGCAGCAATACTCCAGCCACAGCGCCGCCGCGACGAGCAGCACCCCGGCGATCAATCCGACGATCGCACCCGGCGTATCCGAGCCCGCCGCGTGCAGCGTCGAACGCTGCGGCAGCACCCAGATCAGGAACCCCAGCCACACCCCGGCGGCCAGCGAGCCCACCTGAGCCGATGCCTTCGCCAGCGCGACCGCGCGCGCCGCGGTGATCGGATGCAACTGCTTGGGCCCGTCACCGATCCGCTGATCCCCGACCCGCGCACGAATCACGAAGGCCAGCACCGCATCCAGCGCGGCCACCGGATACAGCGACGCGCCTGCGATCACCGTGATCGGCGGGAAACTCGAATACGCCCAGCGCGTCGCGATCCAGGCGATCAGCGCGGCGACCAAGACGTTCGCGAGCAGATCGAGGATCTTGGTCGGCTTCATGACGTTCATGCCATGGCCCCGCTCACGACACCGCCCGGCGCAATGTCAGTTCGGTCAGCCGCACCCCACCGCGCTCGGCCGGATCCAGCGCGGCCAGCAATTCGCGCACCGGCCTCGGGTGACCGTGCACCTCGAGGATCGCGTCGGGTTCGACCTCCGCCCAGGGCATCAGCACGAAAGCGCGGTTGTGCGCCCGCGGATGCGGCAGGGTCAGGGTCGGGTCCAGGCTCCGGCACACGCGCAGCCCCCCGGGCCGATGTTCGGCACACCAGACCACGTCGACATCGAGAGTCCTTGCGCCCCAGCGCACCTCGCGCACCCGCCCGGCCCGCTGCTCGAGTTCCTGTCCGCGGCGCAACCAGTCTCGCGCATCCGCGGCCGGATCCTCCACCAGCAGAACGGCATTCAAGTAGTTCTGCTGCGGCACACCGCCCCAGGGGGCGGTCGAGTACACCGAGGACACCTCGACGAGCCAGGGCGCGAAGGCATCCACCACGCTGCGCAGATGGACCAGCCGGTCGCCCAGATTCGAGCCGATCGACAACACCGCCCGGCTCATGCGGCCCCCTTCCCGGCGGGCGCGGCCGAAACCTCGGCGCGAGTGCGGGTGGCGACCACCCGGACGTCGGCGAACGTATGCGGAATCGGAGCCGACGGCTTGTGCACCACCACCTCCGTCGCGCTCACCCGCGGATCGGTCATCACATCGTCGGCGATCTCGCAGACCACCGTCTCGATCAGATTGCGCGGCGGCCCCTGCACGATCGCCACCGCGCGCTCGGCCAGCTCGCCGTAGTTCACGGTCCGCGAAAGATCGTCCGTCGCAGCGGCTTCGGTGAAATCCAGCCACAACGTGATATCCACCAGAAACTCCTGCCCCTCACGTCGCTCGAAATCGAAACAGCCGTGAAACCCGAACGCCCGCAACCCTTCCAGCTCAATCCTGTGCTCTTCGGCCTCCGCTCCGCTCCGGCGGGGCCGCGGCCCCCCAAGGGCCGATGCCCTGTCCGACT
>NZ_BDBQ01000032.1 GCF_001613065.1 Nocardia miyunensis NBRC 108239
AGTCCAGAATCGACCCGGGCCGCGACCTCGGAGCCGGCGTTGTCAGGGGTGGGCGAACCAGGTGATCCGAGGTCGACGTCACCGCGAGCGGGTGAGCCGGGTGACCGCGGGCCGGCGTTGCCCAAAGCGGTCGAATCGGTTGAGCGCCCGGGGATTCGATCGCGTTCTCGAGTCATCGGATGGTTGCTCCCTCCGTGGTACCGGCGGCGCGGGACCAGGCATCGGTCACGGTGATGGCGTCCAGGGACGCGCGTACATCGTGGACCCGCACGCCCCAGGCGCCGTGTTCCGCGGCCAGCGCGGAAATGGTGGCGGTCGCGACCTCACGGCCGTCGGGGGGACGCGGGTCGTCGCCCTCGGCCAGCAGCGAACCGAGGAAACGCTTGCGGGAGGCCCCGATCAGGATCGGCAGACCGGCGGCGGCATAGCGCGGCAGGGCGGCCAGCAGGGCCCAGTTGTGTGCGGCGTTCTTCGCGAAACCCAGTCCGGGATCCAGCACCAGGCGATCGGTGTCCACCCCGGCGGCCACCGCGAGATCCACCTGGGCGCGCAACTCGTCCCAGACCTCGGCGACCACGTCGTCGTAGTGATCGGCCGGGCCGATGTGCCGGTAGTCCGCGTCGGCACGCCAGTGCATCAGGATCCACGGCACACCCGCCGCCGCGACCACCTTCGCCATATCCGGATCCGCGCGCCCGCCCGAGACGTCGTTGACGATCCACACCCCCGCCTCGATCGCGGCCTCGGCGACCCGCGCGCGCATGGTGTCCACACTCGTGGGCACACCCGCCGCGGTCAGCTCCCGGATCACCGGCGCCACCCGCGCGGCCTCGGCCGCGGGATCGACGCGCGTCGCGCCGGGCCGGGTGGACTCACCGCCCACATCGATGATGTCCGCGCCCATCGCGTGCAGGGCCAAACCGTGCGCCACCGCCAGGCTCGGATCCAGATAGCGTCCACCGTCGGAGAACGAATCGCTCGTGACGTTGACGACGCCCATCACCACACACGATCGCCCGTCCCGCGGAAGGACGGCACGTAGGGTGCCCCGGTCCTGTGTCACGCCCCGAGCGGGCTCGCGATGTGTGGCCAAGGCGCTCACTTCCGGAGTATCAGATCCAGGGCTTCGGCACGCGAGCTGGCGCTGGTCTGCAGCAGCCCGCGTACCGCCGAGGTGGTGGTGCTGGCGCCGGGCTTGCGGATACCGCGCATCGCCATGCACAGATGCTCGGCCTCGACCACCACGATCGCGCCGCGCGGATCCAGCTTGCGCATCACCGCGTCCGCGATCTGACTGGTGAGCCGCTCCTGCACCTGCGGGCGCTTGGCGTACAGATCCACCAGGCGAGCCAGCTTCGACAGCCCGGTGACCCGCCCGTGCGGGCCCGGGATGTAGCCGACGTGCGCGACACCGTGAAAGGAGACCAGGTGATGTTCACAGGTCGAATACATCGGAATGTCGCGCACCAGAACCAATTCCTGATGCCCCTCGTCGAACGTGGTGTTCAGCACCGAGTCCGGCTCGGTGTACAGACCCGCGAACATCTCGCGGTAGGCCCGTGCGACCCGGGCCGGGGTATCGAGCAGCCCGGGACGATCGGGGTCCTCCCCGACCGCGACCAACAACTCCCGCACCGCGGCCTCGGCCCGATCCTGATCGAAAACACGTCCGGTGTCGATCGCGACCGGTTCGGTAGTTACACCGGGGAACCCATTGTTATCGACCGACACTCGAGGACACCTCCACAAAATCTTCGGGTACCGGGCAAACTTCCGGTACCCCGACCGTCGAGCCTAACCACCACCGGTCAGTTCCGGCCGTTCGGTCCGTCCCATTCGCCGCCCTCGCCCTCACGAGGCACGGCGTATCCGGCATCCTCCGGCTCGGCCTGCTGATGCTGCGGCCGTCCGTAACGCTGCCCGCCCGCGGCCGCCCAGCCGCCGCGGTTCTGCTCACCGCCGTACCCCTGCTGCTGCGGGGTCTCTTCCTGCGGCGGCCAGCCCGGAGCCGACCAACCCGCCGGAGCGCCGTAATCGGGCCGCGAGCCGTGCGTGCCGCCCTGGTTCGGATACGCGGGCGGCGGACCCTGATATCCGGGCTGCGGGCTCTGGTACCCGGGCTGCGGCGCGGGATAACCCGGCTGCTGATCGCGGTACGCCTCCTGCGGATATCCGTTGGCCGGAACCGGCTGCGGCGCGGCGGCCGGCAGCGACTCGTCCGGCCACGGCTCGCCGCGCTCGGCGGCCAGCTCACGCGGGGTCTTCACCGGCGGACGATCCGACGGGACACGCTCGCCGAAATCGTTGAACGCGGTGATCCGCGGACGCTTGACGACGGTGTCGAGCACCTGCTCGAGTTCCTTGCGATGCAGCGTCTCCCGCTCGAGCAGGGCGGTGGCCAGCGAGTCCAGTTCGTCGCGGTACTCGTTGAGGATCGCCCACGCCTCGGTGTGCGCGGCCTCGATGAGGTTGCGCACCTCCTCGTCGATCTCGCGGGCGACCTCGTGCGAGTAGTCCGAATTCGTTCCCATGGACCGGCCCAGGAACGGATCGCCCTGCTCCTGCCCATACCGCACCGCGCCCAGCCGCGCGCTCATGCCGTACTCGGTGACCATCGCGCGAGCGATCTTGGTCGCCTGATCGATATCCGAGGACGCGCCCGTGGTCGGCTCGTGGAACACCAGTTCCTCGGCCGCGCGACCGCCCATCGCCATCACCAGGCGGGCGATCATCTCCGAACGCGTCATCAGGCCCTTGTCGTCTTCGGGCACCGTCATCGCGTGGCCGCCGGTGCGGCCGCGGGCCAGAATGGTGACCTTGTAGACCGGCTCGATATCGGGCATCGCCCAGGCTGCCAGCGTGTGCCCGCCCTCGTGGTACGCGGTGATCTTCTTCTCGTGCTCGCTGATGATGCGGCTCTTGCGGCGCGGGCCGCCGATGACGCGGTCCACCGACTCCTCGAGCGACGGTCCGGTGATGACGTTCCCGTGCTCACGCGCGGTGAGCAGCGCGGCCTCGTTGATCACATTGGCCAGATCCGCGCCGGACATGCCGACGGTGCGCTTGGCCAGACCGTCCAGGTCGGCGTCGGACGCGATCGGCTTGCCCTGCGAGTGCACCCGCAGAATCGCGCGACGACCGGCCAGATCCGGATTGCTGACCGGGATCTGCCGATCGAATCGGCCCGGCCGCAGCAGCGCCGGGTCCAGGATGTCGGGCCGGTTGGTGGCCGCGATGATGATGACGCCGGTGCGATCGCCGAAACCGTCCATCTCGACCAGCAGCTGATTCAGCGTCTGCTCGCGCTCGTCGTGACCGCCGCCCAGGCCCGCGCCGCGCTGGCGCCCGACCGCGTCGATCTCGTCCACGAAGATGATGCAGGGGCTGTTCTGTTTGGCCTGGTCGAACAGGTCGCGCACGCGCGAGGCGCCGACGCCGACGAACATCTCGACGAAGTCCGAACCGGAGATGGTGAAGAACGGCACACCCGCCTCGCCCGCGACCGCGCGCGCCAGCAGCGTCTTACCGGTGCCGGGCGGGCCGTACAGCAGCACGCCCTTGGGAATCTTCGCGCCGAGGGCCTGGTAGCGGGCCGGATTCTGGAGGAAGTCCTTGATCTCGTAGAGCTCCTCGACCGCCTCGTCCGCCCCGGCCACATCGGTGAAGGTGGTCTTGGGCATGTCCTTGGACAGCTGTTTGGCCTTGGACTTGCCGAAGCCCATCATGCCGCCGCGACCACCGCCCTGCATGCGGGCCATCACGAAGACGAACACGATCAGCAACGCCACCATCGGCAACACGAACAGCAGCACCTGCGTGAGCCAGCTGTCCTGTTTGACCGTCGTGTTGAACGGCGCGCCCGAGGCCTGCACGTCCTTGAGGATCTGGGCGGACACCTCGCTGCCGCCCGGATACTTCGCGATGATCTGAGTCTGGTTACTGGTCGCGTCGTTGCCCTTGTTCAGGGTGATGCGCAGCTGCTGCTCTTTGTCATCGATCTGGACCTGATGGACGTTGGACTTGTCGGCGAGTTGGGTGAGCGCCACCGATGTGTCGACGTTCTTCCAGCCGCGCGTGTCGTTGCTGAAATAGCTGACCAGATAGATCACGAGCAGGATGCCCGCGACAATGGCCAGGTTGCGGAACACTGTCTTGCGGTTCATAGAGCGTCGGCCGGCGGGCCAGTCCTTTCCGGTGATTCCGGTATGTGCCTACGATGCGTCGCGCGGCATCCGCGCCACCAATCCGCCCCGGTCGGAGCGAACGGATGCGGACACGCCACGTTACCGCGTACGGTCTAACCGATACATCGCGCAGTTCGGCAGCTAATGCAGTTCAACAGGTAAACGGTCGGAGAACGAAACTGGTTCCCCGGCCCGCACTCGGGCAGACACCCCGCGGCGTCTGCCCAAGCAGACACAATCATGGCATGCACCACCTATTGTGAGCGACAACACAGAGCGCAGGGGGTATGGACATAGTCGAGCTACGGACACCCACAGCGATACTGCGCCACGGCGCCGGGCGGCTTCAGGTCCTGCGACCGGGTGCCGAAGGCGAGCGCGTGCTCGATGTTCCGGTCTCCGACCTGCTCAAGGTCCGGCTCAACCGGCGTGTCGACGACGCGGTCGTCATCGAGATCTACCTCCGGTATCCCAGCCCGGTCCTGACCGGTGTGCCCGCCGACCGCACCCCGCTGCCGGTACTCATCGCCGAGCACGACCTGCCGACCGCCACCGTGATCGTGGAGCGGATCAACAATCAGATCTTGGAGACCCAGCGCATCGACATGTCGGTGCCCGATCTCACACCTCCGGCTCCGGCGTGGGGCCGGTCCGGCCCGACACGCGCCGATGTGGACCGCGCGGTCCGTCGGATGGCGCCCCGCCGCGAGGCCAGGACGGCGATCGGCACGTTGCACCAGATGGTCGGCCCCGACGAGTTCGCGCTGGAGACGGCGGTGGCCGCCGCGACCCCGCCCGCCGGACGCGGGCGCGGACTGCTCGCGGTCACGACCGAGCGGCTGCTGTTCCTTTCCGTCGGTTCGGGCGACCGCTACGCCTACGAGGTGCCGGTCTCGGGCCTGCTCTCGGCGCGGCAGGTGGACGAGCAGCCCGCCGAGGACGGTGGCGACCCCTCCACCGAATTCGGCATGTCCGTCTACGACGGCAGTCGGACCATGTACTTCACCGGCACGGACCGGGCCGACACCGATCGCGTCGTCGGCGCGCTCAACTTCGCCATCCAGCGCGAATCGGCGGACGGCGCGGTCGCCCCGCCCGATCCCGGTGTGTCGCAGCTGTATTCGGAGTGGGAGCTGCTGGTGGAGCGGCATTCCCTCGGAATGGTCGACGATTCGCAGTTCCAGCGTTACGGGCGCGGCATCCTGCGCTCCCTGCCGGATTGATCGGCTGTATTTTTGGCCTCCGCTCCGCTCCGGCGTGTTTTTTGGCGCCCTGGGGCTCGCGCCGAAAAACCTTGGGGT
>NZ_BDBQ01000033.1 GCF_001613065.1 Nocardia miyunensis NBRC 108239
GGCGCGTCGGTGGTTACGGCTTCGAGGGATCGCAGCGGCTGCGCCGCATCCATTGATTGGGTTCAGGTGAAGCGAGCAGGGCGGATTTACTCGGAGTACGAGTAAATCCGTGTCCTCAGGTCGCTTGCAGGGCGATCCGGCGCCACGGTGAGGTCTGGCGCTGCCACAGGCGGATGAGTTCCAGGCGGCGGTCGACGCCGCCGGATTTGAGTTCGGCCAAGTCCTCGCAGGCCTGCCAGTAGGTCCAGCCGGTCAGATAGGCGTCGCCGAACTGCCGCCAGTTGCGGTAGCGGCGCTGGGCGGGGGTCAGGGCGCGCATCACGTATTCCCAGGCCACGTCGGCGTCCAGGTATCCGGCGGTGAAGGCCATGCGGGACACCGCGACGACGCGGGCCAGATCCCAGGCCTGGATGTCCGCGGGCAGCGGCTGCACCAGATGGTCGACCAGATCCAGCTTGATGGCCTGGGACCAGATGTCGTAATCGCGCACCAGCGCCTCGGGATTGTCCATCCCCCGAAACGCCCCGACCTGACGCAGGAAGGCCCGGTGCCGGTCGGCCCGCTCGCCGAAACGGTCGCGTTCGGGCGAATTGATCCCGGCCATGACCAGCGGATGCACCATCGCGTACAGGGGGGAGTGCATGCCTTCCAGGAGTTGTTCCATCGAGGCCATCGCCTCGGCCCCGTCGGTGATGCCCCACGCGCCGGTCAGCGTGTCGATGGCCAGCTCTCGGCGATCGCCGAGGGGATGCTCGCGCTCGGGGCCGAGCAGCAGCGCGTCGTGGAAAGCGTCCCAGCGCGCCGAGTAGAACGCGCCCAGTGACAGGGCACGCAGCTCGTCGTCGGAGATCTGCGCGCCGGACCAGTGATCGTCCTCGCGCCGATCGAGTTCTTCGTAGGGGAATGTGGTCAGGGTCGGCAGGTCGCGGGCAGCCATGCACCGATTGTGTCCCATCCATCCCGACCGGGCCCGCTATTTTGCGGACACCGTGTTGGAGAGAGTGCGAAACGCAACGCAGAGTTTTCACATTGACCGTCGAATGACAGGACCGAGGGCTAGTCTCGGCGCCATGTGTAGGAACATCACCGTCCTGCGTGGGCTGGAACCTGCCGCGACCGATCAGGAGATCTTCGCGGCGGCACAGCAGTACGTGCGGAAGGTCGGTGGGTTGACGGGGCTGTCCTCGACGACGAAACCGGCCTTCGACAAGGCGGTCGCGGCCGTCGCGGCGGCGACCACCACGCTGCTGGCCGAACTGCCCGACCGCCGGGTGCCGCCGCCGACCGAGCCGCCGCTGCGCCGCCTCGCCGCCACCGACTGACCGGGCTGCCCCTTTCCGGGCACGTCGCACCCGCGATGTCGCGGGCCGATGTCGCATGCCCGCCACACGCCGTTCCCGAACGGCATCCCCTCGTCCGGTCGGTCGCAACGACCCGACCGAGTTCAGCCGTGTCCCCGGACCCCGTAGACCGCCGCGCAGGCCAGGGCGAGTTCGAGGTGCAGGCCACGTTCCTCGATCGGCCTACCGAGCAGCTCGGTGATCCGCTGCAATCTATAACGCACCGTATTCCGGTGCACGCCAAGCTCTTTCGCCGTCGCATCCGGACTTCGGCGGCAGCGCAGATAGGCCTGCAACGTCTCGCGCAGCCGCGCGGCGTTGGGGCCCGGCCGGGCCAGTGCACCCAGTTCCCGCTCGATCAGCGCGCGCATCGCGGCCTCGTCGGCTCCGGCCAGATAGGCCACCTCGACCTGTGGATAACGCATCACCCGGCCGAGATCGACGACCGCGCGTTCGGCGACCAGACGCGCGGCGACCGCCTCCCGATGACTCTCCCGGAATCCGGCGATCTGCGCCGCCGGGCCGCCGACCGCGATCCGCACCGGAGGTTCGACCGTGGCGGGCAGCCGGTCGAGGCCGGCGTCGGCCTCGACGCCGATCCAGGCCCACAGGGCGCTCGCCCCCGAAGGGATCGTGAGCACGCCGCCGCCGAGGGCCGCGCCCAGTCGCGCGACGACGCGTTCGAGGGTTCCGAAGATCTCCGCATCCCCCGGCTGTTGGTCGTCGGTCCACAGCACGCAGGCGATGTGCCGTCCGGAGAGGCGGTAGCCGAGTCGGGCGGAAGCGGCCTCGACATCCGGGTTCGCACCGGCGAGCAGGGCGCGCACGATCTCGGTGCGCTGGTTCAGCGCGGCGCGCAGGCCGCGCTCGCGTTCCTGCATATACGTGCCGGTGAGCGCTTCGACCGAACTGCTCACCCACAGACTGGACCGCTCGAACAGCCGCAGCAGTACCGAACGTTCGATATCCGGTGGGGGATGGCGTTTTTCGAGCGTCTCGGTCATGTAATCCAGCACGGCTTCCTGCCCGAGGTGGTATACCCGCAGCAGCAGTCGCAGATCGTGACCGCGCCGGGCGACCGTGCGGGCGAAGGCGTGCGCCTCGGGCGGCACCGGATAGTCCAGCCGGTCCTGGGTCAGCCCGCCCAGCATCACCAGGGCGTGCGCCCGCGTGCTGGCGGCCAGATCGCGGCGCATATCGCGATCGGCGAGTTCGGGCAGCCGCCCGACGATCGCGGCGTCCAGCCGGTCGACGACCTGATCGAGGGTTTCCGTGCGCAGAGTTTCGGCGACGAAATCGGCGATCCACTGCCGGACCACCACGGCGGTCTGCGCATCCCTCACCCCACACCCTCCAACTTTGTCCCCGATGCACAAAAAACCCGGGAAGAGTTGACCGTAACTGCCAAGAACTCCGCCCCCGATTGTGCCACGATCATAGGCCAGTGAACTGATTCACATTTGCCCCGAAGTAGCCCCATGGGAGAGCAGCTCGTGTCCGAATCCGAACCGCGCAAGCCCGCGGCCCGCAAGTCCACCGGCAGCACACCGGCGCGGAAGACCACCAAATCAACGACAGCCAAGAAGACCGCCGCGAAATCCACCCAGCCCAAGACAACGACAGCGAAACGCGCACCGGCCAAGAAGTCCGCGCCGAAGCGCGCCACGTCCGAAAACCCTTCCGCCACACCGAGCACCGATACCACGACTACCGAGGCAGCAGCCGCGAACACCGGGATCGAGAGCACAACGTCAGCCAGCACCACTTCCGAAAACGCCGCTGCCACAGGTACACCCGCCTCGGCGGCATGGAACGACGGCGGCACCGCACCCGGCACGGAAGCCGCGAACACGACATCCGAGAGCGCAACCGCTCAGGACGCTGCGACAGACGAGTCCGCGCGTACGGACGCCGCCACCGAGGACACGCCGAGTCAGGGCGCGAAAGTCGAAAAGACAACGGACACCGCTATTTCTGACGAAGAGTCGATCGACGAAAGCTCCACGACCGATGAGTCGGCGCAGGCCGAAGTCACTACCGAGAAGACGGCAGACCAGGGCATGAAGGTAGAAACGGCAACGGCCACAGCTGTTTCCGAAGACCAAGCGCAAGGCGAAAGCGCCACGGCCGACGATGACACCGCCTCCGAGATCGCCGCCACCGGCACATCTACCGCGGCACCGGCGATAGCGGCAGTCACGGCCGAAGGCACGCCATCCCCGTCCGTCGACGAGGCCGCGTCCAACGCCGAGGTGGCGGAGGAGAAGGCAATGGCCGCAAGCGTTTCGAGTGATGTGCCATCAGTCGACGACACCGCCGCTGACAGCACGGGTTCCGGGAATACCGCATCCGATGAACGGACCGCCGGGGCGATCACCGATGCGGAAGTGGTGAACGAAAAGATAATGGCCACAAGCACTTCAGGCGATCGTGCTGCTCTTCCGGGCGCACGCTCCGGTGACGTGGAACGGGACGAGATCACGGTGCGCAATCCGGCAACCGGGGAGGTTGTCGGGGCGGTTCCGGAGCAGTCCGCCGAGGAGGTCGCGGCGGCGGTTCGGGAACTTCGGCTCTATCAGCCCGAATGGGAGGCGATCGGGGCCGAGGGGCGCAAGAAGTGGCTGCTGAAGCTGCAGGACTGGTTGATCGACAACACCGATCGGCTGGCCGATGTGGTGCAGTCCGAGACGAGTAAACCCCGGGTGGACGCGCTGATCGATCCGAGTTTCGCGGTGGATCTGCTCGGCTACTACGCCCGGCGCGCGGGGAAGTTCCTGGCCGACGAGCATCCCTCGCCGCACAGCCCGCTGAGCCGGGTCAAGCGGCTGACCACGGCGTATCGGCCGTATCCGGTGATCGGGATCATCACGCCGTGGAACTTCCCGCTGGCCATGCCCGCGCTGGATGTGATTCCGGCGCTGGCCGCGGGGGCCGCGGTGCTGCTCAAACCGTCGGAGGTGACGCCGCTCTCCGCGGTCGAGCTCGCGCGCGGCTGGGCCGAGATCGGTGCGCCGCCGGTGCTCACGGTCGTCACCGGAGGCGGGGAAACCGGCGCGGCAGTGGTGGATTCGGTCGATTACGTGCAGTTCACCGGCTCCACCGCGACGGGCAAGCGGATCGCCGCGGCCTGCGCCGAGCGGCTCGTGCCCTACAGCCTGGAACTGGGCGGCAAGGATCCGGCCATCGTGCTCGCCGACGCCGATATCGACCGTGCCGCATACGGAGTCGCGTTCGGCGGACTGTTCAACTCCGGTCAGGTGTGCATCTCGGTGGAGCGGGTGTACGTCGAGGCGCCGATCTACGACGAATTCGTCGACAAGCTCACCGCCCACGTGCGCGAGCTGCGTCAGGGCGCGGACGGCCGCGAGCCGGAACACGACCTCGGCGCGATGGCGAACGAGGCGCAGAAGGCCATCGTCGCCAGGCATGTCCAGGACGCGATCACCAAGGGCGCCAAGGTATTGACCGGCGGCAAGGCGACCGGGGTGGGCACGTTCTTCGAACCCACCGTGCTGGTCGACGTCGATCACGGGATGGCCTGCATGACCGAGGAGACCTTCGGCCCCACGCTGCCGGTGATGAAGGTCGCCGACGAAGCCGAAGCCGTCGCGCTGGCGAATGATTCGATCTACGGCCTGTCCGCGTCGATTTGGACCGGGAACAAGTCACGCGGGGAACGCATTGCGCGGCAATTGAATGCGGGCGCGGTCAACATCAACGACGTGTTCGCCAACCTGTTCAACTTCGCCCTGCCGATGGGCGGCTGGCAGCAGTCCGGCGTCGGCGCGCGCTGGGGCGGCGCGGAGGGTCTGCGCAAATACTGTCGCAAACAGGCGATTACGACGCCGATCCTGCCGACCCAGCAGAAGGAACCGTTCTGGTTCCCGTACAGCTCGAACAAACTCGTCTTCGCGCTGTCCGCCATGCGAGCGACGGGCGCGCGCGGCATGCGCCGCCTGGGCGTGCTCGATGTGATCAATACCGTTGGAGGTAAGGGCAAGTGACCGATGTGAGCATCATCCACGGCAAGGTCGTGGTGATCACCGGCGGCGCGCGCGGTATCGGACTGTCCACCGCGAAGGCGCTGCGGAAGCTCGGCGCGAAGATCGCCATCGGCGATATCGACGAGACGGCGGTGAAGGAGTCCGGCGCCGCAGCGGATTTCGAGCACTACGGTCCCCTGGATGTGACCGATCAGCGGTCCTTCACCGACTTCCTGGACGAGGTCGAACGACAGCTGGGCCCGATCGACGTGCTGATCAACAATGCCGGAATCATGCCCACCGGCAGGGTGATCGACGAGCCGGACGCGCTCACCCGCCGGATCCTGGAGATCAACGTCTACGGCGTCATCCTGGGCTCCAAACTGGCCCTGGCGCGCATGCTGCCGCGGCACAGCGGGCACATCGTCAACATCGCCTCGCTGGCCGGTGAGACCCACGTTCCGGGCCTGGCCACCTACAACGCCAGCAAGCACGCGGTCCTCGGCTTCACCGACACCTTGCGCGAGGAGTATCACGGCAGCGGGGTGGCGATCTCCTCGGTGCTGCCGACGCTGACCAATACCGATCTGGGCTCGGGCGTCACCGCGCCCAAACTGCTGCGCGCGGCCGAGCCGGAGGAGGTCGCGGCGGCCATCGTGAAGATGCTCGCGTCCCGCCGGTCGAAGGTCCGGGTCACCACCGTGGCCGGGGTGATCTCGCGGTTCTTCGGACTGCTGCCGGAGTCGCTCGGTGACGCGATCGGCCGGTCGCTGGGCTCGCAACGCGCCTTCCTGGACGATGTCGACGCGACGGCGCGCAAGAAGTACGAGGACCGGGTGCGCCGCACCGAGGAGTGACCGGCCCGCGCTAGGGTCGTGCCATGGCAACAGCGGTGTTCGTGGGGTTGTCCACGCTCGATATCGCCTATTCGGTACCGCGCTATCCGACCGAGGATTCCAAGACCCGGGCCCAGGACCAGTTCCTGGGCGCCGGGGGCCCCGCCGCCAACGCCGCGGTCGCCTACGCGGCGTTGTCCGGGCGGACACCGGCTCTGGTCACCGCACTCGGCGAACATCAACTGGCCCAACTGATCCGGCACGATCTGGACGAATTCGGCGTCGCCCCGATCGATGCGACACCGGGCGCGCGACATCGCCCGCCGGTATCCTCGATCGTGGTGGCGACCGAAACCGGCACTCGCACAGTGGTTTCCCTGGACGGATCGCAGATCAGCGCCCCGTTCGATCCGGCCCACGTGGGCCCGGTCAACGACGCGTCGGTGGTCCTGATCGACGGCCACTATCCGGAACTGGCCTTCGGATTCGCCACCGCCGCCCGCAAGCGCGGCATCCCCGTGATCCTCGACGCCGGACGCTGGCGCGACACCCACGCCGGGCTGCTCCCCTTGGTCGACATCGCCATCTGCTCAGCCGATTTCACGCCTCCCGGCCATACCGGTGACGTGTTCGACCAACTGCACGCCCAGGGTGTGCGGTACGCCGCGGTGACACACGGCAGCGCGCCCATCGCCTATTCGATGCCCGGTGGGCGCGGCACGATCGAGGTGCCACCCGCCGCCGCGACGGATACGCTCGGCGCCGGGGACATCCTGCACGGCGCGTTCTGCCACTATCACGTTGCGGGCCAACCTTTTCCACAGGCGCTGCGCAGCGCCGCGACGATCGCCACGTTGTCCTGCGCGCACCTGGGCACCCGCGAGTGGATTCGCGCCCTTCCCGAAACCGATCCGGCCACGGGCGAGTGACCGCTCGCGCGCGGGCAGTCGATCGGGCACGTGATCGATCGGGGCGAGTCGGGCGGCGGTCCGGATGGGCCCGGCGAGCATGTCCGCTCCGATGCGGCGCAGCGGTTCGCAGCCGGTAGCCGACACCGCGGCCGGCCTGGGCGTGTGGTGCGCAGCTCGGGTGGTCGGGCTCGGTCACGGGCGGTCCGTCCGGCGACTATGCGAGGCGGTAGCGTCGGCCGTCGCTGTAGAGCACCAGGTCCGCGCGGTCACGGGTCGCGGCGACGAGTTGGGCGTTCATCAGATCGCTCCGCTCCACCTTGGTCTCGGCGAATCCGGTGCTCTTGCCGCCACTGATATGCCTGTGCAGCAACCGGTTTCGCAGTGACTCGACCGGAACGTCCAGGTACCAGACCTCGTCGAGACAGTGTCGCACCACCGACCAGCGCGCCGCGCCGACGTCGTCGAGCAGCAGATAGTTCCCCTCGGTGATGACGATCGTGTGCCGGTCGAACAGCACCCCGCCGGGCACCGGATCATGCCGCTCCCGGTCGTACAGTGGCCACGAAACCCGTTCTCCCGCAGGTGTTTCCCGCAACTCGCGCAGACCCGCGAGATATCCGGCGACGTCGAACGTGTCCGGCTCGCCCTTCCGCGCGGAAGCCCCCGCGATCCGCAGCTCGGCATTGCTCAGATGGAACCCGTCCATCGGCGCGACCTCGGCGACCACATCCCCGGCCAGCCCGTTCACCGCATCCCGCAACGCCCCGGCGAGAGTCGACTTCCCGGCTCCCGGCGGCCCGGCGATCCCGAGCACGAACCGCCCGTCGCACCCCTGCGCACGCGCGCGCACCCGCCGCGCCAGCCCGTCGAGCGATATCTCGGCATCATCGCGGTCCATGCCGCCGACCCTACCGACGTCCGGCTCGCACAGATTCCCGATCATCCGCTCGACAGCGGCCTGCGCGCTCGGCAGGGCAGGTTCACCGCCGTGCCGGTTGCTTCGAAGTACGCTGCGCAGCGGCCGGGACCATCACCCGCTGCATCGCCTGAAGGTCGGCCTCCAGGGCGCGGAACAGCACGTAGGCGATCAGGAAGGCGATGATCGCGCCGACGCAGAGCACGCGCACGGTCGGGATCACCGACTGGATGTCCTGGGGGGACAGGAAGGTCAGGCTCGCGACGGCCAGGAGCGGGACCGAGGCGGCCAGCGCCAGGCAGGTGGTGCAGCGGCGGCCGAGGCGGCGCAGGCGCGCGGCGTCACCGGTGGCGATATCGCCGTGCCGCAGGAACATCGGATAGATGCACCGGATCGTGTAGAAGTTGACCAGGAGATACGGATACGCCACCGCCATCGCGCCGCAGATGAGCATCGAGGCAAGGAAGTGCACCACCATCGTCGCGGTGACCTCGCCGGTCGCCAGCTGCAGCGCGATCGGGAAGATGAGCGCGGCCATCCCCCACAGCGAAAAGCTCACCACCACAGCGCGATCCCCCAGGAGCAGGGCCTCGGATCTGGCCTCGGCCAGGACCTTCGGATCGACCTCACGTCCCTTGCGCAGCCTGTGCGGCACGGTCAGCAGCCGCCAGGACAGATAGATCACCACCCCGATCCCGAGGGGAAAGAGTATCGAGTTGACGATGGCGGTCAACCCGATGAAATAGTGCTGCGCCGGAATGCTGAGCCGATCGATGATCAGCTCCCGGTTGTGCTGGATATTGAACACCGAGGCGACCACATTGGGCATTCCGATGCACAGCACCACCACCGGCACCAGCCAGGCCCGCACCCGGATCCGCCAGCTCGACGGCGGCGGATCGACCAGATCCCGGCCCCGCTTGTCCAGGCACAGTTCGAACTGCTGGGCCAGTTGCGCGCCGTCGGCCCAGCGCTGCTCGCGATCGGGTTCGAGACAGGTCAGCAGCACGCGACGCAGCGCCGCCGGACAGTCCGGCGGAATCCGGTCGATGGCCGGGCCGCCCACTCCGGCACGGCGACGTTTCAGCATCGCCGACAACGTGGTGGCGTCGCCCGCCTCACCGGGGGTGGTGTCGTCGAACGGTTTCGCCCCGGTGAGCAATTCCCACAGCACCACGCCGAGGGAGTAGATGTCCGAGCGGGTGTCCAGATCCGCGGCGGTGCGTTCGCACTCCGGATGACATGCCTCGAGCTGTTCGGGCGACATGTACGCCAGCGAGCCGCCGAAGTAGGCGACCGGGCTGTCGCCGGCGAGCGTGCGGCTGAAACTGATGTTGAAATCCGCGAGTTTGGGCACCGCCTCCGCGGTCAGCAGCACATTGGCCGGTTTCACGTCCCGGTGCAGCACACCCTGCGCGTTGGCGTAGGACAGCGCCTCGGCGAGCCTGCGACCGAGCCAGGCCACGGTCTCGGGCCACGACAGGGCCGCGATCTCCGCACGCACGCTCGAATCCGAGGGCCGGATCTCGCCCTTCTCCTCCATCGCGGCGTCCACCGCGTCCAGCAGCAGCTGCCCGCTGCGGTGGTCGGGCGGGGTGGCCCGGACCCAGCGCAGCGCGCCCAGCAGCGTGCCGCCGGGCAGGAACTGCATGTACAGCAGCCGCAGGCGGCGCGAGGCGGGATCGCCGATGCCGGGATCCTCCAGCAGGCGCTGATCGAACACCCGCACGATGTAGTCGTGGTCGAGCTGGGCGAGGGTCTGCGGTTCGGTGCCGCGATCGGCGGAGATCTTGACCGCCACCAGCCGTTGCAGCGTGCGCTGCCGGGCCAGGAACACCCGCGCGAACGCGCCGCTGCCCAATCCGGTCAGCAGATCGAAATCGGCTACGCGCTGGCCGATTTCGAAACGATCCAGGACGTCGCCGGAGAGGGTGAGCGGCGCGGCGGTGAGTCCGGCGGTGGTGCGGGTCGCCTGGTCGTCCGCGATACTGGTGGCCGTCAGCTCCGGCCCGGCCCGGCGGGTGCTCAGGTCCTCGTCGTCGGCATTGATCAACTCCCGCAGCTCGACGGCCTGGTCGGGGTATTCGCGCAGGCAGTCCCGCGGGTCCACCCGATCGCCGCTGTGCCGGCGGATGACGAACTCCTCGTACACCAGCCCCGCGGGAATGAATTGCGGTGCGAGCTCCGGGAATTCGGCACAGTAGTCACGCAGCCGCTTGGGCGCGGCGGGCCCCTGCGCGGCATCCCGAGTCTCCGGTGGGTTGCGCAGCCAGCGATGCCGCATATCGACGCGGATCAGCTCGAGCAACGCGCCCAGGCGCAACGTCTGCGCGTCGGGCAGATAGTCCGCGATCCGCGGCGGCCGCCCGGCGGATTCCCAGGCATGCGCGAACTCGGTCACGGCAGAGAGTTCCAACCCGGCCGCTACCCGGCCGAGCCGGCCTTCGGCGTCGGAACTGTTACTCATCTCTACACCTAACACCCGGGTGCGATACGAGATTTCGCCACACCCCACATCATCATCCCCCCACCGCCGCCGAAATGATAATTTGCGCATCAGCACCGAATCAGCCCATATCGACCACGACGCGGACGGGGGCTAGACAGCATGCACAACGAGGGCTCCGCGATAGCGGACGCAACTCCGGCCACATCGGTGTCACCGGCCACACGAGCGGGCGATCATCCGGAAACGGCCACCGAGGTAGCGGCGGCGGTCCGGGACGGAGTCGCCGATCCGGAGCAGATCATCGAGGCGGCGCTGGACCGCATCCGCGGCGGAGATCCGAAGATCAATGCTTTCACTGTGGTTCGCGCCGAACGGGCCGTCGCGGAGGCCCGAGCGGTGGCCGAGCACGCCGATCTGGACGCGCTGCCGCTTGCGGGTGTGCCGATCGCGGTGAAGAACAACATCGACGTAGCCGGTGAGGTGACCCGGGGCGGTTCGCGGGCGGGCGGCGAACGTCCGGCGACGGCGGATCATCCCGTGGTGCGGCGGCTGCGCGCGGCGGGCGCGGTGGTCGTTGGACTCACCGAACTGTGCGAATGCGGCCTGTTCGGCACGACCGACACCCCCGAACGAATTACCCGCTCCCCCTGGAACATTCGCTACAGCGCGGGCGGATCCTCGGGCGGGTCCGCGGCGGCGGTCGCGGCCGGGCTGATTCCGGTGGCACACGGGAACGACGGCCTGGGCTCGGTCCGCATACCCGCCGCGGCCTGCGGCGTGCTCGGGGTGAAACCCGGCCGTGGCGTGGTGCCCGCCGAGGTGGGCCTGGATTCCTGGGGCGGCATGACCGAGAACGGCGTGCTCGCGACCACCGTCGCCGATGCCGCGCTGACGCTGTCGGTGCTGGCCGATCAGCCCGCGCTGGCCGATCTGGAACCGCCCACCGGACTGCGGGTCGCGCTGGCGGTGGGTTCGCCCTCGCGGCTGATCCGGGTCGACGAGCAGTGGGTGCGGGCCGCCGCCGATGCCGCGTTGACCGCGCGGTCGGCTGGGCACACCGTGCAGGAGGTGCAGCTGCCCTATTCCGGTGCGGCGCTCGCGCTGGCGCTGCGGTGGGTGGGCAATGCCGCGCGAGAGGCCGCGGCGACAGCGCATCCGGAGCGACTACAGCGGCGCACCCGCACACATGCGTC
The DNA here is from genome assembly GCF_001613065.1 of Nocardia miyunensis NBRC 108239. Classification (GTDB taxonomy): domain Bacteria; phylum Actinomycetota; class Actinomycetes; order Mycobacteriales; family Mycobacteriaceae; genus Nocardia; species Nocardia miyunensis. The sequence goes on from NZ_BDBQ01000033.1 coordinate 11,629, forward strand.
CGTGGGCCGTGCGGTGTTGCGCGCCGGATTGATCCGCCCCAGCCAGGTCGATCGCATCGAATCCCGGCTGCTGGACTTCTTCGACCTGCACGATGTGGTGATCACGCCGACGCTGGCCTGCCCGCCGCCGCGCGCGGTGGCCTGGCATCGCCGCGGCTGGTTCCGCAATATGCTTACGAGCGTTCGCTTCTCGCCATTCACGCCACTGTGGAATCTGGTCGGCTGGCCCGCGTTGAGCATCCCGATGGGACTGCACCCGCGCACCGGGACGCCGGTGGCCGCACAGCTGGCCGGCCCGCCGGGCAGTGAATCGACTCTGCTGCGACTGGCCGCTCAACTCGAGTCCGAACATCCCTGGCAGCGGACCGCGCCCTGCTAGCGGTCCGGCCGGATTCAGTCGGATACGGCAGCGGGCACCGGAGCGCCGAAACCACCGGCCAGTACGCGATTGGCGAAGTCGAGGATCGTGGCGCGATCGTCGTCGGCGCGCCAGGCCACGGCCAGCTCGCACGGCGGCAGTCCGGCGACCGGACGGGCGGTCAAGCCCGGCCAGCGGTACATCGGCACATTGCTCTCGGCCAGCAGGCACACGCCCAGGCCGAGACTGACCGCCTCGAGTCGCTCCTCCGCGGTCGCGGCCTCGCCGCCGACCTTCGGTGCACGACCGCCGCGCGCGTCGTTGCCGAGCCAGAATTCGCGGGCGGCGCCGGCTTCGGGCGGCATCGCGACGAACGATTCCTCGGCCAGTTCGGCGAATTCGATGGCTTCGCGGTCGGCGAGCCGATGGTTCTCCGGTAGCAGCACCCAGCGCGGTTCGCTGCGCAGCACCCGCCACCGGTAGCGGCCGATATCGGGGACCGGAAGCCACATCAGCGCCAGATCGGCCTGTCGCCCGGCCAATCCGCTGGACGGGTCGGTCCAGGACGCGGAGTGCAGGGCGAGCCGATGCCCGCTGGCGCTCTCCAGATCGGCGATGAGCCCGCGCCCGATCGAACTCTCGATGCCGATGCGCAGCACCTCGCCCGCCTCCTGCAGCGCGACGTTGGTGACCTCCCACAGGTCGAGGATCTTGCGCGCGCCCTCGAGCAGTTCCTTACCCGCGACGGTGAGCGCCACGCTGCGCTGATTGCGATCGAACAGCACCACATCGAGCTGACGTTCGAGCTGGCGGATCTGCCGCGACAGGGTGGGTTGAGCGATGTGCAGCCGCTGAGCGGCGTTGGTGAAGTGCAGTTCCTCAGCGACGGCGACGAAATACCGCAGGTCGCGCAAATGCGGGTCCATAGCACCTTGCTATCAGAATCGGTGTTGAAAATCCAGCCGTATCGGTCCCTCGAGTCCGGTTAAGCGGACGGAAACAGCCGATAGGTTTGTTAAGGACAGCATATGGCGTGACGGAACTATTTGCGCACCCACCTCCGCGAATCCTCGGACAACCCATTCCAATCCGATTCACAGCATCGATGAAACAGACCGAACAGCAATAACTCTCGAATCCCCCACCGAAACCCCCCACCCCCGCCGACAATGCGACCGCCACCGCACAGCGCAGCAAACCCTCGATCAAACCGCCCGCCAGGTACCGTTATCAAACGGTGATTTTAGTCACATTGCCCCAGGCCCAGGCTGTTGAGCGTCCAACCGGAGACCCGCGACGCACCCGCCGAAACGTCACACGGCGACGTCACAACGTTCCACCACACTCACCCCAGGAAGGAGCGCGAACCCCAGATCGACACCCCCGCAAGGCATTTCGCGCAACAATCAGCGCCTCTACCGCAGAACCCTTGCATCGCTGATTCGAATTACCCACCGCCACAACGGAACAGAACGCGAGATGCGCCCAACCGGCCCGTCCGGAACGAATCTCGGCCCCGGCATCCGCAATATCTGCCGGGCTCAGGATCTACCGCTGCCCGCACCCCGTCCGGAGAGCCCCCGGCGTTCGCGCCATCCAACTGAGTATCCGCCGGTTACCCGGACCTCGACGGGCCCCCGGAGCCCGACATTCGCAACGCGGCAAGGCCCGAATCACAACCGAGTTACGCACGCACCGACAGAAACGCGACATGCCCACTCGCCCGCCCCGGACGGAGCAAGCCTGCCGACAAGAAGTTCGCGACCGAACCACCTCCGCATACACCGAACCGGAGCCGTCGACTACAACGACGCGAGATGCACGCTCTCCCAGCCCCGCACGGAGCGAGCCTTCGAGCGACCGTTCGCGGCCGGCTCGCCGATGAGCACTCGAAGCGCATGGGCGAAGCCCGAGTCTCGAGTGCTCATCGGCGAGCCTTGGGGGCCGCGAACACGCCGGAGCGAAGCGGAGGCCAAAGACCCGGCACACGCCGGAAGCGGAGGCCATCGAACACAGTGGCAATCAGGCAGGGCTGTAGACCTTCGGGGCGAGGGTGCCGATGTAGGGCAGGTCGCGGTAACGCTCGGCGTAGTCGAGGCCGTAACCGACGACGAATTCGTTGGGGATGTCGAAGCCGACGTGCGCGACCTCGACGTGGGTGCGCAACGCGTCCGGTTTGCGCAGCAGGGTGACGACCTCCAGCGAGGCCGGATTGCGGCTGGACAGATTGCGTTTGAGCCAGGACAGGGTGAGGCCGGAATCGATGATGTCCTCCACGATGAGAACGTTGCGGCCCGCGATGTCCTTGTCCAGGTCCTTGAGGATCCGCACCACGCCCGAGGAGGAGGTGGACGAACCGTAGGAGGACACGGCCATGAATTCCATCTGGGTGGGAATCTGCAATGCCTGTGCCAGGTCGGTCATGAAGAAGATCGCACCCTTGAGCACCCCGACCAGCAGGAGATCGCCTTCCGGCGCGTCCGTGGGATACCTCTTGGCGATCAGTTCGGCGAGTTCGTCGACCTTCGCCTTGATCTGCTCCTCGGTGATCAATACCGACGCGATGTCGTCCCCATACACGTGCGCGGGTCTCCTTCGATGATGATCCGGAATGACCCCGGTCACCCGGATCAATATGGTGTGAACGCCATCGTCAGCTTCCCATGTTCGCGTCTGGCAACCAACCTCGTCCCCGGTTTCGCCCCACCGACCGCCACCCCGCCCTGACCGCGCCAGTCCGTGATCAGCGCATCGACCGCGCGTAAATGCTTCTCCGTCAACGCTTTTGCGCCACCGGCCAGCAGCCAGGCACGGATGACACGTCGGCGAATCGCTTCCGGGGCAGTGGCGATTGTCTCCACCGAGAGCGTCCCGCCATCACTCGCGGAGGTCAGCAACTCTTCGGCAATCGCGTCCAGGGCGGCGCCGTCCGCGCGCAGCTGGGCGGCCGTGCGGGCCAGCGCCGGCGCGACCGAACCGCCGAGCACCTCCTCCAGCAGCGGTAACACCTCGGTCCGCAGCCGGACCCGGGTGAACTCGGGCGAGCTGTTGTGCGGGTCGTCGTGTGGCCGCAGCCCGAGGTCGGCACACAGCTGCCGGGTCTGTGCGCGACGCACCTCCAGCAGCGGACGCCCCCACGGCTCGGCGAATTCGGCCATACCCTGGATGGAACGTCCGCCGGATCCGCGCGCCAGGCCCAGCAGCACCGTCTCGGCCTGATCGTCCAGGGTGTGGCCGAGCAGCACGGGCAACCCCGCCCGCGCATCGTCCAACGCCTCGTACCGGGCCCGCCGGGCCGCGGCCTCGAGTCCGCCCTCGCCCCGCACCCGAACCGTGAGCACCCGCGCCGACCGCACCCCCAATCCGAGCGCCGCCTCCGCGGCCTCGGCCGCCACTGCCGCCGAACCCTCCTGCAGACCGTGATCCACGATCAGCGCATCCACAACCGCGGCCTCGGCCACCGCCGCCGCGGTCAACGCCAGCGAATCCGCACCGCCGGACAATCCGACCGCGACCACCCCGTTCGGAGCATGGCGAGCCAGCCACCCGCGCACCGCGTGACGCAGCGCCAATGCCGCCGGAGTCTCCGGAAACCCTTGCGGCAGTGCGGTATTCAGCCCAGTACCCGATCGATCCAACGCTGCGGCACGGCGATCTCGTCGGTGCGCGGCAACGTGTCGCCGTCGGTCCACACGGTGTTGAACCGGGTCATGCCGACCTTGCCCACCACCTCGTCCACGAACGCCTTGCCGCGCACGTACTGGGCGACCTTGGCGTCCACGCCGAGCAGCGCGCGCATCACCCGCTGCACCGGATTCGCCGGACGACGCCGGCGTTGATCGAAGGCCCGGCGAATCTGCTCCACCGTCGGCACCACCGCGGGCCCGACCGCGTCCATCACATGATCCGCGTGTCCCTCGAGCAGCGTGCCGAGCATCAGCAGCCGATCCAGTGCCTCGCGCTGCGGCGGGGCCTGGGTGGCGCGCAGCAGGCCCAGCACACCCCGATCGGCCGGATCGTCGGATTCCTTCTTCGCCACGGTGCCGCGACGCCGCTCACGCACCTCCTCCAGCAGCCGCTGGAGCATCTCGTTGACCGGCTCGTCGCCGACGTCGCCGAGCACCTCGACGTTGTGCTTCATATAGTCGGCCAGCCACGGCGCGGAGGAGAACTGCACCCGATGGGTCACCTCGTGCAGGCACACCCACAGCCGGAAATCGCGCGGCACCACACCGAGGGTCCGCTCGACCATCACGATATTCGGCGCGACCAGCAGCAGCGTGCCGTCCGCACCGCTGAACGGGTCGTACTGCCCGAGAATCGCGGTGGACAGGAACGCCAGCATCGCCCCCGCCTGCACCCCGGCCGGTTTACCGCTGAACCGGCCGGGGTCGTTCTCGCCGGTGAGCGAGGCCATCGACGCCGCGGCCGCGTTGATCCAGCCGGGACGGTCCACGATTCGCGCCGCGGGCACCGCGCGGTCGTCGAGGAGTTCGCTCACCTCGCGCACCGGCCCCTCCGCCCGCGCGGAGGATTCGGCGAGTTCGACGACGACCTGTTCGGCCGAATAACGCGAGGTGCGCGGCCCGGCCGGAACCAGGGCCGCGCCGGTCCGCGCGGCCAGCCGCCAGTCGACCGCACCGGCCAGCGCCGAATGCTTGGGCGCGCCGGGAACTTCCGCGACGACGCCGTCACCGGGTCCGGTCATAACTCACTCCGCCCGTCAGGAGCAACCGCAGTTGCGCAACGTGGCAACGACGGCGTCCAGCGCCGGCCGGCTCGCCTCCGGCGGCCGGTCGTTCGACATCAGTGCGAATGTCAGCACCCGGCCGTCGTTGTCCAGGACATACCCTGCCAACGCACTCGACACCGACAGAGTTCCGGTCTTGGCCCGCACCCAGCCCGCGGCAACGTGGTCCTTGGGCGTGGTGAACCGGTAGGCCAGCGAGCCGGTGCCCGCGCCGACCGGCAGATAGTCCAGCAGCGGGGCCAGCGGATCGTCGCTCGCACCCGCGGTACTGGCGACCGCGGCGCTCTGCGTGCCGGTCGTCTGTGTGCTGCCGGTCCGCTCGACGCCCGGGGATCCGGCCGCCTCGGTGAGGAGCTTGTTGAGCAGCCGGGCCGGGACGCGATCGTCGGTGGACAGGCCGCTGTTGTCGTGCAGCACCACCCCGGTGGTGTCGAATCCGGCGGCGTTCAGCGCCGTCAGCGTGGCCTGTGCCGCGCCCGCGAAGGACGGTTCGGCGCCGGCGGCCACGGCGATCTCGCGGCCGATGGTCTCGGCCAGAACGTCATCGGAGTGGGTCATCATCTGGGTCAGCCGATCGTGCAGCGGCGCCGACTCCACCTTCGCGACCGTGGCCGCGCCGACAGGGGCGTTGCCCGCGCGGACCGAGGCCGGATCCATCCCCAGCGACAACGCCAGCCGACGTCCGGCGTCCAGCGCCGGAGTCGGGCTGCGCGGGGAGTATTCGACCAGCGGATTCACCCGGCCGCCATCGAGCATGACCGATTCGATCGGCGCCCAGGAACCGCCCGCGATATCGGCCGGATCCCAGCCGGGCGCCTGCGCCGGACCCTTGTACGCGGAGTTGTCCACCAGGACGCTGCTGAAGGTGCGGCCGGTCGCGCGGATCTGCGAGACCAGATCCGAGAGCTTGGGACCGTCCGAGTAATAGCCCTTGCCGTCGGCCTGCGCGGTCAGCGTCGGATCGCCGCCGCCGACCAGGACCAGTGTGTTCGAGCCCGGCGCGGCGACGATCTTCGTGGTCACGCGCTTGTCGGAGGGCAGCACCAGCAGCGCCGCGGCGGCGGTGAGGACCTTGGCGGTCGAGGCCGGGATGATCGGCTTGTCCGCGTCCTTGCTCCACAGCACGTTCCCGGTCGCCGCATCGGTCACCGAACCGCTGAACGAGCCCAGATCCGGATTGGTCACCACCGCGGCGAGCGCGGTGCTCAAGCCCTGCTTCGACGGCGCGGGCGCGGTCGCCGACGCGGCGGACAGCTGCGGGGAGGGGGCCTGCGGCGAGGGTGCGGCCTCGATCTTCAGCCCGCCGTGCCGGAACTCCTCGGTCCACGGCCGCACGATGAGCACCACCGCCGCGGCCACGGCGACCACCACGACGACAGCCGCACTCACCCAGATCCGGATGTTGCGCCGCCGCCGAGCGGCCAGACCACCGATGTTCTTGCTGCTTCGACCTGCCACCTGACCGTAGTCTCCCTAATAACACGTGCGACACCGCCGTATCGCGTCCCTGCCGCACCAGTGCGCCCATCGACCACACTATCCTCACCTCGCCGGCGTTCCGCCGAACAAGCTGGCGAGTCGGAGCCCACCAGCGGCCGCGATGCGAGTCGCGGCCAGTCGAATACGAGCAGCAGACGAAGGAGATGACGTGGAGTTCGACGTCACCATCGAGATCCCCAAGGGTCAGCGCAACAAGTACGAGGTCGATCACGAGACCGGCCGGGTGCGGCTGGATCGTTACCTCTACACCCCGATGGTCTACCCGGCCGACTACGGCTACATCGAGAACAGCCTGGGCTCGGACGGCGATCCGCTGGACTGCCTGGTATTGCTGCCGGAATCGGTGTTCCCGGGCGTGCTCGTGGAATCCCGTCCGGTCGGCGTGCTGTTGATGAGCGACGAGGCCGGCGGCGACGAGAAGATCGTCGCGGTTCCGGCCGGTGACAAGCGCTGGGACCACATCCAGGACGTCACCGACATCCCGGAGTTCGAGCGCAAGGCCATCGAGCATTTCTTCGAGCACTACAAGGACCTCGAGCCGGGCAAGTGGGTCAAGGTCGACGGCTGGGACGGCAAGGCCAAGGCCGAGACGCTGGTCGAGGAGGCGTTCGCGCGCCTGAAGGAGCAGGGCGGGCACTGAGCCCGAACCTGAACCGCTCCAACGGTTTGCGGCGCGGCTCGCCGCCGGGATGGGGCCCGGCGGTGAGCCTCGGGGCGCCGCAAACCCGCCGGAGCGGAGCGGAGGCCGAGATCTCAGCCGTCACCGCCGACCCCCCGTGCGACGATGTCGGCCAGGTCCACGGCCGCAACGGAATTCACGGGCTCTCGACCGAATTCCGCTGACAGGAACGCTAACCCGTGGCTCCCAACCGCCGCATCTCGCGGAGCACAGGATATCCACAGGTCAGCGCGTCGATGAGACGGAAATGATCGAAAAATGATGTGACAACCAGTCGTCCGGCTATCGCGCGGCCTCCGCGTCACCCCCCAGACGCGCGTGCAGAATCGTGACGACGGGAGCCTCGCGTTCGGCGTCCACGCGCTCGTGGACGAGATGCGTGTCCTCGAGTTCGGACACGATCTCCGCGGTGGCGCGCAACACCCGCTGTTCGTCCTCGGTGCGGCCCAGCGCGCCCAGCACCGCCGCGTGCAGCAGCATGATCCGCGCGCGATGCAGCGGCCCGGCCGCGCGGGTGACGGTGTCCACCGCCTCGGCCGCGATCGACTCGGCCCGATCCAGCGCCCCCGCCAGCAGGCACACCTGGGCGTGGCGGGCCAGCGCGAAGCCCACGCGCAGTTGCGATCCGCTGCGTTGCGCCGATTCCACTGCCCGCGTGCACAATTCGATACCTCGTTCGAATTCGCCGAGGAAGGCCAGCGCCGCGCCCCATTCGTGCAGGGCCATGCCCGCCAGCGCGGCGTTGCCGATCTGCTCGGCCAATTCCCATCCGGCCCTTGCCTGTTCGGCGGATTCGAGGTAGCGCCCGGCGTCGGACAGGGTCTTGGCGGCGTGCACCAGCGCGGCGCATTCGATGGCCGGATCCCCGACCCGGCGTGCGATCCGCATCGCGCGCGCGACATGGGCGAGCGAGGCCGCGGATTCGTGGCCCTGCCGGGTCGATCCGGCCAGCAACTGGGCGGCGAAGGCGGTCAGCCGGGCGTCGCCGGGATCGTCATTGCCCAGGGACAGCGCGATGCGCTGGTGATCGCGGCCGATCCGCATGCGAGCCAGCGAATAGGTGAGCACCGAACCCAGCGCGACCCGCACCCGGCATTCCAGCCCGCGATCCCCGGCCCGCAGCGCGGCGTCGAGCAGTTCCTCGAGCGCGCGGGCGAGTTCCTGCGCGTTCGGGCCGCCATCGATCAATTCCGCCATGGCCCAGGCCAGGTCGGCGCACAACGCCAATTCCGCGCGGACCCCGGGCGCGTCCCGGGACATGCCGCGCCGCGCGACCTGACCGAACAGCCGGACCAGATTCGGCCGCTCGGCATTGAGCCAGGCCTGAGCACCGACACCGTCACCGAACGAAAGCCCTTGCACCCGAGTGCGACTGAGGTGCTCCGGCAGTCTGGTTCCCGGATTGCACACGGCGACAACATTTTTCATGGTCGCCAGATAGAATTCCAGCAGTCTACGCAGCGCGGCGGGTTCGTCGGCCGGATCCACCAGTTCCCTGGCGAACAGCCGCAGCAGGTCGTGGTAGGTGTAGCGGCCGGGTGCGGGCGCGTCGAGCAGGCTCAGATCGACCAGCGTCTCACACAGCAGTTCGGCCTCGTCGCGGCTCATGCCCAGCACCGCGGCCGCACCGGGCAGCGACAGATCCTCCACCTCGGGCACCGACAACATCCGCACGGCCTCGGCCTGCGGCGGCTCGAGCTGGTCGTAGTCGACCCGGAACACCGCGCCGACGGCGAGATCGCCCGTGCGCAGCACCGCCAGCCGCTGCTGCTGGTCCGCGAGCCGCTCGGCGATCGAGGCGATACTCCAGCGCGGCCGGGTCGCCAGGCGCGCGCCGATGATCCGCACCGCCAACGGCAGCCGCCCGCACGAGCGCACCACCTCCTCGGCGGAATCCGGTTCCGCGGCAACACGTTCGGCCCCGATGACGCCGCCGAGCAGGTCCAGCGCCTCGGGTTCGCTCATCTCCTCGAGCCGCACGGTCAGCGCCCCGGCGAGTTCCGGCACGGCCGCGCGACTGGTGATCAGCACCGCCGACCCGGCGGTGCCCGGTATCAGCGGGATCACCTGTTCGGCGTCGCGGGCGTTGTCCAGCAGCACCAGCACCCGCCGGCCGTCCAGCAGACTGCGGAATTGCGCGGCACGCTGATCCGGCGTCGCGGCGATCTTGCCCTCGGGTACGCCGAGCGCGCGCAGGAAATCGCCCAGGACGTCACCCGGCTGCGCCGTGCCGTGCAGATCGGTGTGCAGCTGACCGTCCGGGAAGTGCTCGCGCACCCGATGCGCGACGTGCACCGCGAGGGTGCTCTTGCCGACCCCGCCCATCCCGGCGATCGCGCACACCGCGACCGCACCCGTCACATCGGTGAGCCGTTCGGTCAGTCGCCGCACCTGCTCCTCGCGACCGGTGAAATCGGCGATATCGGCCGGTAACTGCGCGACCCGCGACGCCGGTTCGGCCACCGCGACGGGCGAGCGGACCGGCGCCAGATCCGCGCGCAGGATCCGCTCGTGCAGATCGGTCAGCAGCGGGCCCGGTTCGATGCCCAGCGAGTCGATCAGGGTGCGGCGGGTGTCGGCGAACACCTCTAGCGCCTCGGCCTGCCTGCCCGCGTGATACAGCGCGGTCATCAGCAGTTCCCGAATCTTCTCTCGCAGTGGATGTTCCGCCGACAACGGATGCAGTTCGCCGATCGCGGCGGCGAAGCGGCCCAGCCGCAGATCGGTCTCCAGGCGACGCTCGAGCAGGCTCAGGCGGCGTTCGGACAACTGCGCGCGCAACCGCTCGGCCAGCGGGCCGGGAATTCCGGCCAGC
>NZ_BDBQ01000034.1 GCF_001613065.1 Nocardia miyunensis NBRC 108239
GCTGTTCACCGAACTGGCCGCACTGTCCCCCGACGATCCACAACGCCAGCGGCTACGCGAGGAGATCATCGCCCGCTGCCTGCCGGTGGCCGAGCACATCGCCCGCAAATTCACCGGCCGCGGAGAGAATTTCGAAGATCTGCTGCAGGTCGCCCGGGTTGGTCTGGTCGTGGCGGTGGACCGCTTCGATCCCGACTTCGGCTCGACATTCCTCGGCTACGCGGTGCCGACCGTGATGGGCGAGGTGCGACGGTACTTTCGCGACCACGCCTGGGCAGTGCGAGTTCCGCGGCGGCTCAAGGAGATTCAGGGCAAGCTGGGACCGGCGTCCGACGCGCTGACCCAACGGCTGGGCCGGGTGCCCAGGGCTCGTGAGATCGCCGCCGAACTCGGGGTCGACCTCGCCGAGGTGACCCAGGCGCTGGTCGCCCGCAACGCCTACCAGACCTCGTCGCTGGACGGCAACGACAGCGATGACGGCACGTCCACCGCGCGCACCCCGCTGGACACCCTCGGCGCCGAGGAACCGGAGTTCGAGGTCATCGAGAGCTACCTGGCCGTCGCGCCACTGCTCGATGCGTTACCGGACCGAGAGCGCCGGGTGCTGACCATGCGGTTCTACGGTTCGATGTCGCAACAGGAGATCGCCGACCAGCTCGGATGCTCGCAGATGCAGGTGTCACGGATTCTTTCGAAAACTCTGAAAACTCTGCGCGATCAGGCTCTACCGGACTGATCCGCGATCGCATCGAGCGGACGTCCGGCTGCGTCCTCTGCGGATCGGCGACCGCATTTCCACGACCGTCCCGGCGTCGCCGGTCGTCACGACGACGTCGGGAACCAGTGCGTGGATGATCGTCGGCCCGCGCCCGCGTGCCGGGTCGGCATCCGCACCCCGCGGCTTCCACCTGCCCCGGTCGGCGACGACGAGGTGCAGTTCGTCATCCTCGACACGGGCGGTCACCGATACGAGGCCGCCACGGTCGCGGTGACCATGCTCGACGGCATTGGCACAGGCCTCGTCGACGGCCAGCAGGATGTCGCCGACTTGCTCGGCGACCATCGAACGCCGCTCCAGCCACACGCGCAGGGCGTGGCGGACAGCGGGGCGGCCGACTCGTTCTCCGGTTCGTCCGGATCACATCGCAAGGTCGACCTTCGGGACGCGCCGCACGTCCATCGTGTCCCGCGTGCCGCTCACACCTCGGAAAGCGGCCTGTATCCGGCGCTGTCGGCTCAACGCCATACTGCCGTAGACCGCGATCACCAGCACAGCCGCGACACCCAGCACGACTGCGATCGAGAACATCACCGACTCCACGTGGTTTTCCTCCTGCGGCTGTGCCGCCTTCGTCACGGAACCCTCCGGCAATGACCGGTTTTCGCACCGGTCAAACATTCCGTACCGACACCGCCGACGGTCACCGTCGCGCCCGGAACATGTTGAAAATGAGAAGCACGATCACCGCCCCGACGATCGATCCGAGGAACAGGTGATGCACCGGCGGGTGCACGCTGAAAACGTGTGGCGCGAACACCAGGCTGCCGAGGGTGCCGCCGACGTAGCTACCCACGATGCCCACGACGATGGTCGCCAGCCAGCCGATGTGCTGGCGCCCCGGGATCAGCAGGCGAGCGATCGCGCCGGCGATCAATCCGATGACGATCATGGTGATGATGCCCATGGCAAGCTCCCTAACAGTGTTGCGGCGACGCAATTGCCGCGCCGGTGTGACGCCATCTGGCGATGCCCACGATCCCGGATGTTCAAACAGGCCGGCGCGGCTGCGGCGTGGCGACCGGTCAGCCCTCGGTATCGGTTCGGGGTTGCAGGCCGGCCGTCCATTTCTCTTCGATGCGCCCGTAGCGCCAGGTGAGCACGGCGATGGCCCAGGTGAGGACGAACAGGCCGACGATGAGGTAGCCGAGGAGATTGAGGTCCAGGGCGCTGATCCAGGCGAAAAATCCACCGGTCCAGCCGAATTGGTCGGCGAGCAGCCCGAGAAGTTCGACGGTGCCGATGAGAAGCGCGACCACGACCGACAGCGCGGTGATCGTGATGTTGTAGAAGACCTTGCGCACCGGTTTGGCGAACGCCCAGCCGTAGGCGAAGTTCATGAAGCTGCCATCGATGGTGTCCAGCAGACTCATACCCGCGGCGAACAGGATCGGCAGGCACAGAATCGCGTACCAGGGCAGCCCGGCCGCCGCACTGGTTCCGGCCAGGACCAACAGCGCCACCTCGGTCGCGGTATCGAAACCCAAGCCGAACAGCAGGCCGATCGGATACATCTGCCACGGCCTGGTGACCGATTTCATCACCGGGCCCAGCAGCCGGTTCACCAAACCCCGTTGCGCGAGTTGGTTTTCCAGCTCGGTTTCGTCGAACTGCCCGGTGCGCATACGCCGGAATACGCGCAGGATGCCCACCAGCACAGCGATATTCAGGATGGCGATGATGTAGAGGAACGTGCCGGACACGGTGGTGCCGATCAGGCCGGTGTAGTGATGCAGGGCCGAGGAGTCGTTCTCGACCGGCCCGACGACGGCCTTGACCCCGACCGACAGCAGCAATGCCAGAGCGAACACGACGCTGGAATGCCCGAGGGAGAAGAAGAACCCCACCGACAGGGGCCGCTGCCCGTCATGCATGAGTTTGCGGGTGGTGTTGTCGATCGCGGCGATGTGGTCGGCATCGAAAGCGTGGCGCATACCCAGGGTGTAGGCGGTCAGGCCGACACCGATCCCCAGGGTGCGCTCGCCCACGCTGAAATGCTGCGGGGCGACGAGCCCGACCAGGCTGAACCAGCCCAGCACATGCAGCGCGACGATCACCCCGGCCATCACGGCCAGCCGCGACCATTCCCGGCGAGTCAACACCAGACGATCGGTCACGAAACGGAAGGGCCTAGGAATTGTCGACGTCACGATGTGCCCTCTCCAGACGAACCGAATTCGTCGAAGGTAAACCCACCCGTGGCGTAGATGCAACTCATTGGCAAGAACAGAGTTGGCGGGCGACCGGCTCGAGGCGGCAGACTGTGCATATGGCGAGCGCGTCGCACCATTCCCACGCTCCGACACCGGTCGGTGAGCAGCACGCCCGGCGGCTGCTGCGCAGTCACGGACTCCGCTGCACCGCACCACGGCTGGCCGTGCTCTCGGTGCTGGGTCGCTCCCGCGATCACGGGCACCTGACCGTCGCGCAGATCCAGCAGAGCCTGACCGCCACGGGCCACGATGTCGACCTCACCACCGTCTACCGCACCGTCTCGACCCTGGTCGAGGCAAACGTGTTGCACGCCTTGGTGATCGACGAACGGATCACCAGCTACGGCCCCACCGACATCCCGCACCACCACGCGGTCTGCACCCGATGCGGCGCGATCAACGAGGTCCCGTCCGAGCATCTCACCGCGGCCCTGGCCGAAGCACGCACCGGTAGCCATTTCGCCCTGCCCGATACCGCCGGACTCACCCTGCATGGTTTGTGCCCCGCGTGCCAGCAGGACGCCGAGCACTGACCGCGGGTTGTAGTAGACAATGAAGTAGGCGTCGGTCTCGGCGCGCGTTTCATCGAAGAATTCGATATCGATGGTCGTGATGTGGTGCCGAATGTTTTGCGGGGCCGTACCCATCTCGATGACGGGATCCGCTGATTCACTCCTGGCGTAGACCGATTGAGAGGATCTGACCTTGAACGATCTTTCTCGCCGTGACCTGCTCAGGACGTCGGCAGCCGCTGGCGTCGGAGCAGTCGTCGCCTCGGGTCTCACGGCCGCGGACACGCCGGATATCGCGGGTGCGAGCGCCCCGGGAATCGTGGCCGCGGGCCACCCGAGTGAAAACCCGGGATGCCCGCCCGCGACGCTGACCGGCCACATCGTCCGCCCCGGTGACGCCTCGTACACGGATGCGCGGCTCGGCTGGGATCAGCTCTTTTCGCACTATCCGCTGGTCATCGCCTTCGCACAGGAAACCCGGGACGTGGTGAACGCCCTCACGTGGGCGCGGCAGCACGACATCGCGCTGCGGGTGCGCAGCGGCCGCCACGCCCTCGAAGGCTGGTCGAACGTCGACAACGGCATCGTCATCGACGTCAGCCAGCTGAAATCGGTCCAGATCGACCCCGGCGCCCGTATCGCGACGGTCGGCGCCGGGCTGAACCAACTGGAAGCGGTGACGACGCTCGCGAAGCAGAACTTCGCGGTCACAACCGGAAGCGAGGGCAGCGTGAGCCTGTGCGGCGCAACGCTCGGTGGTGGCCTCGGGCCCCTCAACCGCTGGCTCGGCATGGCCTGCGACAGCCTGATGGCGGCCGAGGTCGTCGTCCCGTCGGGTCACGACTGCGCCGAGGTGCTCAACGCGGACTCGCAACACCACTCGGACCTGCTCTGGGCACTGCGCGGAGCGGGAAACGGCAACTTCGGGATCGTCACACAACTGACCTACAAGGTGTATCCGCTCGACCATCTCGCCTATGTGCAGGCGACATGGGATGGACTCGGTGACCTGAACGGGGTCTTCGAGGCATGGCAGCGCACGGTGCCGTCCGCCGACAGCCGTCTGGGATCCGAGCTGGAGATCCACAAGTCCCAGATCCTGCTGTCCGCGTGGCTCGTGGAAGGGGCAGGGGCACAGGCCAGAGCGATGCTCGCTCCGATCCTGTCGGTCGGCACGCCCGATGTCACGGTGCGGGTCGGTAACTGGGGCGACTTCTTCGCTGGTGCCCAGGTCCCGCTCGCGCGAGAGCCCGCGAACTGGAAGTTCTTCTCGCAGTTCGTAAAAGAGCCGTTTCCGAAGAAGGCGATCGACATCATCGGCGACTTCATGCGAAACGCTCCCACAGAGGACAGCAACTACTTCGTCGATGCCTTCGGTGGAGCACTCGAGAAGGAGCCCCCAGGCGGCACGGCGTTCGCGCATCGCGACGCGCTCTTCTACGGTGAGATCGGCGCAGCCTGGGGCACTCGTTCGACACAACCAGGCGTCGTCGACCCACTGACCTCGCAGGCCCAGGCCTGGACCGCCGAGTTCAGCCAGACGCTGCGACCCTACACGGACGGCGCCTACGTCAACGTGCCGAACATCGGAATGCAGGAGTGGCAGACCGCCTACTGGGGGAGCCCGCATTTCGAGCGGCTGCGCAAGATCAAGGCGAAATACGACCCGCACAACGTCTTCCAGTACGAACAGAGCATCCCGCCCGCGTAGCAGTGTCGCGGTGCGCGTGGTCCCGGCGGTGCCGGGTGGAATCCGGTCCGCCGGGACTTCGCGTCGTCCGTCAGAGATATGCGCCGCAGACCGGCCATGCGCCGCGGCCGTGGGTGGCGAGGACGGTTTCGGCGATGCGAATCTGTTCGTCGCGGCTGGCTTGTGCGGGTGACCCTGTGCCGCCGGCGGCTCCCCATGTGCTGCGGGCGATCTGGAGGCCGCCGAAGTAGCCGTTGCCGGTGTCGGCGCTCCAGTTTCCGCCGCTTTCGCAGGCGGCGACCGCATCCCAGTCGTGGCCGTTATGGGCCTGTGCGGCGGGCGCGATCATCATCACGGAGACCGCGGTGATCGCGGCTGCGGCACTGATGAAGCGAATGTCGAAAACACGCGGGTAATGCACGGAGAATCTCCTTCCATGATCAGCCGACTCGACCTTCGGAATACCCGCCGCCATTCGTGCGGGTATCGTCGGGGATTTCGCGAACCGTGGTGTGGAAATATCAGGTGTGCGTAGGATTCACCGGCTTGCAGGGACCGTTGTCCGGTGCACCGCTGCCGGGCCACTCTCGTCGCAATCGCGCAGCCATCAGACGGTAAAGCGCCGATCTACAGGGGCGACTTCGGTTTTCGTCTGGGCAAAGGCCTGTGGCCACGCGTGGAGAGTGGATAACGCTGAGCACTTTTTCTCCGGAACAGACGATACGTCGAAGACCGTGAATATGCCGGAGAGTTTATCGAATCGAAACCAACCGATGCGAATGCATTCCTCACGTGCGGAAATGTTTCCTGCCGATCTGGACCCGCCGCACTGAAAAGCTTGCGCGTGTCCGTACAAGAGCATCATCCACACCCGAAACATCCACCGGCGCAACCGATCTGCTCCAGGTTCCACGACTCGGCGGATCAGTGGTGGCGAAGTTACGGCAACGAACTCTGGGAATTCACTGCCGAGGGTTTGATGTGCCGCCGGGAGGCCAGCATCAACGACGTCCGGATCACCGAGGCAGATCGGCGAATTTTCGGCCCCCGACCGGACCAGGAACACGGTCGGCCGTTCCCGCTTCGATGACACCGGTTCGCACCGCGACGGTTCGGCTGGCGAATCGGTCTACGACCACCAGGCCTACTTCCACAGTGTGGACATCCGGATACCGCTGTTGCGCTTGACGATCCGGCTCGTCGTCGCGCTTGGCATACCGGCAGTGCTCGCCCGGCGCGGCCCCCGGGTGACGAGTGTCGAGCCGACGCCGAAAACGCTGTCACCAGCGGCGAACCGACGATATTGCGGCCGACACCCGTCAGTGCCGCAACGAAATTCACGCTCGTGGCTGCGACCGCGCACCCATTTCATCGCGCCGGCCAGCTTCACCCGCCCCGCCGATCTGCCCGAGCATGTCCGTGCCGCCGACGTCGCCACCGCGATGCAGGTCCTCAACGCCGTGCCCGCGATGCGCCGGGCCGCACCGGGATTCGCGGGAACCGCGCCGCCGCCGCAGATCCACAGCCACGCGGGATTCGCGAGCCGATGCGCGGCGACGGCAACCGATACCGGGCGGCCTCCGATTCCGAAACGGGCGGTCGGTGACGGCCTTTCCCGTGGGGTCGCCTGACTACTCGGCGGCGCGACTGGTGAAGTCGAAGGATCCTCCGTCGATGCCCCAGGAGATGATCCGTTCGGGGTGGATTCGGATGACGGCGCGTTCCTGGGGTTGGAACGGCGGCTCCTGGTCGTCGAGCGCCTCGGCCGTGCCGCGCACCTCGATGCCGCGAATCACGTAGGGCTCCAATGAGACCTGTTGGTCGATGACGAACGACACCCGGCTGCCCGCCTCGACGTTGCGGTACTTTCGACTGGCACGCATCCGCATGCCCCCGATGTCGATCGTGCCGTCGGCGTTCACCCGATAGCTGGTCGGGTTGTTCTGCACAACGCCGTCGGGCGACACCGTGGCCAGCCGACCGATCCCGGCCTCCGCGAGGAACTGCTGTTCGTTGACGGTGAAGGTCATCTCGTTTACTCCTCAGTGAATTCTAACGGCGCTAGAAACTGAAGCAACGGTAACATTCGTCCGCTAGACTGTCTAGCGTTGCTAGATTGCGGATCGCTACCGCGGGATCGTGCTCACTTCGAAGGGCAGCGTCCGCCTGCTACCAGCAGCGGTTTGCCCCGCGTTCGGGAGCTTCAGCCAAATAGAGGCGGTGGCGGCAGCTGGGAAGGGTCAGTCGAGGCGGGTGGCGGTCACGGCCCACACGGGCAGGTGCACCCGATTGTTCTTCAGCAGCGGCCCTATGGTCTGGAGTTGTTCCAGCATCGGCTGCATCCGCTCGGCCCATCCGGAGCCTTCGCCCATCTCCTTGGTGAGATGAGCGAACGTCTCCGGACTGAAGGTGCCCAGGTAGGTGGCGGTTCCCAGGTGGTCGATGCGCCATCCGGCCGCGGGCAGCACCCGGTCGAAATTCTCCGCCGGCAAACCTTCGGGCTGAAGGCCGTTGACGTTGTGGCGGCCGATTTCGAACATGAACAGTCGCGCCCCCGGTTTGGTGGCCCGATGCAGGGCCTGCGCGTATCGGGTCTGGATTTCTTCGTCGTCGAGGAACACGTGGTAGAAGGCGCTGTCGACCACGGTGTCGAAGCGGGCCTCCAGCCCCTCGAGTCGGGTGGCATCGGCCACCTGGAAGTCCACCCGCACCCCGGCGCGCTCCGCATTGCGCTTGGCCCGCTCGATCGCGGTCGGGGACGCGTCGATCCCGGTGGCCGAATAGCCCTTGGACGCGTAGTGGATCGCGTGATGTCCCGGGCCGGTTCCGGGGTCGAGCACCTCGCCCCGCACAGCGCCGTAGGCCACCAACTGCTGCACCACCGGCTGTGGACCACCGATGTCCCAGGGGATCAATGCGGGAGCAGCCTGCTCCGGCGGCGCGTCACGGTACAGCGCTTCGAAGTCCGGCTGACCGTTGTGGTTCGGTTCCCTGCTCATGACGCCTCCTTCGATCGCGGACGGGCCACACCGGAAGGGTCGTGCTGGAGATGAGATCAATGGTTCCGCAATTCGGCGGCGAACGCCACCGACTGTCGTGACTGGTGGGACGGCTCCGATCACAGCCGTGCGCCTGCTTGCCTTCGATGACGGAGAGGCGGACGCTCGGGTTCATGGCCAAGCCGTATCGAGCATCGTGGGGTGTGAAGGCGTCCAACGCGTGGATGCGGATGGTGATACGCGCTGGATTTCCGATGTGGACTTTCCGCGTCCTCACGGTGCCCGGGCGTCGCACCGGGCGCGCGATCGAGACGCCGCTGGCAGTGTTCGAACAAGACGACCGGCGATACCTGGTGGCGTCCTACGGAACGGTGAACTGGGTGCGTAATCTGCGTGCGGCACAAGGGAAAGCGGCACTGCGCCACGGCAAACACGTCGAGACCGTGACGGCCGTGGAATTGTCCGCCGATCACGCGGCCCGGATATTCCGGGCGTCGCTGACGTCCGGGCCACCACGCGTTCCGAAACCCGTTGTGGCGCTGTATCGGCGGTTCTTCGTGCTGCCCTACCTGGATGTGGATATGGACTCCTCGCCACAGCAATTCCTCGACAACGCCCGCACACACCCGGTCTTCGAAATCGTATCGGCCTGACTCAGGCGGGACTCCGGCAAACCCGGGGATGAAGTCGGCGTCTCGACGAGATTCGGCCCGGCTGTCGGGTCTTCCCCGTATCGCCCTGCAGCGCTGCGTCTTTCGGTGATCGCCGGAACAACGGCGTCAACGTCCACGCATCCCGCGCTACCTACAGGCGCTGCCGAGGCCGATGGATCTCGAGGATGCCGGATCCGAGTTCCGGCCCCACACGACGACTCTCGAGGGCGGGATACGGCACTCGGCCTCCTACCGTGGTAGCCCGAGCATTCGACGGAACGTCCGCGAGCCGGGTGGGTAGGTACGGGATCGATGACGGAAACTCGTTGCACGGCGAGATCGAAAACCTAACATCTCTAGATAAACTATCAGAGAGGAGACCGCGGTGACCGCGAATTCCGGAGACAGGGAACTCACCGGCGAGATCGCGCTCGTCACGGGTGCCGGTTCCGGGCTGGGGCGGCGGTTCGCCGCGGTGCTGGCGGAGGCGGGTGCGCAGGTCGTCGTCAGTGGCCGCCGGGCCGACCGGCTGAAGGAGGTCGCGCAGGAGATCACCGACTCCCGCGGCCGGTGTGCGGCGGTTCCGTTCGACATCGCCGACGCCCACGCCCTGCCCGCCGCGCTGGACGCGGTCGAGTCGATGTTCGGGCTGGTCACCGTGCTGGTGAACAACGCGGGCATCAACGACGCGATGCGGCCGCACAAGATGCCGCTGGAGCTCATCGATGCCGTGATCGACACGAACCTGCGCGGCCCGTTCGTGCTGTCCTGCGAGGTGGCGAAGCGGCTCATCGCCGCGAAGCGCGGGGGCCGGATCGTGAACATCTCCTCGATGGGTTCCTTCGACTACCACGGCAACGCGGCCGCGCTGTACTCGACGACGAAGGCGGCGGTGAACCGGATGACCGAGACGCTCGCGGTGGAATGGGCGCGGCACGGCATCAACGTCAACGCGATCGCACCCGGCGCGTTCTCGACCGAGATGATGGACGGCATGATCGAGCGAGTGGGTGACCCGAGCGAGGCGTTCCCCCGCAAACGCCTCGGTGACCCGGCCCAGCTCGACACCACGTTGCGGTACCTCGTCTCCCCGGCCTCGGAGTTCGTCACCGGCACCGTGATCAAGGTCGACGACGCACAACTGGGCCGATGAGCACGACCCGGCCAAGCGATCCCCGGCCGGGACCGACAACGCCGACTCGGAACCGAATAGGTTCGCGCCCATAGTTTTTCAGCGAGGTCACGGGAGGTTGAGGATCCGCTGATGCTCGGGCAGGGGCGCGCGTAGCGGCTTGAGTTCGAGCATCCCGCCACCCAGCCTGCCGCCGGTTTCGAACTCCATCAGCCCGTCACCGGCGAGCAGTCCGATGCCGCCCTCCACCGCGCCGGTCTGGAAGACGCCGTTGATCCGCGTGCCGCCGGTCGCGGTCCACACGTCGCAGCGACTCCGAATGGGAAACAGGCCGTCGTTGCCCACCGAGGCGGAGATCGTCGCGCGCCGAACGGGTTCCAGCACGCCGTTGCGCAGAATCCAGCCGTCCTGGTCCGGCCCGGTCAGCGTCTGGCGCAGGTAGACCGAGGTCATCAGGTCCGGTCCGAATACGGCGAACATGAACTGCCCAGCCGGGTTTCGACCGAGTTCGCGATTTCCCCACGAGTGGTCCTGGAAGGCGACCCCGCTGAGCCGACGGCCACCGACCTCCACGTCGACGGCCCCGAGGCTCTCGATGTGCCGCTTGCCCAGACTCGCGCCGCCGCGGGCGTAGTCGAGTTCGACCGGCGGAGAATAGGCGCGGAAATCGATTGCGGCGCAGACGGTGCCGTAGTCCAGTTCCAACCGGAACTTCCCGAAGTCGCCGTAGCTGCGCAGCCGCATCCCGCCGACGCGGAAGTCCTCGAAACCGGCGTCCGGGATGGCGATCTCGTTGACCTGCTCGCGCCCGGCCTCGACACCGTCGAGCACCAGCCAGCTCCAGATATCGGCCCGGCGCTGGTTGCGCCACAGACTGAAGTGGTGGTTGCCGCCGCTGCGGGTAGCCGGGTCGTGCCAGACGATACAGAAACTCTCCTGCCAGCGTGCGTCGTCGTCCGGCGGCTCGTGCGCCTCGAGATCACTGGGGTCGAATTCGGTCGTGAGCACTTTTCCTCCTCGTTCAGTGGGTGAATGCCTCGAGCGTCCGCAGGTCCGACAGCGCCGCGCAGGTCCGCTCCGCGTTGGCCGAGCAGACCTCCTCCGGCTGCCGCTCGACCGGGCACAACACGGTCATGAAGCACCAGATCGCGTGCCTGCGATAGGCCAGCAACGCCTCGTCGTAGCCGGGCGCGCGGCCGGCGTGCGCGGCCAGCCTGCCGAGGTAGTAGCGCAGCAGGGATTTCTCGTGCGCACGCCGGTCCTCGACGGTCAGCGACATGATCAGGAAATAGGCCACGTCGAACGCCCAGCTGCCCAGGCCGACGGTCTGCCAGTCGAGGAATCCGCCGTTGCCCGCGGCATCGAAGAAGACGTTGCCCTGGTGCGGATCCCCGTGCACCAGCCACGCCGGTTCGGCGCGGTCGTCGGCCTCCATCTGCTTCAGCGCCGAGCGAATTCGCGCACGGTCCCGCAGCGATTCGGGAACGAACGCGAACCGCGGTTGGCGCGCCGCGGTCTCCCAGAACCCGAGGTATTCTGCGCCGACGTCGACGGCCTGGATGGCACCGCCGGGTTTGAGCCAGTCGAGCTGCCCCACCGGCTCGGTGGTCGTGGGCAGAGCGTGCAGCCGCGCGAGGATGTCCAGCAGCGACCGGGCCACGGCGGGGGTGACGGGTTCGAGCGGGTGCCCGAACCGCACCCCGCGCTGCTCCAGGTCCTCGAGCAGCAGCACGCCGTTGCCTGTGGCAGGGTCGATCGCCTCGAAGTAGGTGGCGGGCAGGTTCGCCGCCACCAGCGGGGCGATCTCGCGGAAGAAGTTCACCTCCGCGGCGTAGAGCAGGGCCGAGCGCTCGCTGTGCGACTCGAACCCGGTCTTGAGCCACATCGTGTCCGGAAGCTTTGCGGCACAACCGATGTCGTTGTAGGTCAGGCGCAAGCGGACCTTCGTGGCCATCCCGCTGATCACCTTGTCCTGCGTCGCGGTCAGCACCCGGACGCCCGGATGACGTCCGGCGAGCGCGGCCGAGAGCCAATCCGGCGTGACCTCGTCGAGAGCGCGGGGAAACAGCATCACGCGACCTCCGCCGTCAGTGCGCCGCCCGCCGCCGTCCGGCTACGGTCGAGCAGGCCACCGCGTGGAACCAGCACGGTCAACACTGCCGCGACGACGCTGATCGCGGCGAACGCGTAGAACGTGCCGGTCGAGCCCATCGACGAGCCCACGATCGCACCGACCATGATCGGCCCGACGACCCCACCCAACCGGCCCAGGCCCACCGCCAGACCGAGCGCGGTGCCGCGCGCGGCCGGCGGATAGTAGACGCCGACGAAGCCGGACAGCGCCGTCTGCGAGGCCGAGCAGAATCCGATCAGCAACACCAGCACGTACACCGCCGCCTGCGCCGGATGCAGCGCGAGTACGGCCACCGCGATCCCACAGCACACGAAGCCGCCGCCCACGATCCGGCGCGGGCCGAACTGGTCCGCGAGACCGCTGAGCACCACCATGCCCACGCCGCTGCCGACGTAGTAGGCGAGCAGGAAGGTCAGCGCCGACCCTAGGTTGTATCCGCTGCTGCGCAGGATCTGCGGGATCCAGGTGTTCATCCCGTAGGCGCACAGCAGCCCGCAGAACGACACCAGCGGGAAAAGCACTGTCGCGGTGCGGAATCCCGGGACGAACAGCGATTTCAGCGGCGACACCCGTTCGGCGGAACGCGCGACGAGAGCCGCGCCGGACTCCGAGGCACTCGACACCCCGTACTTGGCGGCCAGGGCCGCGGCCTCGTCGTGGCGGCCGCGGCCGGTGAGGAACGCCAGCGACTCGGGCAGAGTCCGGAACGCGATGGCCAGCAGCACCAGCCCGATCACGCCGCCGAAGGCGAACAGCGCATGCCAGCCGAGCGCGGGCACGACGAAGATCGCCAGGATCGCCACCAGCGCACCGCCGATGGTGAACCCGGTCTGGATCACGCCGTTGTAGAACTGCCTGCGTTCGCGCGGGACGTACTCCATCGTCAGCGCGATCGCGGTCGGCAGCCCGCCGCCGAAGCCGAGACCACCCAGCAGGCGGAACGCGGCGAACAGCGGCAGATTGGGCGCGACCGCGCAGAGTGCGGTGAACACGCTGAAGCAGGCGACGCACATCAGCGCGACCGGACGCCGTCCCACGCGGTCGATGAGATACCCGGCGAGCATCGCGCCCACCATCATGCCGATCAGCGAGAGACTGCCGACCAGCCCCGCCTCGATAGCCGTTATCCCCCAGACTTTCTTCTCCAGCAACGTCGGTAGCACGGCGCCGAACATCGCGAGGTCGAGCCCGTCGAGGGTGGTGATGGCCAGACACGTCACGACGACTGCCATGGGCGTGGCTGCACGCGCGATTGCACGAGACATGAGGACTCCTTGGGACATATGTGTCCGAAGCCGCCGTGGCGGCAGGTGATTCGCGGGGCGACACCGCCATTCGGGTGATCGGTGTACCGGGAGGTCCGGTTTCTCCGCTGTTTCCGAGATTAAAGTCAGGAGGCGAGAAATGTCCACGACCAGGGCGGCAAGGTGTAGGTGACCATTTCGGTCACGTACTCAGCGAACGGACCAGCCGCGGCAGTCCGTGCAGGGCGCGGTCACGGCCCGGACGCCAGACCGCGTTGGTGTGCAAGCGAATCCGGTCGTGCTCGAATTCCAGGAACAGCACCGGCTCGTTCAGGAAGACATTGCGGGTCGCGCCGAAGCGGGCCCCGCAGATCGTGAACGCCTCGCCCGCCGACACCCGAGGCACCAGGTCCGCGTGACTGCCGCTCACCGGCGCGCGGCCCATCACGCCGTGCCGCCGCAACAGGGTTTCACTCGACTGCACCACGAATGGCGCAGCGGCGGCCTTGAGGAACGTGTACGGCAGGTGGGCGAGTTCGGCCAGACCGACCGACTCCCGGCCGTCGAACCCGATCCCCTTCGCCACCACGACCCGCACCGGCTGGATCTCCACGAGAACGGATTCCAGCCGCCGGTCCTCGATCGATCCGTGCACGAACGCCAGATCCACCTCGCCGTTGGTCACGCCGCGCACCAGCGGGCCCGTGCTCGCCGGACGCTGGCGGACCAGCAGGCCGGGGCAGCGAACCCGCATCAGGTCGAGAAATCGTGCGCGCAGATCCGGCGACACCTCGGGCGCGGTGCCGATCACGACCACCGCGCTGCCGGCCGCGCGCGGCACCAGCTCGGGCAGGGCGTCGAACCGTTCCAGGATCGCCCGAGCCTCCGGGAGCAGCGCGCGGCCTGCCTCGGTCAGCGAGACGTGGTGGTAGTCGCGCACGAACAACGGGGTGCCCAGTTCCTGTTCGAGGTCGCGCACCCGGCGGCTGAGCGGGGAGGTCGCCATCGCCACGCGTTCGGCCGCACGGGCGAAGCCCGCCTCCTCGGCCACCGCAACGAAATATCGGAGATGCCGGATTTCCACCGCGCCTGCTCCTCTCGACGCCACTGCCTCGCTGGCCCTCCGATCGTAGGCTCGATTCCCCGGGCTTATATAGCGTTCGCTAAGTACTCTTCCCGTCCCCAGGGCGGCCGGTAACCAATGACGGTCATTCCGCCGAATAACCTCGATATCTAAAGGAATTAGGTTACTGTCGGCCTGGGTGATCCTCGAGCAAGGAGATAGTCGATGCGTAGCGAGCGAGTGACAAGGACCAGTGCGGCCTGCTGAATCCGACCGCAGCGGGGCACCCGCGCCGGCCGACGCGAGCATCGTGAAATGCGTTGTCGGGCAACGCCGTATTCGACGGCGCGCCCGTCGACCAGTAGTCGACCGCACGCCGGGCAGCGCGCGTCGACCTCGTGTCCGAACGGTCAGCGGGGCGTCATCCGGATGGCGCCGTCGAGCCTGATGGTCTCACCGTTGAGCATCGGATTCTCGACGATGTGCCCGGCCAGCGCGGCGTACTCCTTCGGATCACCCAGCCGCGAGGGGTGCGGCACCTGAGCGCCCAGCGCCTTCAGCACGTGCTCCGGCGCACCGGCCAGCAGCGGCGTGTGGAACAGCCCCGGCGCGATCGTCACCACGCGGATCTTCAGGCTCGCCAGATCGCGTGCGATCGGCAGGGTCATGCCGACGATGCCACCCTTGGACGCCGAGTACGCCGCCTGCCCGATCTGTCCTTCGAACGCCGCGACCGACGCGGTGTTGATGATGACGCCGCGTTCCTCGCCCACCGGCTCGGCCTGCGAGATCCGTTCGGCCGCAAGCCGGATCACATTGAACGTGCCGATCAGGTTCACGTTGACGACCTTGCTGAAATCGGCCAGCGGGAACGCGCCCTGCTTGCCGACGGTCTTGATCGCGTTCCCGATACCGGCGCAGTTCACCGCGACCCGCAGCTGCCCCAGCTCCGCGGCCTTGTCCAGCGCCGCGCCCACCTGCTGCTCGTCGGTCACGTCGGTCGCCGCGAACACGACCCCGTCGCCCAGTTCCTTCGCGACCGTCTCGCCCTGCGACGAGGGCAGGTCCACGATCACGACCTTCGCGCCCGCACCGTGCAGCGCCCGTACGGTGGCCAGCCCCAGGCCCGACGCGCCGCCGGTGACGAGCGCGACCGTGTTCGCGATATCCATTCCGTTTCCTCTCAGTTCAGCGCACCGGCCAACCGGCCGGAAATGAGTTCGTGTGCCTCACGCACGATCCGGTCGATCAGCTCGGCCACGGTCGGGACGTCGCGGATGATCCCCTGCACCAGGCCCGCGGTCCAGATGCCGAGGTCCAGTTCACCGGTCTCGAAGACCTTGCGCCCGCGCGCCCCGGCCACCAACTCCCGCACGTCCTCGAATTGGCCGCCCTTGTCCAGAATGGATACGACCTCGGAACTGACCGCGTTGCGCGCCACCCGAGCGGTGTTGCCCAGCGGCCGGAAGATCAGGTCGGTGTCCCGCTCGGTCGCCTCGACCAGGCGCCGCTTGACCGAATCATGCACCGGCGCTTCGACGGTCGCCAGGAACCGGGTGCCCATGTTGATCCCGTCGGCCCCGAGCGCCAGCGCCGCCACCAGACCGCGCGCGTCGCCGAAACCGCCGGAGGCGACCATCGGGATGGTGATCTTGTCCGCCGCGGCGGGAATCAGCACCAGCCCGGGAATGTCGTCCTCGCCCGGGTGCCCGGCGCATTCGAAACCATCGATGGAGATCCCGTCCACGCCCAGCTCCTGAGCCTTGACCGCGTGACGCACACTCGTGCACTTGTGCAGCACCTTCACCCCGCCGGCCTGGAAGGCGGGCAGGTGCTCGGCCGGATTGAACCCCGCCGTCTCCACCACCTTCACCCCGGAGTCGACGATCACGTCCCGGTACTCCGCGTACGGCGGCGGCTTGATCGAGGGCAGGATCGTCAGATTCACCCCGAAGGGCTTGTCGGTCATCTCGCGGCAACGCACGATCTCCTTGGCGAGATCGTCCGGAGTCGGCTGGGTCAGCGCCGTGATGAAGCCGAGCCCACCCGCATTGGCCACGGCCGACACCAGTTCGGCACGGCCGACCCACTGCATCCCGCCTTGGACGATCGGGTGCTCGACTCCGAACACTTCACAGAACCGCGTGCGCACCATCGCTGCCATACCTCTCCGTCGCCGATACTCGGAACGAGTGTACTTAGCGAGCGCTAAGTAAGCTAGTGACCCGCATCTCACGCAGCGCGAACCCTATGCTTGACGGCGAGGTGATTCGCCTGGACGGCGCGATCCGCCGGGCGCACAACGAAACCGAGGAGGGGCCGATGCCTCAGCAGCCGCAAGCGACCGCCGCGGTCTGGCGGGAGTTCGCACCTGTGCAGCTCGACCCCTTCCTCGAGAACGCCTTGAACGCCTTCCACGAGAACGGCTTTCACGGCACCACGGTGCGTGATCTGGCTCGCCGGGTCGGCGTGACCGTGCCCGCGCTCTACTACCACTACGAGAACAAAGAAGCGTTGCTGGTGGCGCTACTCGACAGCCAGATTCACGACCTGATCAACCGCTGCCGAGCCGCCATCGAAGACGGCGGCGTCGACCCGGTCCTGCGTTTCACCAATTTCTTCGAAGCCGTGGTGCTGAACATGACCCATCGGGTCCGGCAATCCGATCTCGACTCGGAGGTGCGGCACCTGTCCCCGGACAACCGTGCCACCTACGCGGCCAGCCGCAAGACGCTCGAGCTCATGACCATGGACCTCGTCAGCGAGGGCGTCGCGAGCGGCGTCTTCTCGGTCGACGACATCCCCGAGACGGTCCGCGCCCTGCTGGGAATGGCCCAGTCCATTGCCCGCTGGTTCCAGATCGACGGCCCCCTACCCCCCGCCGTGATCGCGGAACGCTACACCGCCATAGCCCTGCGAATCGTCGGATACCAGTCCCCCGATCCGCACACCCCGGCCCCCTGAGCCCGAACGATGCCTCTCGCGGCGCCATCCACATCGACGCGCCGCCCAGGACATGCCCGCTCGGCGATAACGTCAGATGTGGCCGCTACCAACAGGTCTCGGGCCCATCCACGGATACCGCTCCGAGAAACCGCAGCGTGGCCGGAAACGCGTAGTGTCCGCGCCATGGCGATGCCGACTGTGCACGTAAGGTCCAGTGCGGATTGGCTCCTAACCGGCACATCGATTCGATACAACACGCTCACCAATTGATCGCGGCGGGCCGGGCACGGTTCACCGTGACCGCTGTCCGATCTCGGAGTGCACCGAAAGGTAGGTCATGCGGCAACGTTGGATCCTGCGTCAACTATCGAAAGTCCTCCCGGTTCTGGCCGCCACGACGGCCCTGCTCATAGCGGGGGCCGGATGCTCATCACAGAACGGCGGAAGCTCGGGCGGTTCCAGCACCTCCGCACCCGCGACCGCGCCGATCACGACCTTGCCTGCGGGGCGGGAACTGCCGGTGATGCTGCCCAAGACGAACTGTGCCGATCTGTCCGGGCACGACTTCGGAGCGATCGCGCAGGCGCCGACGGGCATCTCCTCGGCAACAGTGGTCGCGAAGAGCGCCGCCCGCTCGTTCGAGTACTGCGATGTGAAGGGATATGTCGGCGGGCAGATCTCCTTCGAGTTGCACCTGCCCACCACCACCTATCGAGGCCGGTACCTGCAGCAGGGCTGCGGCGGCTACTGCGGCATGGTCGACCTGTCGTCGGGCCCGCCGGCCAGCACCGGCTGTGCGCCGGTCACCGATGGGTCCCTGGTCGTCGGAACCGACGATCAGGGGCATACCGGTACCGGCGGGGCCGAGGTCTGGGCCGTGGACCCGCAGCTGAAAGTGGACTTCGGGTATCGGGCCGAGCATGTGTTCGCCCTCGCCGCCAAGGCGATCACCGCGACGTATTACGGTGCGATGCCGCGTTTTTCGTACTACGACGGCTGTTCCGACGGCGGCCGTGAGGCGCTGATGGAGGCGCAACGTTATCCCGGTGACTTCGACGGCGTGCTGGCCGGTGCGCCCGCGTTCAACCAGACCGCGCTCAACGGGTTCGAAGAGGCGTATCTGTCCACGGTCGACTTCCGATCCAACGGCTCGGTGATCCTGCCTGCGGCCAAGGTGGACGTGCTGCACGCCGCGGTCATCGAGGCGTGCGCTGATCCGGGATCGAACGACCGCACGATCCAGGATCCGCGCGACTGCAAGTTCGATCCCGCGAGCTTGAATTGCCCTGCCGGACAAGATAATCCGAACTGCTTGACCCGCGAGCAGGTCGAGGTGGCGCGCAAGATCTACGCGGGTGTGGTCGCGCCTGATGGCACCCACCTGTACACCGGCGGCGAACCGATCGGCTCGGAGGGGCAGTGGGTCGGGTTGATCGTCCCCCCGGACGGCAAGGGCCGGGATTCGACATTCACGTACAAGATCGGCAGCGGATTCCTGCGGTGGCTGGGCCACTGGCAGGCCGACCCCACCGCGTCGGTCGACGCCTCGGTGTTCACCGTGGCGAATCTGAAGAAGTTCCAGGATGAGGTCGGCGGGCTGTACGACGCCACCGATCCGGACCTGAGCGCGTTCGCCACGCGCGGCGGCAAACTGATCCACTGGCACGGCTGGTCCGACGGCTACATTCCCACCGTCGGCTCGATCACCTACCGGCAGGCGCTGATCGACACGATGGGGCAGACCGCGGCGGACAAGTTCTACCGTTTGTATCTGTTTCCCGGCGTCTTCCACTGCGGAAACGGTTACGGACCGAACAAATTCGATCTGCTCACACCGCTGATGGAGTGGACCGAGCACGGGCGCAGGCCCGGTGCGGTGATCGCGTCGAAGTATGCGAACACCGGGCCGAGCAATGCGCTGACCGGGGCCACGGGCACCACCACCAGCGGCGCGCCCGCATACCAGCGGCCGGTTTACCCGTACCCGCAGCACATCGCGTACTCCGGCAGCGGTGATGTGAACGCCGCGGCCAGCTATATCCCCCGCACTCCGCCCCCGCGCGACGACCACTACAAGTGGGGCGGTAACGCTTTCACCTCGGGCTACCAGCAGTGGTGCGCCGCCGATGACGGCCGCGCGCTGAGCTGCACCCGGCACAAGCCGTAGAGGAAATCGCCGCGGCACCGGCGATGGCGCTCAGTACCGTGGCCGTCAGCGCGAATCGGGTCGGGCGGTGACGAAGGGCCTGCCTTCGGAGCACCGTGCAGGGTGACATGCCCTTCGTCGACCGACGTCACCGGCATCAGGTGCTGAACACACTGCTCGAACCAGCGACGTAGGGCCGCATACCCGCAAATCAGCGCTCGAATCCCTTGGCCTGTGTGCAAGCGCGCCATCATAATTGGGTCCACCGCGATCAGGAGCGACCGCGCCCCACCCGCCGGAGCCGGGAGCTCGCTCGTGATGGCCATCGGCGTCGGCAGCGCCGCCGTGGTCGTGGCGATCGCCGAGACTCCAGGTGTCAGCCATACCTTCGGGCGTGTCGGTGATGCTCGAACACCGACTCTGTGACTCGAGGGCGAATCTGGACTCGCCGCGTGACGATCATGAGGGGTGGAACGTGGAGCACGGAGGTCCGTCGATCGCATCTGGCGGTGCCGCGAAAACGCTGACGCCGAGCCAGGACCATTCGGCCGGTCGAGTGTGGTGAAGTCAGGTCAGACCGGCGACTTCGTGGGCGATTGTCGTGAGCCGCGATTGCAGCGCCGCGACCACGCCGTGGCGGTCCTTGTTGGCCTGCTCGTAGAGCAGGATGGTCCGAATATCAGCGGGTTCGGTGAGTTCCTTGATCGCCGCGGACGCTTGGGCGACGGTCAAATCGTCGTAGTCGCTGATGGGCAACTCCCCCGCTTCCAGGGTGCCGGTGGCGGTGCGGATCGAACGCAAAGCCCCGGCCGCGGTGTCGGCACCTTCACGGCGGGCGACCTGTTCGGCGGTTTCCAGCGCCGCATCCCGGGAGGCGCTGAGAGTTTTGACCGCGACATCACCGGCGTGCGCGCCCTGGGCGAGCAACTCACCCAGCGCGGGCGGAGCGGTGCGGACGGTGTCCAGTACCCGGTCCAGGCCGCGGGCGGACCAGCTGACGGGCAGGTTGACCAGCTTCACCAGCGTGCCGGCGCCCGCTTGCAGTGGGGTGTGGCGCAGCGCGGCAGGTCCGCCCAGGGCCTCCTCGGCCAGCACGGTGGTCAGCCAGTCGACTGTCTCCGAATGCGCGGTGATCAATCGCTGCGCCAATGCCACGACCTCGGTGCGTCCGGCGGTGGTCGCCAAGGCCATGATGTAGCGGGCGCGGTCCAGGAGCTGGTGTTCGAGAGCCAGGTCTCCCAGCAGGGCTTCATCGAACGGCTGGGCCTGCTCGATCACGGCCTTGATCGCGGCAGCGCCCCGTCCCAGGAACGGGGCGACCAGTTCCGGAACACCTCCGAGTTCACGGATGGCCGCCTCGATAGCGCGGGCACGGTCGCGGGCATTGTCCGCGTTATCGGACAATGCGCGGCGGGCGGCCTCGGTGCGGGCCTGCGCGATCCGGGTGTCAGCGACTTGGATTTCGGTATTGGTCAAAGCCAGGACGGCGCGCAACTGCGCCGACAAAGTCGTGGTCTCACGTGTACTCATGCGTATCTCGTCCCTTCGGCGTTGGTGATGACGGCATCGGGTCGGCGCAAGCTCTGATTACGGTTGCTGATTTTACCGCCCGGTAACCGGCTCCAAAAGGGCCGACCAAGTCCGCGAGAGCCAGAGCCCAGCGGCCGACACGGCGCGAAATCTCAAGTGCCGCTTGTGAATCCAGCAGATCTGCTCGCCGGTCCGTGATTCGTGACCGAATGCTTCCGCCGAGGCCGACCAGCGGCGGGAAGCCCCAAGCGGCCGGATTGTCCGGGCGGCCCGCTTCCGATCCGTATGGCCCCTGAGCGGGGGCAGATCACGAACATACGGGACTGCTCGAAGCGAGCGGGGCAGGCTGTATTCCACCCGTGGGGGCACTTCGGCATACCGCTATTCGCGGCCGGCTGGACCGGCCCGCGCGTTGATCGTCGAATTCATCAGGGCGTGTGCCCGCGGTACTCGGAAATGGAAGTGGTGAGGGTGACACCGGGCCGATATCCTGTGCATATTGTGTGGGGAGGCTGACCATGGACGATGCTCTGCGAGTACCGCATCTGAGAGCCACCGCAGACTTGGAGCTCCGCCCGTGGTCGTTGTCCGCGGCAGACCTCGAGCTTGTTCGGGAAGCCTCTGCCGACGACCTGATTCCTATAACCATGGCGCCGGCGACCTCCTCGCGCGAGGCCGCAACGCGGTTTGTCGAACGCCAGTGGCAACGAGCGACCGATCGAACCGGATACCCGATGGTGATCGTCCGGCGACGGGACAACACACCAGTGGGAAGTATCGGCCTGTGGTTGAAGGACATCGACGAAGGCCGCGCATCGCTCGGCTACTGGGTGGTCCGCTCTGCCCGCGGCCACGGCGTCGCCGCGGATGCTCTGGCAGCAGTGGCTCTCTGGGCGCTGCAAGAGCTGCATATCCCACGGCTCCAGCTCTATGTGGAACCTTGGAACCGCGCTTCGATCCGCACTGCGGAGCGAGCCGGTTTCGAATGCGAGGGGCTCCTCAGATCGTGGCAGAAGGTCGGCAATCGACGCCGCGACATGTTCATGTACGCGCGCCTGGCAACGGAAACCCTCGCCGAGGCGGATCGGGTTTGCACCGGTTAGACCTCGATGACCCGCCACGGCCTCGCTTGTAAAATTAAAAAATTGGTCGAGACTATGCTTGATGCGCGTTTGTACGCACAGCCAGTGGATAACTCCGCTCGAAAAACATCTGATGAACCGCTCACCCTCTCTATGAGAGGACCGTCCGATGGGTTTTGCAGAGATGCGCCGGTTCCGGCGTGATCCGTTGGGTTTCCTCGAGAATCTGCGCCGAACCAGCCCGGTAGAGGTGTTCGGGCTGCCGTGGGGCGGGTGGTGTGTCGGCGATACGGGTCTGGCGCTGACGGTGTTGAGTGACCGCGCTTTCAATGCGGGGAAGTCCGGGTTCTTCGGTTCTATGCTGCCTTCGCGGTCTGCTCAGGTCGATTTCGGCCGCGCGGTACGCGCGATTCTGCGTACGCATACGCCCGGGTATCGCGAGTCCCTGGCGGCGGCGGTGACCGAAATGCCGTCGGTCACCCGCTGGCCCGCAGCGGGGGTCGAGCTGGTGTATCGGTGCACCGCGGACGTGTTGCTGCACCCCGATGGTTCTCCCGAGTTGCGGCAGTTACTGGAGCGAAATGCACGTGTGGGCGCGCTTCGCCCGGCCCGAATGACGCAGCGGGCGCGGGCGCAGCTGCTGCGCGCCAAGCTGTCCACCGCGCTGAACGAGCAGATCCGGGACCGGCGCAGCGCCACCGGCCGCACCGCGGAAGCCGAATCGCGGGATCTGCTCGATGCCGTGATCGGCGCCTGTCCCGACGGCGTCGCCGATACAACGGTGGCGCAGCTGTATGTGCTGATGTTCCGGTCCATTGTGGGACCGCTGGGCTACTCGCTCGCGTGGTCGGTGCTGCTGGGCAGTCTCCACTCGCCCGGCTCACCCTGGCCTTGGCCCGTCGACTGCGTGGTACGTGAGGCCCTGCGGCACCGGCCGGTCTCCTGGATGGTCAGCCGTCCCGTCCCCTATCCCGCCGAGTTCGGGGGGATCGCCTTCCAAACCGGCGACCTGCTGTCCGTCAGCCCCTACCTGCTCCATCACGACAACAAACACTGGACCAAACCAGCGGCATTCCAACCCGACCGCTGGATCCGACCGAGCGAGCACGGCCCATTCGTGCCCTTCAGTTCCGGCCCCTTCACCTGCGCCGGCGCCGCGGTCGCCCACGATCTGGTCACCGATGCAGCCACCACCCTCATCGAGAACGCCTCTCTGCGCGTCATCGGCGGCGGTGATACCCGCCCGATCGTGACCAATGCCGCGACCCCCAGGCCGTTCACCCTGCGGCGTACCCCAAGCCCCGTCCGCTCCCGACCGAGCCCCAGGAAGGAGGTGACATCATGATCAAGGCATTGCGGTTCATCATCACCAACAAGCCGACCCGTTCCTGGAACCCCGCTGAATACGGATGATTCGCGACCGGCTGGATGGCTCGACCAACGCCAACCAGCTCTCGGTCATCCGTGGCGCCCCCGATGACACCGCGTTTCCACCCGGGGTCTTCGGAGTGAATGAAACGCCGCGACCTGTACGGCGGAGATTCGGGGGCACCCTCGAGCACCTCCCCGCTACCTGCCGGAAGCCAGAAAGCAGCCTCGAACGTGTTTCGGCTCCGTCGAGTCGGGCATGCGCTGGTCGTGACCACCGAGAATCCGCGACCCTATGTGACCACGCAGGACTTGCGGCGACTGCTGGAGGCCGGTGATCCCGGCGCGCAACTTCTGCTGGTTGCCGGTGCGGTGCAACTGTCCCCCGGTGACAGCGACGGAATGGCCTTGATCAGCCGACGCGAACTGGTGGCACACGTGGGCGCCGATCCGGCAGAGAATCAGCTCACCGAACAAGCCGAGCTTTTGAACACGTTGATCCGCCTCCAGGGCGCTTGAGGGGCGGATCGATCGTGCGCATGATATCGACGGCCGTCCCGGCTCGCCTGGATCGTCTGCCGTGGTCGCACTGGCATTGGCTGATAGTGATCGGCTTGGGGTCGGTCTGGATTCTCGACGGCCTCGAGGTCACCGTCGTCGGCAGCGTGGCGACCCGGCTGTCCGCGCCCGACAGCGGTTATTCGTATCACGGCCGCCCAGGTCTCGGGTGTGGCCGCGGCGCTGTACATCGCCGGCGCCTGCGCGGGCGCGCTGTTCTTCGGCTGGCTGACCGACCGGCTGGGACGAAAGAAACTGTTCCTGGTGACGCTGGCGGTCTATCTGGCGGCGACGGCCGCGAAGGCGCTGAATACCGCGCTGTTTCCGCCGAATGTGGGCTGGCGCTTGACTTTTGCGCTCGGGGCGATTTTCGGCTTGATCATTCTGGTGGTGCGCCGGAACGTCCCGGAAAGCCCGCGCTGGATGTTCATCCACGGCCGTGAGAACGACGCGGACGATCTGGTCTCCGACATCGAGGACCAGGTCCGCGCCGACACCGGCACGGACCTGGTCGACGTACGCGATCAGAGCATCGAGGTCCGGCAGCGGCGCGCCACCGGATTCGGTGAGATCGCGGCCGTGCTGATGCGGTATTACCCACGCCGGACCGTACTCGGATTCGCCCTGTTCGTCGGGCAGGCGTTTCTCTACAACGCAATCACGTTCAACTACGCGTTGATTCTGTCGAAGTCGTTCGGTGTCCCCGACGACCGGGTCGGCTATTACTTCGCGGTCATCTGCGCCGGTAATTTCCTGGGCCCGCTGCTGCTGGGCGAACTCATGGACACCCTCGGCCGCAAACCGATGATCACCGGCTGCTACGTGGTGTCCGCGGTGCTGCTGCTGGTGACAGCGGGACTGTTCGATGCCGGTGCGTTGTCGGCGCTCACGCTGACCGCATGCTGGACCGTCGTACTGTTCTTCGCCTCGTGCGGCGCGGGCGCCGCCTATCTGACGGTGAGCGAGATCTTCCCGATGGAGACCCGGGCGATGGCCATCGCGTTCTTCTACGCCATCGGCACCGCGGCGGGTGGAATCGCGGGACCGCTGGTCTTCTCGAAGCTGTCCGCCGCGGGCGATCCGGGTCGCACCGCCCTCGCGTTCGTCATCGGTGCGGCGGCCATGTTCGCGGCCGGACTGGTCGAACTCGTCTTCGGAGTTCGCGCCGAGGGCCGTTCGCTCGAGGAACTGGCCCGCCCGCTCAGCGCCACCGAAACTGATCCGGCCGTCCGGACGGGCCGGTGAGCGATCACGATGCCGACCCGCGAGATGACCGGCGGACGCACCGTATCCCGACAGAGGCGAGGTTTCGGTTTCGTGGTTGGTGCAGCGGGTACGGCCCGGCTATGAACATGGCCGGCACCGATCACTACGACTTCCGGTTGGAGATCGACGGGGTGTCCTGGGTCGTGCCCGAGGGGCCCTCGACGGACCCCGAGGACAAGCGGATGGCCTGGCGCACCGAGGACCACCCGCTGGAGTACGAGAACTTCGAAGGTGTCATCCCGGAGCGAGGGCACCTGTCGGTCGTGCTCCAAGGCGAGAAGCTCCACGGCGGCTTCGCACTCACTCGCATCCGCGACCGCAAGCACGAAACGTGGCGGCTGGTGAAGAAGTCCGACGCCGATGCGGGCTCGCCGCACCGCCCGCTGGACGACCTCCCGGAATCCGTGGTGTCGGGGCGGGCTCTCGAGGATCTGGCGTGACCGGCGCGCAGATCGATACGCTGCCGGACGAGGTGCGTTCGCGGCTGCGGCGCGAACCGGTTCCGACATGGCTGTCCCCGACGCTGGCCACGCTCACCGAGCAACGATTCTCCGATCCGGACTGGCTGTTCGAACGAAAACTCGACGGCATGCGATGCCTGGCATTCCGCGACGGCGATCGGGTTCGGCTGCTGTCCCGGAATCGTCAGCCGCTGGACGCGACCTATCCGGAGTTGGTCGATGCCCTCGGCGCACAGGAGCCGTCCCGTTTCGTGGTCGACGGCGAGGTCGTGGCGTTCCAGGGACGGCGGACCAGTTTCTCCCGCCTGCAACAGCGCCTGGGCATCACCGATCCCCGTGCGGCCCGTGCCTCGAGGATCGAGGTGTTCTACTACCTCTTCGATCTGCTGCACCTGGACGGATACGCCACCACCGAACTGCCGCTACTGTGGCGAAAGCGGTTGCTGCGCAGGGCATTCGATTTCGCCGATCCGCTGCGATACAGCGCCCACCGCATCCGGGACGGCGAGGCCGCCTACGAGCAGGCGTGCGCACGCGGTGACGAGGGAGTGATCGCGAAATCGATGAACTCGACGTACGCGGGCCGCCGGTCGAGTAGCTGGCTGAAATTCAAGTGCGTCCGAGACCAGGAATTCGTGGTCGGCGGCTACACCGCGCCGCAGGGAAGCCGAGTCGGGCTGGGCGCCCTGCTGGTCGGCTACCACGACGGACACGATCTGGTCTACGCGGGCAAGGTCGGAACCGGCTTCGACACGAACACCCTGCGCCGTCTGCACGACCGGCTCTCCGGGATGGAACAGGACGGTCCACCGTTCACCCGGGGCCTGGCCCGCCCACCCGCGGCCCGATGGGTCCGCCCCGAGGTGGTCGCTCAGGTGGGATTCACCGAGTGGACGACCGACGGCAAGCTGCGGCACCCGCGCTACATCGGGTTGCGCACCGACAAGAACGCCGAGGACGTGGTGAAGGAGACGCCCCGATGACCACCGATGTCACGCTCACCCACACCGACCGGGTGCTGTTCCCCGCCGACGCCATCACCAAGGGCGACCTGATCGACTACTACGCCACGGTCGCCGAGGTGATGCTGCCGCATCTGAAGGACAGGCCGCTCACGGTGCGGCGGTATCCCCGGGGCATCGACGAAAACGGTTTCATCCAACAGGATTTCGGGCGATCGACACCGGAGTGGATGAGCCGCGCCGAAGTCCCCGAACAGGACGGAACCGTCCTGCACCCGGTGGCCGACCGCCGCGCGGCACTGGTGTGGCTGGCCAATCAGGACTGCCTCAGCCTGCACGCCTGGCTGTCACGACAGGGCCACACACCCGATCGGCTCGTATTCGACCTGGACCCCTCCGGCAGCGATTTCGACGCCGTCCGGGCGAAGGCCCGCGCGTGCGCCGACCTACTCGGCGATCTGGGCCTGGCCACCTACGTACAGACGACAGGCTCGCGCGGACTGCACGTCGTGGCGCCGCTGCGCGCCGAGGCCGATTTCGACACCGTACGAGCGTTCGCCGCCGACGTGGCCGAGATCGTGGCGCGCGATGATCCCCGGCGTCGCACGGTGCAGGCCCGCAAGGAGGAACGCGGCGACCGCGTCTACATCGACATCATGCGTAACGCCTACGCGCAGACGGCCGTCGCCCCGTACAGCGTCCGCGCCCGCCCCGGCGCACCCGTGGCCACACCACTGAACTGGGACGAACTCGACGATCCCGGACTACGGCCCGACGGCTTCACATTGCGCGACGTACCCACCAGGATCGACGAACGAGGCGACCCGTGGGCCGACATACACCGGCATGCACGTTCCCTCGCCCACCCATCCGAACGCTTGCAGCACGCCCGGGCCTGAACACGTCGTCGCGGATTCGAGCGGGCGTGCACCGAAAATCAATGCAGAGATCTGCTGGTGCGGTTCGGAACGAATTCCCGCGCTTTGGTTTTCAGATCCGACGGAATGATCCTCGGTCAGCTCACCGCGGTGGGATCCAGGACGATTTTCACCGCGCCGTCGGACTTCTCCTGGAACATGCGATAGGCCTCCGGCGCGGCGTCGAGCGGAAGCCGATGTGTGGCAAAGCTTTCCACACCCAGCGGATCGTCGTCGCCCAGCAGGGGCAGGATGTCCCGGGCCCAGCGCGTGACATTGGCCTGTCCCATGCGCAACTGGATCTGCTTGTCGAACAGAATCCGCATCGGCAGTGGGTCCAGCATGCCGCCGTATACCCCGGACACCGATATGGTGCCGCCGCGGCGCACGATGTCGATCGCGTCGTTCAACACCGCCAGGCGGTCCACACTGATGGTGTCGGACAGCTTGCGGCCCAACGTTTCCGGTAGCCAGGACGCTGACCGTTGCGCGAGTTCGGCCAGCACAGAGCCGTGCGCTTCCATCCCGACCGCGTCGATGACCGCATCGGTGCCGCGTCCGTCGGTCATGGTGCGCACCAACTCGCCCACCGATCCATCCACCGCCGACCGATCGATCACTTCCGCACCGCATCCGGCCACGCGGGCGAGCCGTTCGGGAACACGATCGATGCCGATGACTCGCAGACCTCGATGTAGCGCGATCCGGCATGCCATGTCACCGATCGGGCCCAGCCCCAGCACGGTCAGCGAACCGCCCTCGGGAACCGCCGCGTACTCCACGGCCTGCCAGGCCGTCGGCAGCACATCGGACAGGTACAGGAACCTCTCGTCGCCGGGCCCGTGCGGGACCGTGATGTGCGTGGCGTCCGCCTGGGGTACCCGCAGGAATTCGGCCTGTCCGCCCGGGACCTGGCCGTACAGCTTCGAATAGCCGAAAAGTGCTGCGCCGCTGCCATATCGGCGTACCTGAGTG
This sequence comes from Nocardia miyunensis NBRC 108239, assembly GCF_001613065.1. Taxonomy (GTDB): domain Bacteria; phylum Actinomycetota; class Actinomycetes; order Mycobacteriales; family Mycobacteriaceae; genus Nocardia; species Nocardia miyunensis. The sequence goes on from NZ_BDBQ01000034.1 coordinate 28,630, forward strand.
GTTTCACACTGGGTCGGCAGCCCCGCGGCGCACATGTAGCAGCCGCCGCAGCTGATCTGGAACGGAATCACCACCCGATCTCCCGGCGTGAGTTCGCTGACCTGCGAGCCGACTTCCTCGACGATGCCGATCGGTTCGTGGCCCAGTACGTCTCCCTCGCTCATATAGGGCCCCAGCACCTCGTACAGATGCAGATCCGAACCACAGATCGCCGTCGAGGTCACCCGCACGACCGCATCGGTGGGCGCTTCGATCCTGGGATCCCGGACCTCGTCCACCGACACCCGGCGGCGCCCCTGCCATGTCACGGCCTTCATACGTTCCTCCTCGCACCTTCGCTCCCGCGACGGCTGCCCAGCGGCGAGTCGCGCGGGACGTCGTCATCGCTTCGTTCGCGCCGCAGGCCCGGATCGGACCCAGTCGCGCACTACCCGAAGGGACACGCATCAATCACCCACCGCAGATCATCATGCGGACCTGAATATCGCCCCGGCTGACCGATGTCGTGCGCAAAGCCGAGACACCAGTCCTGATGTAGGAACGCTGTCCAGATAACGGCTCTAGTGCACCTCCGGTGGTGGCCGAGTTGCCGTGGCGGCACGATACCTCGTATGGGTAAGGTGAATATTGTTGTCACCGTGACGTTTTCGCGGTTGTCACCGCTGGTTGTCGGGGGCGTGGTGAACGAGGGTGAACGGCCTCCAGCGATACCCGATCCAATCGGTGGAGCATCTTCACATCGGCCCGGATTGGCATGGTTAGTCATACGAGATGCGGGTACGGCGGTTTCATCATCGAGCGCAGCCGAGAAAGGCGAAGTGATGACAGCTGAAAAGAATCCCCATGAACCAGAAATCGACGAGGAACCACAGGAGGAACGCGGTGAACCCGGCTCCCGGGACACAGGCTCGCCGGAGCCTGGAGGCGGTCCGGTAGACCGCCCGGAAGGCGCGGTCGAGGAAGATGAAAACCCTGTCCTGGGCGAACCAGGCGATCCGGGAACTCGCAAACCGTCAGGGACATTGCCCCCTCAGGACACGAAACCGGCCGTACCGCCCTATGAAGGACGCAGCTAGTCAGTAGCGGGCCCGACGTTGCACAGGCCTGGTTTCACGCTAGGAAAGCCCGCTCGTGGTGGCCACCAGCATCGGCAGCGCCGCCGCGCTCGGGCTTCCGCTGGCCCCTGTGACGAATCGTATGCACCAGCCGCAGGCTGTGTAGCGGTGGTGGTTGTGGCGGCATGGGGTTTGAAGGTGCGGGTGCCGACGGGGTTCATGCGGGCCTACCCACGCGACGGACCCGCGCGGCTGCGGTCTTGAACAGAGGTTCGTTCGCGGGCCGGGTGCGTGCGGCCTCGGGGCCCTCGGCGTCGGGCATGTCCCAGTAGCCGTAGTGGAATGGGATGAACACGACGCCGGGCCGGATTCCGGCCAGCCGGGCGCGTGCGCGCAGCGCGCCGCGTGCGGTGCTGACCTCGACCAGGTCGTTGTCCGCGATTCCCGCGGCTTCCGCGTCCAGCGGCGACAGTTCTATCCACGCATCGGGGGCGGCGGACTGCAGTTGCGGTACGCGGCCGGTCTTGGTGCGGGTGTGGAAGTGGTAGACCGTGCGGCCGGTGATCAACACAAGCGGATACTCCGGGCTCGGCGGCTCCGGTGACGGGAGATAGGGGGCGGTCTTGATCATCGCACGCCCATCCGGGTTGGCGCTGCGGTACCGTTGCTCGCCCCACGGCTCACCGGTCACCAAATCCTTTCCGTAACTTTCACATTCATCGGGATGAGCGAAGAAGACGCCGTTCGTGTAGAGACGTCCGTCATCGCCGGGCCCTCGCCCGGCCGGATGAGGCCATTGCACTCCGCCGTCGCGCAGCAGGTCGTAGGACAGTCCGGTGTAGTCACACGGGCGCTCAGCGCTGCATCGTTGCCATGCCGCGTAGGCGCCGCGTTCGTCGGTCCAGGGCGGCAACGGGTTCGCGTCGCGGTCACGCAGGTCCATGCGGCGGGCGAAGTCCAGGAAGATGGCCAGGTCCGATCGTGCCTGTCCGGGTGGTTCGACGGCTCGTTCGGACAGATGCACGGTGCGATCGGCGTTGGTGAACGTCCCGGTCTTCTCGCCCCAGGCCGCCGCCGGAAGCACCACGTCCGCCAATGCCGCTGTCTCGGTGAGGAATATGTCCTGCACGACCAGGAAAAGGCTGCGGCCGTTAAGGATTCGCCGGATACGTGCCAATTCCGGAAGTGACACCGCGGGATTGGTCGCCGATACTCACAGCATGCCCGGCTCGCCGGTCTCGGCCAAGCGCATGATCTGCATGGCATGGGTGGGTATCGACATCGCACACCTGCGCGGCCCGTTCCGGGGTCCAGTCGGCTACCGCCGCGGCGAGATCGTCGAATCCGACGGTGTGCGCGGCGATGTAATCGCGATCGATCCACCCGTGCTCGAGCAACTGGTGCAGCAGGGCGTTCATCAGCGCCATATTCGTTCCCGGACGCGGCGCCAGGTGCACCGTGGCGTGGCGGGCGACGGGCGTGGAGCGCGGGTCGACACACAACAGCGCCGGGGGTTTCGGGCCCGCGAGCCGGTCCAGGATCCGGGCCCACAGCACACTCTGAGTCTCCGCGACGTTGTGCCCGTACAGGGCGATGACGTCGGCATCGTCGAAATCGGCGTACGACCCGGGCTGCCCGTCGCATCCGAACGATTCCTTCAGGCTTTCCGCGGCCGTGGCCGTGCACAGGCGGGTGTTCCCGTCGATGTGGTTGGTGCCGATCCCGCCGCGCGCGATCGTGGCGAGGGTGTAGTACTCCTCGAGGAACAGCTGTCCGCTCGTGTAGAAGCCGATCGACCCGGGACCGTCGGTCTCGAGTAATTCGCTGGTGTGCTGGACTATTCGCGTCATGGCGGTGTCCCAGTCGCACGGCACGAGCTGCCCGTCCACCCGGATCAGCGGGGTGGTGAGGCGGTCGCGGTCAGCGGTGGCCCCGCCACCCGAACAGATCCTTCGGATCCAGACGCCCGCGATTGATCCGATCGCCCGCGCACCCGCGCACCCCGACGATGTGGCCCCGCTTCACGGCGATATCGAAGGCATCACCGTTCGAATGCAGGACCGAGGCCGAGGGCACCGATCCACCTCGCCCGGCGAGATCCCTTGTGCCAGTTGCATATCGACTCGGAGAGGCCATGCGTCCCCGCGTCCGTACGGAGTACGCGGGCCCCACGGATTCTCGATCCTGGATCGGTCTCGCCCATCATCAGCGGCTTCATCGGCGCGTTCTATGCGTACGGCGGGTACGCGTCCGCGCGTAGCAACCGAGCGAGATGGGCGGCGTTGCGCGCCAGCGCCTGGGTGGTGGAGCGGACGGGGTCGGGCGTCTTGTCCAGGTCCTGGTAGTCGACCGATCCCATGGCCTCCCCGGTCCAATAGGTCGATCCCTGCGCGGGTATGGAGAAGCCGATGTCGTCCAGACCCTGGAACAGGTCCGCGGTCACCTTGTGGGCGCCGTCCTCGTTCCCGACGATCGCGGTGACCGCCACCTTGCCCGCCATCGAGGGTCTGCCCTGATCGTCGGTCTCACCGCCTTCGGCGTTGAGTCGCTCGAGGGTCCGCTGCGCCACGGAGCACGGGTGTCCCAGCCAGATCGGGGTCGCCAACACGAGGACGTCCGCCGCGAGGACCTTCTCGCGGATGCGGGGCCATTGGTCGCCGTCGCCCTCGTCGACGCTGATGCCGGGGTGCACGTCGTGATCGGCGACGCGGATCAGCTCACCGTCCGCGCCGTTGTCCGCGAGCTCGGACAGCACCTGCCGGGCCAGCAGTTCGCTGCTGGACGGGGTCGGTGACGGTTTCAGCGTGCAGACCAGCGCGAGGGCGGTCAGACGCCCGTAATCGCGTGTGGTGCTGGGATTCTGGGGCATCGGTAACTCCTTGTCGGGTCAGGGATGTCGGGTCACAGGATCGGGCGTCCGCCGGTGACGGCCACTCGGGCTCCGGAGACGTAACTGCCGTCGTCACCGGCCAGCAGCACGTAGGTGGGCGCGAGTTCGGCGGGTTGGCCGGCGCGGCCCAGCGGTGTGTCGTCGCCGAAGTGCGCGACCTTCTCCGGTGGCATCGTGGACGGGATCAGCGGGGTCCAGATCGGACCGGGCGCGACACTGTTCACCCGAATTCCCTTGGGGCCCAGCAACTGTGCCAGACTCGCGGACAGATTCGCGATGGCCGCCTTCGTCGCCGCATACGGCGCCAGGGTCGGCGAGGGCATATCGGAGTTGACCGATGAGCTGCCGATGATCGAAGCACCGCGCGGCATATGCGGTACCGCGGCCTTCACCAGGGTGAAGTACGCGCCCACGTTGGTCCGGAAGGTGTAGTCGAATTCCGCGTCGCTGATCTCCTCCAGCGTCTCGTGCGTCATCTGATACGCGGCGTTGCTGACCAGCACATCGATCTTGCCGAACTCACGCACAGCGGTATCGATCACCACCCGGCAGTGTTTCGGGTCGGACAGGTCGCCGGACACCGAGACCACCCGGTGGCCCTCCGCGCGCAGAATGTCCGCGACCTCCCGGGCGTCGTCGTGCTCGTCGAGATAGGAGATCAGCACATCGGCGCCCTCGCGGGCGAACGCGATCGCCACCGCCCGTCCGATACCGCTGTCCGCACCGGTGACCACCGCGGCCTTACCGGCCAGTTTCCCGGTGCCGCGGTAGCTGTCCTCACCGCAATCGGGCCGAGGATTCATCCGCGACTGCACACCGGGCACGCGCTGCTGCTGTTCCGGAAAACCCATCTGTCCGTACTCCTATCTGCTGGCGGCCACCACGAACGGTTGATCACCGGCCGAACTACCCGCCCCGGCCCCCGCCAATCAGACGCCTCTCGACACGACCGATGCGCCACGCCCGGTAATTCGCCCCCGCCGGGATGTGTCGATCGACGGTGAGCGGGTATCGCGGCCCTAGTTCCGGGCAGGCCCGAACCACGGGCCCCGCTATGTGAGGAGGTACGTCATGCCCCAGGCGTGGACCGACAAACAGGAACGCGAATACCAGCACATCCTCGAATCGGAGAAATCCCGCGGAACCAGCACCCGACGCGCGAAAGAGATCGCCGCACGAACAGTAAACAAGAACCGCGCCCAATCCGGACAAACACGCACCGCCAGCCGCACCACGGTCGAAGACATCTCACCGCAGCGGCGCGGCGGCCAGCGATCCCACTCCGGAGCACAGGGCCCCACCTACGACCAGCTGTACAACGAAGCGCGCCAACGCAACATCGAAGGCCGCTCCAAAATGAACAAATCCCAACTCGCCCACGCCCTCGGCCGCGACTGACCACACCCCCCGACCACGATCAGGGATCCCCCGAATTCCGTTGCCGCCGTGCCCGGTTCAGCTTCCGCATGCTCATGCCACTGGGAAGCCGCCTCCCCGATCCGAACCGGTGAATGCGTAATGTCTTGGGCAGCAAGATAATCGGCCAATCCGCTCACATCCGAGTACCCGCTTCTCGACCTGCTCGCTATAGGCGACCACCGACCCGCGCAACCACTGTGCCGAGTCCGGCGTCGCGCCCCGACTTCGCCACCGATGCGATCGAGAGCGTCTTCATCCGCCCCGAGAGCGATACCCCAGCGGGGTATCACCCTGGAAACGGACCTCTTTCAGATCTGGAAGGGGACCAAACCGGGACGGAGGCTGCCTCCTGCCCCGCAAACCGCCTCCTGTCAGGCAAGTTTCAGCGAACGCCCGATGATCTCCTTCATGATCTCGGTGGCCTCGCGGACAGCCCGTCAGGGGGCATTTTCCTGCGCCTACCTGCATAAACGCGACCCGACACTTCCTCATGTATCCCAGTGAATCTCAACGATTCGACATACGCAACGGGACAATCACGGGATCGACTTGATACCCATACGGGGTATTACAGGCTGCAGAAGACTTGGCGTCATCGAACCCGAAGGGCTTGGACACGCCTCGGCTAATGCCTGCCCTGGGGCATCTGAACGAACTGGTGCCCGCAGAACACTTCGGCGTGTCGCAAATTCGACACGCCGACGAATTCTCGCCACAGTAATTGACCAGCAACCCCACATCTCCAGAAGGCATCTTTCCAGCCCCGCACTCGTAGCCGTTTGGCACGCTCACCGGTTCAGAGCCAATCCGGGCCGAGGTCAAGTAGCGCGGTCGCCCAGGCTCGCCCGCCCGAACATCCACCGCCACAACGCCCCCTGCCTGGTCGCAACCCTCATGTCTCCGTCGGCCCCCTCCCCCTACGGATCTGTCCGTAGGCTTCGTCAGCGGTGAACCACACCCGCGGCCAGGGCGCGAGCCGACATCGGCGGAACCCGACCGCGCTCGGCATGGTCATCGCGGTTCTGCTCACCGCCCTCGCCGCAATCCGAAAGTCACTGCCGCACAATTCTGTTCGTGCTGTTGATGCACCGGACTGATCCGGTCGTCAACGGGTCGGTTGCCCCGCTGTTCGCCGCGACCGGGCTGCGACGCCGTCGGCGATGCCGATCAGGATCTGGTCCAGTTGCTCGGCACTGCGCACCGCCGATTCGTCGCCGGCGACGCTCATCAGATAGCCGCTGATGAAGTTCAGGGTCGCGAACGTCAGATCGGCGATGACGTCCGGATCCACCTCTTCGCCCGGCGGCAGCGACTTCACCACGATTTCCCGATGTAACTCGGCATGGATCTCCGCGTTACGGCGAAAGACCTGCGCCAGCGCGGACCGGCGTTCCGCCTGCAACATCAACGCGAGCCGCGCTCTGGTCCGGGGCAGGCCATCCCCCGTCACCGCCCGGGTGATGGCCACCGCCAGCCGGGAAACCGGCGGCGGGGCCGGGTCGACGGTTTCGGGACCGACAACCGATCGCAGGTCCGCCAGATCCAGTTCGGCCAATCGCTCGGCGAGACCCAGCAGCAGCGCCTCCCGAGTGCGGAAATAGAACGACGTCGTCCCTTTGGGAACTCCGGCCCGAAGGTCGACCTTCGGATGACTCAGCCCTTTCGGCCCCTCTTGCGCCAACAATTGAATGGCCGCATCGCAGAGTTCGCGGCGGCGACTGGCGGCGTCTGGTTTCCTCCGCATGATCGCCGCCAGTCTAACGGGCCACTGACCTCACCGGTTGTTCCACACTGACCCGGACATTCAGCTCTCGGTGCGAGCGCGGGCCGCGGTGATCGGTTCGGCCAGCCGTTGTGTATCGCAGATCCGCTGCAGTTCGGCCAATGTTTCAGCGAGTCCGGAGCCCAGCCGCGGCCCCGGGGTGAATGTCGCGGGCAGGTGCTTCATCCCCTGGATGACGCCGATGGTGTCGTAGTGCACCGCGCGGTCCGGATCGCAGCGATAGTCCGGCATCCGATCGAACACCGCCTGCAGCATCCGCTTGAACACCATGCGCGCCATATTCGATCCGATGCAGCGGTGCACGCCGAGGCCGAAACTGTAGTGCCGATTACCGCGACGTTCCAGATCGATCTCGTTCGGATTGTCGAACACCTGCGGATCACGATTGGCCATAGCCCACGAAAGCCACAGCCGCTCACCTTCTTTGAACTGCTTGCCGCCCACTTCACAGTCCTGCGCGAAGGTACGGCCGTCACCGGGCGCCGGTGTGAAGTAGCGCAGGAATTCCTCGGTCGCCGCGTCGAGCATGAGTTCGCGCTCGCGGCTGAGCAATTCGCGCTGCTCCGGATTCTCCGATAGCCACTCGAGCGCATGGGCGGTCAGCGCGGTGGTCGTGTCGAAGCCACCGCCGATGATCAGAGCCAGCATGCCCAGCGCATCGCCGTCCGAGATCGGCTCGCCAACCACGATCGACCGGGCCACCGCATCGATCATGCCCGGCCGCGGAGTTTCCTTGATCTCCAGGTAATTAGCCATCAAATCCACCCGCATGGCCTCACGCATCTTGTTCACGCGGGCTTGATCGGGCGAGTCCGGCGGGGTGTAGACCGAGGCGTGCGCGGGCTCGTTGTAGATGTTCCAGTGGGCGATCGGGATGCCCATCATCGCCAGCGTGAGCACCGCGGGCACGATGTTGGCGAGATCGTCGACGAAATCGATGCTCCCGCTCTCGATCCGCTCGTCGATCGCGGCGCGAATCACCTCGTCCACGAATGGAATCCAGCGCCGCACCGCGGCCGGGGAAAGATACGGATTCAGCGCGCCCCGCAGATCCTTCTGCTCGGGCGGATCCATCTCCAGAATGCCCGAGCGGACCATCCCCGGCACGTCCGGCGCCGGGATGGAGATGCCCTTGTAACCACGCCGAACCCGTTGCGGGTCATGATCATTGGACACGAACGGGCAGCGAGCAAGCTCGAACACCTCCCGGTTCCCCGCGGCGACCCAGTGCCCACCGTAGGTGTCCGACCAGGCGACCGGGCACTCGCTCTGCATCTCCGCCGTGATCTCGCCGAATCGCCCGCGATACTCCGACATGTGCCGATCGAACCGATAGACCGGCCGACGGTGCGCAGCGTTCTCGATAGTCATTGTCCGCCTTGCCTATTCGACGATGGAGATGGCTCGCTCCGGGCACGAGTGCACGGCTTCCCGCGCACTCTCCCCCCGATCAGCAGGAACGTCCTCACCGATCGCCGACGAATGCCCGTCGAAATCACTGAGCGTGAAGACCTTCGGCGCGATCATCGCGCACAGAGTGTGCCCCTGGCAGCGTTCGGCATCCACATGAACTCTCACAATCGATTCCCTTCATCATGTATCTCACCAATGCGCTGCGTCCCGGGCGCGTGGGCCGACGCGCGGCCGGACAAGCACCTCCTGCGCGACCCCGGCGAGATCCACACCGCGCCCACCTCTGGCGAGGGTGTGCCGGGCGGATTCGCCCTCGACACTTCGGGATTCAAGATGACCTCGCTGCCGCACAGTCCCGTGATTCGAGTCGGCGTTGGGACCCAACGCATTCAGCCATAACTCTAAAGTCTTAGAGACAGCGAGCGCAAGGCAGAGAACGCCTCGGTCCGCTATTCGAAGGTCGAGTGAAGGGTGCGCCGATGCCCGGCTATGCCGTGGGAAGCAGCCGAGACGCGATACTGCGGCCTGTGCCTCGCAGCGGTGGCTCCTGTGAGCCGACCCGGTGAGTCCGGAGACTTACTGGTGTGACAGAGGGTGTTGTCGAAGCTCGATCCCACCTCGCCTACGCTGGGCCGTATCCCGGCTTCGGCGAAACGTTCGGTGAACGCGATCGATGTGCAATGGATTAATCCCGCGATCCTCGATCATTGTGGTGCACAATGTCTTTCACATCCCATCCCTCACGTTCACGAGTCCAGATGGCATGCTCCATCACGTCGAGCACCAGCGTCGCGGTCATCGATGTCGATGTGCGCCAGCCGATGATGCGCCGCCGGCGCAATCCAGTTTCGCCTGATCGTGACCGAGCGGCCCGACGACGCCTTCGTGAAAGGGCTCACCGAGCTCGTGCAGCGCGGCACGAGACCGAGCTGACAGCGACCGGGCACGACGAGCCGCGATCCGATCCACGCTCCGACCTCAACGCCAGATGTTCGGGCGCGCGGAGATTGATCGCGCGGAGTATTGCCGTGCACCTTCACGCTCCAGCCAGGTGGTGAAATCCAGCAGTTCCGGATGGCATCGCCGCAGCGCCACGATGTCGGCATTCCAGCCTCCGCCCTGGTTGGCGAACCGGTAGCCGGCGAGGGCGTCGGGGTCCTTGTCCGACAACGCTTCTCGTGGGATCGCTCGGTATTCGATCGGTTGTCCGAGGGACCGGCTCATGGCCTCGGTGATCTCGGTCATTGTCAGCTCGTCGCCCGCCAGTTCCACTGCGGCTCCGATGTATTCGTCCGGGTGAGTGAAAGCCCGCGCGGCGAAGACACCGATGTCGGTACCCGCGATCAGCTGCACAGGTACGTCCGGATGGATGACATCGGTGAGTACTCCCTCGCGCAAGCCGAAGCGGGGGTCGAGCTGGTTCTCCATGAAGCGCACCGGGCGTAATGCGGTGGTCGGCAGGCCGAGCCGAGTCGAGTATCTCTCCAACTCCGCCTTGCTCTGCCAGCGGCGAATGCCGTGATCGGCGTCCGCAGCGCCGACCGAGGCGTAGACGAAGTGAGCAACACCCGCTGCCGCTGCCGCATCCGCGACATTGCGGCCCAGTCTCAGTTCATCGTCGACGGTGAAGCCGGGGGGTGTGCCGGGGTATCCCGCGGTCGGTTGCACGCTGAACACCCCGTGAACATCCGCCGCCGCCGTATCCAGCGTGGTTCGGTCGCCCATATCGCCACGGGCCAGTTCCGCACCTGCCCCCGCCAACGCTCGAGCACTCGCCGTTTCCGGGTCACGCACCAGCGCACGCACCCGCCAACCCGCCGCCAGCAGTGCGCGAGCCGTTGCGCCGCCTTGGGTGCCCGTCGCTCCGGTAACCAACACGATTTCCGACATCGCATCCTCCTCGAATAGCGCTGTTCGCCTGTATCGGCAATAAGTGGGGATTGTCCCCGTTTAGCTGTCGGCTACAATACGGGGACTGTCCCCGTTTTGCAATCGGAGTGAAATGACACCAGCCCGGAGCAGACCGGCCCGCGCCGATGCGCTGCGCAATTACGAGCGGCTCATCACCGCCGCCACCAATGCCGTCGCCGAACACGGCCCGCAGGTGCCGCTGGACGACATCGCACGCGCCGCCGGGGTCGGCAATGCCACGCTCTACCGCCATTTCCCGACCAGACAGGCACTACTGGAAGCGGTCCACCACGACCACATAGAGGCACTGGTCCACCGAGCCGGCGACTTGGCCACGGCACACGCCCCCGCCGAGGCGCTCAGGTTGTGGCTCGACACCGTTGTCGCACAGGGCAGCGCCACCCGCGGCCTCGCGGCCTCGCTGCTCGCAGTCATCGGCACATCGACCGAATCTTGGTGCCGGAAAGAAATATTCGCCGCGGCAACCGGCCTTTTGCAGCACGCTCAAGACGCGGGCGAGATCCGTTCCGGGCTGACCGCACCCCAGTTACTGAAGCTCGTCAACGCGATAGCCCTTGCCACTGAAGGAGATCCGGACCGAACCCAGCAAGCCCGCACACTGCTGGACTTCCTCTTCGACGGCCTTCGCGTCCAAGGGTGACACTGTGCACGCGACAGAGCTGTGCGTAGCTCGAAAGGACTGGCCGAACGTTCGCCGACGCCGCCGATCGCGCTGCTCGGACTCGCACATACGGCGCGGCCCGGCCCGGGATGGAACGGTCCTGGGCCGGGCAGGGATTGGTGTGCCGGTCAGTTCGCCACATTGTCGAATGTGCCGGCCTGGTAGGAGCCACCTGTGGTCCTGGTAATCACCAGCAGCCGGTTGCGGCGTTGATCACGGCGACCAGGTAGACCAGGGCGGCGATCTGGTCATCGTCGTAGTGCTTGCGCACCAGGAACACTCCCGCGGACTCGCAGCAAAGATCTCACCGTGACGAACATCGCCCACGACTCAGCAATTAGGCGGAAAACATCCCCTTCTGCCGCTTACCGCGCTGCCCGAACTGGCCAAATCGAGAACTCTGGAGCAATCGGCTCGACTGGGACCCATAGCGCGAACAACGACTGAATGAGGATCGTCCAGCGCGTGGAAGTCACAATCCGGGGTCGAGTCGTCAACGCCTCAGCGAACCTGTCACTGGCAACAAACATTGGCCACGTATCCCAGGCGGGTTCAGTTACCAAGACGTTCAAGAATCCTGGAACCCGCACATTTCTGACCCACTTCATCGCCGCCGGCCAACTCTCGGCGGCCGGGATCGCCAACGCGGTCACCAGTTACTCGCAAACCGTGCCCGACCCCGCCCGCGCGGACACCCTCGACGATCTGGCGCTACGCGCCATGCCCCTCGCCTGAATCCTCTCCGCGCCCTATGCCTTGTTGCACCGCAACAAGTTTCATCACCCAACACAATGGAGGTACTCATCATGACCAGCACTGTTCCCCGCGCCGAGTACGAGCGGCTGCACTACTTCGGTGCCGCGGGCCCGGTGTCCGAGCTGGGCGAGGAGATCGCGCATCGCTGGCAGCACGAGCATGCCGATTGGAAGGGCCGCTACTGGAGGTACACCTTGATCGCCGAGGACTCGGAGTTGATGACCGTCGAGCCGGTCAACGTCTCCGCTCGCAGCAAGGGTTCGCGGTGACCGGGGCCACCGAACGCCCGCGCCCGATAACCCCGGCCGAGCGCGACATCGTCTCGCGCGCTTTCGGTTTCCCGGGCTGGCGAGACATGGTCGCCGCGCTCACCTGCCCGGCACGCCGCCACAACCCGGCCGCATCGACCGCCCGATCCGCACAGCCCGTCTCCCGTACCCGAGCGGTGACGCTGGGGGTGCGCAGGCGGCCCTGGACGCGGGCACCGCGCACACGGTTGCCGTCCGCGGCGGCGATCGTGGCCGCGTGCTCGCAGGTGATCGTCCCGTACGGCGACGGCGAAATCCTGGATGCGGTAAGGGATTTAGCGGGATTGGCGATGCACGAGCACACCGCGGACCCGCGGGAGCCGATCTCTCCCACGCAGGTGGCGTTCGAGCACGACGAGCTGATCGCGACCCTCGACCGGCTCACCGCTGCGGCGTTACCGGTGCGGTCCCGTCGCGAGGTGGCGGTGCATACCGAGCCGGTCTCGCCGGTGATCGACAGGTTGGTGACCTTCGCGGTCACTCGCGCGGTCATCGACCCGCACACGGGCGGTCCACGGCCCGAGTGCCGGGGCGTTCGGTGGGGTTCGGTTCGGCTTCAGCGGTGCACCGATCTCGGCACGGTAACCAGGGTTGCAGGTTCGGTTGGCCGACCGTACTGCGCCCGAACCGGATTCGAACCGATCGTGAGGACATGACCTTCGACCTTCTCACCGCGATCGGTACACTCGTCCTCGCCCTCCAGGCCGCTGCCTCGGCTCCCGCTGCCGCCGCCACGCTACTGCGCGCCTGCCGACAGGTGGTCGACGCAGCGCGTGACCTTCGCAACGCCATCACGCAGCCCACCGAGCGGCACCGGAACAACCAAACCGACGGCCAGCCTGTGACTGCTCGCGGCGTGATTAGCGGCTGCGATGCGAGAGCGGGGTGTAGCCGTCGAGCCGGGCATCCGAGCGGTTTCGGCTCTGTCTTGTGCGGATGTATGGTGCCAGACTTCGATGAGCGGACCGTCTACCCAGGCTCAGCGGAATGGACCGATGCCGACGGCCGGAGGTCGTAGTGTTACAACAGCATTGGCTTCGCGACTGCGTTCGAGCCGAGCCGAACGAGGGGTGAGTTGATGGTCGACGTCGATGTGGTCCAGACACCCACAGAGTGGCGTGCCGCGTTGGATGCGCTGATCCAGCTAAGACCGTGTCTCATGTGGATGACTTCGCGAGTTTCTTGTGCGATCGAGGGTGTGTTCACCCGCCCCGAGGGCAGTACCCCGGTAGGGTACCCCCCTCGAAACGGAGTAATTTCAGATCTGGGACGGGATAATGACGGGATTTCCGCCGCCTCCTGACCCCCGAAACCGCCCCCTATCAGGCAAGTTTCAGCGAACGACCGATGATCTCCTTCATGATCTCGGTCGTGCCGCCGTAGATGGTCTGGACGCGCGCGTCCATGTATGCCTTGGCGATGGGGTATTCGCGCATGTAGCCGTAGCCGCCATGGAGTTGCAGGCATTTGGTGATGAGGTCGAGTTCTTCCTCGGTGCTCCACCATTTGGCCATGGCGGCCTCCTCGACGGTGAGTTTCTCCTCGTTGAGGGCCTCGATGCACTTGTCGACGAAGACGCGGACCGCGGTGGTCTTGGTGGCCAGTTCGGCCAGGACGAAGCGGGTGTTCTGTTGCGCACCAATCGGTTTGCCGAACGCTTTGCGGTCGCGGACGTACTGGATGGTCATGTCCAGGCAGCCCTCCATGGCCGCGACGGCCATCACCGCGATGGACAGGCGCTCCTGCGGGAGGTTCTGCATGAGGTGGATGAAGCCCATCCCCTCGGTGCCCAGCAGGTTCTTGCCGGGGACCCGGACGTCGGTGAAGCTCAGCTCGGCGGTGTCCTGTGCCTTGAGGCCGATCTTGTCCAGGTTGCGGCCACGCTCGAAACCCGGCATACCGCGCTCGACCACTAGCAGCGAGAAGCCCATCGAGCCCTTCTCGGGATCGGTCTGGGCGACCACGATCACGATGTCGGAGTTGATGCCGTTGGTGATGAATGTCTTGGCGCCGTTGAGAATCCAGTCGTCGCCGTCCTTGACCGCGCGGGTCTTGATGCCCTGCAGATCCGAGCCGGTGCCGGGCTCGGTCATCGCGATGGCGGTGATGATCTCACCGGAACAGAAACCGGGCAGCCAGCGCTGCTTCTGCTCCTCGTTCGCCAGCTCCAGCAGATAGGGGGCGATGACGTCGTTGTGCAGCGTGAAACCCAGGCCCGAGTACTGCCCCTTGGTGGTCTCCTCGGTGACGATCGCGTTGTAGCGGAAGTCCTTCACGCCGCCGCCGCCGAACTCCTCGGGCACGGCCATGCCCAGGAAGCCCTGCTTACCGGCCTCGAGCCAGACCTGCCTGTCGACAACGCCCTGCTCTTCCCACTCCGCGTGATTCGGTGCGACGTACTGCTCGAGAAATTTGCCGTACGACTCCCGGAACAGGTCGTGTTCCGGTTCGAAAAGGGTGCGCTCCACGCCAACCTCCTAGTGACCACATGGGCTACCTCGCCTCTGCCCATACGGTACATGGAAGTCGAATCGCCGTTTACTTCGATCCTCGAAAAAGTAGTCCCAACTGCGTTACACGGCCGTCCAGCGGCGACGATGAAGTCCCGAACCGCGGTAAACCTGCCCGCGGCTGCCCTACAGGCCGACCGCCCCGCGCACCCGGCCCAGCAGGGTCCTGCCGCGATCACGCTCCCGCTCGGCGAACAGGAACCGGAGCTCCTCCTCGAGCGCCTTGCGCACCACCGCCTGTAAATCCTCGGCGGCCCTGTCCAGATCCGGCGCATCGGCCCACGGCGTCGTCTCGATGGGCGTGCCCGCGGAGTAGTAGAACCGCTCGGGCTTGGGCAGCAGCGTCGGGCCCAGGCCCCGGACCAGTGGCGGAGTCAGACTGCGGTGCAGTCCCAGCGCCTCGACGAGCATCCGCACCGGGCGCATGGCCAGATCGTCGCCGTCGAAGATGATGTCGTAGACGTCGTCCGCGCCGATCATCGCCATCGGCACGATCGGTGCGCCGGTCTCGATCGCCATCCGCGCGAAGCCGGTGCGTCCCTCCCATTTGAGGACGTACTTCTCCCCCTTGCGGCGCACGGCCTCGCGCCCGCCGCCCGGGAAGACCAGCACCATCTCACCCTCTTCGAGCAGTGTGCGGCAATTCTCGCGGTTGCCGCGCACACACCCGATGCTCTGCAGGATGTGCCGCACACCCGGCACGGTGATCAGCGCATTCTCGGCCAGGCCGCGCAGCAGCCGACCCCGCGTGCGCGCGAGTTCGGGCCACAGCACCGGGGTATCGATGCCGAGGAAATTGTGGTTGCCCACCAGCAGCACGGGACCGTCGGCGGGAATGTTCGACAACCCGTGGAATACCGGACTCGTCCATGCCCGCAGGGGTGCCGCAAGGGCCTCGAGTCTTCGAATATCGTTCTCCTCCAACGATATCCGCAGCGGCGCGCCATCCGACAACACGGTTGTGCCGGTAGCCGTCGCTACCGGCTCGAAATCGGACAAAAAATCCTCCCAGCAGGCCGTTTCCAGAGTCGCCATGGTAGCGACCTCGCCTGAGAGAAACCTTCGAGATCCGGCGGACTTCGCGACGGCCGCACCGGGGACCGAACGGGAGGTCGCCACTAGGCGCCGAGCAAACGCCGCCTACCGTGCGCGGCGAATTCGGCCTCGAGGGCGGATCTGCCCCCGACGGTCAGCGCGGCGTATTCGGGCCCACCGCGCCCCGACCAGTGATACACCGCATCCTCGGTTCGCCACGCCTGTTCCTGCAACTGCCGCTTGAGCACCTTGTTCGAACCGGTCACCGGCAGATTCGCCGAGACCCGCAGCAGCCGCGGCGTCCCCTTGGCACCGAGATCGTCCTGGGCACAAAGGAATTCGGCGAATTCGAGCAAATCGAACCCGGCCGGATCGGCGACCTCGACCGCCGCCATCACCTGATCGCCCGAACGGGGATCGGGCACGCCGTAGACCGCCGCGGCGATCACCGCGGGATGACGGCGCAGCACCCGTTCGATCATGAGCGCCGAGGTGTTCTCCCCGTCCACCCGGATCCAATCACCCTTGCGACCCGCGAAGTAGAGGAATCCGCCGGTATCGATGTAACCGAGGTCGCCGGTCCAGTACCAGCCGTTGCGGATGCGCTCGGCGTCGGCGGCGTCGTTCTTGTAATACCCCTCGAAGGACAGGGCGCCCGCCTTGTCGACCATCTCGCCGATGGCCTCGTCGGGATTGCGGACCCGGCCGTATTCGTCCAGTTCGGCGCGAACGCACTCGGTCAGCGTGTCCGGATGGACGACCGCCACCCCGGCATGCGCGGGACGGCCGAGCGCACCGGGCGGCGACTGCGGATCCAGTGCGACCATGCCGGAGCCCTCGCTCGAGCCGTAGCCCTCGAACAGCTCCGCGCCGAAGCGTCGGCGGAATTCGGCCTGATCCGCCGTGGATGCCTCGGTGCCGAAACCGCGCGTCAGGCGATTGTCGGAATCCTCGGGCGTCTCGGGCGTCGCCATCAGGTAACCGAGCGCCTTGCCGACGTAGGTGAAGAAGGTCGCGCCGTAATACCGGACGTCCGGAAGGAATTGGGACGCAGAGAATTTCGGTGTGAGACATACCGTCGCGCCGACCGCCAGGGCCGGGGACCACAGCGCCATGATCGCGTTGCCGTGGAACAGCGGCATACAGCAGTACTCCACGTCCTCACGGATGTGCCCGAATTTCGCGACCGCCGCGTACGCCACCCGGCTCAGACGTCCCTGGGAGCATTTGACGGCCTTGGACATGCCGGTGGTTCCGGAGGTGAACAGCAACAGCAGCAGCGAGTCCGGTCCCCCGGCGGCCTCGGGCTCACACCGATGCTCTCGCACCGCGCGCACATACTCCGGATCGTCGACCAGCAGAAAGCGATCCCGCGTCAACCCGGTATCCAGATCCCGCAACCGCTCGAACCCCGCGGCATCGGTGACGATGAGCTGGCAGTCGGTGTACCGGATATCCGCACCGAGCTGTTCGGTGCCGCGCGTGGGATTGATCCCGACCACCGTCGCGCCCGCCAATGCCGCCGCGCCGAGCCAGAAGACGAAATCCGGCACGTTCTCCAGCAGGACGCCGATGTGGAACGGACCGTCGCGGCGCACCTCCCGGGCCAGCGCCGCACGCGCCGCCGATTCCCGGACCACCTCGTCCCAGGTCCAGGTGGCGGTGCGGGACAGCAGGCCGGGCCGGTCGTCGCCCAGTCGGTCCAGCAGCATCGTCGCGATATCGGTGCGCAGGTGGTCGGTCATCTCGACCAGCGTGGCAAAACCGGTGCGGGTTCCGCCAGGAATCACCGACTGAGCGGGACTCGGCCTTGTGCGATCAGCCCTGGGAGACCAGGCCGTCGGTCTCGGCGGATCCCGCGTGCGCGAATTCGGCCAGCGACGCCGCCAGCGGCCTCGGCACGCGCGCGCAGACCCGGGTTCCGGACTCCTGGTGCTCGGAGCTGATGATGCTGCCGTCCGCGTGGATCCGGGACAGCAGATCGCCGCGGCTGTACGGCAGCAGCACGCTGACCTCGACATCCAGGCCGCCGAGGATCTCGGCCAGTCGATCGCGCAGGTCCTCGATGCCCCGCCCGGTGCGAGCGGAGACGAAGACGGCATCGGGGAGCAACCCGCGCAACTGCGTCAGCTCCATCGGGTCCAGGGCGTCGATCTTGTTGACCACCAACAACTCCGGCGGAGCCGGGGTGCCGGTCTCGCGCAGCACATCGGTGACGACCGCGCGCACCGCCTTGATCTGCTCGCCGGGCAGCGAATCGGAGCCGTCCACGACGTGCAGTAGCAGATCCGCGCCGGTGACCTCCTCGAGCGTCGAGCGGAACGCCTCCACCAGCTGCGTCGGCAGATGCCGGACGAATCCCACGGTGTCGGTGAACACGACCTCGCGACCGTCCTCCAGGGCGGCGCGTCGCGTGGTCGGGTCCAGGGTGGCGAACAACGCGTCCTGCACCAGGAGGCCCGCCCCGGTCAGGGCGTTCATCAGGCTCGACTTGCCCGCGTTGGTGTAGCCGACGATCGCCACCGACGGAATGCCGCTGGAGGTGCGCCGGGACCGCTTCGTGTCGCGAGCGGTCTTCATCTCCCGGATCTCGCGACGCAGCTTGGCCATCCGCTCGCGGATCCGGCGACGATCGGTCTCGATCTTGGTCTCACCCGGACCACGGGTACCCACACCGCCGCTGGCGCCGCCCGCGCGGCCACCGGCCTGCCGGGACATCGACTCACCCCAGCCGCGCAATCGCGGCAGCATGTATTCCATCTGCGCCAGCGAGACCTGCGCCTTACCCTCCCGGGAGGTCGCGTGCTGGGCGAAGATGTCCAGGATCAGCGCGGTCCGGTCGATCACCTTGACCTTGACGACCTTCTCCAGCGCGGTCAGCTGCGCGGGCGTCAGCTCGCCGTCGCAGACGACCGTGTCCGCGCCGGTGTCGAGTACCACCGCGCGCAACTCGTCGGCCTTGCCCGAGCCGATGTAGGTGGCCGGATCGGGCTTGTCACGACGCTGGATCAGCGCGTCGAGCACCTGCGAGCCCGCGGTCTCGGCGAGTGCGGCCAGTTCGGCCATGCTCGCCTCTGCCTGTGTCGCGCTACCCTCGGTCCACACTCCGACCAGCACGACCCGTTCCAGGCGCAGCTGCCGGTACTCGACCTCGGTGACGTCGGTGAGCTCGGTGGACAGGCCCGCGACGCGACGTAGCGAGCTGCGCTCCTCGAGCTGCAGTTCGCCGACGGTCGGGTCGGGAGCCCACCCGCCGCCCGCACGATCCTCGTCGGGGGCGGTCGCATCCTCCGGGACCAGCTCGTCGACCGGAGTGAACTCATACGTTTCGGATTTCCTCATATACCTCCATGCTCCCACGACAGAACACGAAGATGCACTCGAGTTATTTCCGGCAGGGCGTGCGAGGGACTCAGATCCCGTCCCACCACTGCCGGGCGATGCGCCCGGAGGCGACCAGCTCGGAGGGACCGCGCAGCCGGGCGTCACCGTGATCGATGCTCACGGTGACCGCTCCCCCGGGCACCCACACGACCACCTCGCCGGAATCCTTCTCGATCGCGAAGCCCTCGCGCACCAGTGCCGCTGCCGCCGCGGCCACGGTTCCCGTTCCGCAGGAACGGGTTTCGCCGACGCCGCGTTCGTACACGCGCATATCGACCCCGCGCCGACCGTCGCCGGAGTCGCCCAGCGCGGTGAGAATTTCGACGTTCACGCCGTGCGGGAACATCTCGGGTTCGTAGCCGGGTGCCACGGTCAGATCGAGTTTCGCCAGCGCCTCGGCGGTCAGCTCCGGATCCACGCAGGCCAGGTGCGGATTGCCGACGTCGATGCCGATACCCGGGAACGCCCGGCCGCCGAGGGTCGCGAAGGACTCGCCCAGCTCCCGCACCCGACCCATCTCCACGGTGACCTCGCCGTGTACCCGATCCGCGGCGTGCACGACCACCGGCCGCGCCCCCGCGCGCGTCCCGACCACGAACGATCCGCTGGTCTCCGCCCCGATCACCGCGAGGTGATGGGCGAACACCCGCACGCCGTTACCGCACATCTCCGCGATCGAACCGTCGGCATTGCGGTAGTCCATGAACCAGTCGTCCGGGCCGACCCCCTCGGGCAGCTCGTCCAGCACACCCGCTTCGACCAGGGGTTCACCCCACGCCACCCGCAGCACACCGTCCGCACCCAGGCCACGCTGCCGATCGCACAGCGCCGCCACCCGGCTCGGCGTGAGATCCAACCCGGCCTCCGGGTCGAACAGGATCACGAAATCGTTCTGGGTGCCGTGGCCTTTGGTGAATTCGATATCGGACACTCCCACATTCTCCCTGTTCCACGCCGAGACACTCGTCACCGGGGTCGGCCCCGCATCACAGCCTGCCCGAACCAGCACCGCACCCGCCCGAAGAATTCCGCCGCACACGCCCGCCAGGGATCCGACGCCGCCGAGCCCGCGTCGTCCGGGCGCAGACGGCCCCGCCGCAGGCCTCATCCCGAGGGCATCGGTGCCTTGTCCATTACCAAGCGACCTCACCCACGACTCGTCCCGCGACCTGCCGTGTGACGGGTGTCCGGCAGAGCCGGTGGACACGATTGTCGCCGCAGATGGGCGTGACCTGCTTGCGTGGGTAATTCAGCCACATGCGTCAGGTCGAACGGAGCGGGACATCGCGCTCACGTATCCAGCGATCTGCGGAATCAGACGCGTCGAGACGGCGAATTCGTACGTGCAGCTTTGTCGTATCGGCGAATGCCCCGACCGCACGTCCGTGCCGATGGGTCCGCGGCATCGATACGACGGCATCGCCCCAGCGCAGCCGGTGTACCGGGCCGACCCCGGGTTCTCGACCTCAGCGCTCGATGCGTTCCCGGTCGGTCTTATCGAGACGGGGCAGCACGTGTTCGAGGGCGGATTCGGGGAGGTGGGGGTCGGCGCCATCGAGCCAGTGGACGCGGGGGTCGCGGCGGAACCAGGAACGCTGACGGCGGACGTATCGTCGAGTGCCGATGAGGGTGCGTTCCTGCGCGTGGGCGAGGTCGTATTCGCCGTCCAGGTAGGCGAGAACCTGAGCGTATCCGATTGCGCGACGGGCGGTTTGCCCCTCTCGCAAACCCTGTCCGAGGAGAGTGCGCACCTCGTCGACGAGGCCGTCCTCGAACATGGCCGCGGTGCGGATCTCGATGCGCGCGTCGAGTTCGGCGGTCTCGCGATCGACGCCGAGAATGATTGTGCCCCAATGCGGTTCACCGATCTGCGGTTGGGAGGCGGCGAACGGGCGGCCGGTGAGTTCGACCACCTCGAGCGCGCGCACCATGCGGCGGCCGTCGGTGGGCAGAATCGTCTGCGCCGCAACGGGATCGGCGTCCCGCAGGGCGGCGTGCAGCGCGGCCACACCGCCTTCGGCCAGCAGCGCCTCCCATTTCGCGCGCACCCGCGAATCGGTGGCCGGAAAATCCCACCGGTCCAGCAACGCCTGGACGTACATCATCGATCCGCCGACGATGACCGGGGTGCGCCCGCGCGCCATGATCGCCTCGACATCGGCAGACGCGCCGGTCTGATAGGCCGCGACCGTGGCGGTTTCGGTGACGTCGAGCACGTCGAGCTGGTGATGGGCGATGCCGCGACGTTGCGCCACCGGGAGTTTGGCGGTGCCGATATCCATGCCGCGATACAGCTGCATGGCATCGATGTTGACGATCTCCCCGTCCAGGCGTTGCGCCAATTCCAGTGCGAGATCGGACTTTCCGGTGGCGGTGGGACCGACCACGGCGATCGGGGTGATCACGAACCGACCCCGGGACGCCAGGTGCTCACCTGATAGCCGACGCCGAAAGGCGCTGCCCGGTAGAGGGTTTCGACCTTCGGGACGTCGCCGGAGAACAGTCCGGCCAGGACCTGGTAGGCCGCGCGGCCCGATACCCCGAGCTCCGCGCACAGATCGGTGTCGAGCGTCGTCAGGACGGTCGCCTCGCCCGCGGAGAGGGCGTCATCGATCCGGTCCTGCACCGCCTGCGCGCGCGGATCCAGATACCCCGGCGCGCTGGTCGACAAGGTGGCCGCCCCGTCGGCGATTACCAGCACGCCGTGCGCCTCGGGTTGCGCGTCCAGCTCGCGACGCAGCCGCTCGCCCAGCTCCACACACCGCCCGGCCGGGGCATCCTGATCCACCAGCCACGCGTCGGCCCTGACTTCGTCCCCCACGCATCCACGCACCCATCCGCCGATCAGCACGGCCAGCGGCAGCCCAGGATCCGCGGGACCGTCCCCCTGCAGCGCGACCTCCGACAGTGCCACGCGGACATCGGCCCCGTAGCCCCGGAACGTTCCGATCGTCCCGGCACCGAACAGCGGCACGTCAGCTCGGGGAGCACCCAGCCTCGGCACCCCGCCCGACGCACCCTCCGTCCCGGCGCCGATCACCGGGCTCGCCCCGGGTGATCCGCCCGATGTGTCATCCGTTCCGGGCGCGAACACCCCCGCCTCGCGCGGGCCGTTCCCGTCGCCCGCCGCACTCACCCCGACGACCGTCCACCGCGATGTGAACGCGGCCAGATCACGCGCCGCGGTCAGCACCGCCTCGCGCAGCGGGCGCACCTGTGCCGCGAGATGCGTGCCGTCCGCCTCGGGCCGTCCACCGCACAATTCGGGGACCAGCACGGGCGGTGATGGGATCAACACGGCGAGACCGAACACGCCGTCAACGGTAGCGGCACGGCCCGGCGGCGCGGCGCGGCCGGTCCGGACGGGGTGCGCCGAAGCGTTCGGCCAATTGCCGGATAGGTCCGAAAGAGGACGCACGACCCCTCCCGCAAGGGTCTTTAGCACGTATTCGCCGTGCCTGCCACCGTTCACACTGCGCCACCCGCGATAAGAGGCGGCGTATCTGCGGTTCGGCTGGTTGAATGGGGATGAAGCTAGGGCGTAACCAGGCAGCCGTGACGCGCGGCAGGGACGAGGAGTGATGACCGAGAACAGCGGAACCGAGAAGGCTACCCATCCGGATACCGGTACGGCGCAGCAGTCCAGCACCTCCGCCGCACAGGGACCCACGCCCGCCGATACAGCGGCTCGGCCAGGTCCTCCGGCGCCCAAGCCGGGCGCACCGCGGCCGGGCGCACCCAAGCCGGGTACCCCTATTCCGGGTGCCCGCAAACCCCACGCGCCGGCATCGCACGACGCGCCCAAACCGCACGCGATCAAACCCACGCCGGGCGCGCCGCAGGAGCATCCGCATCCGGTGGTGGTGCCTACGGTCAGTGACCCGAGCCGCTGGGGCCGCGTCGACGACGACGGCACCGCATGGGTCAAGACCGCCGAAGGCGAGCGGGAGATCGGTTCCTGGCAGGCCGGTGACGCCGCCGAGGGCCTGGCGCACTTCGGCCGTCGCTTCGACGATCTGGCCACCGAGGTCGCCCTGCTCGAGGCGCGTCTAGCGGCCGGAACCGACGCTCGCAAGACCAAGACCGCGGCCCTCGCGCTTGCCGAATCGTTGCCCACCGCGGCGGTGATCGGCGATGTCGACGGCCTGGCCCGGCGCCTGCAGGCCATCGCCGAGCACTCCGACGAGGCGGCCGCGCAGGCCAAGGAGGAGAAGGAGCGCTCCCGGCACGAGCAGACCGAGCGCAAGGAGACCCTGTGCGCGGAGGCCGAGCAGATCGCCGCCGACTCCACCCAGTGGAAGGCCGCGGGCGATCGGCTGCGCGAGATCCTGGACGAGTGGAAGACCATCCGCGGGGTGGACCGCAAGGTCGACGACGCCCTGTGGCGTCGCTTCTCCAAGGCCCGTGAGGGGTTCAACCGCCGCCGCGGCGCGCATTTCGCCGAACTCGATCGCGAACGGGCCGCCGCCAAGTCGCGCAAGGAGGAGTTGTGCGCGCGCGCCGAGGAGCTGTCCTCCTCGACCGACTGGGCGGGCACCGCGTCGGTCTTCCGCGATCTGCTGACCGAGTGGAAGGCCGCGGGCCGGGCCCCGCGCGAGGCCGATGATCAGTTGTGGCGGCGTTTCAAGAACGCGCAGGACGTCTTCTTCGGCGCGCGCAATGCCGCGGCCTCGGAGCGGGACGCCGAATTCGAGCAGAACGCGACCGCCAAGGTGGAACTGCTGTCCAGCTTCGAGCACCGGATCGCGGCCCATCTGGAATCGGATCTGGAGGGTGCGCGCACCGAATTGCGGCATCTGCAGGACCGGTGGGACGAGATCGGCAAGGTGCCGCGCGAACGCATGCAGGAACTCGAGGGCCGGTTGCGCGCGATCGAGAAGCAGGTCCGCGACGCGGCCGACACGCAGTGGCGACGCACCGATCCCGAGGCCGTGGCGCGCGCCGCGCAGTTCCGCGAGCGCGTCGCCCAGTTCGAGGAGCAGGCGGCCAAGGCGCAGGCGGCCGGGCGCACCCGCGATGCGGACAAGGCTCTCGAACAGGCCCAGCAGTGGCGTGAATGGGCCGAGGCCGCCGAGGGCGCGGTCACCCGCCGCTGATCACGGCACCCCGAATCACGTTGCGCGGTAATCGGACTCGACGCTGACGTCGAGTCCGATTACCGCTGGCGCGGGTTACTTGTCCTCGTCCTCACCCAGCAGCCAGCGGCGGCTGCGCTCTTCCTCGGCCGCGGCGGCGAGGCGGCGCTGCTCCTCGGCCTCGAGCTGGACCGCGGTGCGGCTCCAGACCACCTTGAGCCAGTGGAAGGTCAGCACGATCATCGCGATCGCGCCGAGGATCAGGCCGATCGACGGTCCGGCGCCGTGGTAGTTGCCCAGGTCCGGGGTCTGGCGATGCCAGATGGACAGCACGCCGAAGACGCTGCCGACCGCCGATCCGGCCACCGCGACCCATGCCAGGGTCCAGCGACGGGTCAGCAGGGCCAGGGAGGAGAAGCCGATGCCGAAGATCAGCACGAACCACTGGAACACCCGCGAAGGCAGTCCGATGTGGTCGGCGACGGCCGTGTGGTCGAACAGCAGGATGTCCATTCCGCGGGTGTGACCGGTGTGCGGGAGCACCAGGGTCAGCAGCAGCACGAAGACCGCGCCCGCGACGACCATCGCGCGATAGCCGGGATCGATCTCACCGGCGATCTTGCGCTCGACCGCCTCCAGATCGTCGTGATAGGACTCGAAGACCTGAGTCTGCTCGGGATTCATCTGCTCCTCGTTCGACTGGGAATCGCTGCTCACGGTTTCGGACACGGCGTCGGCTCCCGACGTCGCGACCGTGTCCGACACGACACCAGCTGCGTTCGAATCACCCTGTGGCGCAATGGCTTCGCCGTTCGTATCGCCGTCCGGCTCGGCGCTCTCGGGCCCCCGATCGGCCGACGCTCCGGGACCGCCATCCGCACCGGCCGAGGCCGGCCCGCCGGGCCGGGTTTCGTCTTCGGGATGTTCGAGCATCAGTTCTCCACCACTGGTCGCGGTTCTCCGATGGGGTGATCCGGTCTCCGCATCACCTCGAGCCGGGCATCCGGCCTTCGCCACCGAGTCACGCTCCCACCCTACGACTCGACGTCACGGCACTACGACCCGACGTCGTAATAGCGCGCCCGATCACACCTCGCACCCGGACCCGCAGCCCGCGGCGGCGGGCAGCGGTTCCGGTGCGCCGATCCGCGGCAGGCCGAGCCCGACGCCGATGGGAGCGGTCTTGGGCGTGATGCCGCGCTCGTGCGAATCGCCCGCGCGGGTGCGGCGGTGCTCGCGGATCTCGCTGTCGGCGATCAGGTGGTGCGGCGCGGCCCCGGTGAGCACGACGCGCACGATGTCGCCGGGCCGGATGGAGTTCTGCGCGGGCGGCCGGAAGTGCACGAGCCGACCGTCGCGGGCCCGTCCGCTCATCCGAGCGGTGGCGGCGTTCTTCTTGCCCGCGCCCTCGGCGACCAGCAGTTCGACCTCGGTGCCGAGCAACGCCCGGTTGGCCTCGAGCGAGATCTCCTCCTGCAACGCGATGAGCCGGTCGTACCGTTCCTGCACCACCGCCTTGGGCACCTGATCGGCCATGGTGGCCGCGGGCGTCCCCGGACGGATCGAGTACTGGAAGGTGAACGCGCTGGTGAACCGCGCCTGCCGCACCACGTCCAGGGTCTGCTGGAAGTCCTCCTCGGTTTCCCCCGGGAAGCCCACGATGATGTCGGTGGTGATCGCGGCGTGCGGCATCGCGGCACGCACCTTCTCGATGATGCCCAGGTAACGCGCCGAACGATAGGACCGGCGCATGGCCTTGAGCACCCGATCCGAACCCGATTGCAGCGGCATGTGCAGCTGCGGGCACACGTTCGGGGTCTGCGCCATCGCCTCGATGACGTCGTCGGTGAATTCGGCCGGATGCGGTGAGGTGAACCGGACCCGCTCGAGCCCCTCGATACTCCCGCAGGCGCGCAGCAGTTGTGCGAACGCACCCCGGTCGCGCGGCTCGCCGGGGTCCGCGAAGTTCACCCCGTAGGAATTGACGTTCTGCCCCAGCAGGGTCACCTCGAGCACGCCCTGATCGACCAGCGCCTGCACCTCGGCGAGCACATCGCCGGGACGCCGGTCGACCTCTTTGCCGCGCAGCGACGGCACGATGCAGAAGGTGCAGGTGTTGTTGCAGCCCACCGAGATGGACACCCAGCCGGCATAGGCCGACTCGCGCTTGGCCGGCAGCGTCGAGGGGAACGCCTCGAGCGATTCGAGGATCTCGACCTGCGCCTGTTCGTTGTGCCGGGCCCGCTCCAGCAGCACCGGCAGCGAACCGATGTTGTGCGTGCCGAACACCACGTCCACCCACGGCGCCCGGCGCAGTACGGTGTCGCGATCCTTCTGCGCCAGGCAGCCGCCGACGGCGATCTGCATACCGGGCCGATCGGCCTTGATCGGGGCCAGATGGCCGAGCGTGCCGTAGAGCTTGTTGTCCGCGTTCTCACGCACCGCGCAGGTGTTGAAGACCACCAGATCCGCGGTCGCGCCCGGCGCGGCCCGATGATATCCGGCATCCTCGAGCAGGCCCGAGAGCCGTTCGGAGTCGTGCACGTTCATCTGGCACCCGTACGTGCGCACCTCGTAGGTACGGGTCGTGTCCGCGGCGGCCACCGCTCCTTCCGCGGCACCTGCTGCCACCTGCATCGACGAATTCACCTGTCCAGGGTATCGGTAGTACGCAAATCCGATTCGGCCCGTTCCCCGGGGCCGAGCGGGGGCGATGCCGGTCCGGCGCGCCGAGGGGCTTCGTGGGCGAGATCCTGAATCATCGACCGGCGTTGCCGCACACTGGGAATGCCACCGATCCGCACTCGGCACGGTCCGTCGTTCAGCAGAGAGGGCATTCGATGAGGTTCACCCGGGCACTGCGCCTCGGCATCGGCGTTCTGGTACTCACGGTCGTGGCGAGCGGATGCGGGTCGGGCGGTCCCAGAACCGCCGTCCAGGACGCCGCGGCCGGAAAGCTCAGCGTCGGCATCAAATTCGATCAGCCCGGGATGGGTCTGCAGAACCGGGACGGCACGTTCTCCGGTTTCGATGTGGACGTCGCGAAGTACGTCGCGGGCAAGCTGGGTGTCGCGGCGCGGAACATCACGTTCAAGGAGGCGCCCTCGGCCCAGCGCGAGCGGCTGATCCAGGGCGGGCAGGTGGACATGGTCGTGGCCTCCTATTCGATCACCGACCAGCGCAAGCAGAAGGTCGATTTCGCCGGGCCCTACTTCATCGCGCATCAGGCCCTGCTGATCCGCGCGGACAACACCGCCATCCACGATCCGAACTCGCTGCCCGCGGGCAGCACCCTGTGCACGGTGGCGGGGTCCACATCCGCCGAGCAGGTGAAGCGGGAGTTCCCGCAGGGCGTGAAACTGATCGAGTACGACACCTATTCGCTGTGCGTCGAGGCGTTGCAGAGCAAGATGGTCGACGCGGTCACCACCGACGACATCATCCTGGCGGGCTATCAGGCGCGCTCGCCCCGGCTGCTGAAGCTGCTCGGCCCGATCACCCTCGACGGCCGGCCGGTGCAGGAGCTCTACGGCATCGGATTACGCAAGGGCGACAAGGAATCTCGCGACCGGATCGACGACGCGATAAGCGCGATGCTCACCGATCCCGCCGAACCCTGGCAGACCGCGCTGACCCGGAACCTCGGCGCGGACTTCCCGATCCCCGCACCGCCGACCGTCAACCGGTACTGACCGGCCGGTCCGCGACCGGTTCGACGTGCCCGTAAGCTCGCGGTTCGCGGCCGATTTTGGACTCACGCAGCGTGAAAATATTTCCTGGCGAGAGCATCATTTCTACCGTTGCCGAATGACCGCCAACGAGTCTCCTCAGCCCGATTCGACCGCCCCCGAAGACCCAAGTGCCGCTTGGAGTTTCGAGACCAAGCAGATCCACGTCGGACAGGTGCCGGACGACACCACCAACGCCCGCGCGCTGCCGATCTACCAGACCACCTCGTACACCTTCCGCGACACCGCGCACGCGGCGGCGCTGTTCGGCCTCGCCGAGCCCGGCAACATCTACACCCGCATCGCCAACCCCACCCAGGACGCGGTCGAGCAGCGGATCGCCTCGCTCGAGGGCGGCGTGGCCGCACTGCTGCTGTCCTCCGGGCAGGCCGCGGAGACCTTCGCGCTGCTGAACATCGCCGGGGCCGGTGACCACATCGTGTCCAGCCCGCGGCTGTACGGCGGCACCTACAACCTTTTCCACTACACGCTGCCCAAGCTCGGCATCACCGTCGAATTCGTCGAGGACCCGGACGATCTGGAGCAGTGGCGTGCGGCGATCCGCCCGAATACCAAGGCGCTCTATGGCGAAACGGTCTCCAACCCGCAGAACCACATCCTGGACATCCCCGGCATCGCGGAGGTCGCGCATGCGGCCGGTGTGCCGCTGATCGTCGACAACACCGTTCCCACACCGTATTTGATCCAGCCGCTGAAGCACGGCGCCGATATCGTGGTGCACTCGGCGACCAAGTACCTGGGCGGCCACGGTGCGGCGATCGCCGGTGTGATCGTCGACGGCGGCAACTTCGACTGGACCGGGAAGGACGCCGACGGCAAGCCGCGTTTCCCCGGTTTCGTGGAGCCCGACGCCAGCTACCACGGGGTGGTCTACGCGGAGCTGGGCGCTCCCGCGTATGCGCTCAAGGCCCGCGTGCAACTGCTGCGCGACCTGGGCTCGGCCATCGCGCCGTTCAACGCGTTCCTGATCAGCCAGGGCCTCGAGACGCTGAGCCTGCGGGTGGAGCGGCACGTGCAGAATGCCCAGGCGGTCGCCGAATTCCTTTCCGAGCGTTCGGAAGTCACCTCCGTCGCGTACGCGGGCCTGCCCTCCTCGCCGTGGTACGAGCGCGGAAAGCAGTTGGCGCCCAAGGGAACCAGCGCGATCATCGGATTCGAGCTGGCCGGTGGCGTTGACGCCGGGAAGCGTTTCGTGGAGGCGCTGACCCTGCACAGCCACGTCGCCAATATCGGTGACGTCCGCTCGCTGGTGATCCACCCGGCCTCGACCACCCACTCGCAGCTGACTCCGGAGGAGCAGCTCGCCGCGGGCGTCACCCCGGGCCTGGTTCGCCTGGCGGTCGGCATCGAGGGGATCGAGGACATCCTCGCCGATCTGCGGACCGGATTCGCCGCGGTCTGAGGACGGCAGTAGAGGCGTCGGGTTCCGCACGGGGAGCCCGACGCACACCTCACCGGTCGTCACGCCCCCGCACACGGTCACGCCCCCGCACAGGGTCACGCCCCTGCACAGGGTCACAAACCCACGCACGGTCCAAACCCGCGCACGGTGGAGAATTCCACGACGTTATGACGTGGTGACCCGCGCCCCAGGGGCGGTGCATCGTCGAGATCATGGCGGTCCATGGTTCGGCGCAGTGCGTGAAGTGATCCGTCGCCCAGGCCGACCTATGCTGGCCGGATGAGCACACCCGCAGCGCTGGTGACGGTTGCCGAGGACCTGGAAGCGGTGACCACGATCGGAGACGAGGACGATCCGGCCGCCGCCGGGCTGAGCAAGGCGCAGGTCGAGGCGGTGTGGGGTTCGGTGCGGCAGTGGTACCGGCTGGGCACCACCCCCGCGATCCAGATCTGCCTGCGGCGCAACGGCCGCATCGTGCTCGATCGCGCCATCGGGCACGGCTGGGGTAACGCGCCCGGCGACGATCCCGCCGCCGAAAAAGTACTGCTGACCCCGGACATGCCGTTCTGCGGATTCTCCACCGCGAAGGGCGTCGCCGCGGCGATCATGGCCATGCTCATCGAGCAGGGATTCTTCGAATACGAGGATCCGGTCGCCCAGCACATCCCCGAATTCGCCGCGCACGGCAAGGAGTCGATCACCATCGGTGACGTGCTGTCCCATGCGGCGGGCGTGCCGTTCGTGACGGGACCGTACCGGGGTTTCGAGCTGGTGGTGGACGATGAGCTGGCCGCGCGGGCGCTGGCCGATCTGACTCCCGCCTGGCCGCGGGGGCGGTTCCGGGTTTATCACGCGATGACCGGTGGGCTGATCCAGCGGTTGCTGGTGCAGCGCGTCACGGGGAAACGGATGCGCGATCATCTGGCCGAGCAGATCCTGGACCCGCTGGGCTTCCGGTGGACCAGTTTCGGGGTGCGGGCAGAGGATGTCGAGCAGGTGGTGCCCAGCGTCAAGACGGGCCCGAAACCGTCCCCGGTGATGAAGTTCCTGGCGCACAAGGCGCTCGGCGGCGCGTTGAGCGGGCCGATGTCGGCGGAGAAGAATCGTGATTTCCTCACCGCCGAACTGCCCTCGGGCAATCTCGTCACCACCGCCGCGGAGTTGTCGCGCTTCTACGAGATCCTCACGCGCGGAGGCGAATTGGACGGCGTGCAGATCATGAAACCCGAGACCGTCCGAATGGCGGCCGCCCCGGCGAAGTGGATACCCGGCGCCGCGGGAAAGGTCAGCCGCGCCGGATTCGAGCTCGGCGGACGCCGGTCGAAATTCGGCCGGAACACCGAATCCCATTTCGGTCGTAGCGGTTTGACCACCCAGTACGGCTGGGCAGATCCGGCTCGCGGACTGTCCGGTGCGATTCTGACCAGCGGCAAGGCGTCCACCGATGTCAAACGCCCGGTTCAGCTGTGCGCCCAGATCGCCCGTGTCATAGGGCATTCCGACACCCCGGCATTCACCCTCTGAACCTGCCGTACCCATAAAGGCTCGACCACAGCGCAGCAACACTCGAAGCGCGAACTGAACGCCTGATCACGCTCACAGGCCACCTGGACGCGCTCGGAGATGCGCTACACGGCGGGCATACGGCATCCACCGGTGGCCGCGACGGTTCACCCGAAGTCTCACTCAGGGGCGGATTCGCAACTCGTTGTGGATGATTCGAGCGGCCTTGGCCATGATCGCCTCCGCGCCCGGCTGGAGTACGGCGGGAACGCGGGACTGAGTCAGGGCCGCGACGGCGAGGGTCTGCCCGTCGGCGTGTTCGACGACGCCGACCTCGTGACGGAAGTTCAGCAACGAGCCGGTCTTGGAGGACCAGCGCGAGGCATCGGAGCTGAAATCAGGCGCGAGGCGGTGCCGAATCACGTTGTCCGCCATCAGCTCCCGAGTCCGTGCGGCGGCCGGTTCGGTGATGGTGGTCGGTCGCCACAGCCCCTGTAGCAGATCCGCGAAGGCGCGGGCCGAGCCGGTGTTCGCACTCCCGACGTCCAGCTGCGGCACCGGATGACCGTGTCCCGCCGTCGCGGCCTCGATGGCGAGTGTGTGGGCCAGATACGCCTGGGCCTGCTCGAACGCCTCGGCCGGCGTGTGGGTCAGATCGTCCATCAGATGCCGCACGGCGATCCCGTCGTAGCCGAGCCGCCGCAGTTCGGCGCTCACCGCGGCGGGCGGCGTCAGGGCGAACAGCGCGTCGGCCGCGGAACTGTCGCTGATGGCGATGCTCAGATACAGCAGGTCATCCAGCGCGATGGTGGCGGGATACCGGAATTTCGCCACCCCGATCGGCCCCGGCGTGGCGATCGCCCCCGGCCGCACCGTGATCGGCGTGGCCGGATCGAGTTCCCCCCGCCCGACCCGCTCCAGCGTGGCCACCACCAGCGGCACCTTCACCAGCGAGGCGATCGGCCACTCCAGCTCCGCGTCGACCCCGAGCTCGTCCCCGCTGTCCAGATCCCGCACCAGAATCGACCCGCGCAACCCGGCATCGTCCAACTCCTGCCGCGCCGCCCGCAGCGCCCTGGTCATCCCCATTGCCGCACAACCCTTCTCATGAACGAAGCACCGTTGTCATGCCCGCGGTATCGCCCGGCACCGCCGTCCCGGGCCCCATCGAACAGGCCGATCGAGTCCGGGGTCGCCGCACGGCCACCGACGCGAGCGCGTCGCCGGGTATGTCCGACCGAAGGCCCATTCACCGATCACCCATCATCACGACCGCAAACCGTCGGCGGTGGTCGTTCCCTCGCCGATGTGCGGCAGGCCCAGGCAGCGGGCGATCACGACCGCAGCCCAGCAGCAGTGTCGATTCCCTCACCGACGTGCGGCAGGCCCAGGCAGCGGGCGATCACACGGTGAGGCGGGTGGCGATGCAGTCGGCGTCCGCGAGCTGGGCGACGGCGACATCGTAGCCACGGGCCGGGTCCGAATCGCCGACTGCTCACCATCACAACCACGGACCACCGCACCATCACGACCGGAGCCCAGCAGCAGTGTCGGTTCCCTCGCCGATGTGCGGCAGGCCCAGGCAGCGGGCGATCACGCGGTGGGGCAGGGTGGCGACGCGGTCGGCGTCCTCCGGGTAGGCGGCGGCGATGTCGTAGCCGCGGGCCGGGTCCAGTTCGCCGATGGGTCGCCAGTTCAGGCCGAATTCGGCGGCTTGGGTCGGTGAGCAGAGCAGCAGATCCTCGGAGGCCAGGACCGCGGCCGCGGCGGTGACGAGGGGCTGACCGACGACGACCTGGACGGGTTGCAGGCCGAGCGAATCGCGCAGGCGGATGATGCGGTCGCGGATGTGCGGCACATCGTCCTCCGGCTGGAGCCAGACTCGGCGGCGAGGGCTGTCGCGGTCGGCGCGTCCGGCACGCAGTGTCTCGAGGTAGATCGGCGTGCTGTGCGGGCCGCCGGTATCGGCCAGCCCCAACGGGATTCGCCAGACCGCACGATCGGCGGGCACCGCGACCAGGGCCGCCCGCACCTCCTGGGTGCGGGCCAGCTCGGCGCGTTCGCGCGGGTCCGCCGGATGCAGGTCGAGGGTGAGGCCGCGGGCTGTGCCGTCGGCGACCAGGCGGGCCAGCGGGAGCGGGCCGCAGACGGCGGGCACCGCCATCCGGAACGGGCGGCTGCGGGCGCGTTCGGCCTCGTCCCGCATCGCCTCGGCGAGTTCGACCAAGCGCCGCGCCGAGGGCAGCATGTCGCGGCCGAAGGCGGTGAGTGTCGCGGTGCGCGAGGTCCGGTCGAGCAGCCGGGCCCCGAAATGCTGTTCCAGCGCGGCGATGCGACGGCTGGCCACCGATTGCGGGATCCGCGCCGCGGCGGCCCCGGCGGTGAAACTGCCGTGACTGCTCACCGAGACGAACGCCCGGCAAGCGGCGACCATATCCACGATGCCGCAGTCTATGCCGATTCGGCATCGTTTCGGTGATTTCTGTCTTGGACGGCATCGAAGATCGGTGTCAGGCTCGTCGTCACCACGCCGCCCGTTCCGGTGCGGCAGTCGATCGGGAGGCGAGATCGATGTTCCATTCCGTCCGGTTCCACCGGGCCGCAGCCACTGTCGCGGTCGGCACGGCCCTGCTGTCGCTGTGCGCATGCGGCTCGGACCAGTCCGGTTCGTCCACGACCACAACCTCTGCCGCCGCGCCGACGACGCCGGTAGCCGGCACCGAACTATCAGGCCGATTCGGCGCGCTGGAAAGCCGATTCGGTGCGCGCCTGGGGGTTTTCGCGCTGGACACCGGGTCCGGACGCACCGTGGAGTACCGCGCCGACGAGCGGTTCGCATTCTGCTCCACGTTCAAGGCATTGGCAGCGGGCGCGATCCTGACCACCGCGAACAACGCCGAACTGGATCGCCGGATCACCTACACCGCAACGGATCTCACCGCCTACGCGCCGATCACCCGCCAGCACGTGGCCGACGGGATGACGGTGCGGGATCTCCTGGACGCCGCGGTGCGCTACAGCGACAACACCGCGGCCAATCTCCTGTTCGGGCTGATGGGCGGCCCCGCCGGTTTCCAACGCGACCTGCGGAATCTGGGTGATCAGGTGACTCGGAGCGACCGTCTCGAACCCATGCTCAGCGACGCCACCCCCGGCGATCCGCGCGACACCAGCACACCCCGCGCCTTCGCCGCCGATCTGCGAACCTACGTCCTGGACGCCGCACTGCCCACAGACAATCGCGCACTGCTGGCCACGATGCTGCGCGCCAACACCACCGGTGCGGGTCTCATCCGCGCCGGTGTCCCGGCCGATTGGGTGGTCGGCGACAAGACCGGCAACGGCGATTACGGCACCCGCAACGACATCGCCGTCCTGTGGCCACCCCATCGCGCCCCGCTCGTCCTCGCCGTCATGTCCACCCGCCACGGCCACGACGACACCTACGACAACGCCCTCATCGCCCAGGCCGCGAACGCGGCGGTCACGGCATTGAGTTGAGACCAATCCTGCACGGACACAACAGAATCGAATCAGGACGAATGAACGGAAATATTCCGCCACTGACGCGCCGAGGACTGTTCGGCGTAGCTGCGGGTGCCGCGGCGACGGTAGGCGGCGTGGCCTGCGGAACCGCCGAGGAGAACACCCGACGCGCACGACAGCTGACCGGGATCCGGCTGCGCTGGTGGGGCAACAACAGCTGGGAGATCCGGATCTCCGCTCCCAGCGGCGACCGGACGGTGCTGATCGATCCATGGCTCACGAGGTTCCGCACCGGCACCTATACCCCCGCGGGCGCCGACCCGGCGACGCCGCTGTCGGTGGACACCGCCCTGATCGACCACTACGTGGACAGCGGCGAACTGCGCGCCGACCACATTCTGGTCACCCACGGGCACTACGACCACATCACCGACGTCCCGTACCTGGCCCACCGCACCGGTGCCACGGTGATCGGCACCGAATCCCACCTGAATCTCCTGATCGCCCTCGGCGCCCCGCAGGACCAGTTGTCGATCGCGTCGGGCGGCGAGTACATCGACTGCGGCACTCACCAGATCCGGGTGCTGCGCTCCCTGCATTCCCAACTCGGTCCCCGTGCCCGCGTACCGTTCCCGGGCACGCGTCCGGCAGCCCCACCGCCGCGCCCTCGCACCATCGCGGATCTCGTCGAAGGCGGCACGCTCGCCTACCAGATCGACGGTCCCGGCGGTTCGGTCCTGAACCTGGGCGGTTCGAACTACATCGAATCCGAACTGAGCACCCTGCGCCCCGACGTCCTGCTCCTGCCCGTCGGCGGTTCGAATGTGCACGATTACGTCCCGCGCCTCCTACATGCTCTGGGAAACCCGCCCCACATCCTCCCGACGCACTGGGACGATTTCGACCTCCCCCTGAGTCGGCCCGCGAAGGACACCGGCGGACTGGCCCCGCTCCGCAAGGCCGTCACCGCAGCCAGCCCCTCCAGCGCCTTCGTCGTCGTGGATCATCTTCAGACGTATCCCACCTGATCGCCGCGGCTTCAACATGGAATTGTGGTCCAGCGGAACAACTCCGGCACTCTCGGTCGGGCTCCGCGGCTCATTCGTCCACGTCCGATACGACCGGCTCGCAGCGCACCTCGAAATTGACCGAGTTGGCGATGAAACACATCTTGTGCGCGCGCTCGTGAAGGATCCGAGTCCGGTCGACGTGCTGGGATTCAGCTGTTCGTACCTGCGGACGCAACACCACTTCCGAGAAGTGACCGCCCCCATCGGCTGTTTCGACCATGGTCCCGGACGGACGATCGGTGTAATCCGTGACGACTATCCGCTCCTGCGCACACAGTGCGAGAAACCAGAGCATGTGACACTGCGACAGGCTGGCGACCAGAAGTTCCTCCGGATTCCACCGCTCCGGAACACCCCGAAACGCGGGGTCGGCGGTACCGGGAATTACCGGCTTACCCAGCGCCGCGATATCGTGCGCACGCTCGTATTCCCGATATCCGCTGGTGCCCGTCCCGGTATTACCGGTCCAGGTCACATCCACTTCATAATGATGAGTCTTGGGCACTGCAATCTCTCTTTCTCGAGAACCTGGCCAGACGCACCCGAAACCTTTCGACCCCGGGATACTTCTCGCCGAGCGAGGTGGCGGCGAATCCCGCGGCGAGGTAGAAGCCGAGGGATGCGGAGTCTGTTTCGGCCACCAGATCCGAATCCGGATGGCGGGAACGGATCTCGGCCAGCAGCCGCCGCCCGATACCGGTGCCACGATGCGGCTCGGCCGTGGCGATGTGCCGGAGAGTTATTCCGGCGCGGTCTTGCGCGTATCCCGCCACACCGATCGGACGATCGTGCACGACCAGCGCGAGAAGTACTGCGCCGCAATCATTGCGGTAGCTCTCGCACGCAGCGGTGAGCCGGGAGCGATCACCGCCGATCGCAGCGAACAGAAGCTCGGCGACCGCGGGATCGTCCACATCGGCCGGGGGGATCCGGAGTGCCGGATCACCCGATGTCCGCGGCTGCCAGTTCGGCTTTGACGAGTGCATAGGCTCGGGACTGGTTGTAGCCGCGGCGGGCGAGCATGCCTACCAGGCGGCGGATCAGCTTGTCGCGGTCCAGGTTTCGGGTCGCGGTTCGGAGTTTGCGTTGGATCAAGGCGATGGCCGCATCGTCGGAGTCGGTATCGGAGAGGGCGTTGCGAGCGGTGCGGACGGCGTCGTCGTCCGAAGCGTGGTGCTCATCGGCATCGGCGGTGCGGCGGCGACCGCCTGACGTGGTGTCGGCGGCGGAGAGGGAATCGTCCGATGCTGTGCGGCCGGGGAATTCGGTGCGACGCAGGGTTGATCCCGAGTGTTCCGGGCGTGGCGGGGCCGGGAGATCGGCCTCGGCGACTGCCGCCTTCACGACCGTGTAGGCGGTGGACGGGTCGTAGCCTTTGCGGGCCAGCATTCCCACGAGACGTCGAGTTGCCTTGTCGCGGTCCAGGTCCGCGGGGAGGGTGCGGAGCTTGCGATGGACCAGGTCGGCGGCGCGGGTCTGTTCGTCGTCGGCGCTGATGGATTCCAGGGCGGGAGCCGCGACGTCGGGGGCGACGCCTTTGCGGCGCAGTTCCTGGGCGAGCACCTTCTTGCCCTTACCGGAGTACGTGTGCCGCGAATGCACCCACTGCTCGGCGAATGCCGCATCGTCGATCAGCCCGACGGCGGCGAGCCGATCCAGGGCACGCTCGGCGACCTCGGGCGCAAAGCCCTTGTCCGCCAACTTGTTCGCCAATTCGGCCCGGCTCCGAGCCCGATCGGTCAGCAGCCGCAGACACAGATCCTTTGCCTGTGCCTCGGTCCCCGCCGAGGTCTCCTGTTCGGACGCCTCCCCTCGCCGCGAACGGCGTCCTGAGCGCTCCGCCCCGGACCCCGGTACATCATCCGTGAATCGCCGCCCAGCGCCGGACTCGCTCCCCCTACGGCCCGACCGCCCCGGCGGGGCATCCATGGCCTCGGACAACTCATCCGAATCCATTCCGCCGGAACAGTATTCGTGATCTCGCCTTGGGGCGGGGTCATCGATCGCACGCCAGGGCACCGGATCCCCGTCAGCCTGCTCGCTCGACTCACACCCCGTGGTGTTCGAACCGATCGGGCCACCATCGGAACGCCACAGCCCGGTGGCACTCTCCTCCCCCGCGCCGGACGACTTTCTGCGGATCGGGCGGCGGTGTGGGCGAAAGGATTCCGTGGAATCGTCCGCGCGCGCACGCTCACCGGACTCGAGTTGTTCGAGCTGGCGGCGCAGGCGCTCCACCGCTTCGAGCCGAGTCGCGCCGGGGTCGCGGGCGGACCCGGACCCCGGCGGTTCCCGGTGCGGCATCGGTTAGAAGTCGACGGGCGCCTCGGCACCCGCGTCTGCGGTGACATCGGCACCGATGCCGAGCTTCTCCTTGATCTTCTTCTCGATCTCGTTGCGCACGTCGACGTTCTCCAACAGGAACTTGCGCGCGTTCTCCTTGCCCTGGCCGAGCTGATCGCCCTCGTAGGTGTACCAGGAGCCGGACTTGCGGATGAATCCGTGCTCGACACCCATATCGATGATCGAGCCCTCCTTGGAGATGCCCACACCGTAGAGAATGTCGAACTCGGCCTGCTTGAACGGCGGGGCCACCTTGTTCTTGACGACCTTGACGCGAGTGCGGTTGCCGACCGCGTCGGTACCGTCCTTGAGCGTCTCGATCCGGCGGATGTCCAG
The DNA here is from genome assembly GCF_001613065.1 of Nocardia miyunensis NBRC 108239. Taxonomy (GTDB): domain Bacteria; phylum Actinomycetota; class Actinomycetes; order Mycobacteriales; family Mycobacteriaceae; genus Nocardia; species Nocardia miyunensis. The sequence continues at coordinate 66,740 of NZ_BDBQ01000034.1, forward strand.
GCGCACCGAGGCGTAGAACTTCAGTGCCTTACCACCGGTGGTGGTCTCGGGCGAGCCGAACATGACGCCGATCTTCTCGCGCAGCTGGTTGATGAAGATGGCGGTGGTGCCGGAGTTGTTGAGCGCGCTGGTCATCTTGCGCAGCGCCTGGCTCATCAGACGGGCCTGCAGACCGACGTGGCTGTCGCCCATCTCGCCCTCGATCTCGGCGCGGGGCACCAGCGCGGCCACCGAGTCGATGACGATGATGTCCAGCGCACCGGAACGCACGAGCATATCGGCGATTTCGAGTGCCTGCTCACCGGTGTCGGGCTGGGAGACCAGCAGCGCGTCGGTGTCCACACCCAGCTTGCGGGCGTAATCCGGATCCATGGCGTGCTCGGCGTCGATCATGGCCGCGACGCCGCCGTTGGCCTGGGCATTGGCGATCGCGTGCATGGCGAGCGTGGTCTTACCGGAGGATTCCGGACCGTAGATCTCGATGATGCGACCGCGCGGCAGACCGCCCAAGCCCAGGGCGACGTCCAGCGCGATCGATCCCGTCGGAATGACCGAGATGGGCTGGCGCGCCTCCTCCCCGAGGCGCATCACCGCGCCCTTGCCGAAGCTCTTCTCGACCTGGGCCAGGGCCAGCTCGAGTGCCTTGTCGCGATCGTAGGCCTGTGGTGCCATCGTCTGGTTCCCCTTCTCACGGGTGATCGTTGTGTGGTTGGCGCCCACAGTAGAGGGCGGCACCGACAAGTTCTGCCGCCAAGCTTAGACGAACACGTGTTCGAGGCAAGCGACACGCCTGACCACACCGAACCCATCTCCTCGGGCAGCACCCGTGACGCCTGACCACACCGAACCCATCTCCTCGGGCAGCACCGCCCGACCAGCTCAGGCCCTCCGCTCCGGCGGCACCACCGCGATACGGTCCGCGCCCATCAGCGCCTGCGCCTGCTTGAACACCCGCAGCGAGGGAGTCACCTCGACATCGGTGATGCCGTCGAGCGACCCCAGCCGCTCGGTGACGTACCGGTACAGATGCGCGGTGTCGCGGCAGACGATCGAGGCGATCAGATTGGTCGCGCCGGTGGTGGCGGCGGCGAACGCCGTCTCGGGGAAGGCGGCGACGGCGGTGCCCACCGCGTGCAGATCGGCCGGACGGGTCCGCAACCACAGCGAGGCGCGCACCGCGTATCCCATCCGCTCGATCGCGAAGTCCAGATCGAAATACAGCACTCCGGCCTCCACCAGCTCGGCCATCCGCCGCGCGGCCCGGGTCGGACTCCAGCCGGTCTCGGCGGCGATCCGGGCGTACGACGCGCGCCCGTCACGGCCCAGCAGTGTCAGCATCGCCTCGTCGTCCGCCGACAGATCCATCGGCTCGTCCGGTCCCGCCGGATCGGCGATCGACCGGGTCGAGGAGCCCAGCGCCGCCCGCTGTTCGGCGGTGAGCAGACCACCGAAACGCGGCCACTCCTCGTCGAGCGGGAACCGGTGGATGATCTCGTACGCGTTCAACCGCGTAACCTGGCTGGCTTGAGGAAGGATGTTGAGCAGCAACGCATCTCGCTGCTCCGCGGTGCGCGGACGACTCACGCACGTCACCTCCGAACCGGTCGCCAGCAAGGCCACCCAGCTGACATCGGGCAGCCGCGCCAGCGATTCGGCCAGCCGCAGCGCCTTGTCCGGAGTCGAGCCCAGCCGCAGCATCCACCGGGTGCTGCCCAGCGGCACCGCGTTCACCAGACCGGAGATGTGCAGGATGCCGCGCCCGCGCAGGGAACGATAGCGCCGCGCGACGGTCTGCTCGGAAACGCCCAGCACCGCACCGAGTTTCGCGAACGGGATGCGCGGATCGGTCACCAGGCCGTGCACGACCTGCCGGTCGAGCAGGTCGAGTACGGAGGATTCGCGCACTCCATCGACGATCACGAGGGGATTCCCATGCTGCTGGTCGGTCATCGGGTGGAATTCCCCAGTATGCCGCACTTGCGCATCGATATCGTTCGCGTCCCGATATCGATGACGACCGTCACCGCCGGACGACGGTCACCAGATTGATCAGCGATGCGCTGACGTGCCCCTGCCCGGCTCGACCACCGGCAGCGGCCGACCAGCGGCGCGCAGACAGTCCGCCAGCTCGGTACGCTCGGCATCCCAGCCGCGCTCGGAGAACCACTGTGCCGCATCGGATCTCGGCTCGTTGTAGATCAGCCGCGCCCAATCGCTCCCGGCCTCGTCACCGGCCTGCTCGGACTCGGTCAGCTCGGTGTAGGACTCCCGGGGCAGCGGCGTCATCTGCTCGATGGCGGCGCGACTGCCCGCCGCACTGGCCGAATCGAGTGTGCTGAACAGCTGATCCTGCGCGTCCGGGGTGATGTAGATCAGCAGCCCCTCCACCAGCCAGGCGGTTGGCGCCGACGGGTCGAAACCGTTGCCCCGCAAGGCATCGAGCCATTCGTCCCGCAGATCCACCGCGACCTCGCGGCGATCGGCGAGCGGTTTGATTCCGGCGTCGGCCAACGTCCCGCGTTTGAAGTCCAGCACCTGCGGCCGATCGAGTTCGTAGACCACCGCGCCCTCGAGGCAGGCCAGCCGATAGGCGCGGGCGTCGAGCCCCGCCGCCAGGATCACCACCTGCGCGACGCCCGCTTCCCGCGCGGTCCGCAGGTAATCGTCGAAATACCTTGTCCGCCCAGCGATGTGGGCGCGGAAGGACGTCCCGAAATCCGGCGACCGCAGGATGTGGTCGCGAGTGAGTTCGGGATCGGGATCGGCCAGCAGCGCCCATTCCCCGCCCGCGGCCCGCAGGAACAGCCCGGCCAGCGGATCGACCGCGAGCGGCTCGTCGTCCTGTCCGGCCAGCGTCCGCGCGGCCGCCACGAACAGCGCGGTCGACCCGACACCAGTGGTGACATCCCAGTCATCCGAATCACTTCGCATGCCGGTCACGCTATCGACGGGTCACCGGAATCGGCACCCATCACGCACCGCTCCGCGAGTTTCCTCCATGACGGACAGACTCAGCGATAGTTTCCGCCATGGACAGCCACCACGAAGCCGGGTCATGCAACCCGCTCACGTCGCGGGTCGAAGTGCGGAGCGGGTGCGCAGGTGGAAAGCGACGAGCCCGAGGAGTGTGCTCGCGGCGAACCAGGCCAGTTGCACGGCGAAGCCCGCGAATGGCGTGGTGTCGGAGAAACCTGCGGCGGTGGACGCCTGCATCGCCCCGTAGGAAGGTAGCCAGCGCACGAGCCCGCTGTCCGCCCCGACGCTGGCGATGGGGTTCTGCACGGCCATGTCGAGGCAGCTGATCATCGCGATGGCGAACATGCCCTCGACCTCGCGGTGCAGCAGCGCGCCGAGAGCGACACCCAGTGCCCCATAGGTCATCGCCGCGCCGAACAGCGCCGCGGCGAGCAGGACGGGCTGCCGGGGCGACCAGTAGCAGCAGATGATCGCCGTGGCGTACACGGACACCACCACCGAGGCCAACACCAGGCAGGCGATCTTCGCCATCCCCAGCGCGACCCGGGGGTACCCGGCCATGGACAGCCGCCGGTCGAATACTCCGCTGCTGAAAGTCGCCGCGAACATCATGAACCCGACGATCAGCGTGACCGCCATCAGCGCGGCGCTGATCTGGGCGAGCTGATTGCCGTTGGCGTGCACGACCAGACCGGTGTCCCGGAGCCGGAACGGTACCTCGATGCCGGTGATGGCCACGCGCGCCAAAGTCACCAGTACGGGGACGAAAGCGGCCACCAACAGCATGGCGAACCGGTTGCGCGCGTGCTCGATGAGGCCGTAGCGGGTGGCGATCAGGAACAGCCGGAAACCGTTGCTCATGCCACCGTTTCCTGTCTGTCGTGCAGGATCCCGTCGTGCAACCGCCACACCTGATCCAGCTTGTCGGTGTCGTGGGCCAGATGCGAGACGACCAGGACCGACCGGCCGGTGTCCCGGAACTGCGAGACCAGATCCCAGAAACGCAGATACGTCTCCCAGTCGAACCCCTGGTACGGCTCGTCGAGCAACAGAACCTGCGGGTCGTGCATCACCGCCAGGGTGAGGTTGAGCTTCTGCCGGGTGCCGCCGCTGAGCGTCCCGACCCGCTCATCGACGTACTCGGACAGACGCAAGGTCTCCATGGTCTCCTCGGCCCGCCGCAGGTCCGGGATCGCATAGGCCGCGGCGAAGAAATCGAGGTGCTGGCGAACCGTGAACGCGTCGTTGAGGACCACTTGCTGCGGGCAGTAACCGAACCTGCCACGGTGGCGGACCACTCCCCGGTCCGGTCGCAGCCCGCCCGAGAGGACTTGCAGCAACGTGGATTTGCCGACCCCGTTCTCGCCGACGATTCCCACCAGCGCTCCCGCCGGCAAGGTGAAGCCGATGCCCCGCAGCACCGACCGCCTGCCGTACGAGTGGTGGACGTCCCGCACTTCCATCGTTGCCCCTTCCTACCGCCGATGCGATAGCCCGGCAACCGTACGGATTCTAACAATCATCGACGAAAGTCTCTGCCAGGAAGGCTGATTCGCGGTGCACACCCTCCGTCCCCCCGGCGGGCGTGCACCGCTGCCCGGCCGCGGTCGCCGGAAGCACCCGAGCCGAACGTGCGACGCACCGACGGACGGATTGGTAAGATCATCTGCGACGGCTTTCCAACCGCCGACCTTCCAGAGTTCAGCGGAGCGGAGTCGAGTCATCACCGTGTCGATCGCTTGCCATGAGAATCAAGGTCGGTTGTGATATTGACGAGTCCCCTTCCGGCAGTTACTGATCCGTCGTTTCCGCTGGCCACGGGAGTGCTCACTCCGGTTCCGGCCGGCGACCAGTGGTGGTAGGCGGCACCGATCCTCGCCGCAGCGCCTCGAGCAGCTCCGTCCACCCTGCTCGGTAGCCCCCGCGACGGTTACCGGCTCGGACACTGATCTCCCCGCCCGTCGCCGTGGGCGTTTCTTCCGCAACCCACCTTCATTCGACATGGAGTTCGCAATGCAGAGCAGACCACCTCTCGACCCACTCAATATGCCCCGGCATGTCGCCTGCATTCCGGATGGAAATGGAAGGTGGTCGCAGCTGCGCAACGGATCCCGAATCGGCGGACACAGCCAGGGCGCACGAGTAATCCACGATCTCATAATGAGCGCATCCGATCTGGGGATCGAATGGTTCACGGTATTCGCTTTTTCCGCGGAGAATTGGCAACGTCCCGAGATCGAGGTCAGATTCATTGCCAGTACGATCGAACGAGCCATCTACCGGTGGCTCGATGATTGCAGTCGGAGCAACATACGGATCAGATGGATCGGGCGCGCCGATACGCGCATACCTCGTGCGCTGCGCAGGGCGATCGACTATGCGACATCGACGACGAAGAACAACACCGGAATGACATTGACCGTTGCCTATAATTACAGCGGCCGCAATGAAATCGTCGATGCGATCCGCAAGATGATCGAGGACGGCGTGGACGCCGCGGATCTGGACAGCGATCTGGTGAGTCGATACCTGTACGCCCCGGATATGCCCGATCCGGATCTGGTCATCCGCACGTCGGGAGAGAGCAGGATCTCCAATTTCCTGCTCTGGCAGCTCGCCTACAGCGAACTCGTGTTCACACCTGCGCTCTGGCCGGATTTCACCGTCGATCACCTCTTGGATGCAATTCGCGAGTATCAGCGACGAGATCGAAAATTCGGAGCCGTCGACGACGGCATTGAAAAGTTGGATACACAGCTGCACTAGCCCCGGGTGGACATCCCATCACCCTCGAATGATCAGTTGGAGATATCGATGAGCACGGATTGGGCAGCCAAAGTCCCGAACCTACCGTTCGAGGACACCTATATCGCAGATTCTCGCATAAGCCCCTTCTGGGCGCAGGTGGAGGCGAAATCACGGTCGGTGCGCACGGAATGGTTGGGGCCGCTCACATCTACCGAAAAGGAGCGATTGCACGGAATAGATTGCGCGAAGATCGCGTGTCAGCTGTTTCCGGAAGCCTACCTCGACGACTTGGTCGTACTCACGATAATGTGTGAATGGAGCTTCCTCATCGACGATCGGATCGGATTCGACGAATACCACTCGCTGGAGGATCTTCAGAACGATATCTCGCGCTTCGATCGCATACTCGAGACAGCGCGGGTAGATATTGCCGAACCCGGGCTCGAATACACTCTCGCCAAATGTCTACAGCAGATCTACCCCAGGCAGTCGGACAGCTGGAAGAAACGAACACGGCAAAACTTTCTCGACTGCATTCTGGCCATGGGGATCGAACTCGACAACCGGCGGGAGGGGTACGTACCGGGTCGCCAGGAGTATATTTCGATGCGTCGGAACACGGTCGCCCTGTACCTGCTGTTGGATATAAGTGAATTCATGCTCCGGATCGAAATATCGGACAGGTTGTACGATAGCGGAGAAATGTGCGATCTCCGCGAAAGCTGGGTCGATATCGCGGCCTGGGTCAACGATATGGCGTCGTACCACAAGGAAGACGCAGCCGGTGAGGTGAACCTGATACACGTCGTGCGAGCCGAGAAAAATCTCTCGCTCGAAGCGGCATTCGATGAAGTGGCCGCTATGATCGAATCGCGTGTCGACGATCTGATCGAAGCCGAACGCTCATTGAAGGACAGTATCGCGTACAGAAACAGCACCGCCGCCGAGCGTGACGCGGTCGACGTCATGGTGCAAGCAGCGCGGAACGGAATGGGAATGTACGTGCGACATCACCGAGAATCGCCGAGATATGCCAGCAACGGCAGCGGCGTGTAAATTGCCGGACCGAATCAGCGTGCGCCCGCGAGCGTGAATTCGATGTGCAATTCCCGCAATCCGCGCAACAGGAACGTCGGCTCGTACCGATAGCCGCGCCGTTCCGCCGGACCGTGCGCGCTCTCGTCGATCGTGATGTCCCGCAAGCGATCCAGCATCCGATTCAGCGTGACCTGGCCTTCGACCCGGGCCAGCGGCGCACCGGCGCAGGTATGGATGCCGCGGCCGAAGGCGATGTGCTCGCGGGCATTACGGCGATCGAGGCGGAATTCGTCCGGATTCTCGAACTTGCGCGGGTCGCGATTGGCCGCGCCGATGCACAACATCAGCACGGTCCCGGCGGGGATGTCGACGTCACCGAGGCGAGTCGCCTTGCGCGCCAACCGGAAATCCACCTTGGTCGGGCTCTCGGTGCGTAGCGACTCCTCCATGAACGGGCCGATCAGCCGACGGTCCTCGCGCAGCGCCCGTTGCAGTTCGGGCCGTTCCGCCAGTACCCGCACCGCGGCGCTGAGCAGTTTGGTGACGGTCTCCTGTCCGGCGGCGAACAGGAAGGTCGCGGGCCGGACCACCTCGATGATCTCGGGCATGACGCCATCGGGATAGGTCGTGGACGCCAATGCGCTGAGAATGTCTCCGCGCGGCGTGCGGCGACGGTCGGCGATGTACTCGCCGAAGGTTTCCTCCAGCCATTCCAGCGGATTGCTCCCCACCGGCTCGTGGTCGAGCGCACCCACCCGGCTGCCCGGAGTCTTGTGTCCGGCAAGGGTTTCCCGGAATGTCTCGCGATCCGCCTCGGGCACGCCGAGCAGATCGGCGATGACCAGCGTGGCGAAGGGCTTGGCGTAATCGGCGAGGAATTCGCAGCGCCCGCCGGAGAGGAATTCGTCGAGCTGGCGGTCGGCCAGCCGCCACATGTACTCCTCGTTTTCCTTGAGCCGCTTGGGCGTCAGCAACCGGCTCAGCAGCGATCTCGCTCGCGTGTGGTCCGGCGGATCCATGGTGACCATATGCTCGAAAATCGGGAACCTGTGGCGGTTTTCGCTGATCTGCGCGGTGATGTCGTCACCGGCGGGTTCGAACGGCAGCGGCGGGAACGGCCCGCCGATCGAGACGCAGGCCGAGAAGGACTCCGTATCTCGGAACGCCTCCACCGCCTCCGGATATCCGGTGACGGCCACGACGCCGTAGTTCGGTTCGCGGAACACCGGATTCCGGCTGCGCAGCCAGGCCAGGTAGTCGTAGGGGTCCTGCGCGATCTGTGGATCGGAGAAGTAGTCGAGGGTTGCCGGATCGGTCATTGCACACCGCCGTGGATCGGACCGTCGCCCGCATCCGCCCGCGCCGCCTGTCGCGTCACCGGACGAATGCTGATCGATCGATCAAACTGTTAGAATGGCCCATGCCTATCACGAAGCGCGACGAGCGGTCAAGAGCGGCCTCTCCGGCCCGAAGCCGTTGCACTGCTGAAGTTCTCGACGATCTCGCGGTCCGGCAGGCCCGCGCGTGAGCAAGCGCGGGGACGCGGGCGCGCGCGAGCGGCTGATGGAGGCGACCGCCCAGATCATGCGCGAGGAGGGCTATGCGGCGGCGACTTCGCGACGGGTGGCCGCGGCGGCCGGGGTGCGATCGGCCCTGGTCTACTACTACTTCCCCACGATGGACGACCTGTTCCTGGCGGTCTTGCGCACCGGCGCGGAGGGCGCACTGGAGCGGATGCGTCAGGCGATCACCGAGGACGATCCGCTTCGTGCGCTCTGGATGATCAACACCGACAGCAGGTTCACGCAACTCAACATGGAATTCATGGCGTTGGCCAACCATCGCAAGGCCATCGGCGCCGAGCTGCGGATCTACGCCGAACGCGTCCGGGATATCGAGACCGCCGCGGTCACCCTGGTCCTGCGCGGGTACGGCGTCGACCTGGAAGAGTTCCCGCCCGTGGTGATGTCGATGCTGCTCACCGGCGCGGCGCGCATCCTGTGCAACGAGGGCACGGTGGGCGTCGAACAGGGACATGCCGAACTGCGCGCCTTCATCGAGCGCTACCTCAATCGGTTCGACAGCCCACTGCCGGTACGCAATTCGCGACACGACTCTGCCTCGTAGTTTCTCCGGAACCGTTGACAGCACACCCGGCCGGTGTCACATTTGATCGATCGATCAGGAAATTCCGGTCGACGCGGAGATCGAGCGTCGATTGCTCGATCCGAGACTTACGAGGTGGTTTCATGGCTGGGCGGGTCGAGGGCAAGGTCGCCTTCATCACAGGTGCGGCACGCGGTCAGGGCCGCAGCCACGCGGTGCGGCTGGCACAGGAGGGCGCGGACATCATCGCCGTCGACGTGTGCAAACCGGTCAGCGGCAGTGATGTCATTGCGGCGTCCACTCCGGAGGATCTGGCCGAGACCGCCGACCTGGTCAAGGGTCTCGGGCGTCGGATCGTCACCGCCGAGGTCGACGTGCGCGACTTCGACGCTCTGCAAGCGGCGGTCGACGGCGCGGTAGAGCAGCTGGGCTGTCTGGACGTCATCGTGGCCAACGCCGGTATCGGCAACGGCGGCGCGACGCTGGACAGGACGGAGGAGCGGGACTGGGACACCATGATCGGGATCAACCTGTCCGGCGTCTGGAAGACCGTGAAAGCCGGTGTGCACCACTTGATCTCGGGAGGCACGGGCGGCTCGATCATCCTCACCAGCTCGGTCGGCGGACTCAAGGCCTACCCGAACACCGGTCACTACATCGCCGCCAAGCACGGCGTGATCGGCCTGATGCGCAGCTTCGCCGTAGAGCTCGGTCAACATTCGATCCGCGTCAACACCGTCTGTCCCACGAACGTGAATACCCCGATGTTCATGAACGAGGGCACCATGAAACTGTTCCGCCCGGATCTGGAGAATCCGACCAAGGAGGATTTCGCCCCGGTCGCGCAGTTCATGCACGTCCTGCCGGTGGGCTGGGTCGAGCCGGTGGACATCAGCAACGCGGTGCTGTTCCTGGCCTCGGACGAGTCCCGCTACATCACCGGCCTGCCGATGACCGTCGACGCCGGCAGCACCCTCAAATAGCCACCCACACAGTCAACGTCCGCGCTCGGCGAGATAACCCGTGGTCAGCCAGTACACGGTCCGGTCGAGCGCGGGCACGATCTGCCGGACCTCGATCTCCCCGCGCGCGAAACGCCCGAGCAGCCCGTAGACCAGGCTCGACACGACGGTGTCGAGGTCATCGACGAAATCGCTGTCCACACCGTCCAATACGGCCATCGCCGCGGGGACGACCGCCTCGAATCCGCGGCGGATGAGCGCATCCCCGCCGGGCGCCGAGCGCGCCCGGAAATAGGCCGCGAGCAGCGCCGGATGCCGCTCCCACGGCTCGAAGATCCGGCGCAGCACCCGCATCAGTCCCTCGTACAGCGACTCTTCGCCGCGCCCGCGCGCCTCCAGCCCGGCGTACCGATTCTCCCGCATCCACACTTCCAGTGCGGCGCAGATCAATTCGTCACGCGTGCCGTGCAGCTTGTAGATCTTGGTCAGCGACACCCGGGCGCGCCGGGCGACTTCGCGCACCTGCAACGCGTCATAACCTTCGGCCTCGAGCAGGTCCACCACGGCCCGATGAATCCGGTCGTGCGCGGGTTCGGCCGTCCGCTCATCGACCGCGACACATTCGGCCTCAGCACCTTTCGCGCTCAATACCGTTTCCTTCCCGCATCCGGACAAGCGTGCTACTCTCCAACTGGTAATCAGATTACCGCAGTACAAGCGCATAACTTGCGAATAATGGTAACCGCGCTCTCGCCGTGACGCAGCCCGGCGGCGCGCACTCCGCTCGTCTTCGAAGCGAGGATCGATGGGTTCATTGGATGGCAGAGTCGCCTTCATCACCGGTGTGGCACGAGGGCAGGGCCGCAGCCACGCGGTCCGATTGGCCGCCGAGGGCGCGGACATCATCGGCGTGGACATCTGCGCCGACATACCCAGCAACAACTACCCCCTCGCGACCCGCGCGGAGCTCGACGAGACCATCTCGCTCGTCCAGGACCGAGGTAGACGGATGATCGGTTCGATCGCCGATGTGCGCGACTTCGCCACGGTGCGTGCGACATTGGACGCCGGTGTCGCCGAATTCGGCCGATTGGACATCGTCTGCGCCAATGCGGGCATCGCACCACTGTCGCTGGAACAGGTGCCGATCGAGACCGAACTGGCGCAGTGGACCGATGTGATCGGGGTGAATCTGTCCGGCACGTTCCACACGGTCCGCGCGGCGATTCCCCATCTCGTGGCCGGTGGTCGCGGCGGCAGCATCATCCTGACCAGTTCGACCGCGGGTCTGGTCGGCATGGGCGGGCTGGACGGCGGCGGCCTGGGCTATGCCGCGTCCAAGCACGCCATCGTCGGCATCATGCGATGTCTGGCCAATAACCTTGCCGCCCAGAGCATTCGGGTGAATACCGTGCATCCGACCGCGGTGAACACGATGATGGCGGTCAATCCACAGATGATGGAGTGGGCGGCGAACAATCCCGACGGCGGCCCGCATCTGATGAATCCCATGCCGGTCTCGCTGCTCGAGCCGCGGGACATCAGCGATGCGGTGGCATTCCTGGCCTCCGACGCGGCCAAGTACATCACCGGCGTAACCCTCCCGGTCGACGCCGGTTTCTGCAACAAACTCTGAGCGAGGCGGATATGACGCACACGAATGCGAGCGGCCGGGTGGCCGGTAAACGAGTCCTGGTCACCGGCGCGGCGCGTGGGATGGGCCGCAGTCATGCGGTGCGGCTCGCCGAGGAGGGCGCGGATCTGATTCTGGTGGACATCTGCCGATCGCTGCCGGAGATCGAATATCCATTGTCCGCCCCGGAGGATCTGGCCGAAACCGCCCGCCTGGTAGGGAAATTCGGTCGTCACGCCATTACCGCGATCGTGGACGTGCGCGACGCCGCGGCGCTGGCATCGGTGGTGGACGACGGTGTCGCCGAACTGGGCGGCCTGGACGCCGCGGTGGCGAATGCGGGCGTGCTGACCGCGGCGACCTGGGATGGGACCACCCCCGATCACTGGCGAACCGTGATCGACGTCAACCTGATCGGGGCGTGGAATACCTGCGCCGCGGCCCTGCCGCATCTGGTCGGCCACGGCGGCAGCCTGGTCAACATCAGCTCGGCCGCCGGCATCAAGGGCACTCCCCTGCACACCCCGTACACCGCCTCGAAGCACGCGGTGGTCGGCATGAGCAAGGCACTGGCCAATGAGCTTGCCGCACAGAGTATCCGGGTCAATACCGTGCATCCCACGGGCGTGCAGACGGGAATGAATCCGGCATCGCTGTTCGGGCTGCTGTCCGAGAAGCGGCCGGATCTTGCGCCACTGTTCGGCAACGCGATGCCGGTCCCGATGATCGACGCCGTCGATGTGAGTAATGCCGTGCTGTACCTGATCTCGGACGAGTCGCGATACGTCACCGGTATGGAGTTCAAGGTCGATGCGGGCGTCACCGTCAGGTAGCCGGGTGTGCGCCCCCGGAGCACGCCACACACGCGACTCATCAGCCACGCCAACGGATCAACGATGTGGAAGGCACAATTCATGACCACGATCGATACCGCCGGGACGCGCGATTCCGCGCGTACCGAGCGCGGCAGACGCGCGTTCGGGGAGGTGATGACCGTTGCGGCCCCGGACGATTCGAGCCCCGCCATCGCCCGCGGCCTGATCGATTTCGTCTTCGCGGAGATCTGGACCCGGCCGGGCCTGACCAGGCGGGAACGTCGATTCATCACCCTGGCCTGCGTCGCGGACGCCGATGCCGAGGCGCCGATCGTGGAGCACGTGTACGCGGCGCTCAACAGCGATGACATCACCATCGCCGAAATCCGCGAGGCGGTACTGCATTTCGCGGTCTACGCGGGCTGGCCGAAGGCCTCGCGGTTCAACATGATCGTGGACCAGCAGTGGGAGCGCGTCAATCACGAACGCGGGCAGCAGGTTCCGCCACCGGAACCACTGCTTCCGCTGGTCACGCCCAGCGATCCGCAGGCCCGGCTGGCCCGGGGCGAGCAATCCTTCCGAGAGGTCAACTGCCTGCCGTACGTCCCGGACCGGGACAACCCGTATCAGGGCGCGGGCATCCTCAACTTCGTCTTCGGTGAGATGTGGCCGCGACCGGGCCTGGGCATGAAGGAGCGCCGGTTGATCACGGTGGCCTGCGTGGCATTCCAGGACGCGCCCTATCCGATCATGTCGCACGTCTACGCGGCATTGAAGAGCCGCGACCTGTCCTTCGCCGAAATGGATGAATTCGCACTGCATTTCGCCGCATATTCCGGCTGGCCGAAGGCATCGCACCTCGATCGGGTGATCGCCGAGCAGAAGGCCCGCGTCGTCGAGGAGTGGCGCGCGGACGAGGCACAAACGTCGTAGGAGCACGCATGTCCACGGAAATCGACAGCGCACGGCCGTTACGGGGCGGGCCGATCATCGGCGGGGATCGCCTCACCCGGACCACCGAGGGAACGTACGACCACCTCTACCCCGCGACCGGCCGGCCCAACGGGACGGTCCATGTGGCCGGACCGACAGAGATCGACCAGGCGGTCACCTCGGCCCGGGAAGCACAGCGGGAGTGGATCTCCTACACCACCGATCGCCGCCGGGATCTGCTGATCGACCTGGCCGACGCCGTGCACGAGACCATGTCCGAATTCACCCGGCTCAATGTGCACGACTACGCGGTGCCGGTGTCGCTCGCGGTGAATGCCGTTCTGCTGGAACGCTTTCTGCGCTATTTCGCGGGATATGCCGACAAGCCGCACGGCCTGAGCACACCGGTCACCGGATCCGCGGATGTGAATCTGGTCGAGCGGGAACCCTACGGTGTGGTCGGTGTGATCGCGCCGTGGAACGGCTCGATGGTGGTGGCCGGTTCCTGCGTCGCCCCGGCGTTGGCAGCGGGCAACGCAGTCGTGTTGAAGCCGTCGCTGCTGGCGCCGTTCGCGGCGCTGCGACTCGGCGAATTATGTACCGAGGCAGGACTTCCCGCGGGACTGGTGAACGTCGTGCCCGCCGATACGCACGGCAGCGAAGCGCTGGTGCGGCATCCGGGAATCGGCAAGATCCACTTCACCGGCGGTGCGGATACCGCCCGCCGAGTGCTGACGAGTGCGGCGGCGAACCTCACCCCGGTGGTCGCCGAATTGGGTGGAAAATCGGCGAATCTCGTCTTCCGCGATGCCGATCTCGACGCGGCGGCACAGCTGGCCGCACACCAGGGACCGATCATGCAGTCCGGGCAGAGTTGTGCGAGCGCGAGCCGGGTGCTCGTGCACGAGTCCGTCTACAGAGCGTTCACGAAGAAGTTCGTCGCGGCGATCGAGGCCGCGACCGTGGGCGATCCGTTCGATCCAGCGGTCGTCTTCGGGCCGGTAATCAGCGAGAACGCCGTCGAACGCATTCTCGGGGTGATCGAGCGGACGGTCGCCGACGGGTCCGGGGAACTACTCACCGGCGGTCGGCGCATAGGCGGCGCACTGGCCCGGGGCTACTACCTGCAGCCGACGGTATTCGGCACGGTCGACAACCGATCGGAACTGGCCCGGACCGAGACCTTCGGGCCGGTGGTCTCGGTCATTCCGTTCACCGACGAGGCACACGCGATCAGCCTGGCGAACGATACCGAGTACGGCCTGAACGCCTTCGTCCAGACGACGGATCTGGCTCGGGCACACCGGGTTTCGCGGCAGCTACAGGCAGGATCGGTCTGGGTCAACCAGATCAGCGATATCTCACCGCAGGGCCCGTACGGCGGCTACAAGCAGAGCGGATTCGGCCGAACCGGCGGTCTCGACGGGTTGTACGAATTCCTCCAGGTGAAGAACATCCGCATCGGGATGAACTGAAATCACCACGCCGAGGATGATGGTCGAGAGCCCGCTGTCCGCGTGGGCGGATAGGTATTCAGCCACGCGGGCAACGGGTTTCAGGCCATAACTATTTTATTTGAGGGTGCTGCCGGCGTCGACGGTCATCGGCAGGCCGGTGATGTAGCGGGACTCGTCCGAGGCCAGGAACAGCACCGCGTTGCTGATGTCCACCGGCTCGACCCAGCCCACCGGCAGGACGTGCATGAACTGCGCGACCGGGGCGAAATCCTCCTTGGTCGGATTCTCCAGATCCGGGCGGAACAGTTTCATGGTGGCGTCGTTCATGAACATCGGGGTGTTCACGTTCGTCGGGTGTACCGAGTTGACGCGGATCGAATGCTGGCCCAGTTCCACCGCGAACGCCCGCATCAGGCCGACCACGCCGTGCTTGGCGGCGATGTAGTGACCCGTGTTCGGGTAGGCCTTGAGTCCGCCGACCGAGCTGGTGAGGATGATCGAGCCACCGCGGCCACCCGAAAGGACGTGCGGGATACCGGCTTTCGCGGTCTTCCAGACACCCGAGAGGTTGATCCCGATCATGGTGTTCCAGTCCTGCTCGCTGGTCTTGTCCAGCGTGTCGCCGCCGTTGCCGATACCGGCATTGGCCACGATGACGTCCAGCCGGCCCAGCTGCTCGACGCCGCTGTCCACCGCCGCCTGCAACGCGTCGAAGTCGCGCACGTCGACCTCGGCGGTGACGATCCGACGCCCCAGGCCCTTGACCAGGTCGGCGGTCTCGGCCAGATCCTCCGGAGTGGAGGACGCGATGGCGTCGCTGCCGCTGACCGGCTTACAGACATCGACCGCGATGATGTCCGCGCCCTCCTGTGCCAGCCGCACCGCGTGGCTGCGGCCCTGACCGCGTGCCGCACCCGTGATGAAGGCGACCTTGCCCTCGACCCGTCCGGTCATTTCTTCCTCGATTCGTTGTGCTGTCGATATGGCCCGTCCCGTGGAAGGGCCTGATGTGCAAGGGAATCCGTGCTTCAGGGATTCGGGGTGAAGGTGATGTGCAGGTTGGACAGCCCGCGCAGGATGTAGGTCGGCTCGTAGTCGAAGTGCCGATCACCCTCGGGGCCGTGGTGTTCGGGATCGATGCGGATGTCGAGCATCCGGTCCAGGATCCGCTCGATGGAGATACGGCCCTCGGCCCGCGCCAGCGGCGAGCCGGGGCAGGTGTGGTTGCCGCGCCCGAACGCCATGTGCTCGCGGAAGTTCTTGCGGTCCAACCGGAATTCGTGCGGGTTCTCGAACCGGCGCGGATCCCGGTTCGCCGCGCCGGGGCAGACCATGACCTTCGAACCGACCGGCAGATCGACCCCGCCCACCGTTGTGGCCCGCTTCGCCAGCCGGAATCCGCTCTTGACCGGCGCGTCCATCCGCAGCGATTCCTCGATGAAGACCGGGATCCTGCTGCGATCCGCGCGCAACGCGTCCTGGATGTCGGGGCGCTCGCCCAGAATCCGCAGTGCGGAGCCGAGCAGTTTGGCGGTGGTCTCCTGTCCCGCGCCGAACAGGAAGGTCGCGGACCGGACCACGTCGATGACCTCCGGGGTGGACCCGTCCGGATACTTCGCCTGTGCCAGTTGGGTCAGCACGTCGTCACGCGGATTCTCGCGACGGTCGCTGATGTAGGCGCTGAACTTCTCGTCCAGCCACTCCAGCGGGTTGCCGGACACGATGTCGTCGTCCAGCGCGCCGACCCGGGTGCCGGGACGCTCGGCTCCGAGCACGACCCGGAACTGCTGGTGATCCTCCTCCGGAACACCCAGCACATCGGCAACCACAAGCAGCGCAAAGGGTTTGGAGTACTCGGCGAGGAACTCACAACTGCCCTGGCTCACGAACTCGTCCAGCTGGCGGTCGGCCAGCCGCCACATGAAGTCCTCGTTCTCCTTCAACCGCGCCGGGGTGAGCAGCCGGCTCAGCAGCGACCGCGCGTAGGTGTGATCCGGCGGATCCATCGTGACCATGTGCTCGTACATGGGCATCTTGGTGCGGTGCTGTTCGATCAGCGCGCCGATGTCGTCGCCCTCGATCTCGAACGGCAGCGGCGGGAACGGGCCGCCGATCGAGATGATCGAGGAGAACAGGTCGGGATCCTTGAACACCTCGGCCGCCTCCTCGTATCCGGTGACCGCGTACACACCGTGATGCGACTCCTGCGACACCGGGCATTTGGCCCGCATGTGATCGAAGTACGGGTGCGGGTCGGGTACTAGCGACGGGTCGGTGAAGTAATCGACCGAATCGAAATCAACCATCCGGAGAACTCCTGAGTGAGCTGGGCAACATACGGATGGTAACACAGTTACTCAAATACGCGAATGAGGTTCTCTCGGCGGGCAAACCGCTCTCCGAACGGAGAGATACCGGCAGAATCAATGAAGAACAGGCCTTCTGCCCGGAGTCCGGCGAACGGAAGCACGCTCCACGGGCATCGAGGCGTACTGCGGAGGTCGACCGAGAGCCGGTCGGGCCGGGCCTCAGCGGCTCACCGACACGGCCCGCGCATGACAAAAACGAGAATGCGATTCTCCAAGTCCGCGAGACGGCTGCTCGTCAGGTGGAAGGAGAATGTCGTCATCGTCAGAATAATATCTCATTCTCCTATATAGTTCATCCATGTTCTCATCAGATGACCGGGGAACGAGGCGCCGGTGACTACCCCGAGCGAAAAACCAGCCTGGAAGCAACGAGCCGTCGAACGGTCGTTGCACACCGCCAAACTGCGTGCCGAGCAGCGGGTGCAGCGGTTCCTGGACGCCGCCCAAGTGATCATCACCGAGAAGGGCACGACGGACTTCACCGTTCAGGAGGTCGTCGACCGCTCCCGTCAGTCACTGCGCAGCTTCTACATGCAGTTCGACGGCAAGCACGAACTTCTGCTCGCCCTGTTCGAGGATGCGCTCAGCCGCACCGCCGACCAGTTGCGCGCCGCGGCCGACGCCCGCACCCAGCCGCTGGACAAGTTGCGCACCGCCGCGGTGCTGCTGTTCGAGCTGTGCCGACCCGATCCGGACACCGCCCGACCGCTGTTCACCGATTTCGCACCGCAGCTGCTGATCTCGCATCCCGGTCACGTGAAGACCGCGCACGAGCCGATGCTCACGCTGTTCACCGAACTGATGGATCAGGCGCGCGAGGCCGGGCAGCTGCGTTCGGAGGTAGCCTCGCGGCGGACCGCGGCCATGCTCATGCAGACCCTCATGTTCATCGCGCAGGCCGCGGGGACGTCCGGCGACGAGGGCCAGCAGCCGATCTCATCCGACGAGGCGTGGGACTTCTGCGCCCGCGGATTCGTTCGGCGAGACGATTAGCGAATCACCCCTCGACCTGGCCATCTCCGAACTTCCCCGATCGAATCGGTGCCGCTTCACAACTGGACGAGATTGTCATTCTCGCTAGAATGTAATGTCATACTCACATATGACATACAGGATATTGCGCACCCCACCCACTCGATCGGCCGAACGAGGCCGTAGCCCCGAAGGAAGACCGTGCTGTCACGTGACGATGACGTCACATATGCAGAACCGCCCGTAGCGACGGCTCTCCAGACACGACGCCGTATCAGACATATCCGCATCGAGGCCGGAGCGGTCTCCGTGGACTACCAGGCATGCGCCGAACAGATCGCGGACATCGTCGCCGAGCTACGCACGAACGCCGGTATCACCGTCGTCGTGGACGACAACGTCCGGCCGGATCTACCCTCACTACCCTGCGCCGCCCTCTGGGACTGACCCCTCCGGCGGCGCAGCGTGTCGCGTCCGGTCGAGGGGGACGCGACACGACCTCAGCCGACCGGACTGAGATCCGCGCCGACCGGCGGGACGGCCGAAAGCCCACTGCGGAAGACCTCGGTGGACCCGACCGAGGTCACCGGCCGCGCGGCCGCGGTCAGCGCCTGAGCCTTGAACGCCTTCGCGGCGACACTCAAGCGGTGCAGTACCGGATCGACCCGGTGCTCGGGCGAGGTGGGCCAGCCCTCACCCCAGACCACGACCTCGATTCCGCCGTCGCCCAGAGCCTTGAGCAGGCCGCGCCGCGCACGCGGATCCCCTTGGCACACATCACAAGCCACCGCCAGCGCATGCGGCCGACGGCCCTGCCCGCGCGAGGCGAGCACCTCCTCGAGCGCGATCGCGTCCGCGCCGAGGATTCGCAGCGGCCGCGGATCCGACGGATCGGCCACCAGCACGGTGACCTCCCAGCCCGCGATCGAACGGTCGAACAGCCAGCCCCCGGCATGTTCGACGGCATCGGCGACACTGGTCGCGACGACGTCGAGCCGGTACCGCATCGTCCCCCGCTGGTCGTCGGATCGCTCGGCGTCGGTCAGCTCACCGGATCGTCCGGAGCCAGATCGCGAGCCAGAGACCTCGTGTACTCGGCGAACACCTCGGGCAGCGGGATCGAGTGATCGAGCAACCATGACATCTCCATTCCATTGATGAAAGCGACGATTTCCATAGCTCGGATGTCGGGATCGATGTCGGCCCGATACCGTCCGATCTCCTGATTGCGCCGGATGATGTCGGCAACGATGCCGACCGCCACTTTCCATCGGTCGAGCATGCGGTCGTGCAGTGGAGCCTCGGGTACCAGGTTCTCCACGAGCAGCACCACGAAGGTGCCCACGAGGTCGGGTGAGCGTTCCATGCGGTCCGCCACCTTGCCGATCTCGACGATCAGATCCCCGCTCAGGTCGGTATCCGCGGCGTCGTCGGCGTCGCGGGCGTCCAGCACCGCGTGCAGCAACTGGTCCTTGGACTGGAAGTGATGCAGCAGTCCGGCCGGACTCACTCCGGCCTCACCGGCGATCTGCGCCAAAGTCGTACTGCGCCAGCCATTCTGGGTGAGCAGCCGCTGGGCGACCTGCAGGATCAGCTGACGGCGGTCTTCGCCCTTGGCACGCAACGAGGCATACGGACGAGGGTCGGTCACGAGAAGCTCTCTTCGATAGAACCTAGTGAACACACAGTAGGTTGGTTGGGCGCGCTGTGACAAGGGTCTCCAACCGACAATCGGCAACAGAGATTGACGATAACCACATTCTCGCAGGTTGAACTGGCCATATGGGGTCAATTTCGGTCAAGGTTGATGTATCGGACTCTCCATATGTGATAACTTCATTCCCATCGGGATTCACGGTCTCCGGGCGCAGCGCCGGGGAGCCACGCGGGCGCACGGCCACTCCGAGCCCACCGGACTCCGCCCGGATCAGCCCGCCGCCCCATCGACCAGGCGCCGGTCCCGCGAAACGAAAACTTCCTTGGAGGGTCAAGATGTCGGTTCCCACCAGCAGCGCTTCGTTGTACCCGCCCGGCGGATTCGGGCCGCCGAAGGATCGTCGCGGCCACGCGGAGGGCTCGGTGGGCCTGCCCGCCGGCACCGAGGTCTTCTCGGCCGACAACCACATCTCCCTGGCCGACGACATCTTCTTCGAGCGGTTCCCGGAGAGCATGAAGGATCGCGCCCCGCGCATCTGGTACGAGGACGGGGCGTATCAGATCGGGCGTAAGGGAAAGTCCTTCCTGCCAGGCGATTTCAGCAGCGTGCTGATGCAGTACGACCCGCTGGACGGCTCGGGCAGCGCCAACTTCGAAGCGCGGGCGGCCGATCTGCGCGCGGACGGCATCGCCAAGGAACTCGCGTTCCCGAATGCCTTGCTGGCCTTGCTGTTCTACCCGGACAAAGAAGTCCGGGAGCTGGCGTTCCGGGTCTACAACGAGTACATCGCCGAATTCCAGGAACGCTCCGGCGGCAGCTTCTACGGTGTCGGGCTGATCAACTGGTGGGACCCGGCCGGCGCCCGGCGCACGCTGGAGGAGCTGAAGTCGCTGGGGCTCAAGACATTCCTGCTGCCACTCTCGGCGGGCAAGGACGACGACGGCAAGGTCATCGATTACGGCAGCACCGCGATGATCCCGGTGTGGGACGCGATCGAGGAGTCCGGCGTGCCGGTCTCGCACCACATCGGCGAGTCGCCGCTGTCGGCGCCGTGTGAGGTCAACAGCGTCGTGGTCGGCATGATGCACAACGTCGCGCCGTTCCGGGAACTGTTCTCCAAGTACGTCTTCAGCGGCATCATCGACCGGCATCCGGGCCTGCGCATCGGCTGGTTCGAGGGCGGGATCAGCTGGGTGCCCTCGGCGATCCAGGACGCCGAGCACATGCACGCCTCGTACCAGCACATGTACAACCGGCCGATCGAGCACGACGTGCGGTACTACTGGGACAACCACATGCGCGCGTCGTTCATGGTGGACCCGCTGGGCCTGTCGCTGGTCGACCACATCGGCCGGGACCGGGTCATGTGGTCCTCGGACTACCCGCACAACGAGAGCACCTGGGGCTATTCGGAGAAGTCCCTGACCAGCGTCATCGATGCGGTCGGGCCCGAGGATGCCGCCAAGATCGTCAGCGGCAACATCACCGAATTCCTGGGTCTGCAGCCATGACGTCGTCCACTACCGGCACACCGGCACTCGTGATCCCCGACGTACCCGACCGCGCGCGCATGCGCCGCGAGACCGGCGTGCGGCTGCGCTCGTCCATGGCCACCCAGGGGGTCGACGCGCTGGTCCTGCTGAACAACAGCAATGTCGTCTACGCCACCGGGGCCAACTGGCCGCTCGGCGACGCGGGTCTGTCGCATGTCGAACGGCCGGTCGCGGTCGTGGTCGCGGGCGATCCGTTCCCGCATCTGTTCCTGCCGTTCCGGGAGGGCGCCTCGGCCGAGACCGATCTGCCCGCCGACCATCTGCACGGGCCGGTCTACCTCGAATTCGACGAGGGCGTAACGGAATTCGCGAAGATCCTCGCGGATCTGATCCCGTCCGGATCGGCCGTGGCGATCGACGAGTACACCGGTGCGATGCTGCGGGCGCGCTCGGATCTGTTCCCCGGCGCGGCCCCCTCGGACGCCTCCGCGGTCGTCGGCCCGGCCAAACTGATCAAGACCCCCGACGAGATCGCCTGCATCCGCACCGCCGCGCGCATCACCGATCAGGCCATGGTCGACGTCCAGGCGACGCTGGCTCCCGGACGCCGCCAGATCGATCTGTCCGCGCGCTTCCTGCGCCGGGCCTTCGAACTCGGCGCGACCGCCACCATGCTCGAGGCGATCTGGCAGGTCATGCCGGACACCAAGGCCGAGGGCGTGTGGACCACGCACGGCGATCTGGCGCTGCCGCTGCTCAGCACCGAACGCGAACTGGCCGCCGGAGATGTGCTGTGGACCGACGTGAGCATCACCTACGGCGGATACTGCTCCGATTTCGGCCGCACCTGGACCGTCGGCGTGGAACCGAATGCACGGCAGCACAAGCAATTCGAACGCTGGCACGAGATCTTGACCGCGGTCCTGGACGTCACCCGGGCCGGGGCGACGGCCGCGGATCTGGCCCGCGCGGCCACCGCCGCCAACGACGGGGCCGAACCCTGGCTGCCGCACTTCTACCTCGGTCACGGCATCGGGGTCAGCGCGGCCGAAACACCCATGATCGGAACGGATCTCGGCGCGGAGTTCGACGAGAACTTCGTCTTCGAACCGAACATGGTGCTGGTCCTGGAGCCGGTCGTCTGGGAGGACGGCACCGGCGGCTACCGAAGCGAGGAGATCATCGTGATCACCGAAGAGGGCTCGATCGCCCTGACCGACTACCCGTACGCGCCCTATGGCCACTGAGGTACTGCCGGACGATCGTGCCCTGCGGCATGGGCGGCGCGATCGCGCACTGGCACAGATGAAAGCCCATGATCTCGATGTCCTGGTGCTGGGCCGGCAGGCCAACGCCCGGTACATCGCGGGCGCACCACAGCTGTGGGTCGCCGGCACCCGCCCGTTCGGGCCGGTCGCCACGGTGATCCGCGAGACCGGCGCGGTCCATCTGCTCAGCAGCTGGGACGAGGGGATTCCCGACGACATTCCGCACGATCACCTCTACGGGATGATGTGGAATCCGATGAACACCATCGCGGCGATCCGGGACATTCCCGGCGCCGCGACCGCGCTGCGCGTCGGAACCGACGCGCTCTCACCGAATTTCGCGAAACTGCTGCCGCTGGCGTTCCCGAATGCCGAACTGGTGGACGGCGAACAGGCGATGCGCACAGCCCGTCGGATCAAGACCGTCGAGGAGATCGCGGTCCTGCGCGGCGCGCTGCGGGTCGCCGAGACGGGCCTGGCCGCGGCGGTAGCCGAACTCGCTCCCGGGAGTACCGAACAGGCCCTCACCGCCGTGCTGCTCGAGGCGATCACCGCCGGTGGTGTCACCGCCCCGGCCTCGCAGGACTCGGTGTGGGTGACCTCGAAGGAACATCCGTGGCGACGCGCGGGCGCGGACCGGCAGGCGCACGAGGGTGATCTGGTCGCCGTCTCCTGCGGTGTGCTCGGCGACGGATACATCGGCGAGGTCGGCCGGACCTATCCGGTCGGCGCGGCCGGTGCGGATACTCGCAAGCTGTACGGTCGCTGGGATGCGTTGCAGGCCGAGCTGCTCGGGGCATGCCGACCGGGCGCGACGGCCGCGGGACTGCTGGCCGCGTATGAACTCGCGGGTGAGCCATTGCCCGCGATGCCGGTCGCGCGGGGACTCGGAATGGGTTTCGATCCGCCGGTGATCTCGCCGCAGCTGCGGGCGACGGCCGAGGCCGAACGGCTCGAGCCGGGCATGGTGCTGTCGGTGACCGGCTACGTCTGGGAATCCGGTCTGGGCGCGGTGTTCGGCCGCGACGCGGTGCTGATCACCGACGACGGCTGCGAGGTGCTCACCTGCGCACCCCACTGGGAACACTGAGCCGCCCGCGGCCCGGCGCATCGGCTCACGCTGCGCCGGGCCGCGGGTTCTCCTGTCCCCCAATCACTTTCGGCAAAGGAGTCGAGCATGTCCGGTCCCGAGCAACCCTCGGCCGAGGAGATCATCCGGTACGAGAAGGATACGAGGACCAGGATCGCCACGATCACCTTCGACCGGCCCGATCAGCTCAACGCGCCCACCGCCGCGGCTCGGCTGCGCTATGCGGATCTGCTGCACCGGGCCAGTGTGGACGACGAGGTCAAGGTGCTCGTCGTCCGGGGCGCGGGTGATGATTTCGGCACCGGGGCGGATCTGCCCGAGTTCATGGAGACGCAGAACGCGCCGACCCAGGGGCCACGGCTGGCCGAGTTCCGGATCGGCGAGGACGAGGTGCGCTATCCGCCGAAGGACTCCTTCCGGCACGGCGCGAGCGTCA
Source organism: Nocardia miyunensis NBRC 108239 (assembly GCF_001613065.1). Taxonomy (GTDB): domain Bacteria; phylum Actinomycetota; class Actinomycetes; order Mycobacteriales; family Mycobacteriaceae; genus Nocardia; species Nocardia miyunensis. Next base: position 90,693 of record NZ_BDBQ01000034.1, read on the forward strand.
GCCAGTGGTACGCCAACGCCTCGGCCGGATGCCGCAGCCTGCAGGAATTCAAGAAGATCAGCATCGTGGAGACCAAGGGGTACTGCTACGGCTGGCACTTCTACCAGGCCGCGGACGCCGATCTGGTAATCTCCTCCGACGACGCGCTGTTCGGACATCCCTCGTTCCGCTACTACGGCTGGGGCCCGCGGATGTGGACCTGGGCGCAGACCATGGGGATGCGGCGTTTCCAGGAGATGGTGTTCACCGGCCGCGCCTTCACCGCGCAGGAGATGTTCGACTGCAACTTCCTGAACAAGGTGGTCCCCCGCGCCGAGCTCGAGGCCGAGACCGAGAAGTACGCGCTGGCCTGCTCGCGCAATCGCCCCACCGACACCGTCTTCATGCAGAAGGTGTTCTTCGAGATCATGAAGCAGCAGCAGGGCGAATACATGGGCAGTCTGCTGAGCGGGTTCTTCGAGTCGATGGGTGGGCACATCCGCGCCGACGACGACGAACTCATGCTGGGCGACGCGTTCGAGGGCGGGCTGAACAACTCGGTCAAGAGCAACGACGCCCAGTTCCCGCCGGATTTCCGGCTCAGCAAGTCCGGGCGCGGAGCACAGGCGTAGCGAGATGGCTTCCAACACAACCGAATTCACCGCAGAACAGCCGCTGTCCGACTGTGTCGTGGTCGATCTGTCCAGCGGCATCGCGGGCGCGTACTGCACGAAGCTGCTCTGCGACGGCGGCGCGAGGGTGATCAAAATCGAAGCGCCGCAGGGTGATCCGCTGCGGCGCTGGTCGGCTTCGGGCGCACCGCTGGACGACGGGGCCGACGGCGCCCTGTTCAGCTTCCTGGCCGGGGCCAAGGAGAGCGTGGTCGCCGACCCGGACAGCGCGGGCGACCTGGATCTCGTTGCCGCCCTGCTGGATTCGGCCGACATCGCGGTGTGGTCTCCGGGCTCGACGCTGACCGGACACCCCCGGCTCAACCCGGCCGCGATCCGCGACGCGCATCCCCACCTGGTGGTCACCACCATCACGCCGTTCGGCCTGGCGGGACCGTGGCACGACCACCCCGCCACCGAATTCACCCTCCAGGCATGGTCCGGGGCCATCGTCGGGCTCGGGCGCGGCGCGCCCGAGCAGGCGCCGGTGCACATCGGCGGCCGGGCGGGAGAATGGTTCGCCGGAGCCTATGCCTCCGCCGCCACACTGACCTCGCGAATGCGCACCATCGAATCCGGCACGGGTGAACTGGTCGATCTGGCCGTGCTCGAAACCCTGATTCTCGGCACGACCTACTATCCGGTGTCGTTCATCGACGCGCTGGACCGGCCGTACCGCACCGAGCGGCGGCTCACCGTGCCGGGCGTCGCCACCGCGGCCGACGGCCTGGTCGCACTGGGGTGCGGCACCGCCCAGCAGTGGTTCGATCTGTGTGCGATGGTGGGACATCCGGAGTGGATCGACGAGGGCATCGCGCCATCGATCACACAGCGCGCCATCGACAAAGCGCCGGAGATCTACGCCTGGCTCGCCGAACAACCGGGCGAGGTGATCCGCGACCTGGCGACCGCCTTCCGCATTCCCAACTGCCCGGTCGTCAACGGCGCCAACGCTCCGGACATGGACCACTATCGCGCCCGCGACACTTTCACGGTCAACCCCCGCGACGGGTTCGTCCAGCCCGGTCCGCCCTATCGCACCCAGCCGCCCATGCTCCGCGAGCCCGGACCAGCTCCCCGGCTCGGCGAACACACCGAGCGATACCGCACCGCCCGCCCGGCGCGCCGCGAGCCGCGCGCGACGTCGGCGCAGCCGAACCCGTTGCCGCTGAATAACATTCGCGTGCTGGACATGACCGCGTTCTGGGCCGGTCCGAGCAGTACGCACTTCCTCGCGATGCTGGGCGCCGAGGTCATCCACGTCGAATCCGCCACTCGGCCGGACGGCACCCGCCTGATCGCGGGGGTGCCGAACTCCGAGGAGCAGTGGTGGGAGAAGTCGCCGATCTTCTCCGGGCTCAACACCGGCAAGAAGAGCATCACCGTCGACTTTCGCTCCGATCGCGGACGGGATCTGCTGAAACGGCTGGCGGCCATCTGCGATGTCGTCATCGAGAACTACACCCCGCGGGTGATGGAGCAGGTCGGGTTGGATTACCCCGCACTGCGGGCGCTGCGCGAGGACATCATCATGGTCCGGATGCCGGGATTCGGCCTGGACGGCCCGTGGCGCGACGTTCCCGCGTTCGCCTACATCATCGAGGATGCCTCGGGCCTGACCTGGCTCACCGGGCACACGGATCGAAATCCCTTGGAACCCTATGCGATCGGCGATCCGAACGCGGGCGTGCACGCGCTCAACGGACTGCTGCTGGCATTGGAGTACCGGCGCAAGACCGGCCGCGGCGTGCTGGTGGAGGCCGCGATGGTCGATGCCGCCCTCAACGTCGCCGCCGAGCAGGTCATCGAGTACTCCGCGTACGGCGTACTGCTCGAACGCGACGGCAATCGCGGTCCCGAGGCCGCGCCGCAGAATCTGTACCGCGCGGCGGGCACCGACGAATTCGGCCGACGGGACTGCTGGGTCGCGATCGCCGTCGCCACCGACGAGCAGTGGCGCGGACTGTGCAAGGCGCTCGATGATCCGTCCTGGGCGCTGTCGCCCGAGTTGTCCACGGCGGCCGGGCGACGCCGCGAGCACGACGCGATCGACGAGCGTCTCGCCGCGTGGTGTGCGCGCCGCGACAGTGACGAGATCGTCCGAATCCTCTGGGACGCAGGTGTTCCCGTCGCGAAGGTGATGCAGCCGCACCGGCAGTACGAACTGCCGCAGCTCGAGGCGCGACAGTTCTTCGAACCGGTGGCCCACCCGGTCGCCAAGACGGCGCGGCACAGCACCGTGCCGGTCCGCTTCTCGGCCGGACCGGACCGATTCCACCGGGCCCCCGCACCGCTGCTCGGCGAGCACACCGGTGCGGTGCTCGCGGCGCTGGGCCTGACCGAGGCAGAGATCAGCGAACTCGAAGCCGACGGCGTCATCGGCGGTTTCCCCGAGGTCGTCCGCGCACCCGCGAAGTCCGACTGAGACGGTCTCCGCGTCCGCTCAGCGCACGCGGAACCGGACTCCGTATGGCAGCGGGACGTTTTCCACCCAGTTCCCATCGGCATCGAACCCCGAAACGGAGAACGAACCCTCCGGATCCCGGCGGAACTGCCGAATTGCGATCCAGCCGATCTCGGAGAAATGAATCGAGTCGTATTCCGCGATCGAGACGCCTGCGGCGTAACTGCCTGACGCGCTGATACTTTCGGAATCCATCGCCGATCTCACGCCCCGAGTCCGGCGGCCGCGAGCGCGTCTTCCACATCGTCGCCGTCGCTTTCGAACGCGCAGCCGCGCACCGACTTCAGATCGTGGTCTCCCGGCCGATTGAAGATGACCGGCACGTCCGCGACGGCCCGGTTCGCCGCGTCGCGCAGAATCTTGCGCAGTCGCACGACGCCGACATCGCTGGAACCGAGGTGCTCGTTCTCCCGGTCCATGATCGCGCCTTGGCTCTCCTGAACGGCGAGGTCTTCGAAGAAGAGATTGCCGAGGCCGGAGAAGTGGTCGCGGCCGAGGGCGTCACGATCCTGCCCCCAACGCTCCTTGTCGTCGCGCATCTCGGCGGTGAAGTCGTCGGGGTGCCGGGTCAGGGGTGCGACGTGCCGCCCCAGCGGTTTGGCGGCGTCGAGCGGATCGTTCTTGTCGTACCAGATGACCCATTGCATACAGTGCGTGTCGTCGATCGGCACGATGCAGAATGCCGCACGCTCGTCGTTCTGCGGCACGAAGCACCAGAACGGCGCGATGTACTCCGTGACACGGTAGTAGTGCCCGCCGTGCGGCCGCGGGCGATCCGCGTAGATCCGCATGCCGTACGGGCGGTCCCGGACGATGATCGACGGCGCGGCTTCGTAGGCCACCTGGTGCTGTCCCGGGAACTGGGTCTTGTGCAACTGGCCGAGGTGCGCCGTGTCGACCAGACCTTCCAGGCACTGGACCCAGCCGCACCGGGTAATCCCGACCACGGCCCGACAGTGCTCGTCGTCCAGGCCCATGAAATCCATATCGGGAAACGGCGGCTCATCGCCGTCGCCCAGATAGACCCAGATCATCCCGGCCGCCTCGCGTACCGGATGCGAATTCACCGGCAGGATCTGCCGAAACCGGTCCCGCCGCTGTTCCGGCTCGGTGGGAACTGCGACGCACTGACCGCCGCTGCCGAACTCCCAGCCGTGGTAGATGCAGGTCAGGCTGGTGCCGGAGTTGAATCCCAGGGCCAGCGAGGCGCGGCGGTGCGGGCACTGCTCGTCGAGGCAGCCGAGCGAGCCGTCGTCGAGCCGGTAGAGAACCATCGGCACGCCCAGTGCTTTCGCGCGCACCGGATCCGCGCCCGGCCGGACCGCGGCGCTGCGGGCCACCGGCATCCAGAATTCCCGCAGGTAGGTACCCATCGGCGTGCCGGCCCCGACCTGGGAGATCTGCGCGTTGTCAACGGTTTTGAGCACTGTGGCTCCTCGTCGGTAGTAGGGAGGGGCTGCCACTCATCGCATCGTGTCTTCCGGGGTGGCGTTCGAGTGATCCTGGTGCGGCCGATCGGCAAGCCGGGCTGATGAGCGTCGCCGTCGAGATACTCACACCAGGGTAAATACCTTACTATTAAGATTATTATTACCGAAGGCTTTCCTCTTTGGCAAGAGATAGTACCGGCCAATTCGACATCCGGCGCACCGGCGGCGCATGAGCGATCCCGCCCCTCCGGCAGCAACTGGCGACTCGTTCCGGTATGGCCATAACAATAGGCGCGCGACCTCGAACTTCTCGTAATATGCATGAAACATGTTGGCGTGGGTGACGATCCGACGCCTGCCCGAGATGGTCGACCACGCCCGGACAAATCGCCACATCACAACCGTCCGCCAGGGCAGACGCGCGACCTCGGTGCCTAAATATTTTGAACAACCGTTCATGTTTGCTGATCAGTTTTGAACGCTCGTTAAGGTGGTGGCCATGACCTCCCAGGGCGAGCAGCGGTCAACAGCGCAGCGGCGCACATACGATCCGGAGCGCAACCGTCAGGCCGTACTGGCCGCGGCGCGACGCCTGTTCGCCGCGCAGGGCTACGACGCCGTGAGCATCCGGGCCATCGCCACGGAGGCGGGAGTGACCGCAGGACTGGTGATGTCGTATTTCGGCAGTAAGGATGCGCTCTTCCGCGAGGTGGTCGGCGGCGGCGCGGGCATCGGCGCCGACGTCGTCGCACAGGCCCACGGCGGACCGGAGCGACTCGCGCAGGCCCTGGCCCACGCCTACCTGGAGCGCTGGGACCAGCTGCCTGCCGACGATCCCTGGCCCGCCCTGATCCGCTCCGCACTCACCCATCCGCCGAGCGCGGCCATGCTCCGCGAGGTACTGGAGAAGCAGGTGAGCGGCCCGCTGACGCGCCTGCTCGACGGTTCCGCCACAGCCGACGCGAGCGCCGGACTGGTGCGCAGCATCCTGTTCGGCGTGATCATGGAGCGCTACCTGTTCGCGCACGAACCCGCTCGCTCCGTCCCGGCCGAGGAGCTCGAACCGGCTCTGGCGGCCGTGCTGGCGGTCGCGCTGCAAGATATGCCGACCCCCGCGGACGTCGCCGAAGAAGCGGAGGACACGGGTGCCGACACCGTTGTGCGCATCCTGGCCGAGTGGCAGGCGGAGTTGCCCGGCACCGACGTCTCGGCGCTGGCGGTCTTCGGCCGGCTACACCGATGCTTCCTGCGTTACCAGACCCAGATCAGCCGGATCGTGGAGCGGCACGGCATCAGTTTCGCAGCGCTGGACGTACTCACGGCCCTGCGCCGAGCCGGAGCCCCCTACCGCCGCACCGCTGGAGACCTGGCCACTTCCAGCCTGGTCAGCACCGGGGGCATCACACTGCGAGCCGACAAGCTGGAGGAGGCCGGGCTGATCCTGCGCGAACGCGACGAGAACGACCGGCGCATCGTCTACCTGCGGCTGACCGATGCCGGACTGGCGCTGACCGACCGGCTCATCGAGGACCACTTCGCCAACGAACTCGACATGCTCGCCGGACTCGTACCGGCCGAACGCCGAAGACTGGCGGCGCTGTTGGAGCGCCTGGAACGTTCGTTGGAGGTTTCCGGGCAGCGAGAACGCAAAGAGCAAGATCGCGTCCTCTGATGTCCCGCCCCCTGAGGAGTGGGATCGATACCAGCGGGCGCATGCCGCTATCGGCGGGGTACCACTCGGCGCGTCAGGCCGAATCCGCGTGGGGCTGTTCGGATTCGGCGGATTCCGCGGCAACGATGGACCGCTCGAGTTTGCGCAGCAGATGAGCGAGCCCGGCCTGTTCGGTGGGCGTGAGCCCCGCGAGCATGCGGGATTCGTTGGCGAAGTGATCGGTGGCCGTCGCCTCGAGCACGCGCAAGCCCGCTTCGGTCAGGCGGGAGTAGACGATCCGCCGATCATCGGGATCACGTTCGCGTTCCACCAGGCCCGCCTTTTCGAGACGATCCACGCGCAGGGTCATACCGCCCGTGGTGACCAGGGCCATCTCGGCCAGCTGACCCGCCGTCATCCGGTAGGGCGGGCCCGAACGGCGAAGGGCGGCAAGGACATCGAAGGCGGCCATATTGATGCCGTGCCGGTCGAACAGCGCGGTCAGCGAGGACTGGTAGTAGATGTAACTGCGGTGCAGACGGCCGAACACCTCCAGCGGCGAGACATCCAAGTCGGGTCGCTGCTGGTGCCATTGCGCGACGATGTCATCGACCGCATCCCGGTCGGGGTTCGACCGCACCACGCTTCCTCCCGTTGGGCTAGAACGAATTTCGGATGACGGTATCCGCCAGGCTACTCGGCGACCGCACCGGGCTCGGCCGACAGACACGCGATGGCGTCGATCTCGACCGTCGCGCCGTACGGGAGCGCGCTGACCTCCACGAAGGTGCGGGCCGGGCGGGCGATGGTGAACAGGCGCTCGAACTGACGGTTGGCCTCCTCGCGCAACGACAGGTCGGTGACGAAGTAGGTCAGCTTCACGATGTCGTCCAGGCGGCCGCCGGCGGTGGCGAGCCGCTCCCGCATCCGGTCCACCGCCGCGTCCAGAGCCTCGGCGCGACCGGGCACGGGCACGTAGTCGCCGTCCACGGACAGCGCACCGGAAACGAATACGAACTCCCCCGCGCGCACGGCCGGGCGGTAGGGGTGCTGAGCGGAAACCGCAGTTGACATCGGGTGATCTCCTCGGTGACAGAACCGGCTGACAGAAACCTTTAGCGCTAAGTTAATTTGCGATGCGGCGCAGGTCAACCCCACCCCGGGCGTGTTGCGGCGCGGTAAACCCCGGCTAACAGCAGGTTTCGCCAAAGTCAAGGGGTTGACCCTGGATGTGACTAACGGCTATATCTTTGTGCCAAATGATTTAGCGCTCAGTGATTGATACCGCTGAGGATCGGAGAGATACCTCCATGACATCAACCGCAACCGCAGCAGACGCCGCCGGCATCGCCGCCCGGCTGGAGCGGCTACCGATCAGTCGATGGCATATCAAGGCCCGCGTGGCCGTCGGCGCGGTCACCTTCTTCGACGGCTTCGATCAGCTCATGATCGCCTACGCGATGCCGAAGATAGCCAAGCAATGGCACCTGACCACCACGGCGAGCGGATGGGTCATCGCCGCGGGCGGGGTCGGCATGCTCATCGGATCCCTGCTGGGCGGGCGGCTCGCCGACCGGGTCGGGCGCATGCCCGTCGTCATCGGCGCGATGCTGCTCTACTCCCTGATGAGCCTGGGTATGGCGCTGAGCAGTACGCTCGCGCTGTTCGTCGTCTTCCGATTCGTGCAGGGCCTGGGTCTGGGCGCCGAAGTCCCCGTCGCCACCTGCTACATCGGCGAGATCTCCAAGGCCCGGCACCGCGGCCGGTTCGTGCTGCTCTACGAGACGATCTTCCCGATCGGCCTGCTGCTGTCCTCGATAGCGTCCTCGTGGGTGGTGCCGCACGCCGGCTACCGCTGGCTGTTCGTCACCGGTCTGATCCCGATCGTGCTGCTGCCCATTCTGCTGAAGCTTCCCGAATCGCCGCGCTGGCTGACCGCGCGCGGCCGGATCGCCGACGCCGACGCCGCCATGACCCGCATCGAGCGGGAGATCACGGCCTCCGGAAAGACTCTGCCCGCGCCCGTGCCGATGCCGCCCGGCGCCGACCCGCAGAGCGCGAGCCTGCTCGACCTGTTCCGCGGTCCGTATCTGCGGCGCACCATGGTCGTCGGGTTCACCTGGCTGACAACATTTTTCGTCAACTATGGCCTGACCTCGTGGCTGCCGACCCTGTACACCAAGCGATTCCACGTCTCGCTGTCCACCGCCCTGCACTACAGCGTTGTCACCACCCTCGTCGGGGTGCTCGGTTGCGTGCTGGTCGCGCTGCTCATCGACGGACTCGGCCGTCGGCTGTCGATCGCCTTCGCGCTGGGCCTGGCTTCCGCGCTGCTGTTCCTCACCGCCGCCACCGCCACCGGCAGCGCCTTCAAGGTCATGCTGTGGTGTTCTGGCTCATCGCTTTTCGTGTTCTCAGTGACCCTGGCGCTGTACCTGTACACCACCGAGGTCTTCCCCACCTCGATGCGCGCCCTGGGCGTCTCGTTCGGCGGCGCCTGCGGCCGGCTCGGCATGGTGCTGGGCCCACTGCTCGTCGGCTGGCTGCTCGACCACGGTGCGCTGCGCACGCTGTTCACCACCTTCGGCGCGATCGCCCTGGCCGGTGGATTGATCTTCGGCCTGTTCGCCATGGAAACGAAGGAGAAGACATTGGAGGAGATCACCGCATGACCGCAGCGAAGCCGGTGCCCGACACGACATTCGAGCCCGTGCCCGACGAGTTCCTGCTCGCGGGCAACTGGAAGCACGGCGCGGGCCCGGCGACCAGCGTGATCGATCCGGCCACCGGATCCGAATTGCAGCGGGTCGGGCACGCCACCGTCGAGGACGTCGACGCGGCGATCAGCGCCGGTGCGGCGGCGGCCGCCGATCCGGCGTGGCGCGGCCTGCTACCGCATCAACGGGCCGCCTACCTGCACCGGATCGGGGCCGCCATTGAGGGGGCGGCCCCGCGTCTGGCACTGCTGCAGAGCTACAACACCGGCAAGACCGTCGCCGAGACCAGCGCCCTGGTTGCCAGCGCCGCCAACACTTTTCGCTATTTCGCCGCCGTGCTGGAGACCTCCGACGAGGACCTGACCACCTCGCGCGGCCCGTATCTGACCATGAGCGTGCACGAGCCGATCGGCGTGATCGGCGCGATCACGCCGTGGAACTCCCCCATCGCCAGCGACGCACAGAAGATCGCGCCCGCTCTCGCCGCCGGTAACGCCGTGGTGCTGAAACCGGCCGAGTGGACGCCGCTGGTGTCGCTGGCTCTGGCCCGGATCATCGACGAGAGCGGGCTGCCCAGCGGACTTCTGTCGGTGTTGCCCGGCCGCGGCTCGGTGGTGGGCGACGCGATCGTCAAACATCCCGGGGTCGGGAAGGTGAGTTTCACCGGCGGCACCACCACCGGTCGCGCGCTCGCGCACGCGGCGGCCGAGAAACTGATGCCGATATCGCTCGAGCTGGGCGGCAAGTCGCCGACCATCGTGCTCGCCGACGCGGATGTCGAGCAGGCCGTGAACGGGGTGCTGTACGGCATCTTCTCCTCGTCGGGACAGAGCTGCGTCGCCGGATCGCGCCTGTTCGTGGACGCCGCCATCTACGAGGAGTTCCTGGACCGGTTGGTCGCCAAGGCGCGAGCACTGCGGGTCGGGCCCGGCCGCGAGCCCGGCGTGCAGGTGGGACCGCTGGTGCATCATCGGCATCGGGACGCGGTGGCCGAGTATGTTGAGCTGGCGCGCGCCGAAGGTGGTCGAATCCGTTGCGGTGGAGCGGTTCCCGATGATCCGCTACTGGCCGACGGCGCGTACTACCTCCCCACCGTCATCGACGGCCTGGCCAACGAGGCGCGAGTGTGCCAGGAGGAGATCTTCGGCCCGGTGCTGGTGACGTTGCCGTTCCACGGCGAGGCGGACCTGATCGCGCAGGCCGACGACACCGTCTACGGTCTGGCCGCGGGCATCTGGACGCGGGACTACCGGCGGGCCTGGCGGCTGGCGCGCACGCTGCAGGCCGGCACGGTGTGGATCAACACCTACAAACAGTTCAGCATCTCCACGCCGTTCGGCGGGGTGAAGGAGAGCGGATTGTCGGTGGAGAAGGGCCGCACGGGCATTCGCGCCTATTCCCGGCAGAAGAGTATCTACCTGGGCATGGACGATGCGCCGATCGCCTGGGCGGACAGCTGATCCGCCGCGAGCCGCATCCGACGGAACCAATTCGCGCCGGGGGCTTGCCGCTCATATAACTTAGCGCTAAGTTATTGATTGCTTAAACATTCTGGAGGCATTCCTATGAACGAGCCGATCGCCCGGCTGCGGGCCCTACGCTCGGTGGAACTGCGGACCGTCGCCTGCCCCGAATCCGTGGACTTCTACACCGAGATCTGGGGCCTGCGAACTGTCGAGCAGGACAACGACGTCGCCTGGCTGCGCGGCAGCGGTGCGCAGCATCACGTCCTACAGCTCACCGCGGCCGAGCGAAACGGGTTGGGCCGCATAAGTTTCGCCGTATCCGATCCCGCCGAGGTCGACGCCGCGGCGCGCCGCCTCGAACAGCTCGGCATTCCCGTACTCGAGGGCCCCGGCCCTGTCGCGGACGCGGGCGGCGGCTACGGCCTCCGGTTCGCCGATATCGAGGGCCGGGTCGTCGAACTGCTCGCCGGCACCTACGCCGTCGCCGAACTCGGCCGCCACGACGCCGTCCCGGTCGGCGTCACCCACGTGGTGCTCAATACCGTCGACATCGACGCCGCCGTCGCCTTCTACACCTCGGTGCTGGGCATGCGGGTCTCGGACTGGTCCGAACACCAGATGGCGTTCCTGCGTTGCAATTCCGACCACCACAGCATCGCCTTCAACCAGGCGGGCTGGACCTCGGTCAACCATGTCGCCTACGAGATGCCCAGCGTCGATCACTTCATGCGCGGTATCGGGCGACTGCGGCACAGCGGCGTCACGCCGCTGTGGGGTCCGGGTCGGCACGGCCCCGGCGACAACACCTTCTCCTACTTCGCCGATCCGGCCGGGCTGGTCTGCGAATACACCAGCGGCATCGCGCAGGTCGACGAGGATCGGTGGCTGTGCCGGGTGTGGCGGCGCATCCCGGAACTCTCCGACACCTGGGGAACGGCGGGGCCGCCGTCGCAGCAGACCCGCACCCATATGGCGGGGATCGCGGATCCCGGTGCGTTCGAACGTTTCCCGGAACTGCGCGAGCAGATCCCCGGTGCGGTCGGGTCCACGGAAATAGGCACCGCAGTCCGCGTCGCCGCCGCCGGGAAGTACTGACCCATGGCCGATCTGCATGTCACCGAACTCGGGCCGCTCGACGCCCCGCCCATCGTGCTGCTGCACGGAATCGGCGGCAGCGCCGACACTTTCGCCGCGCAGTTCGCCGACTGGGCCGACCGCTTGCGCGTGCTGGCCTGGGACGCGCCCGGCTATGCGCGCAGCGCGCCTCCCGAAACACCATGCTCCCTCGATGATTACGCCGATCGCGTAGCCGACCTCATCACCGAGCACTGCGGTACCGCCCATGTGCTCGGCATGTCCTGGGGCGGGGTCATCGCGACTCGCCTGGCGCTGCGGCACCCCGCACTGCTGCGCAGTCTGATCCTGGGCAGCTCCACCGTCGGCTCGGGCGCCGACCCCTCGGCCGCAACGGCTATGCGCGCCCGAGCCGACGAACTGGACACCGTCGGCGCGGCGCGGTTCGCCGCCGCGCGTGCGCCGAAACTGCTGTCACCGCAGGCGGATCCGCAGGATGTGGCCGCTGTCGCTGACGCCATGGCCGCCGCCATCCGGCCGGACGGCTACCGCGCCGCAGCCGAATCCATGGCCGCCACCGATCACACCGCCGACCTGTCAGGCATCGATGTTCCCACCCTCGTACTGTCCGGCGACCAGGACGGCGTGACCGGTATCGCGGCCGGTCAGGTACTGGCGGGCGGCATCCCGAACGCCGTGTTCGTCACCCTGCGAGGGGCCGGGCATCTCGCCAATCAGGAGCGGCCCGAGGCCTTCGGCGCCTGGGTCGAATCCTTCGTCCATATCACCGAGCGGCTGCGAAACCGCTAGAACCACAAGGAGATTCATCATGGATTACACGACATCGGATCTGGCCGAGTTCACCGATTCGCTGGTGCTGACCCGGGCCAGCCGGCACGAGGACTGGGACGCCCTGGGCTTCCAGGCGAAGGCCGGTGACCAGTTCCGCCGCGCGCAGATCCGCTACGTCGGCTCCGGCGCGACCGGTAACCACGACGACGACCGCCGCATCATCGCGTCCGAGGGCTTCACCTTCTCCAATATGATGCTGCCCCCGGGCGCCGAAGGTCCCGAGCACACCCATCACGATGCCGAGGAGGCATTCTTCGTGCTCGAGGGTGAGATCGAGGTCGGCGTACATCGCGACGGCCGGGTCGAGAAGCGCACCCTCGGCTACCGCGACATGATCGTCGTGCCCGCCGGTGTGCCGCGCAGCCTGAAGAACAACGGCGACACCACCGCCCTGTTCTGCGTCGTCATCGGCACCCGCAAGCCCCAGGTCCCCACCTACCCGGAGACGTCGGCGATGCACGGAATCACCCGCGACTGATGTTGGCCGACAAGACGATTCTGATCACCGGGGCCGGTCGCGGTCTGGGCCGGGCGATCGCCACCCGGCTCGCCGCCGATCACGCCACCCTGTGGCTGGCGGATGTGCGCGCGGACTGGGGCGAGGATGCCGCCGCCGAACTGCGCGCCGCGGGCGCGGACGCGCGGTTCGTCCCGGTCGATCTGCGCGATGAGGAATCGGTGGACGCGATGTTCGCGACCATTGCCGCCGACGGCCCGCTCTACGGGGTGGTCAATAATGCCGCTCTCGCGGATGGCGTGGGCGGCAAGGCAATTCACGAACTCGGGACCGACGACTGGGACCGGGTGGTCGGGGTCAACCTGCGCGGCACGTTCCTGGTGACCCGCGGCGCGGCGCGAGCGCTCGTCGCGGCCGGTGCGGGCGGGCGGATCGTCTCGATCGGCTCGGACGCGGCCCGATACGGATCGCCGCGCCTGACCCACTACATCGCCGCCAAGGGTGGAGTGGCCGCGCTGACCCGCACCGCTGCCCGCGACCTCGGGCCGCACGGCATCACCGTCAACACGGTGTCGCCGGGCCTGACCGAGAGCGAGTCCGCGGCGTTCGTGCCCGCGGACCGGCACGAACTGTACCGGCTGAACCGAGCATTGGACCGGCCACAGCAACCCGCCGACCTGGTCGGCGCGGTCGCCTTCCTGCTCGGCCCGGAGGCCGGTTACATCACCGGCCAGGAACTGGTCGTCGACGGCGGATTCGTCCTGCACTGACGGCACGGAAGGAACACGGACACAATGGATCTGAACATCGGTGGCCGCACCTATCTGGTGACCGGCGGTAGTTCCGGGGTGGGCGCGGCCACGGTCGCACTGCTGCTCGAGGAGGGCGCGAACGTCATCACCTGCGCCCGCGACGTCGAGCGGCTGCGTGCGGTTGTCAGCCCGCTGCCCGGAGCCGAGCGCGTACACGCCGCCGCTTGTGACGTGCGGGATGCCGCCGCGGTCGACGCCCTGGTACAGGCCGGGGCCGAGCGTTTCGGCGGGCTGGACGGTGTGGTCAACAATGCCGGGAAGTCGCGGATGGTCCCGAGGGACCGAGCGGGACTCGAGGATTGGCGCGACGAACTCGACCTGAAGTTCGCCAGCGTGCTCAACACCGTCGACGCCGCGCTGCCGTTGCTGCGCCGATCCACCGCGCCCGCCATCGTCAACATCAACGCCGTCCTGGCCCGGCAACCCGAGCCTCGGCTCGTCACCACCGGCGCCGCCCGTGCCGGACTGCTGAACCTCACCAAATCGATGTCGATCGAATTCGCACCCGAAGGCATCCGCGTGAACACGGTCGCGCTCGGCTTGGTGGACACCGGTCAATGGCGGCGGCGCTATGAAGAGTCCGGCGGCACTGCGACTTTCGCCGAATGGGAGGCGGAGATCGCCGCCGACCGCGGCATCGGCCTGGGTCGCTTCGGCCACGCAGACGAGGTCGCGGCCATGATCGTCACCCTGTTGTCCCCGCGCTCGTCCTATGTGACCGGCGCTGTTCTCGACGTCTGTGGCGGCGTCGCCCGGTACGTGTGAGAGGAGCTGGAAACAGTGCGCCGAAATGGTGGAGACCTGCTGGTGCAGGTGCTGCGAGAGGCCGGTGTGGACACCGTCTTCGGCATCGTGTCCGTACACAATCAGCCGTTGGTGGAGGCGGTCGCGCGGGAACTGCGGTTCGTGCCCGTGCGACATGAGGCCACCGCGGTCAATGCCGCCGACGGATATGCCCGCGCGACAGGCGGATTGGGCTGCGCGATCACCAGTACCGGCACCGGCGCGGGCAATGCGGCGGGGGCGCTCGTCGAATCCCTTTCCGCGGGAACGTCGGTGCTGCATGTGACCGGTCAGGTGGAGAGCCGCTATCTGGGCTCGGGCCGGGGATTCATCCACGAGACCAAGGACCAGCTCGGCATGTTGCAGGCCGTATCATCCTATGCCGCAACAATTCTCGACTCTCAGGGGGCCGGGAAGACGCTACGGGACGGGGTCGTTCGGGCGCTGGCACGGCCGGGCGGGCCGGTCAGCATCGAATGGCCGATCGACCTGCAGTACGCCGAGCAGCAGATCACCGCCGACGAACTGGTGGTGCCGCGGGCCCCCGGCCCGGGCGCCGGACAACTCGAGGCCGCGCTCGCGGCGCTGGCGGCCGCGCGTCGGCCGGTGATCTGGGCCGGTGGCGGTGTCGCCCGCGCGGGCGCGGAACTGCTTGCGCTGGTCGAGCATTGGGGCGTGCCGCTGCTGACCAGCAACTCGGGCCGCGGCGCGGTTCCCGAGGACCACCCGCTGTGCGTCGGCAACTACGGCACCTCGCCCGCGGGCCGGGAGTTGCTCGGCGAAGCCGACCTGTTGCTGTCGCTCGGAACGCATTTCCGCTCCAACGAGACCGGCGACTACACCATGCCCGTGCCCACGGCACACGTGCAGGTGGACCTCGACCCGGCGGCCAACGGCCGCGTCTACCCGGCGACCGCGCCGGTGACCGGCGACATCGGCGAATTCCTACGCGCTGTCACCGAATCCGGCCGGATCACACCCGTCGAGGCCGAGTGGACCGAACGCGCACGCACGACCCGCGAACGAGTACGGGCAGCGCAGCGGCACGGGCTCGGTGATCACGCCGTCCTGTCCGACGCCGTGCGCGCCGCGCTGCCGCGGGACTCGGTGATCGCACGGGACGTCACCATCGCGTCCAGTTCGTGGGGCAACCGGTTGCTACCCGTCTACGATCCGCGCGCCAATGTGTTCCCGCGCGGCGGCGGAATCGGGCAGGGCCTGGGCATGGCGCTCGGCGCGGCCCTGGCCGACGAGACCCGCCCGACGCTCGCGTTGTGCGGCGACGGCGGACTGGCGGTGCACTTCGGAGAGATCCTGACCATGGCGCAGGAGAAGCCGTGGCTGGTGCTGCTGGTGTGCAATGACGGCGGCTACGGTGTGCTGCGAAACATGCAGCAGGCCAGCGGGACTCATACTTATGCGGTGGATCTGGTGAATCCGGACTTCGCACTGCTCGCGGAGTCGATCGGGGTTCGGTACCGCCGCGTCGAGAGCGCGGACAGGGCGGCCGCGGTACTGGCGGAGGCCGCGAGCCTGCGAGCGCCCGTGATCGTCGAGGTCGACCTGGTGGCGTACGGACCGATGCGAACGGCCTTCACGCCGCCCGTGACGGTGCCCGCGACCCCCTGACCGGGACGCGCTCTACCTGCGACGCAACGTCCGAAGTCGCATTGCGAGTATTTAATTTAGCGCTAAGATAGTTAGCGCACAAGCTTTTCGACACCTGGAAGAGGTCGCCGGTATGGGACTCGAAAATCTCGAGCTGGTAGTGCGCCAGCTGCGCTGGGAGGCAAGCGACGTCGTATCCGTCCGGCTGGAAGACGCCGACGGCGCGACCCTCCCGGACTGGGCCCCGGGCGCACACATCGATCTGCACCTGGACAACGGGCTGATCAGACAGTATTCCCTCTGCGGCGACCCCGGGGACAAGACCGGGTACCGCATCGCCGTACATCTCACCCCCACCTCCCGGGGCGGCTCCCGCTATGTGCACGAGAGCCTGCGGCCCGGCCAGTCGATAACAATCAGCCTGCCGCGCAACAACTTCGAGATGCTCGACGCGCCGAATTACCTGTTCCTCGCCGGGGGTATCGGTATAACACCACTGCTCGGCATGATCGGCGAGGCACAGCGGCGCGGCGCGGACTGGGAACTGCACTACGGCGGGCGCACCCGCGCCGCGCTCGCCTTCCTCGACGAGCTCCGGCCGCACGGCGACCGCGTGCACATCGTCAGCGAGGACCGCGACGGCAGGCTCGACCTGCCCGGACTGCTCACCGAATCCCGTTCCGGCACACTGGTTTACAGTTGCGGACCGGAAGGGATGCTGACCGCTGTCGAACAACTCGGTGCGGCCTGGCCCGAGGGCACGGTCCGCCTGGAGCGGTTCGCACCCACGACCCGGCCCGCCCCGGTCGGCGTGACGGGAGAGCGGCCGGTGCGGGTGGTGTGCCAGCGCTCCGGCGTCACCGCCACCGCCGCACCCGGGTGCAGCGTCCTGGACACCCTCGAAGAGGCAGGGGTCGAGGTGCCCAGCTCCTGCCGAGAAGGCATCTGCGGCAGCTGCGAAACCACTGTGCTGCAAGGGATTCCGGACCACCGCGACGACGTGCTGTCCAGCACCGAACAGGCGGCCGGGAAAACCATGATGATCTGCGTCTCCCGGGCGCTCACCGACGAGCTCGTGCTCGACCTCTAGGAGAATCAATGAACGACCAGTACCTGGTCATCCACCAGGCTCGCACCGGCGAACCCACACCGTACGAAATGAAGCTGGCCGGGGCCATCGAAGAAGTCTTCGGCAGCGGCGGCCACAGCCTCGACGCTCTGGTGGCCGGTCTGAACGGACGCAGCATCTACGCACCCGGCGGCCGGCCGTGGACAGCCGAATCCTTCACCACCGAGATCGCACGGCTGGGAGCCCGATGATGAACGAATCCCCCACCACCGCACTGACAGCCGACCGGATCTTCACCACCGGCATGCGTGACCAGTGGCATGCCATCTGCCCGTCCGATTTCGTCGAGCGCGGCGGCATGAAGCGCATCACCCGGCTCGGCGAGGACTGGCTGCTGTACCGGCAGTCCGACGGCGCCGTGCGCATGCTCGCCGACCGGTGCCCGCACCGCGGCGCGCCGCTGTCGCTGGGCCAGCACCTGGGCGACCGGATCGCCTGCCGCTACCACGGCATCGAGGTCGACGGCGCGGGAACCGTGGTGTCCGTGCCCGGCATGCCCGGCTGCAACCTCGAGGGGAAGCAACTCGTGCGGAGCCTGCCCGTGCGCGAGGTCGCGGGCGCGATCCTCGCCTGGATCGGCATCGACCCGGCCGCCGAACCCGGCCCGCTCGAGCTGCCCGGCCCGCTCGTGGACGAGAACACCGCCGCTTTCCTGTGTTACGCCGAATGGGAGTCGCCGTGGCGCTGGGCCATGGAGAACCTGCTCGACCCGATGCACGGCGCGTTCCTGCACCGAGACTCGCACACCATGTTCGCGGGCGAGACCACCGCGCGTTTCCGCATCCGCGAGACCGACCGCGGCTTCTTCTTCGAGAAGACGGACCAGCGCGGCATCAACTTCGACTGGGTCGAGTTCTGCCGCACCGGAGTCGACTGGGTCGATCTCGAGATCCCCTACCCGCCGACCGCGGGCCCGGGCGGCCAGTTCGGCATCGTCGGCATCGGCACACCGATCGACGAGCGGCGTACCGCCGTGTTCTTCTGGCGCTACCGCAGGGTGACCGGCTGGGAGCGGGACGTGTGGCAGTTCCTGTATCGCACCAAGCTCGAGGAACGGCATTGGCATGTGCTCGAACAGGATCGCGTCATGCTGGAGCACATGGCCGCCGACGCCGACCAGGCCGAAAACCTCTACCAGCACGACCTGGGCGTCTTGCGGTTGCGCCGACTGTACCGGGCGCAGGCTCAGGAGCAGGCGGCACGAGCCGGAGAACTGGCAGCCGGATAGGCCGCGAGCGGATCACACCCCCAGGTCCTCCTCGATGCCCTTTTGGGATTCTCGTGGCCGGATTCTCGTGGCCGCCAATGGTTTCAGGGCCGCGGCCATGCGGTAGTGGGTGCGGACGCCGAGGGCCGGGTGTCACGGCTCAGGTCACGGGCAGATTCTCGGCGAGGAATTCGCGGATGAGTGCCGCGACCTCGTCGCAAGCGCTCTCCAACAGGAAGTGGCCGCCTTCCATCACGTGGATCTCCGCGTTTTCGGTGTCGCGGGCGAACGCCCGAGCGCCGTCGGGGCCGAAGAACGGGTCGTACTTGCCCCACGTCGCCAGCACCGGAACCTGTTCGGCCCGAAGCCATTCGTGCAGTGCCGGATACAGCGGCGGGTTCGTGACGTAATCCGCGAACAGCTTCAACTGGACCTCGGCGTTGCCGGGACGCGACAGGTAGGCGTGGTCCAGCGTCCAGGTGTCCGGGCTCAGCAGGCTCTCGTCCTCGACGCCGGTCACGTACTGTTGCCGAATCGCCGCCAGCGTGAACACCTTTCGCAGCGCCGCCTCGTTCCGGCCGCTGGGATCGCGTTGGTAGTCCCAGATGATCTGCCAGCCGCTCGCGACGAAGCCTTCGTCATAGCCGTTCCCGTTCTGACTGATCACCGCGACAACCGACTTCGGATTCCCGATCGCCAGCCGCCAACCGATCGGCGCTCCGTAATCATGGACGACGAGGGCGTACCGGTTCACGCCCAGCTGTTCGAGCAGACCCTGCGTCAACTCGGCCAGCGCGTCGAAACTGTAGTCGAACTCCTCGACGGTCGGCGCATCCGAGAGCCCGAACCCCAAATGGTCCGGCGCGATGACCCGGTACCCCTCGAGCTGCGGAATCAGATTGCGAAACATGAACGAACTCGTCGGAAAGCCATGCAGCAGAACGATTGTCGGCAGATCCGCCGACCCCGACTCACGGTAGAAGAGTCGATGCCCCTGAACGGTCGCGTACCGGTGATGCACCACAACACTCATCGCTTCTAACCTCCATAGTTATTTTTAACAGTTATAAGCACAGCAGACATGAGGTAACCTTGTCAATGCACGAATGGAGGTTAGAAAAAAATGCTCGAGGTCACGTCCCCCGACGAACGGCTCCTGCTGGCCCTGCTCAACACGACCCCGACGATCGGCGGCGAGCGCACAGACCTGCTCGCCCACCCCCGACAGGCCCGCAGCTGGCTCGAGGAACACACCGACGAGCAACACACCGAGGAAGACCTCACCCTCCTACGCACAACCCGCGACACCCTCCAGGCGCTCGTCCACAACGAGTCCGAACCGACCGCCCTCACCCCCGCCCTGGCCGATGTCAGCTACCGCCCTATCGCAACGAACACCGGCATCACCTGGAAACTGACCACGCCCCCCGCCCACGCCCTATCAGCCCGAGCCGTAATCGCCTGGAACACAATCCAAAACACGTCCCCCGGCCGCCTCCGCCCCTGCGAAAACACCACCGAATGCACCCTCTTCCTCATCGACCACTCCAAAAGCAACAGCGCCCGCTGGTGCTCCATGGCAGGCTGCGGCAACCGCATGAAGGCGCGCCGTCACTACGAGCGGCGGAAGAAGTCCACGAGCTAAGTCGCTGCCTCCCAAGGCATCTCACCGCTACAACATCGGAAACACACTAGGCATCGGAATCTCCCGAGATGGGTGCGCCGGTCCGAAGGCCAGGCTTACGTACATGCTGGCCGCCTCGGTCACGCCAGCAGCACATGAACCGGCGACGGTCCTTGCAACATTTCGCGCCTGGGAAGCGATTCAACAACTGCAGCAGTGGAAACCGTCGTGAGAGGGGCCGAGGGTAATGGGGATCGCTGAATTCGACGAAAAGGGCCGTCTGCGCCGCACTCATATCATTATCCGGGGACGAGACCCTGAAACCTCGGCGCGACTGTACAAGCAGATGCTGGACTCCACGATGAAGGCCGCAGCGCGCCGATCACCGTGGCTCTCCGGATCGTTCTATCTCGTTGCCGCACTGGTGATCTTGTCGGTGCTACTCGTAATAGCCCGGCTTACGCCGGTCTGGACCGTACCCGTCGTTGTCGTCGGCGGCGTGCTGTTGCTGTCCGTTGTCGGCGCCTTCCAGCTCCGCCAAGATGACGCGCTCAGCGAGGAAGGGTTCCTCACGCTGATGATCAGCGTTCTCGGGAAGCTTCCGGCCATGCTTCGTCGCAACAAAGGTGTCGAGACGATCGCGTCATTGCCCGAGGGCACAGAAGTAGAGTGCGCGGGATTGGATCTGAGCCCAGAAGATATCGCAGCTTTGGAACGCCAAATGACCGACAGCTTGGAACAATTGGCTGAAGACGATTCCGAAGCCCCCAGTGACGACGAGGCATCCAGTCGCTGATGCGGCTGGAAGCCGGGAAGCGTATCAGGATCTCCTACAGGGCGATTCGCCCCTCATCTCGATGGTCTTACCGCTTCGGCGGCAAGGCCGATGGAGAATGAGAGGCGCTCGTCGGCGACACTCAACGAATCTGGGTCTATCCGGCCAAAGGGTGGGCAGCCCATCAGGAAGTGCCCACCGAGGTCGAAGCCTCGTACTCCAGACTCGTCGACGCAGGATTCACCAATCGCCTGCTTTCCCCGTGACAGAGTCGCCAATTTCCTTGGCCTGGAAGTAGACTCGACGCTCGCCGAGGAGGTCTCGATGACGTGCAACTGAACCGTCGTCGTCATCTTTCCTCCTCCGCAGGCGCTTGGGCAGCTCGGTCAGATCTTCTCGGCGACAATGCGCGAAGACTCTGCGGTGAGCATGCCGATGTCCTCGATGTCGGAGGTGAGTATCGTGATGTCACCCGGATACTGCGCTGCGGTCGCGCAGAGCATGGCATCGATTGCATACTTGTGACCGTGCAGGCCCGCTCGTTGCAACAGGTCCGCTGCAGCTTCCGCGAGCACCCGGGTCACCGGTTCGATCCGTAGCCGAGACAATGTCCACTTCAGCGCGGCGCGGTTGATCCTGGGGTGGATAACCTCGACCAGGACAGCGGCGGAGGTGATCACCGGAAGGTCGGACCGCAGGGCTGCGGCCAGCCATTCCTGAACCTCCCGATCGCGTTGAACGGCCTTAGCCAGCCCCTCGCTGTCGAGAACCAGCGCTCCGCTCACGCGGCGTGCCCCGCGTCGTCGGACTTACCCCGGGTGAGCTTGGAGATTTTCTCCGCCACCGCCTCCGAGTCTGCCACACCGTTGACGGCCTCGAAATCGGCAAGCAGCTCAGCCAGGTTATCCCGCTCGATCTGCCGCTGGGCGGCCATCTCCAGGTATGCGGACACGCCCCGCTTGCCGACTCTGTCCCTGATCGCCTGCAAGGTTCCAGCGGAAAGGGTGACGGAAATGCCATTGCTCGGCCCCGTACCCAGGGGGTATTCCTCCGAATCTGCCATGCCCTCATTATGCCATATGGAATAGCATAATCACCGGGTGATGGCGGGCAACGTTTCCCAGCCGCGCACGGTCGAGGTGGGCGACAGTTTGGCCGCTGACAGGTCGACTTCCCACTCCGGGAAGCGTTTCAGGATTTCCTCCAGGGCGATTCGGCCCTCGAGGCGGGCCAGGGCCGAGCCCATGCAGTAGTGGGTTCCGACGCTGAAGGTGAGGTGCTGGCGGGTGTCGCGGTGGATGTCGAAGACGTCGCCGTCGGGGGCGAAGTGGCGGTGGTCGCGGTTGGCGGCGCCGATCAGGAGCATCATCGCGCTGCCCCGGGGGACCGTACTGCCGTACAGCTCGACGTCGTGGGTGACGTGCCGGGCGACGTGCGGTGCG
This sequence comes from Nocardia miyunensis NBRC 108239, assembly GCF_001613065.1. GTDB lineage: Bacteria > Actinomycetota > Actinomycetes > Mycobacteriales > Mycobacteriaceae > Nocardia > Nocardia miyunensis. The sequence continues at coordinate 112,834 of NZ_BDBQ01000034.1, forward strand.
GGCGGCTCGAAGCGCAGCAGCTCCTCCACGGCGTTCGGGATCAGGCTCGGGTTCTCGACCAGTTGCCTGCGCTGATCGGGATGTTCGGCGAGAACCTTTCCGGCCCAACCGATCAGCCGCGTGGTGGTCTCGTTGCCCGCGCCGGAGACGACGTTGACGTAGGTCAGCAGCTCCTCGCGGGTCAGCTTCCGGACGGTACCGGTCTCGTCGGCGAATTCGACGTTGAGCAACTCGGTCATGATGTCGTCGGAGGGGTGTTCGGCCCGCCAGTCGATGTAGGCGCCGAAGATGTCGCCGCCGACCATCCCCTCGGAGGCGGCCTTCATCGGCTTGCCCTCCTCGGTGCGCATCTGCTCGTTCGCGAAGTCCCGGATCGCCTCCTGGTCCTCCTCCGGAATGCCCACCAGCATGCCGATCACACGCATCGGCATCTGCGCGCCGATGTCGGCGATGAAATCCAGCTTGCCGGTGCCCACGAGCGGGTCCAGGCTGCGGGCGCAGAATTCGCGGATCTTGTCCTCGAGCTCCCGGATCTTGCGCGGAGTGAACATGCGCGACAACAGTTTCCGGTGAATGTCATGGATCGGCGGATCCTCGAAGATCAGCACGCCCGGCGGAATCGGGATGTCGGCCTTGATCAGCTCCATGATCGCGCCCTTGGCCGAGCTGTAGGTGCCGTGATCCAGCAACGCCGCGTTGACGTCCTCGAACCGGCTCAGCGCGTAGAAGTCGTGCTGCTCGTTGTAGTAGAGCGGCTCCTCCTCACGCAGTCGCTTGAACATCGGATAGGGATCCGCGTTGAGTTGTACGTCGTAAGGGTCGTAGTAGACGTCACTGGCCGCGCTGGTGGTCACAGAGGTTCACCTCTCGCAGAAAAGTCATGGCGCTCGGTGCGGGCGGGCTTCAACCGGGACCGAGTCGTCGGCAAAGTACTACTCAGTGTAAATGTGACAGTACGGTGATGCAACTGATCTTCTCATATCTCGAGAGGCTCATTCTCATCACTATTCGGGGAGAACGCAGCCGCCCCCGGCCCGGGCTGGCACCGAGGGGCGGGGGCGGCTGCGGTCCGGGCCCTACCAGGCCACGGGCAACTCGTAGATGCCGTAGGCGAGCCGGTCGTGCTTGAACTGGACCTCTTCGAACGGAATCGCCAGGCGCAGTGTGGGAATGCGGCGCACAAGCGTCTGGAAGACGATCTGCAACTCCGCGCGCGCGAGTTGCTGCCCGACGCACTGGTGCGGACCGAACCCGAAGCCCACGTGCTGCGACGCGGGGCGCGTCAGATCGAGCTTGTCCGGCTGCTCCCAGGCCTTCTCGTCCCAGTTCGCCGGGGCCAGGTCCAGGATCAGGCCGTCACCGGCGCGGATGTGCTCCCCCGCGATCTCGATGTCGTCCAGGGCAACTCGCCGCTGACCGTTCTGGATGACGCTCAGATAGCGCATCAGCTCCTCGACCGCATTGGCGACCACCTTGGGATCGTCGGTGTCGCGCAGCAGTGCGAACTGGTCCGGATTCTCCAGCAGCGCAAGGGCTCCCAGGGAGATCATGTTCGAGCTGGTCTCGTGCCCGGCGATGAGCACGCCGGTCCCCAGCCCCGATGCCTCCTTCATATCGATCTCCCCGGCGCGCACGCGCTCGGCGATATCGGAGACCAGATCCTCGGCGGGCTCGTCCAGCTTCTTCTTCACCAGATCGATCAGGTAGAGCGCCAAGCCCATTCGGCTCTTCTCGGCCTCTTCCTTGGTGGCGAAGCGGGCGACGCTGGTGACCGCCTGCTCCTGGAAGAATTCGTGATCCTCGTACGGCACGCCGAGCATCTCGCTGATCATCAGCGTCGGCACCGGAAGTGCCAGCCCCGCAACGAGATCCGCGGGCTGCGGTCCGGCCAGCATCTTATCGATGTGGTCGTCGGTGATCTGCTGGATGGCCGAGCGCAGCGCCTCGACCCGCTTGAAGGTGAACGGCTTGGTGAGCATCCGGCGGTACCGGCTGTGCTCCTCGCCGTCGGTGGTGAACAGGGATTTCGGGCGGGTGTCGACCATCGCGGCCATACCCTCGTTCCAGTGCGGGAATCCCTTGACGTGGTCGTCCACGCTGACCCGCGGATCGGACATCAGCGCCTTGAATTCGGCGTGCCCGGTCACCAGCCAGGGGGTGCTGCCGTCCCAGATCCGCACCCGGTTCAGCGGCTTGTCCCGGCCCAGCCGGGTCGCCTCGGGCGGGGGCGCGAACGGGCACCCGGCCGAACGCAACATCGGATACTCGGGAATCTCGGTGGTCGCATCGGTCAACGCTTCGGACACTTCTCACTCCTGATGATCGGCTGCGGGGCGAACCGCAGGATGTCGGTTCATTCCTCGAGGTGAATGGCCATGGCGGGGCAGACCGCCGCCGCCTGGCGAACGTCCTCGGCGAGTTCTTCGGGCGGGTTCTCGTCGAGCAGGACGACGATGCCGTCCTCGTCGCGCTGATCGAACACCGCGCCGGCGTGCATGACGCAGTGGCCGGCCGCGATGCATTTGACTTCGTCGACAGTCACTTTCATCGAGATCTACTTCCTAGGATGTTCGGGCATATTCATCGGGTTACCGGGCCGGATACATTGACTCGAGACATTGCCGACGGCTCCGCCGAATTCTGCTCGGCGGGCTTGCGCTCCTCGGGTTTCTTGAGCGGCTTTCCTGCGGTGGTGCCGCCGTCGATCGGCAGCACCGTGCCGGTCACGTACAGCGCCCGGTCACCGGCCAGGTACACCACCGCGTCCGCGACGTGCTCGGGCTCGCCCTCGCGCGGCAGCGGGCGGTCGTTGTTCATCGACGCGCGCACCGCCTTGGCGAACCGCTCCACCTTGTCCGGCGGCATCCCGGCGGCCGAGGTGGTCAGCAGCGGGGTCGGGATATTGCCGGGCGCGAGGCAGTTGACCCGAATGTCGTACTGCGCCAACTCGATCGCGGCCGACTTGGTGAAGTGGATGACCCCGGCCTTGGACGCGCGATAGGTCTGCACTCCCCCGCCCGCCTGCAGACCGCCGACCGAGGAGACGTTGATGATCGACCCGCCGCCGTGCTCGGCCATGTGCCGCGCGGCGAACTTGGTCCCCGCCATGACGCCCAGCAGATTCACCCCGAGCACCCGGTGGAAGTCACCGAGATCGTCCAGCAGCAGGCTCGGGTGCATCTTGCCGGGGATGCCCGCGTTGTTGACCATGACGTGCAGTCCGCCGAAAGTCCGCACGGCATGCTCGACCAGCTGCTCGACCTGCGCCGGATCGGAGACGTCGGTCCGCAGGAAGACCACCGCGTCGCCGTGTTCGGCGATCGCCTCCGCGCCGCGTTCGGGGTCCAGGTCGCCCATGACCACCTTCCCGCCCTCGGCGACCAGTTTCGTCACCGTCGCGCGGCCGATTCCGGAGGCTCCGCCGGTGACGATGGCGACCTTTCCGACCAGTTCGTCGGTCATGCGTGTTTCCTTTCGATTCGGTTCGGCCGCAGCCGAACTCGCGGTCTGCGGTGTCAGGCCCGCAGCGGCGCGGGCCGGTCGGGTTCGGCGGTCGCGCGGGACTGCTCGTCGAGGAAGGTCAGCAGCAATTCGTTGACCGCCTCGGGCTGCTCGATCTGCGGGCAGTGCCCGGCCTCCGGGACGACCGCGCTGCGGCCGCGAGCGATCGCCCCGGCGATCTGCGCCGACCAGCCCGGCGGCAGCAGTTTGTCGCGGGCGCCCTCGATCACCAGGACGGGGATCGAGATGCGTTCGTACGCACGGCGGCTCGACGGCGAAGGTGGCGTTTCCGCGCCGGGGCGGCGAAAACGCGCCGCCGCCAACGCCTCCCACGCACCGGGCGCGATACTCGCCTCATAGCGGCGGCGCACGTACTGCTCGTCGGCGGGGAACTTCTCGGAGTGGAACAGCGCGGTGACGATGCGCCGCATGGCTTCCGGAGTGGCGTCGTAGTCGTAGAGCGCGCGCATGTGCTCGTTGCTCTGGATCTCCCCGCCGCCGCAGATCGCGACCATGCTGCGCATCGGCAGCCGCGGGGTCGCGGAGGTGACGTCGGCGAACATGTTCACCGCACCCATCGAATTGCCCACGAAATGTGCCGATTCCACGCCGAGCAGGGCGAGAAACCGTGCGATGTGCCGGATTCGCAGCCCGCGGCCGTCGGTGAAGTCCACGACCTTGGCCGATTCGCCGAATCCCAGCATGTCCGGAGCCAGCACTCGGTACCTGCCCGCGAGCGCATCGATGGTGTGCTCCCAGCCGACCTCCGCGCCCGCGCCGAATTCGCCGCCGTGCAGCAGCACCACCGGCTCACCGGCGCCGGCCTCCAAGTAACTGGTCGCCAGTCCGTCCACGATCAGCGTCCTGCGCTCTGCGATCACGAAACTCTCCCTATCGGATCGGCGATTGTCGTTGTGTCAGGCCATATCTGCGTCGCATTCGCCGGTGCGTCGGCGGCGAGCGAGATCCGCTCGAGGATGCGGACCTGGTCGGGGATGAAAGGATCCTCGTCAGCGACGGCGAGCAGGCGGATCTCGTGTATGCCGAGCTCGTCCAGGATCTCGAACGCCGACAGCAGATCTCCCGGATCTACCGGATGTGTTGCAGCAGAATAACTCTCGCTGAACGGCAGGCCGCGCAGCACGGCGTCCCGGGAACGCACGTAGACCAGCACGCCGTGACCCGCCCGGGCGATGAGTTCCAGCGCGCGTTCGAATCTCGCCCCGCAGTCGCAGAACAGCGAGCCCAGCGTGTCGCCGAACAGGCATTCCACATGCACCCGCACCAGCGGCACGCGATCGGCCCTGGGCTGGCCGTGGACGAAGGCGATGTGGTCGCGGCCGAGCCCATCGATGAATCCGACCGCGCGAAACTCGCCCACCGGCAAGGGGATTCGCGCCACACCGCGACGTTCCACTCGGCACAGCTCACCTCGCCGGTAGGCGATCAGATCCTCGATCGAGACCACCGGCAACCCGTGCGCGCCGCCGAGTTCGAGCAGTTCGGACAGCCGGGCCGCTTCCCCGTCGGCCCCACTGACCTCGCACAGCACACCCGCGGGCGACATCCCCGCCTGCTCGGCCAGATCCATCGCGGCCTCGGGCGGCGCGGGCGCGGCCAACACCCCCTGCTCGGCACAGCCGAGCGGAAACACGTGCCCCAGGCGGCTGAAATCACCCGGCGTACTCGACGGATCGGCAAGGGCACGAATCGTTTTCGCCCGCTGCGAAGCGTGCACACCGGTCGCGGCAGCGCCCACCGGGCCGACCGGAACCCGGAAGCGCTCACGGCTCGGACCGGTCATCGAGGGATCGGCGGGCGGTATCTCGAGCCGATCCAGCTGCGCCGAACGCACGGCCACCTGGACCAGCCCGCGCCCGAGCGCGCCGAGTTGATTGACCGACTCCGCGGTCGCCCGCTCGGCGGCCAGCACCAGATCACCGCGATACCCGCCGTCGATCTCGCTGACCAGCAACACCATTCGGCCGCGGCGCAGCGCGGTGATCGCCGCGCGCACCGCGGCCGGATCAGGTGCCCGGACACTCACGCCCGCACACCGCCCGCCGGGGCGAAGGTGAGCACCTGGGTAGCGAGCAGTTCCAGCTGTGCGGCGACGGTGTCGTCGGACAGGTTTCCCTCGGCGTCCCAGATCGGATCGGCCGAATTGATCGGCACCCCAAGGGGAGTCGGCCACGCCCGCAAGGCGTGCCCGATCGCGCGCAGCTGTCCCAGCGTGCCCACCGCGGCCTGCCAGCCGTACGCGCAGGTGATGCAGCCCAGCGGTTTGTTGTCCAGATACACCGTCGGGTCACCCCGCAGATCCTCGATGTAGTCCAGGGCGTTCTTCACCAGACCGGAGATGCCGCCGTGGTAACCGGGCGAGCCGATCACCACGGCGTCCGCGCGCCGCAGCGCCTCGATCAGCGCGACCGCCCGCGGCGTGCGATCCGGATCGTGCGGGTTGTACATCGGCAGGTTGATGTCCTCACCGCAGAACAACGCGGTGCGCCCGCCCTGGCGCTCGACGGCCGCCAGGCAGTGCCGCAGTGCCCTCTCGGTCGACGAGCCCGCGCGCAACGTCCCACCGAGGCCGACGACGAATCGTCGTCCGTCGTGGTCCGCGACGGCGGGGTCCGCACTGGTCGTACTTGCGGTCATCTCGAAACCTCCTGGTTTCCCTTACTTGATCGCGATGGGGTTGATCGGTGAGCCGACCGCGCCGACCACCCGCAAAGGCGGTGCGACGAGCTGGAATTCGTACACGCCGTCGGCGGCGCAATCGGCGGCCAGCGCGGTGAGATCCCAGTACTCACCGAGCATCAGGCCGATGTCGCGCAGGCACAGCATGTGCATCGGCAGGAAGGTGCCCTCCACGCCGGACACCACGTCCTCGACCATCAGGTTGTCCGCGGCCACGGCGGCGACCTCGCGCTCGTGCAACCACTTGGCGCACATCCAGTCCAGGCCCGAATACGGCTCGGCGCCGTCCCGGGTCTCCTGGAACCGCGACCACCAGCCGGTGCGCACCAGCACGATGTCACCGCGGCCGATCTCGACGCCCTGGGCCTTGGCCACCTCGTCCAATTCGTCCGGGGTGATGGGGTTTCCGGGCTCGAGGAAGACGTCCGCGCCGCGATAGCGGACCAGGTCCAGCAGTACGCCGCGGGTGGTGATGCCCTTGCCGTCGACCTTGTCGATCCCGCAGTGGAACGCCCCGGCGCTGGTGACCGAATCGGCCGGGAAGCCGTTGTACAGCTTGTCGTCGTAGTAGACGTGCGACAGGGCGTCCCACTGCGTGGCCGCCTGCAACGGCATGACGATCATGTCGTCGTTGAACCGGAACGGATTGTCCTCTCCGGCGAAGAAGCCGCCGAACTCCTGCCCGAAACCGTTTGCCGCCCACTGCGGTCCGTATTCGGCCATGGTCCGCGCGTCGCCGCCGTCGACGGTCATCACGTGCACCGGGTTCTGCCGGAACTTGAACGCCCCCTGCGGTCCGGACGAGTCGAAGTCGACCCCGAGCGGGAACACCCGCCCGTGCCGCACCAGCTTCGCCGCCTCGGCGACCTTGGCCGGAGTGATGAAGTTGAGCGTGCCGAGTTCGTCGGCCGCGCCCCAGCGGCCCCAGTTGCGCACTTGGTCGGCGACGCGCCGGAATTCGGTCAGGGTGGCCACTATGCCTCTCCTTCTGTGGTGGATGAGGCCGCGATTCGCGCGGCCACGTTGCCGCCGTCCACCCACAGCACCTGGCCGTGCACATAGCTGGCGGCCTGGCTGTTGAGGAACACCAGGACGGCCGCCTGCTCGGCCGGCTCGCAGACGCGGCCGAGCGGTTTGGGGATGGTGTCGAGATACTGCGCCCCGTAGGCGGACCGCAGCTGGTCCAGGATGGGAGTCTCGGTGACCCCCGGCCCGGTGCAGTTGATGCGGATTCCGCGCGCCCCGAGGGGGACGGCGTTGCGCATCGTGTAGTAGATGATCGCTTCCTTGGACAACCGGTATCCGCCGTCCGCGATCGCATCGGGATTGCTTGTGCACCAAGCGATCCCGTCGTCGATGCCGGTGGTCGCGAGCAGTCCGTCGGACTGCTCGCGGTGGTCGAGGTACCCGGACGCCGCGAGCGAGGACACGCTCACGATCGTCGAGCCCGGGCCCATTCCCGCCGCCAGCGCCTCGGTGAGGCGGCGCAGGCCGAGGAAATTGATGGCGACGACCTTGATCGGGTCGCCGATGCCCGAGGACACCCCGGCGACGTTGAACAACGCGTCGACGGGGGCCCCGATCGCGGCGACGGCACGGTCGATCGATGCGACGTCGGCCATGTCCACCCGGTGGAACTCGTCCAGTTCACCGGACGGCTCGGCCAGATCCAGGCCGATCACCGCGCCGCCGAGTTCGCGTACCTGCTCGGCCACGCACGCGCCGATCCCGGATGAGCATCCGGTCACCACGACCCGGCGGCCGTCGTACCGCCACAGCTGATCTGTTCGTCCCACGTCGGGTACCTCGCCTTCTTTCCGGCCTGCGGCTACTGCTCGTCCTTGGCGCGCTGGGCCGCCTGCACCCGGCCCTCGTTGATCTCGGCCATGGCCTCGGGGATCTCGCTCGCGGTGAACGTGCCGCCGCGACCGGTGGGCAGCCCGCCGAAGGAGTAGTTCTCGTCGAATGCGGGGCCCGCCAACGGCTTCCGGCGCGCCTCGACCTTCTCGATGATCGGCTCGAGCCGCTTGGCCTTGGCCGCGACCTGCTTCGCGTCCCGCTCGATGAACTCGGGCAGCACGTGCTTGCCCATCAGCTCGATGGACTCCATGGTCCCCTCGTGGCTGCGCGGATTGAGCAGCAGGATGATCTCGTCGACCCCGCTCTCCTCGTAGCCGCGCAGGAATTCGCGCACGGTGTCCGGCGAGCCGATCGCGCCGCGACCCGGGCCGTAGGCGAGGGTCTCGTCCTCCTTGACCGCCTCCAGGTAGCGGTCCCACACACCGGTCCGGCCGGGGGTGTGCTGGCCGGTCATGTAGTAGTGCATGATGCCGAAGGAGAAGAAGCCGCCACCGACGCCGAGGCGTTGCAGGGCCTGCTCGTCGGTCGGGGCGACCATCATCGACAGGTCGCCGCCGATGGCCAGGATGTTCGGGTTGAGCTGCGGGATGGTGGGCTCGGCCTTGTCCTCGAACTCCTGGTAGTAACCGCGCACGCGCTCGGCCAGCGGGCCGGGGCCGGTGTACGCGAAACTCAGTGCGCCGATACCCTTCTGGGCCGCCATCTGCACCGAGGAGGGCCGGGTACAGGCCACCCACACCGGCGGATGCGGGCTCTGCACCGGCTTGGGCACGACGTTGCGGGCGGGCATCTGGATGTGATTGCCCTTGAAGCCGGTGAACGGCTCCTCGATCATGCAGCGGATGGCGACGTCGAGCGACTCCTCCCACTGACCGCGCTTGTCGGCCGGATCGATGTTGAACCCGTCGAGCTCACCCACCGAGGAACCCTCGCCGGTGCCGAATTCGACGCGCCCGTTGGACAGCAGATCCAGCGAGGACACCCGCTCGGCGATGCGGGCGGGGTGGTTGATCGCGGGCGGCAGGTGCATGACGCCGAAGCCGAGGCGAATGTCCTTGGTGCGCTGACTCGCCGCGGCCAGGAACATCTCGGGGGCGGTGGAGTGGCAGTACTCCTCGAGGAAGTGGTGCTCGGTCAGCCACACGGTGGAGAAACCGGCCTTGTCGGCGGCCTCCACCTCGTCCAGTCCGTCCTGGAACATCTGCCGCTCGTCGTCGGCGACCCACGGCCGCGGCAGGGCGAACTCGTAGAACAGGGATATCTTCATTTACTTCCTCCATCAGAGTCGGTGGTGCTCACCTGTGCCGGACCGCTGTCATCGGCCCGGTCTTTCCCCGAAATGTGCTGGGCCGCTATGTATCCGAAGGTCATCGCGGGACCGATGGTGGCCCCCGCCCCGGCATAGCTGCGGCCCATCACCGCCGCGGTCGTATTCCCGGTCGCGTACAGACCGGTCACGACCGTCCCGTCCGCCCGCAGCACCCGGGCGAACTCGTCGGTGCGCAGACCGCCGGAGGTGCCCAGATCGCCGGGCACCATCCGGAACGCGTAGTACGGCGGCTTGCCCAGCGGGTAGAGGTTGGGGTTGGGCAGCGTCGGGTCGCCGTAGTAGTTGTCGTAGACGCTGTCCCCGCGCTGGAAGTCGTCGTCGTGGCCGTTGCGCGCGAGTTCGTTGAAACGCTCTGCGGTAGCGGCCAATTGGTCTGCGGGCACGTCGATCTTGGCGGCCAGCTCTGCCCACGAGCTCGCCTGCTTGACCACGCCCGAGTCGAGCCACGCCTGCGGGATCTTCCAGCCGGTGGGCACCGGCGCGAACGGGACCTTCGGGATGGGCAGATGTCCCGCGACGACGTACCGGTGCCACGAGCGCGCGTCGGTGATCAGCCAGCTCGGGATGTGCGTTACGCCGGAGCGCTGCCCCTCGATCATCGCGTGACCGAAGTCCATATAGGGCGCGGCCTCGTTGATGTACCGCTTTCCCGCGCCGTTGACGATGAACTGCGCGGGCATCATCCGCTCGTTGAGCATGAATTGCATTCGGCCGTCGGGCCATTGGATGGACGGGAACCACCACGCCTCGTCCAGCAGATCGGTATCCGCGCCGACCTGCCGGCCCGCGCGAATCCCGTCGCCCATCGAAGCCGGGTTGCCGAAACTCCAGTCCTGGTCGACCTCCGGGCACAATTCCTTGCGCCACACCATGTCGTGCTCGAATCCGCCGGTCGCCAGGATGACCCCGCCCTCGGCGCGTATCCGCAGTTCATGACCGTCCTTCTCGACGACCGCGCCGACCACCGCGCCGTCCGGGCCGGTGATCAGGGACGTCATCGGGGCGTCGAGCCACAGCGGCACATCGTGTTCGCGCAGGGCCAGGCGCATCCGGGCCATCAGCGACTGGCCGATCGCGGCGATCCGGTCGCCGAACACCCGGGCCCGGAACATCCGCCACACGAGTTTGACCAATACGGCCTTGCCCCGCCAGTTCTGCCGGACCTGGTAGAACAGCCGAAGATCCTTGGGGCCCAGCCAGATTCCCTTCGGGGCCAAGGCGAGCGGATGCAGCAGCTTTTCTTCGTCGGGCCCCAACTTGCGCAGATCGATCGGCGGCACGTTGATCGTGCTGCCCTCACCCGAACCGCCGGGAAGTTCCGGGTAGTAGTCGGCATAGCCGGGCTTCCAGACGAATTCGAGCCAATCGCTGCTGCGCTCCAGGAATTCCATCATCTCCGGCGCGCGTTCCACGTACGCCCGCAACCGCTCCTCGGAGACCAGGCCGTGGGTGATGGTGCGCAGGTACTCGACCACGCTCTCGGGATCGAGTTCGAAGCCGTCGCGCTTCTGCGCGGGCGCCCCCGGCACCCAGATGCCGCCGCCGGACAGCGCGGTGGAACCGCCGTACTGCGCGGACTTCTCCACGATCAGGGTACGCAGTCCGGCGTCCTTCGCGGCCAGCCCCGCGGTCATACCGCCGCCCCCGGAACCGATCACCAGGACGTCCACCGTGTGATCGAAGTCGTCACCCTGTTGTGCGGCAACGCTTTCCGATGTCCCGTTGGAATCTGCTTTGACGTCCTCCGCGGCCTGAATGCCACGGATTCCTACCACGCCTTGCGGCGTCTTGGTGGGTTCCTGTTTCACAAGGACTGACCTCCCGCTAGGCGGAAGGAATTACGGTCCCTCCGCAGGCGTTTGAGCTCTCGGCGCGTCCCGCCGCGAGAATGTTTTGTGCCGCGTTCACGTCCCGGTCGTGAGTCGCGCCACACGGGCAACTCCATTCGCAGATGTGCAACGGTTTCGGCCCGTCGATCCGGCCACACGCCGAACACAGCTGACTGGAGGGGAAGAACCGATCCACCTTGTGAAAGGTGCGGCCGTAACGGACTGCCTTTTCCTGCAACATGCACGTAAACATGCCCCACCCGGCATCGTGAACCGACTTCGCCAACCTGGTCCGAGCGAGCCCCTTGACGCACAAGTCCTCGACGAACACCGCTTGGTTCTCGCGGATAATCGCGGTGGAATGCTTGTGCGCCCAATCTCGCCGGGTATCGGACACTCGGGCATGCACCCTGGCCACAGTCACACGGGCTTTCGTCCTGTTCGCCGAGCCTTTCTGTTTGCGGGACAACGCTTGCTGTGCTCTGCGGAGTTTGCGTTCGACTCGCCGCAAAAACCGGGGCGACTCGATCTGCTTCCCGTTCGACAGGACGGCGAACGTCGTCAAACCCAGGTCGATACCGACCTCTGAATCGACCTGAACCAACGGTTCGTCTTCGGTCTGCACCACGAACGACGCGAAGTACCTCCCGGCAGCGTCCCTGGTGACCGCCACCGACGACGGAACAGACGGCAACGCGCGCGACCAGGTGACCTTCAGCTCCCCGACATTCGCCACATACAACCGACCATTCGGACGCAGGCCGAAGCCATTGCGAGTAAGCCTGATCGACCGCCGATTGTCCTTGCGGGACCGGAACCTGGGCGCGGAGACCTTCGGGCCTTTCCGCTTGCCCGTGAACGATGCGAAGAAGTTCCGATACGCATTGTGCAGATCGCCCAACGCTTGAATCAGCACCACCGAGGAAACCTCGGCCAGCCACGCCCGATCCGGATTTCTCTTCGCTTCCGTGATTACCATCTTCTGCAGCGCCGAGTCCTTGATGTGCGGCAATCCGGCCTCGCGAGCGTGCTGCCGCAAACGCAATCCATCGTTGAATACCACCCGCGCACACCCGAACGCCTGCGCCAACGCAACCTGCTGGCCGGGCGTCGGGTAGAGGCGAAAGTTGTAGCGCAACTGCACCCAACGAACATATCCGTAGATACCGACAAGAAAAATGATGCGCTGACCCCGCCGTCAATAACAGAGCTCGCACGCCGCGTTTCCGGGTCACGGATGCCTCCTGCTGGTCGAATCGAGATCGCGCTGCGGCAGCGCGGTGCGCACGGCGAATCCGGCGATCAGCGCGGGGGCGGGCCGGTAGTAGCGCACGATGGTCCGGTACCGGCCCTCGCTGGCCAGCGCGCCGAAGGCGGCGACCCAGGTGCGCACCTCGTGCGCGGAATTGCCCGCCACCTCGGTGATCCACGGATTGGACCAGTCGTCGAACTCGTCCAGCCGCCCCTCGTCGAGCGCGGTGAGCACCCGGCGGTCCCAGTCCGGGTTGAGCGCGCGCAATTGCCCGCTCCCGGAATCGAATTCACGCGCGACCGCGATCACCTGCTCCTGCCGGGCGGCGCGCTGCTGCGCGGACATGGTGCCGCCGTGCAGAATTCGCTCGCGCGCCGGACCCGTCGCGGTGGCCAGGGTGGGCATCGGCGGGTCGTGGGACAGCCCGCCCGATCCCACCACGAGCACCCGTTTGCCAAGGCCCGCAAGATAATCGCCGACCGCCGCCCCCAGCGCGGCGGCCCGCCGCAGCGGACCAAGCGGCACCGCGACCGAATTGACGAAGATCGGGATCACCGGCTTCGCGGTGGCCGCGCCGAGCAGCCGCGCCAACGGCTGCACGGTGCCGTGATCGACCTCCATCGTCATCGACATCGCGACGTCCACACCCGCGTCCAGGACCGATTCGGCCAGTTCGCGGGCCAGATCCGCGGGCACGTCCAGCGGTCCGGCGTGGGTGCCGTAATCGCCGACGCCCGAGGCCGCCGCACCGATGCAGAACGGCGGCATGAGTTTGTAGAAGAACCCGTTGTAGTGATCGGGCGAGAACGTCACGACCAGTTCGGGATCGAACTCGCGGACGAACTCCGCCGCCTGGTCCAGGGCCGCGCCGATATCGTCGAGCAGTTCGCGGTCCGGTCCTGGCAGATCAAGTAGAGGGCTGTGCGAGACGCAGCACAGGGCCAGCGGCATCGTGTCCTCCTCCCGGGACGAGCGTGAGAGTGCGCAGCAGATCCGCGCTGAGTTCCGGTGCCAGCTGGGCGATCGTCGCGCCCGCGATACAGCGGTCCGGGCGCAGGAACAGCACCGAATCCTGTTGCCCGTCGAACCATTTCTTGAGCGCGCCGCCGCGATCGGCCAGCACGGTCACATCCGGATCGTCGTGTCCGGTCCAGTGCAGCTGGTTCACAGGCAGGATCTCGAAGAACCTCGCCCCCAACGCTTTCCACTGCTCGAACGCCGCGTCACCGAGCACCCGCCGAGGCGCGTTGTTCCAGCACAGCACCGCGAACCAGGGCCCGAGCACCTCGTCCAGCAGCACGTTCGACCGCTCGCGGGTGTCCACTCGCGGCTGGATGAACAACGTGCCCACCGCGGATTTCGGTGTGCGCGACCAGGTGTGCACGACCGCGCCGCGTTCGTACTTCGGCATCGGCTTGAACCGCATGCCCAGCACGTAGCGGCGCACCGGCGGGATCGCGGCGGCCGCGCGGACCAGCACGTCCCGCACCGCGGCGACCTTCCGGTCGGTCGGCGAGATCACCTTGCCGACCATGGTGGACAGGTCGATCATCGCCCGCGCGTGTTTGCGGCGCTCGAGGTCGTAGCTGTCGAGCAGGCCGTCACCGGCCTGGCCAGTGACGGCCGCGGCGAGTTTCCAGCCGAGATTGGCCGCGTCGCGGATACCGCTGTTGTATCCCTGCCCCTGCCACACCGGCATCAGATGCGCGGCGTCACCGGCCAGGAACATCCGGCCCTTGCGGAACGAACCCGCGATCCGCGAATGATGCGTGTACACCCGTCGCCGGATGACCTCGATCCGATCGGGATGCGGCACGAACGGCGCGATCAGGCGTTGCGCGAACGCGGGGTCCTCGGCCAGCTCGTCGGATTCGTCGTCGTGGATCATGAATTCGAAGCGCCGGATGCCATGCGCGATGGACACCGACACGTTCGGACGAGCCGGATCGGCGGCCACCTCGAGATTGGGATGTCCCAGCGGGTCGGTGGCCAGATCGACCACCAGCCAGCGGGTCGAGGAGGTGGTTCCCTCGAACGAGACGCCCATCTGCCGACGCGTCGCACTGCGGCCGCCGTCGCAGCCCACCAGATAACGCGCGGTCACGATGGAAGTGCCTGTGGCCGTGTCGAGTTCGGCGCTGACCCGGTCGCCCGAATCGACCGCAGAGCTCATCGCGGCGCCCCACCGCACCTCGACGTGCGGATACCGGGACAGCCCGGCCAGCAGTTCGGCGTCCACCAGCGGCTGCACGAATCCGTTGCGCTTGGGCCAGCCGAATTGCGCATCGGTGGGGGCGATCTCGGCGAGCAGCCGGCGCCGGCCGTCGACGAATCGCATGAACTGATTCGGCGTGGTGTGCGGCAGGATCCCCTCGATCAGGCCGATGGACTGGAAAGTCCGCAGCGATTCGTCGTCCAGGCCGACCCCGCGCGGATAGTCGATCAGCGTCGGGCGTTCCTCGACCACGCGGGTGCGCACCCCATACATGCCGAGAATATTCGCCAGCGTCAGCCCGACCGGGCCCGCGCCGACCAGCAGCACGTCTACATCGGTGGAAGCCCCGGAATCCACTGGCGCGGAACCAATCTGTGTGGATCCACTCGTGCCGTAACCAGCCTCCGGCTTGCCCGACCCGGCACCGCTCTGCGCAGACCCGTTCGATCCCAGGACACCCTCCCCTTCGCCCGACCCGCCGCTGCTCTGCGCGGATTCGCTCGGACCGAAACCGGCGCTCACGGAATCGCCTGTGCCAGAACTACTCTGCTCAGAGCCGATCGGGCCGGGATCCCCATTCCCAGCGCCGCCCGCTCCGGCACTGTTCTGTTCAGTCACGATCAGCCACCCAGCAGGAAGTCGATGTGCAGGGCGTTGAAGCTCTTCGGGTCCTCGTACTGCGGCCAGTGCCCGCAGTCTGGCAGCACCTCGAAGCGCGCGCCGGGGATCATCGAGGCGATGCGGCGGCCCTCGGTGACGTCGGCGGTGGGATCGTCACTGGTCCACAGCACCAGCGTGGGCGCGGTGATCCGGGCGTAGTCCTCGGGCCGCACCAGATTCCGCTGCCGGATCTCCGGATCCTGCAGGGCCATGATGTCTCGCATGGCCTCGATGAATCCGGGCTGGCGGTAGATGCGCTGGCGGCTGGCCACGACGTCGTCGTAATCCTTGGTCTTGTCGGCCATCAGCCAGCGGATCCGCGCCTGCACGGTCTCCCAGGTGGGATCGGTGACCGCGGCCATGGACAGCGTGATGATGCGTTTCATCACCTCGGGATCGGCCTGCGATCCCCCGGCGGTGTTGAGCACCAGGCGTTCCACTCGATCGGGGTGGTCGATGGCGAAGCGCGAGGCCACCCAGCCGCCGAGCGATTCACCGCTGATGTGCGCCCGCTGGACCCCGACCGCGTCCAGGAACGCGATCAGGTGTGCCACATAGTGTTTCACCTCGAGCGGGTGACCGGGGCGGGCGGTGTAGCCGTGCCCGAGCATATCGATCACCCAGGTGGAGAAGTGTTCGGCGTGCGCCTCCAGATTCCGGGAGTACGCCTCGACGTGCCCGCCGGATCCGTGCAGCAGCACCAGCGCCGGTTTGTCCCGATCGCCCGCGTGCCAGTAGCGCGTGCGCACACCGCCGACGTCCAGATACCCCTGGGTGAACGCGACGCCCTGCAGATCGCTCCAGATGCTCTCGTACTCCGACAACTCGTAACCTCCCTAATCCGCACCTGCCCGTCCCGGCGACTCGGGCGCGCTGGTCGTTTTCGCTGTTCAGGCGTCTGCCGACGTACCGGTCGCGGCGGTGTGCCCGGCCCGGAAGCCCCACACCATGCCGGGGCCGATGGTCCCGCCCGCACCGCCGTAGGCCCGGCCGGTGACACCGGCCATCGCATTGCCGACCGCGAACAGACCCGGGATGACCTCGCCGTCCACGTGCAGCACCCGGCCGTCGCGATCGGTGCGCGGCCCGCCCTTGGTGCCCATCGCACCGACCGTGATCGGCACCGCGTAGTAGGGCCCGGTGTCGAGCGGTCCGAGGGTGCGGCCCGCGGCCGTGGAGGCGTTCTCATCGCCCCACCAGCCGTCGTAAGCGCTTGCGCCCCTGCCGAAGTCGGGATCGGCGCCAGCGGCGACGTTGCGGTTCCAGGCCTCGACCGTCGCGGCCAGGCCCTGCGCATCGATGCCGGTCTTGGCGGCCAGCTCGTCGAGATCCTTCGATTCGCAATACCATTCGGGCACCGCCTCGCCCGGCGCGACGCCCAGGAAGCCGTACTTGCGCAGATGTTCGGCGTCGAAGACGATCCAGCCCGGATCGTTGACGTAACCGCCCTTGGGATCGAGGTAGTGGAACGCCCCGGCCATCGAGTTGTACTCCGACGCCTCGTTCACGAACCGCCGTCCGGCGCGGTTGACCATGATGCTGCGCGGGCGGGTGCGCTCGAGCCGCACGCTGCGGCTGCGCGGCTTGCCCTCGATGGTGTCGCCCGGGATCTGCACGACCGGAACCCACCACGCCTCACTCATGGTGCCCAGATCCGCGCCGTGCGCCATCGCCATGCGCAGGCCGTCACCGGTGTTGTTGGGCGGGGAGACCGGGCCGGACATCGGGCCGCGCAGATACGCGCGGACCAGTCCGGGATCCCATTCGAAACCGCCGGTCGCGAGCACCACGCCCTTGCGCGCCCGCAGGATCGCTGCGCCCTCGGGCGTCTCGAACCGCACGCCGGTGATCCGCCGGTCCTCCGAAAGCAGTTCCACCGCACGGGCTTTCGTGCGCGGCACGATGCCGTTTCCGAGTACGCCGAACAGCAGTCCGGCGACCAGCGCGGCCCCGGCCACGACCAGATCCGTCGAGTCGGTATCGGTCCCGGCGTGCAGCCGCGCCCGGGTCTCCGCGTCGAAGCCGACGTTGCTCCAGTCCTCGGGGAAGGCGGTGATCCGGTCGCGCCACTGTCCCAACCGGGATCGGTCGAAGGCGACCGGGCTCAGCGAACGCCCGCCGCCGGGCTGCCCGCCGGGCAGCTCGGGCTTGTAATCCGGGAAACCCTCGGCGATTTCGAAGCGCAACCCGCTGTGCTTCTCAACGAATTCGACCATCCGCGCGCCGGTGCGCACGAAGGTCTCCACCAGTTCGTCGTCCATCGAATTCAGCGACTGCGCATGCAGATAGCGCAGCGCGTCCTCGACGCTCAGCGGCCCGTCGGGCGATCGGTCGTGCGCCGGAATCCACGCGATGCCGCCGGAAACCGCACTGGTTCCCCCGACGGTCGCGGCCTTCTCGACGATCGCCACCGAGGCGCCGCGGACCGCGGCGGTCAGCGCCGCGGTCAGGCCGGACGCACCGCTGCCCAGTACGACGACGTCGACCTCGGATTCGGGCGTGCCGGCGTCGCTTGCACGACTAACCATGAGACCTCCATTTGCGAATGAGAAGAATCATATTCTCGTCAGTTGGATGTGGCAATCTGCTGGCGGATCAGCTGTTTGCGCACCTTGCCGCTCGGGGTGCGGGGATAGTCCGTCACCTCGAACAAGCGCTCGGGCCACTTCTGCCGCGCGAGGCCCGCGGCCCGGAAATGCCTGCGCACGGTCTCCACCGAGGGCAGCACGTGTCCGGGGCGAATCCGCAGCACCGCGCCAACCGTCTCGCCGAGACGGGCGTCCGGGACGGCCACCACGACCGCCTCGGCAACCGCGGGCATCATGGTGAGGACCTCCTCGACCTCCACCGCGCTGACGTTCTCGCCGCCGCGGATGATGACGTCTGATTTGCGATCGGTGATCGTGAGGTGACCGTCCGCGTGCAGCACGCCGATATCGCCGGTGTGATACCAGCCCTCGGCGTCGAAGACTTGGTCGGTCAGCTCCCGATCGGTGTAGCCCAGGCACAGATCCGGTCCGCGACTGAGGATTTCGCCGTCATCGGCCAGGCGGATCTCCACGCCGGGCAGCGGCCGCCCGTCGGTGCACAGCCGCTCGAATTCGGGTGCGGTGTAGCGCGAGGCGGTGATCGAGGGATGTTCGGTGCTGCCGTAGGCGCGGAACGCGATCAGTCCCAGATCGGCGAGCCTGCGGGTGACCGCGGCGGGCACCGCAGAACCGCCCAGGCCCACATACCGGACGTGGTCGAGATGAGCGGGCGTGAAGTCCGGGTGATCGAGCAGACTGGTCACGAAGTAGGGCGGGCCGCCGCCGACCGACAGGCCGTACTCGTTCATCAGCGCCAGCGCGTTGCCCGGTTCCCACACATCCAGCAGATGAATCGATCTGCCGCCCAACACCGGCAGCAGGAACGCCCCGAGCATGCCGATGAAATGTCCCACCGGTGTCGCGGTGAGCTGATCGGCCTCGTCCATGGCGTTCTGCTCGGCCAATTGCCTTGCCTCGCAACCCAATGTCTCGTGGCTGTGCACCACGCCCTTGGGCGCGCTGGTGGTACCCGAGGTGAAGGCGATCAGCGCCGGGCCTGCGGGGTCGACCGCGATCGTGCCGCTCATCGGCTCGTCGGCGAGTAGCTCGTCGAAATCCCGCCCGACCACGCCCACCACCGGAACCTCGGCCGCCAGAGCGGGATCGAAGCTGCGCGCGCCGAATTGCTCCGCGGTCAGGTAGGCCGCCGGATGAACCGTCGCGAGGATGTGCGCGACTTCGCGATCGCCGTAGAAGTGCACGATCGGCACCACCACCGCGCCGAGAAAGGATGCGGCCCAGAAGGTCGCGGCGGCCTCCATCCAATTGGGCAGCTGGAACGCGATCGCATCGCCGGGCCCGACGCCGCGCGCACGCAGTCCGGCCGCGAGCCGCCGCGCGGTGCGCTCGACCTCGGCCAGCGTGCCCGACCACGGCCTGACCTGCGAATGCACCCGGAACTCGGCCTCGGGCGCGGCGGCCAGGCCGCGACCGAGCAGCTCGCCCAGCGTCTCGGGCCGCCACCAGCCCGCGCGCTCGTAGCGGCGTCTCAATTCCTCGGGAATGGTTCGCATCTCGGCTCTCACTCGCTCGGGTGTCGGAGGCACACCCCTCCGACGCTGACGAGAATAACGTTCTCGTCAGATGAAAAGAGCACTTTCTCGCAAAAAGCCCGGAAATCCGCCGAAACGGCAATGCTTCTCCTCGAAAAACTCCCCCGGTACGTCACGCTGGCCGCCAATCACGGGGCCTTGCGGCAACTTCGGCGCAAGAGTAACGTTCTCTTTCACCGCAAGGAAAATTCTTCTATGGCGAGATCATGAAGCGGCCGATGTCCTGTGCATCGGCCGCCGCGGCAACCAGCGGGGACGGGTGATCCGTCGCGGCGGCACCGCCACCCGGGGATAGAGATTGGAAGGTCAGCTGTGGGACGTGTCGAGGGCAAGGTCGCGTTCATCACCGGCGCCGCGCGCGGACAGGGGCGCAGTCATGCGGTCCGCCTCGCCGAAGAGGGCGCCGACATCATCGCGGTGGATCTGTGCGAAGACATCTCGACCATCGGATACGCGCTGGCGCGGCCCGAAGATCTCGAGCAGACCGCCAAACTCGTCGCCGCGGCCGGTCGCCGGGTGGTGACCGCCAAGGCGGACGTGCGCAGCGCCGAGCAGTTGCAGGCCGCGGTCGAGACCGGCATCGCCGAACTGGGACGGCTGGACATCGTCGTCGCCCAGGCCGGTGTGGCCGGGATGCAGGGCCAGCCGGCGATGCAGGCGTGGACCGACGTGATCAACACGAATCTGATCGGCACCATCAACGCCATCCAGGTCGCGCTGCCGCACCTGCGCGAGGGCGCCTCGATCATCGCGACGGGTTCCGCCGCCGCGCTCATGGACATCTCCAAGGTCGATCAGCCGGGCAAGGATCCCGGCGGCTCGGCCTACATGCACTCCAAGCGCGCGCTGACCGCCTACGTCTACGAGCTCTCGCGCCAACTCGCCGAGCGCGGCATTCGCGCAAACGTCGTGCACCCCACCAACTGCAATACGCCGATGTTGCAGAGCGAACCGATGTACCGCTCGTTCCGGCCCGACCTCGAGCACCCGACCCGCGCGGACGCGGAGCCGGTGTTCGGCGTGCAGCAGGCCATGCGCATTCCGTACATCGAGCCCGAGGACGTCAGCGCCGCGGTGGCCTACCTGGCCTCCGATGACGCTCGGTTCGTCACCGGCACGCAGATGCGCGTGGACGGCGGCGGGTACCTGAAGTTGCACGACTACCACATCTGATCGCGCGGGCGGAGGAAGAACAACGTGAGCATCGAAGACACCACCGTCGACCAGGACCGCAAGAAGAACCGGTACAACTTCGACCGGCACACCCCCGAGTACCGGCACCGGTTCGAAGAGATCACCCAGGAGATGCAGGCCAAGTGCCCGGTCGCCTGGAGCGACACCCACGGCGGGCACTGGGTGGCCGCGGACAGCACGGCGGTGTTCGAACTCGCCCGCTGTCCGCACGTGTCCAACGACCACGACCTGACCGGCGATCGCAATGGCTACAAAGGCATTTCGATCCCCACCGCGCAGCGCGCCCAGGCCGTGCGCGGCGGCATGCTGGAGATGGACGATCCGGAGCACCGGCTGTACCGGCAGGTCCTGAACCCGTACCTGTCCCCCGCCGCGGTCAAGCGCTGGGATCCGGTCATCGACGAGATCGTGCGCGCGAGCCTGGACGAGAAGATCGAGTCCGGCCGCATCGACTTCGTGGACGACCTGGCCAATATCGTCCCGGCCGTGCTTACCCTGGCCATGCTCGGAATTCCGTTGCAGCGCTGGTCGCTCTACAGCGAGCCGGTGCACGCCGCGGTGTACACCCCGGAGAGTTCCCCGGACGCCGCGCGCGTCGCCGAGATGCACCGCGCGATGGGCTTGGACCTGCTGAACAGCCTGATCGAGATCAAGGCGAACCCGCGGCCGGGCCTGGTCGACGGCCTGATCAAACTCCGCATCGACGGCGAGCCCGCCCCGGACCTCGAGATCCTGGGCATGCTCGGACTGCTCATCGGCGGCGGCTTCGACACCACCACCGCGCTGACCGCGCACTCGCTGGAATGGCTGTCGGAGCATCCGGACCAGCGCGAGATGCTCAGCAGGGAACGCGAGCACCTGCTCGATCCGGCCACCGAGGAATTCCTGCGCTACTTCACCCCCGCACCGGGGGACGGCCGCACGATCTCCGCCGACGTCACCGTCGCGGACACCCAATTCGCCGAGGGCGACCGGCTGTGGCTGTCCTGGGCGATGGCCAACCGCGATCCGCAGGTCTTCCCCGACCCGAACGACGTCGTGCTGGACCGAAGGGGCAACCGCCACTTCAGTTTCGGGCTCGGCATCCATCGCTGCATCGGCTCGAACGTCGCGCGCGCGGTGTTCAAGAAGATGCTCGTCGCGGTGCTGGATCGCATGCCGGACTACCAGTGCGATCCCGAGGGCACCGTGCACTACGAGACCATCGGCGTCATCCAGGGCATGCGCAACCTCCCGGCCACCTTCACCCCCGGCAAGCGCCAGGGCCCGGGGCTCGAGGAGACCCTGGACAAGCTCCAGAAGGTCTGTGACACACAGGAACTCGCCGCCCCGGTGACGGAGCGGCCCGATATCGCGCGGATCGACTGACACGAACGGCGCACCGGGAGAGAGCGGATGAGCAGATTACTAGCCGACGGGACCCGCATGCCCGTCATCGATGCCAGCGTGCACATCTTCTTCAGGTCGAATCGCGATATGCGCGGATTCCTGCGCGAGCCGTTCACCAGCCGGGGCATCCCGGATGTGGAGATGGACTGGTACGGCGCACCGGGCGGTGAGTACGCCGAGGGCACCCGCGGGCCGGACAAGCAGTATCCGGGTTCGGATCCCGAGCTGGTCGGCGAGGCGCTGTTCGGCGGACGCGGCGTGGATATCGCCGTGCTGCATCCCATGACGCGCGGCATCCTGCCGGACCGGCACCTCACCACGGCGGTGCTGTCCGCGCACAACGAGATGATGGTCTCGCGGTGGCTGGAATCCAATCCGTACGCCGACCGGTTCCGCGGCACGATCCGGGTGAATCCGGAGGACATCACCGGCGCGCTGCGCGAAATCGACAGGTGGGCAAGCCATCCCGGGGTCGTGCAGATCGGGGTGCCGTTACAGTCGCGCGAACTGTACGGCAAACCGCAGTTCTGGCCGCTGTGGGAGGCCGCCGCGCACGCGGGCCTTCCGGTGGCGGTGCACAGCGAGACCGGGGAGAGCGTCGCGTTCCCGCCGACCCCGTCCGGGCACACCCGCACCTATGAGCAGTACCTCGGCTTCACCTCGCTGAACTACATCTATCACCTGATGAACATGATCGCCGAGGGCGTCTTCGAGCGGATTCCGGAGCTGAAATTCGTCTGGGCGGACGGCGCGGCGGACATGCTCACGCCGTTCACCTGGCGGATGGACACCTTCGGGCGGCCGCATCTCGAACAGACCCCGTGGGCCCCGCGCATGCCGAGTGACTATCTGCCCGAACACGTGTACTTCGTGCACAACAGCCTGGACGGTCCCGGCGATGCCGAGTTCGCCGCCGAGTGGCTCGACTTCACCGGCAAACAGGACATGGTGATGTTCGGCTCCAGCTATCCGCACTGGCACTGCGGTGACGTCGACGAGCTGCCGCAGGCGCTCACCACCGAGCAGCGCGAGAAGTTGCTCTGGCGCAACGCGTCTCGCATCTACGGCATCGATGTCCCGGCCGCGACGGCCACCGTCTGAGGGGAGAGGACCATGACACTGGCTCATCAGCAGCATCGCGCACCGGCGGCCGAGCAGACCGCGGTCCGGGTGGTCGATTCGGATGTGCATCCGGTGCCGCGTCGCCGGGAACTCGTGGAGTACATCCCCGAGCCGCACCGCAGCTCGTATTTCCTGAGCCACCGCGTCGGCGACACGATCGTCTACGACGCGCCGGATTACGCGCACTCCTTCGCGATGCGGACCGACACCTTCCCCGCGGACGGCGAATTCCCCGGCAGCGACCCGGAATTGGCGTTCCGGCAGCTGATCGTGGAGGCCGGGTCCGATATCGCGATCCTGGAACCGACGGTGAAGGCGACCCGCCTGCCCGAGGCCACCCAGGCGATGGCGATCGGCGTCAACCACTGGCTGGCCAACCACTGGCTGGACCCGAAGAACAACTGGCATCAGCGGTGGCGCGGATCGATCTGCGTGGCCATCGACGATCCGGCGGGCGCGGTGCGCGAGATCGAGCACTGGGCCGGACATCCGTACATGTCGCAGATCCTGATCAAGGCCGAGCCGCGCCCGTCCTGGGGCGATCCGTCCTACGACCCGATCTGGGCCACGGCCACCAAACATGATCTGGTGGTCAGCTGTCACCTCAGCCGCGGCGCGTACGAGACGATGCCCATGCCGCCGGTCGGATTCCCCAGTTACAACCACGATTTCATGGTCACCTACTCGCTGCTGGCGGCGAATCAGATCATGAGCCTGATCTTCGACGGCGTCTTCGATCGGCATCCGAATCTGCGCATCGTGTTCGTCGAGCACGCGTTCACCTGGATCCTGCCGCTGATGTGGCGGATGGACGCGATCTACGCCAAGCGCGGCTCCTTCACCGGCATTCGGCGCAAGCCCTCGGAGTACGTCAAGGAACACATCCGGTTCACCACCCAGCCGCTGGACTATCCCGAGGACAAGACCGAACTCACCCGGGCGTTCGAGTGGATGGAGGCGGACAAGATCCTGCTGTTCTCCTCGGACTATCCGCACTGGACGTTCGACGATCCGCGCTGGCTGGTGAAGCATCTCCCCGCGCACGCGCGCGATCGGGTGATGTACCTCAACGGCATCGAGACCTATCACCTGCCCACGTCGGTGCCGTCCCTCGACGGCCGAAGGCCGGTCTTCTGATGGCGGACGAACACGAACAACCCCGGCTGGCGCAGGGACGCGAACACGTCGTCGCGACGGTCGAGGAGATTCCGCCCGGGTCGTCCAAGGTGGTGCCGATCGGGCGGCACGGCGTCGGCGTGTACAACGTCAACGGCACGTTCTACGCGATCGCGAACTACTGCCCGCACGAGGGCGGCCCGCTGTGTTCGGGCCGCGCGCGCGGGCGCACGATCGTGGACGAGTCCGTACCCGGTGACCAGGTGATGGTGCGCGATCAGGAGTTCATCTACTGCCCCTGGCACCAGTGGGGTTTCGAGCTGGCGACCGGGACCACGGCGGTCAAACCCGAGTGGAGTATCCGCACCTATCCGGTGCGGATCGTCGGTGATTCCGTCGTCGTGCTGGCCTGAGAAAGGATTGCCCCATGCCCTCCGTGACGGTGAACGGCGGCGAGGTCGTCTACGAAATCCTCGGTGACACAGGCGATCTCGTGGTACTGACGCCCGGCGGCCGATTCGGCAAGGATATACCGGGACTGCGCCCGCTGGCCGAGGCGATCGTCGCCGGCGGCTACCGGGTGCTGCTGTGGGACCGGCCCAACTGCGGCGCGTCCGACGTGCAGTTCTACGGGCAGTCCGAATCGCATATGCGCGCGCAGACGCTCAACGGCCTGCTCGACGCACTCGATGCCGGGCCGTGCATACTCGCGGGCGGCTCCGGCGGTGCGCGCGATTCGATGCTCACCACGATGCTGTACCCCGAGCGGGTCACCAAGCTCGTGCTGTGGAATATCGTCGGCGGCGTCTACGGACTGTTCAATCTGGGCGCGTTCTACGTGCTGCCGAGCCTGCAGGCCGTGCGCGGCGGCGGAACCGAGGCCCTGCCGAAGATGCGGGAGTGGCGCGAGCGGGTGCAGGCCAATCCCCGCAACGAACAGCGCCTGCGGGACCTGGACCGGGACGAGTTCATCAAACTGTCGCTGCGCTGGCTCAATGCGTACGTGCCCAAGCCCGGGCAGACGATCGCCGGTGTCGACGACGAGATGTTCGATCGAATCACGGTGCCCACCTTGATCATTCGCGGCGGCGTCGGCGATCTGGATCATCCCAAGCGGACCTCGCTCGAGGTGAGCTGCCTGATCAAGGACTCGACGGTGATCGACCCGCCGTGGCCCGAGGACGCCTGGGAACGGGCGGTCGAGGATAGCGCCACCGGCCGGGTAGACCGCTTCAACCTGTTCGATACCTGGGTGCAGGCGGCTCCGGCGATCCTGAAATTCCTGGGCGATCGATGACGGAGGCCGCCCCATCCTCACCGGGTGCTGATGCGGACTTCGCAGTTGAGCGCGGCCTCGAGGGCGGTGTGGATGCGGCTCTCCGGAACTCGTTCGAGGTCGGCGGACCGCAGCGTGATGTGCACGATGTCGAAGCCGCCCGCGTCCGCCTCGCGCACCACCTCCGCGGTCAGGCCGAAGCCCGCCAGGACGCCGTGCGCGTCGTCGTCGGTGCCGCGGCTGACGTAGGTCACCGCGGCGGCCACCGGTTCGGTGCCGAATGCCTTGGCACACAACCGAACCACCTCGCGCACGCTGGTGTCGGCGTCGCCGGTCTCGACCAGCATCTGCACCTCGCGCCGCGGCGGGAGTGCGGCATTGTCGCCGAGGATTTCGGCCCCGAACGTCGCGGCGTCATCGCGCAGGGCGCGCATACCCCGTGCCCATCGGGCCTCCGTCAGCTCCCGGGCCGGGTCGACATCGATTCGCAGCACCGCCGTTCTCATGTCGGCAAGCGTAACCACCGACGCGGCTCGCTGTCCGGACGCGTGGCGGGTGCGAAGCGCGAGTGCTCGACACGGGGCACAGCACCGAGCCCCGGAATGCCGCAAGGACACCGCGCGCCGCGGCCGACCTTCCGCCCACTGGCCTGTTTCCAGCCGAAAGAGGTTGCCATGCAAGATATTTCCGACCCGGCCACGGAACTCGCCGCGGCCTGGACACCCGACATCGAACCACGTGTGCTGCGCACCGGGTCGGATGTGGAGGACCTGACCACTTATCGGGCGAGCGGCGGCTACCGCACGCTGGATTCGGCCACCGATCTGCTCGAGGAGATCCGGCACAGCGGTCTGCGCGGCCGCGGCGGGGCGGCGTTCCCGACGGCGATCAAACTGGGTTCGGTCCGGGACGCGCACCTGCGCGGCAGTTCGACCGTGCTGGTCGCCAACGGCGAGGAAGGCGAACCCGCCTCGATCAAGGACCGCTGGCTGCTGCACCGGCGCCCGCATCTCGTGCTGGACGGGCTGCGCCTGGCCGCCGCTGTCGCGGGTGCGCGGCACGCCTACGTCTACGTCTCCGATGACGAGGCCGCACAGCGCGTCGACACGGCACTGACCGAACTGGACGGCGCAGGCATCACCGGGGCGCGGATCGAATTGGTCACCGTCGCACCGGGTTACGTGGCCGGGGAGGAGACCGCGGCGATCCGCGCGATCAACGGCGGTCCGGCCAAACCATCGGACAAACCGCCGCGGCCGTTCGAATCCGGCGTGGACGATCTGCCCACGGCCGTCTCGAATGTGGAGACCCTGGCGAATCTGCCGTTCATCCATCGGCACGGCGGCCAGGCCTTCCGCGAGACGGGGACGGCCGGATCGCCCGGCACCTTCCTGGTCACGGTCACCGGCGGCGGTCGCGGGCCCGGTCTCTACGAACTTCCGCACGGCATCGCTTTCACCGATCTGCTCGCCCTGCACGGGGTTTCGCCGCGAGCGGTGCGCGGCGCGCTGATGGGCGGCTACTTCTCCGGAATGGCCGATCGCGCGATCCTGGACGCCACGCTGGATCACGAATCGATCCGCGGCCTCGGCTACGGCCTGGGCTGCGGGGCGATATCGCTGATCACCGACGAATGCCCGGTCGCCGTCGCGGCCGCGGTGCTCGGCTATTTCGACCGGGAGAACGCCGGACAGTGCGGTTCCTGCTTCAACGGCACCGCGGCCATGGCGGCGGTGGTGGCCGCACTGCGCGACGGACGCGCCACCGACGCGGATGTCGTACGCCTGCAACGCTGGTCGGTGGTCCTGCGCGGGCGCGGCGCCTGCGGCACCCTGGACGGCGCGTGCAATACCGCCGCCACCCTGCTGACCCGATTCCCGGCCGAGATCACCGCTCATCTGAACGGCCGGTGCCCGGATTGCGCGCGGCAGATCTACCTGGCCGATCGGCCGTTCGACGCACGAGAGGTACAGGTGCTGTGAGGATTCGACTCGACCGGACGCTGTGCGACGGATTCGGCACCTGCGCCAGGCACGCCCCCGGATACTTCTCCCTGGACGACTGGGGCTACGCCTCGCTCGAGGGCGACGGCGTGGTCGACGCGGCCGATCACGCCGGGGTGACGCGCGCCCTGCTGGACTGCCCGGCCCACGCCATCATCCGCATGCCGGATGCCGAATCCTAGTCCGTTGCAACAGCTTCGGCCCCTGCTCCCCCGGGCACATCACCGAACGGGCCCGGGTCTCCCCCGAACAACACCGCGAGGCCACCGGCATTCACCGAGCGGATGCGGATCGGCATCGGCGACGTTCTTCCGCACCTGAGGCACGAATGCTTGTGGCCCGGCATATATTGCCGGGCCACAAGCATTTTCAGGCTTTTCGACTATTCACCCGGCCTGCTACTCGCCCGTGTCGCGGGCGCGCCAGATCTGGAGCGAGAGCGTCGACATGTCCAGGGTGGGGCTGAGCTTGATCTCCCCGGTGGCGGCCTTCGCGCCGAACGCCTTGGCCACGTCCTCCGGATCGCCGTCGAGTTCGTACACCGCCAGGTAGCGGTGCGGTGGCTCGCCTTCGCCGGACAGGGCGCTGGGCGCGATCTCGTACCGCTCACCGCGCACCACGCCGGGCACCTCGGTCACTTCGGCGAGGTGCTGGTTGTCGTACCAGTCGTTGAACGCATCATCCTGTCCGGCAACGGCATTGGAGAATACGAACATCTTGGAGTTCATGACGGAATCCTTCCCGATTCAATCGCTGGCGGGAAGCGGTTTGGCTTCCTTGAGCGCCAGCGGCGTCGCGCCGATGCTCAGGGTGCCCGCACCGGCTTTCGTCACCAGCACCTCGGCTCCGGACTCGTCGACGTACCGCTTACCCAGCAGATTGCCCTCACTGAGCTCCGCGGCCGCCGTCGCGCCCGGCTCCGGCTTCCCGTCGATCGGAATCATGGGAACACCTCCGGCGCGCAGATCGTCGAGGCTGTCCGAAGCCCGCACGACGATCACCTCCGTATCGCACACCTGGCTGCGTAGCCGATTGCCGTTCTTGACCATTGCGATCCTTTCCTCGGCCACGACGATCCGCGTCCGATCTTCGCCACGACACCGTTCCGGCGACCGCGCGATCTCTCCGGCGCTACGATATCGTCATTCTCTCAATAGGAGAATATCATATCCGTCAGCCGCCAGGAACGCGTCCGCACCGGTCAGCGACTCACGAATACCATTGGCGAGCAGGTGATCTCGCTCGGTCACGGCTCATGCGGGGGTGGTCAGGTCCGCCCCGCCCCACAGCCCGGTCAGCAGCAACTCGCCGCAATGGAACACCTCGACGCCACCGACTTCGGTCGCCGGCTCACCCGCGGCGGCCAGCGCGGCGCTCTTGAACGCCCGCGCGGCGACGCTGAGCCGATGCTGCGCCAGATCCAGGCGCCCGTCGAGTTCGGCGGGCAGATCCGCACCCCACAGCGCCACCTCGGTGCGGCGTTGTTCGAGGGATTCGAGCACACCGCGTCGCACCCGCAGATCGTTCGCGATCAGCTCCGGCGCGACGGCCACCGCGTGCGGCCAGATGTCGTGCACCGGCGAGGCCAGCGAATCCTCCAGATCCAGCACCGTCGCCCCGAGAATCCGCAGCGGGCGCACATCGGTGGTGTCGGCCAGCAGAGCTGTCACCTCCCAGCCCGCCATGGTCCGGTCGTACATCCAGCCGCCGACGTGCCGGACGGCCTGCACGGCATCGGACGCGACGACCGCGAGCCGATACCGCAGCAGATGTTTGCGGGAGTGTGCCCGCCAACCCGCTACCGAGTACACCTCGCCGGAGACACGATCTCGAGGACCGGAGTTGTGAGCGACCATGATTTCCATCCTTCGCCGGGGCGGCAACGAGGCGAGAATAACATTCTCGCCAGCGAAGCGAGTCGTTCTGACGAGATACGTGAGAAGGCATCCGCGACGACCCGATCCACCCCGCTCAGAGCGCGCGGTTGCCGGAGACCTGCGCGGTCGCCTGCGCGAGCGCCGTATTGACCTCCTGGACGAAATCCACCAACGTCCCCAGACTCTCCTCGTCCTGCGGCAGCGTCTCGTCCAGCGCGGCGAGTTCACCGAACAGCGGGGCGACGGCCACCTCGGCGCGCACGGCCACCAATTCCACCCACACCCTGCGGCGATCCTCCGAGTCCCGGATCCGCCGAACGTAACCCGCACGCTCGAGCCGGTCGACAACGGCCGTGATCGCACCACCGCGCGCGATGCCCAGCAACTCGGCGAGCCGACCGGGTGTCAGCCGGCCGCGCATCCACAACAGGTTCAAACACGTCAGATCCGCGACGGTGATACCCAGATCGGCCGCGACCGCCGAGTAGAGCACCACAGTGCGGGTTGCCTGCACCCGCAGGCCCTCTCGTAGTGAATTCAGCGTCTCGGCCCGCGTGCTGTACGTCGTCGTTGGCACCTGTTTCTCCATCCATCCGGCCCCCGCGGGAACTCCGACGAGAACGACACCGGCCGAAAACGCCTCCGGCACCGAACTCGTAT
Source organism: Nocardia miyunensis NBRC 108239 (assembly GCF_001613065.1). Lineage (GTDB taxonomy): Bacteria > Actinomycetota > Actinomycetes > Mycobacteriales > Mycobacteriaceae > Nocardia > Nocardia miyunensis. Next base: position 142,959 of record NZ_BDBQ01000034.1, read on the forward strand.
AACTTAAATGAGAATATCATTCTCCGGTACGGCCATGAGAGGTTTCGATCGTGCTGCGACACGACTCCGACCACGACATCGCCTGCCACCCTGGCGGCCGAGAGGGGCGCGAGAGTATCATTCTCGTTGTAGGAGACTGTTCATCTCCTAGAGACAGTCGAGGTCGACCCATACGACATTCCGCACGAACTAGCGAGGAGTCCCGTGAATATCGACGACATGATCCTGGTGAGCATCGACGACCATGTGGTCGAACCGATTCACATGTTCGATGGCCATGTCCCGAAGAAGTGGGCCGATCTGGCCCCGAAGGTGATCGTCGATGAGAAGGGCATCGACCGGTGGGTCTACCGCGACCGCCCGACCGGCGTCACCGGCCTGAACGCCGTGGTCTCCTGGCCCGCCGAGGAGTGGGGTTACGACCCGGCCGGATACGCCGAGATGCGCCCCGGGGTGTACGACGTGCACGAGCGCGTGCGCGATATGAATGCCAACGGCATCCTCGCCTCGATGTGCTTCCCGACCTTCGCCGGATTCAGCGCCGGACATCTGGCGTACTTCAAGGACGAGATCACCGTCGCGATGATCCAGGCGTACAACGACTGGCACATCGAGGACTGGGCCGGGGCGTACCCGGGCCGGTTCATCCCGCTCTCGATCCTGCCGCTGTGGGATCCGAAGCTGGCCGTCGCCGAGATCGAGCGGGTGGCCGCGAAGGGCTGCCACTCGGTGTCCATGCCGGAGCTGCCGCACCTGGACGGCCTGCCCAGCTACCACGACATCGAGTTCTGGGGCCCGGTGTTCCAGGCGCTGTCCGATCACGGCACCGTGATGAATCTGCATATCGGACAAGGCTTCCGGGTGCTGAACCTGGCCCCGAACGCGCCGATCGACAACCTGATGGTGCTCGCGCCCAGCGTCTCGCTGATCGCCGCCCAGGATCTGCTGTGGGGCCCGGCGTTCCGCACCTACCCCGGCCTGAAGGTCTCCTTCTCCGAGGGCGGCGTGGGCTGGATCCCGTTCTTCCTGGACCGCTCGGACCGGCACTACACCAACCAGCGCTGGCTGCGCCGCGACTTCGGCGGCAAGCTGCCCAGCGAGGTGTTCCGGGAGCACACCGTCGCCTGCTACGTCACCGACAAGACCTCGCTGAAGTTGCGGCACGAGATCGGCATCGACAACATCGCCTGGGAGTGCGACTACCCGCACTCGGATTCGATCTGGCCCAACGCGCCCGAATTCGTGCTGAACGAGTTGCAGGCCGTCGACGCCGACGATTCGGATATCAACAAGATCACCTGGCAGAACGCCTGCCGCTTCCTGAACTGGGATCCGTTCGCGCACATCCCGAAGGAGCAGGCGACCGTCGGCGCACTGCGCGCGCAGGCCAAGGACGTGGACACCTCCACCACCTCCCGCAAGGAGTACGCCGCGGCCTACGCCGCGCGCGCCAGCTGATCCGCTCATCGCACATCTATCGTGAACCCGGTACCGGAGATTCGTCCGGTACCGGGTTCACGCGTTGTCCCGGTGCCGCCCGGCACCGCGCCCACCGCCGCGAGAAAGGCATGATCATGGAACCATCGGGATTTGTCGACTGGCCGGACTACCGCGTGGACGTGCACCGGGTCCGCAATCTGATCCGGGTCACCCTCGGAGATCGGGTCCTGGCCGAGACGAGCGCGGGCCTGCTCGTCGCGGAACAGGATCACGGCATCGCGTTCTACCTCCCCCAGGACGACGTCCGATTCGATCTGCTCACATCCGACCCGACGACCAGCCGCTGCCCCTTCAAGGGAAACGCGCGCTACTGGCGCGCGATCGACGGCGACCAGCCGATCGCCTGGGAGTACGCCGAACCGTATGCGGAGGTCGCACTGATTCGCGGGCACATCGGGTTCTACCAGGACCGGGTGCGCCTGGAGGTCGGCGTCGCGACCCCCTCGGTCAGCGCGCCCTACGCGAAAGACCGCTGACCGCAGGCGTTTTCGGTCGTGGCGTCAGGGCAGGTCTACCTTGCTGGCCAGCCAGTGCCCGCCGACCCGGTCCATGGTCATCAGGATGCGGTTGCGGTCGACTCGGGGGTCCGGGTTGGTCACGTTGGTGATCTGGGCGTCCACGAACAGCATCACCACGGCGTGGTCGGGCGAGGCGGACTGCACGCTCGCGGCCACCACATTTCCCTTGCTGACCGATTTGGCTTGCAGCAGAAGCGGTTTGAGCTGGGTGGCGGACTGGCTGTACATATCCTTGAACTGCCCGGTCGCCCCGTTCAGCACGGTCGAGAAGTCGGCGTCGATGTGCGCCGAATCGATGCTGGTCAACGCGACGGCGTAATCCTTCGCCGCGGCCATGGCCGCCTGCCCGGCCGCCTCGTTGTCGTTGCGCGCTTTCAGTTTCCACCCGAAAATCGCCGCACAGACCACCGCAGCGACGAGCAGGAGCACCAGAACTCCGGTCACGGGCCGAGGTACGAGTCTCCGCCACCGGAAACGGGACTCCTCCATTGTCTCGACGGTTCCCTGCGAGGACTTCTCATCGTCCGTCTCCGAGTCCGGATCATCCTCGCCCGCAGCACTTTCCGTCTTCTCCGTGAGCGCTGATGTCTCCGCACCCGCCGGCTTGCCCGATGTCACCGATTGTTTCGCCGCCCGCGACTTACCCCCGGCAGCCGAATTCACCGCGCAATTCTCCACGCCAGCGGAGTCTTGTGCGGCCGGATCCTTCTCCGCGGCAGCAGATTCCTTCCCGGTCCCCGACTCGTCCACGACCGGCGACTCCCCCGTCGGATTCGCGGATTCAGCGAGGTTCCCGTCTGCGAGATCCGAATCCGACAGCGCCGTTGGCTCTTTCACCGAGTCGGTGTCCTCGTCCGGTGTCACCACCGCGGTCTGGTCGTTCATCTGTTTCTCCAATCGTCGGGCCTCGTACGGCTGCCGCGTGCACGGTCATCCTGCGGCGTGGGGGCCGCCGTACGGGGTCGGAATCGATAGCGGGCCGGTCGGTGTCGGATCCGCCCTCTGCAGCGGATCCGAGCCGGGCGGCGCGGTCGCGGTGTTGTCGCCCGGCGGACGCGGCGCATTCGCCGCGCCGCGGACCAGATTCGGGGCCGGACTGGTACACCGCACGTTCAGGTACGGCTCCGGCGAGTTGGGCACCGACCCCGGCAGCCGCGGCACGTTGTAATCGCAGGTGCTGCGCGGGTAGATGGCCACCTCGGCCCAGACCCCGCCGTCGTGGAAGGCCGAGGAGATGGCGTCCAGCGCGGAACCGGCGCGCTGCTGCGGCCAGAAGAACTCGTTCAGCGCCGGAATGTGCACATAGGCCATCTGCGCGGTGGTCGTCAGATTGCCCAGCAGTTGCACCATGGTCGGCGAATTGTCCGCGATGATCTGATCGATCGAGGTCGTCATCCCCGGAACGGCGTTCACCATGGTCCGGTAGCCGCCGGTCATCGAGCCGACCCCGGCCATGGTCTCGGCCAGATTCCGCGACGTCACCCGCAGCCCCGGGCTCACCTGACTCATCATGGTCAGCACCGACTTGCTGTTGTGCAGCAGCGAAACCGTCTGCGGCAGGACCGAATCCAGCGTCGAGAGCATGAACATGCCGCCGTCCAGGATCGCGGACAGCTTCTCCGGCCCCTTCGGCCCCACGCCGAGTTCACTCTCGATGGCCTTCAATTTCGCCGGATCCACCTGTTGCAGTGGGCCGTTGAGGTGATCCAGGAGGGTGGCCAGCGGAACCGGCGTCGTGGTCCGCGACGGATCGACCACCGCGCCGTCGGTCAGATAGGGCCCCTTGTCGGTGGTCGGCAGGAAGTCCAGATACTGCTCCCCCGCCGCCGACAACGCCGCGACTCGCACGTCACCGCCCACCGGAATGTGCACGCCGTCGTCGATCGCCGCGACCGCGAACACCTTGTCGCCGTTCACACTCACCGACTGCACGCGCCCCACCGGCACACCGCGCAACGTGACGTCCTGATTGGGCAGCAGCCCACCGGACTGCGCCAGTTCCACGCGCACCTGATACTGCGAGTGCAGCGGATCGATCTTCAGCGACCCCAGCAGCAGATAACCCGCGCCGAGCACGAACACCAGCGCCAGACCGACCATCGAGGTCAGCAGGCGGTGCCGCGTCAGCGCTCGCGTGCCGGAAACCAGCACGCGCGCAGGCGGTTCGAACACCGCGGAGATACTCATCGTCCCGGTCCCGTCGGTTGCCCCGGCACTGTGAGTCCGGGCAGTGTCAGTTGTCCCGGCGCTGTCACTTGGCCGGGCACCGGCGCCGGCGCCTGCCCCGGCACCGTCAAGCGGCCCTTCAATCTGTTCAGGGTGTACTCCAGCGAACCCACGAAATTCGTCCAGTCGGTGGGCGTCGGCATGGTCGCCCCCGCGTCACCGGGTGAGTGGATGTCGGGTGTCGCGCCGATGGCCAGGCGGGCGATGTCGACATTCACGTGCGCGGACTGCGCATCGGTCACCTTCACCACGATCGGCAGGATCGCGATGAGCGGATCGAGATTGGCCTTCGGATTGTTCGCCGCGGCATTCATATTGGCGGCCATCGTGTTGATCGACTTGATCAGGCTGAGGTTGTTGGTGCCCTGCACCGAGGGGTACTGGGCCAGTTGCTGGCTGATCCGGTTCAGCTGACCGACCAGATCGACGATCTGCTGGGTGTTGTCGCCGATGACCTGCACCGCCGGTCCGGCCGCGGCCACCGCGGCGTCCACATCGGACCGGTGCGCGGCCAGCGTCGCACTCAGATCCTTCGTGGTGGCCAGGACCTTGCGAATCTGATCGGTGCGCGCGAGCAGGCTGTCCACCAGCTGACGGGTCTGCTGGATCATGGTGGCCAGGCGATCCCCGCGCCCGCCGACCGCCTCGCCGAGGCTGTTGGCCAGCGTGGTGATGTTCTCGATCGCCCCGCCGTTGACCAGCAGCGCGGCGCGGCTGAGCACCTCCTCGATGGTCGCGGCCGCGGCAGTGGACTGTTCGGGAATGCTGGCGCCGTCGGCCAGCCGGGGGGCATCCGGGGCCGGATGCACGGGCGGGGTCAGCGCGACGAAGACATCGCCCATCGGTGTGGCCGAACGCAATTCGGCCGAGGTGCCCGCAGGCAGCAGCACCCCGGCCTTGATCCGCATGTGCACCACGGCCGTGTAGTTCTTCGCCTGCATCGACTCGACCTCGCCGATGTCGGCGCCGTTGAGCCGCACCTTGGCCTTGGTCGGCAGATTGAGCGCGTTGCCGAATGTCGCTGTCAGCGAATAGGAGTCGCCGCCGACGCCCGGCGCGGGCAGCGGGAGTTTGTCCAGGCTCACCGAACACCCGGTGCTCGACAATGCCACCAGCGCCGCGAGTCCGGCCAGTCGCCGCCTCGGTCCGAATCTCGTCATCGTCTAGGTACCCCTTGCTGTTCCGCCGGGACCCCCGCCATCGCCGTGAGCATCGCGCCGAGGCCGAAGTCGGGCCCCATATCGCGCATCGTGCCGGTCGCGCAGCCCAGATTGTGCAGTTGCAGTAGGTTGCAGACCTCCTTGACCATCTGGCCGTCCAGCAGGAATTTGTCCAGGCCGACGGTGCCGCGCAACGCTCCGATATTGGTGTCCAGGGCGTTGTAGACGTTGTCGGTGACCATCGGGAAGATGTCCAGGAACTCGGCCAGATTGTCGTTGTAGTCGGCCATCGACTTGGTGATGGTGTTCGCGTTGGTCGCCAGGCCGTGCAGATTTCCCCGGTTGCGCTGTAGTAGATCGGCGACCTGCACGAGAATCTCGTTGAGCTTCTTACCGGTGTCCCCGGCGCCCAGGTTCTGATCGGCCAGGATTCCGCTGAGTGTGTCCACGCCCGAACCGAATTGGCGGATCTGCTGATCGTTGCGGGCGGCGGCGGAGGTCAGTGCGTCCAGATTGCGCACGATCGTGGTCACCGCGTCCTTGGTCGCGGCGCCGTTGTCCGAGCCGAGCCGCAGCGCGCGGGACAGCTCGGTCATCGCGTCCCGCATTTCCTTGCCGTTACCAGTGGCGATCTGCGAACTCACATCGAGCAGACCCGCGACCGGCCCGTTGCCCTTACCGTCCCCGCCCAGTGACTGGGACAGCTTGTCCGCCATGGCCAGCAGGCTGTCGAACTCCACCGGTGTGCGGGTGCGGTCGGTGCCCAGCACCGCGTGATCGCGCAGGGTCGGGCCGCTGTGGTAGACGGGCGTGAATTCCACGTGCCGGTCGGTGAGCAGTGAGTCCGAGACCGTGACCGCCATCGCGTCGGCGGGGATCTTGATCCACTTGTCTACCTTCATCGTCACATCGACGTGCGTCGGATGCGGGGTGACGGATACGACCTTGCCGACCTTCATCCCCAGTACCGCAACGGTATTGCCGTTGTACAGACCGTTGGCGGAGGTGAATTTCGCGGTGACGGTGATCGAGGAATCGACCAGATCGCCGACGGGCCCGCTCGAGCATCCGGCCACCGCCGCGCCCGCGACGGCGACGACCAGCAGCTTGAGCGCGCGACTCACGGTACTCAACGGCAATCCTTCAGGTACGTGGGCCGATTCACCTTCTGGGCGTATCCGCTCAGCGCGCACATGAACGAGTCGATGAACGCGCCGTCGGGTCCGTTGCCGACCAATTCCTGACCGGTGCCGGTGGCATTGGCGAACAGTCGCCACGGCACCGGAAGGATCTGCAGGATGTTTCGCAGCAGATCGTCGTGACCGGCCAGCATCCCGGTCATCTGCCGCAGATTCGTGAGCAGTTGCTGTATTTCGGCGCGGTCGCCCACCGCGATCGGCTCGAGCTGCTGGATCAGCGTCGTGGCGGCGTTGAGCAGATTCACCACGGCCTGCTGCCGGGAGATGATCTGCGACAACACATTCCGACCCTGGGTGATCAACTGCGCGAGTTCGGCCTTCTGCTGTATCAGCACGTTCGTCACCTGCTGCGTGCTGGCGAGCAGGGAGCCCAATTGATTGCGCCGGTCCGCGATCACGGTCGCGAGGTCCTTGACGTTCTGCAGCACCTCGGGCACCAGCTTCGGCGTGCCCTGCAACTGGGTGCTCAGTTCCTGCATGGAGGTGGCGATCCGATCGGCATCCATCCCGCCGAAGGTGGTCGTGGCATTCTCCAGTGCGGTCTGCAAATTGTAGGGAACCTCGGTGTCGGACAACGGAATAACGTTGTCGCGCAGATGTCCCGAACCCGCGGGCCGCAATTCGACATAACGCGATCCCAGCAGCGTGGTCAGTTTGATCGCGGCCTTGGTGTCCTTGCCCAACGGTAGATCCCGGTGCAGTTTCATGGTGAGCACCACGTGGTCGCCGTCGAGCCGGGTTCCGGTGACCGTGCCGACCTGAATACCGGCCAGCGTCACCGCATCCCCCGCCCCGACCCCGGCCGCCTGAGCGAAATCCGCGGTGTAGGTGTCATCGCCCACATGCAGCGAGTTCACGAAGACCGTGATGCCGACGACGACCACGAGCGCGACCATCGCGACGATGCCGATGCGCAGTTTGCCGTGCTCCTCGAGCGGACGTCCACGCATCCGCTGCCACATTTGCCTGAGTCGTCTCACCATAATCCCTATCGACAGATCGCCGAATTCTCGACCTTGCCACTGGGCGTCGTCATCCCGAGAATCGTCGACATCAGCGGGTCGATTCCGGGAACGGCGCTCACTTGCACATTGCAGACGTACGCGTTGAGGTACGCGCCGGTGTTGGTGATGCGGGACAGGCCCTTCAACATGTACGGCAGGTTGAATCCCAGATACTCGAACTTCTGTTTATTGGTGATGAAATGCTGCGCGAATCCCGGCTGGCGGACGACGAAATCGTTCATCGCCGGCGCAGCGCCGCGCACCACGGCCGCCGCGCGACCGACCACCGCCGAGATCGAACTGACCTGCCCGAACAGCGCGTCGCGATCCTGCGACAGACCGTCGAAGATCCGCCGCGTCTGCTGCACGACCGTCTGTAGATTGCCGCTCTGGCGCGCCAGATCCGACATCACCCCGGCGAGATTGTCGATGATCTGCCCCAGGATCTGATCCGGGCCCGAAAAGGCTTGTGCCAGTTGGGAAGTCTGCGTGATCAGCGAGGTGATCGCGCCGTTGTCACCCTGTAGCGCCCGGACCACCGCGGTGGTGATGTTGTCCACCTGCTTGGGGTCGAGCATGCTGAACAGCGGCTCGAATCCGTTGAGCAGCTTGGAGATGTCGAACGACGGCTCGGTGTGCGCGAGCGGGATCTGCCCGCCCGGCGGCAGCACCCTCGGATCGCCGTAATTGCCCAGCGACAGACCGACATAGCGCTGCCCGATCAGGTTCTGATACGTGACCGATGCGGCGGTATTTCCGTACAGCACCTGATCGTGCTGCACCTCGAAGGTCACCTTGGCGTTGACGCCGTCGAGTTCGACCGCCTTGACCCGGCCGACCCGCACTCCGGCCATCCGCACGTCATCACCCGAGTGCAGTCCGGACACGTCGGTGAACACGGCCGAGTAGCTGTCGGTGCGCCCACTCACGCTGCGCGCCAGGGTGATATAGACCATCCAGGTCAGCACGATCGAGACCGTCAGGAACAGGATCAGGCCGATCAGCGGTTTGCGGTAGCTCATCGAGGCGCTCCTGACTGGTCGGCGGGCTGCGTATCCGAGGCCGGCGTGAGGGTCACCGAGTTGTCCCGCAGCAGCGGACCGACGATCAGATCCGTTGCGGCATTGGGCTTTCCGCCCAGAATCGAGGCGATCTGCCGCTGTTCACGCGCACTGCCGACATCACCGACGTTGCCGCCGGTGTAACTCGCGGGCGCGGTGTGCGGAGCGACGATGGTGGGTCCTCCGGCCGGGCCGGTCGCGCAGCTCGGGCCCACCAGATTGCCGTATCGCGGGCAATCCGCACGGGTGTACTGCTTGTGCGGAGTGAGTTCGATGATGATCTTGCCGGTCATGTTCTGCGTCTTGGGATTCCACAGCGTGCGGAACTTGCTGGACAGGTTCGTCTCCGAGGTCGTCATCTGCATGAAATTCGCACTGCCCCTTGCCAGTACATCCAGCACAGGGGAGAACTTGCTGGTCATGTTGGTGATGGTTCCGGTGTTGTGCTCGAGCGCCGCGCCGATCGTCCCGGTGGTGGTCAAACCGCCACTGAGCAAGGCGGACAACTGATCTCGCTGTTCGGCGACGGTGCGCAGCGGGCCCACCGCATTGTGCACCGCGCTGAGCAGATCCGGTGCGGAATCGCGCAGTCCGGTCAGTGCGTCGGCGAGGGTGCCGAGCATCGAGGCCCTGCCGTCCGGGGCCATGACCCCGTTGAACGCCTGGGCGATTCGGGTCAGCTCGGCGCCGGCCCGCGCGGCCTGGGCGCCGTGCCCGGCCGTGGCCTGTTCGACCGTGGTCAAGATGCCCAGCACCGGATCGGACTCCGAACGTCCGGCCGCGGCGACGATCTTGTCCAGGGCGGTCAGCGAGGTCTGCAACCGCACGGTCGCCAGGCTCCGATCCTCGGCGATGTGCGCGCCCGAGGCCAGCGACCGGCCCTGGCCGTTGTAGACCAGTTGCACCGAGGGCACGGCGAATACGTTGCTGGGCACCACGCGCGCGGTCACCGTGCTCGGAATTCCCGTGGAGTACTGCGGCAGCAGGGAGATGTGCACGTGATTCGGCCCGCCGTCGGTGGACGGGGTGACGCTGTCCACCATGCCGACCAGCACGCCCTCGTACTTCACATCGGATTTGCTGGGCAGGCCGTCGCCGACGTTCACCAGATCGGCGGTGACCTGCACGGTCTTGTCGAACACGCCCTGGGATCGGGCGATCATCGCGACCCCGATCAGCACGAGCACGACCAGGAATCCCAGCCCGCGCAGGAAAAGTTTCCAGTTGGGCAGGACCTTGCCGTCGGATTCGAATGCAATGGACATCGGCTACCCGCTGATTCTCGCGCCGGAGTTGAAACCCCACAGCGTCAGTGTCAACATCAGATCCACGAAGATCATCACGGTGATGCTCGCGCGCATCGCCCGCCCGGCCGCCACCCCGACGCCCTGCGGGCCGCCCGAGGCGTAGAAGCCGAAATAGCATTGAATCGTCGTGGTAGTTACGACGAAAACAATCGCCTTCACCAGGGAATAAATAATGTCCGACCCGCTGAGCACCAGGCGGAAATAGTGTTCGTAGGTGCCCGGCGACTGACCGCCCGCCACGCCGACGACGATTTCCACGCCCAGATAGCTGACCGCCAGACAGGCCAGATACAGCGGAATCATCGCCACGATCGAGGCCAGCATCCGGGTGGTGACCAGATACGGAATCGGGCGAATGGCGATCGCGTCGAGGGCATCGATCTCCTCGGCGATCCGCATGGATCCCAGCTGCGCGGTGAATCGGCAGCCCGCCTGCGCGGCGAAGGCGATCGAGGCCATGATCGGCGCGAGTTCGCGGGTCGCCACGGTCGAGGCGATCATGCCCGTCGCGGGGGCCATACCCAGTAGTTTCAGCGCGCTGAACCCCTCGATGCCGACGACGACGCCCGCCGCGGCCCCGAGGACGAGAATCACCTGCGCGGTGCCGCCGCCGACCACGATGGAACCGTTGCCCCAGGTCACATTCGACAGAATCTTGAGGAATTCGGCCCGATAATGCCGCAGCACCACGGGAATTCCGCCGATCATCCGGAAGAAGAATGTGGCCATATAGCCCAGTCGCATGACCGGTACCGCTGCCGTGTTCCCGGCGACCACCGCCGTTTTCGTGCCCGGGAAATAGTACCGTGATGCCATCAGAGAGTCGTCCTCGGAAACAGCAGGGTGTACAGCTCGGTGAATCCGGCGTTCACGATCATCAGCAGCACGATGGACGCGACCACCGCGGCGTTGACCGAATTGGCCACACCGCCGGGCCCGCCCTTGGTACTCAATCCTTTCTGGCACGAGACGAGCGTGACGATCACGCCGAAGGTGATGGCCTTGACCATCGCCAACCACAGATCGCCGATGGTGGCGAAGGAGGAGAACGTCGCGAGATAACTGCCCGGGACGCCATTCTGGGCATAGACGTTGAACAGATATCCGCCGAGGAATCCGACGAAACAGCTCAGTCCGGTCAGGCCCATCGCGACCAGAATCCCGGCCGCCAGCCGGGGCACCACCAGCATCCGCAGCGCCGAGACGCCCATGACCTCCATCGCGTCGATCTCCTCGCGGATCGTGCGCGCGCCGAGGTCCGAGCAGATCGCTGAGCCGACCGCGGCCGCCAGCAGAATGGCCGTGACCAGCGGGGCGACCTGGCGGATCACCGCGAGGCCGCCCGCGGCGCCGGCCAGCGACGTCGCGCCGACCTGCCCGGCCAGCAGGCCGAACTGGATCGACATGGTGGCGCTGATCGGCAACGCCACCGCGACGGTCGGCACCACGGCGGTCTTGGCCATGAACGTCGCCTGCTGCACGAACTCCCGGAACGGAAACTGCCCGGTGGCAATGTCGGTGCACAGGTATCGGATGGCCTGAACGCCCAGAATGACTTGTCCGCCTACGGTTTCCAGCGAGGCGAGCGGGTGGCGGCGCAGATACCCACCGGTCCACCGCTTGATCTCACCGACCGCCGACTGCCCGGCGACGTCCGTTCCGGCCGCTGGTGCGCTCATCACGGCCTCGCTCCACTCGCCACGGGTTCGGCGGCACTGTCGGTCATCGATTCCTCCCTGATCCGGCGTACTTCCATGCCGCAACCGCGAGTTGCGCGACCGACGCAGCATGCCGAGCGCTCGGGCAGCACGAGGGCTGCGTACTCGCCCGGCATCGGAGACCGGATCCGCCGGGGGGTGGCCCGGGCATCCCGTCTCCTCCTGGAGTAGGAAGCCTCATTCTCCTCAAAGGAGAATGTAACCTCCGTAACACAGTTACTGTAGCAACATTCCGGGCCGGGCAACACCCTCGACATTCATTCGCCGCCCCCGATCGACGTCCTCGCATGCACTTCCAGTACCTAACGTGCACGCATCTAGTTCGAACAAGTGACGAGAGTAGCATTTCCGTCTAAGGGAAGCTCCGTTTTCACTCTTATCTCGACCGAGTCTGTGATCAGGCACAAAGTCCCTGTCCACGGCTCAGCCGTCCTCAATCGGCGCACTCGTTGCCGACCGGGACGATCGGCGGGATCCAGCCGCCCGATGCCGGGCCGATCGGCATGCCAGCAAGCCGCGAGGTACTCGACACGTCATCCGCGTCCGAACGATGTCGAACGCACATCACCGACAGCACAGCATGTACGGGATCCGCCGACGATGATCCACCCCGAGGGCGCAACGCACCGGGCTATTGGGCGAACCCGCAAGGGAAGTCCGTCCAGCACGGGGTCAGCGCGCTCGATCCGCTGTCCGGACCGGACATTCCGGGGCCCGGCGGATCCACCGCCGGAACGCTCCCCCGCGAGCACCTGGGACACGCTGCTGAACACAGCACGAGCGCGAAGACTACGGATCAGCCGAGATGTCCGCACCGGCTGTCTCGACCGAAGAGACAGAGGCGCGAGCCGTGTTCAGGGGCATGGACGTTTCCGGTCACCCGGAACGGCCCGGATTCCTACCAGCGGGTGCGCGGGACGTCGAATTCACCGCACAGTGCACGCCAGACGTCGCGTGGATCCACGCCGTCCTCGATGGCCTGGGCGCCGGTTCGGCCGCCCATGGCTAGTAGCACGTGGTCGGATAGCAGGACGTCGCCGCGGGACACCCCGAATTCGGTATGCAACAGTTCCTGGAATTCCGTCAACCGCACCGTGCCGAGGCTACAGGTCGCGGGCGGCTCAGTGGGAGCGGGCGCGGTCCAGGACGCGATGACAGATCTCGACCGGATCGGCCACCTCGGCGGCGCTCGCCGCGGCGGCCCGCGCGGCGGTGGTGAAGGACCGATCCGCGAGCACGGTGTGCACAGCGGACCGAACTGCCTCGGCGGTGAACGGCCGCACCAGGACCGAACTGCCTTGGCGCACAGCGCGATTGGAGAGTTCCCACTGATCGCCACCGCCCGGGACGGTCACGATCGGCACACCGGCCAGCAGCGACTTCGCCAGCAGCCCGTGTCCGCCGCCGCCGACCACGACCGATGCGTGAGCCAGCAGCTCGTCCTGGCGGCCCAGCCCCGCGGTGGCCCACGACGGCAGATCCGCGGGCGGGCTGTCGAGGGTCGACAACGCAACCCGCACACCGGCCCCGTCCAGCGCCTCCAGCAGCGTCTGCGCCATCCCGGACACACCCGTGTGCGCGGTCGAGGGCGCGACCACGACCAGCGGATCGTCCCCGGGCGGCAGCGGCAGCACCTCGGCGGTCGGCTCCCACAGCAGCGGGCCGACCACATGCGCGTCCTGCGGCCAGTCCGGCCGCGGCACCTCGAGCGCGGGCAGGGTGGCGATCAGCCGGGCCGCTGGCCCCGGGTCCTGTGCGGGCAGACCGACACTCGCGCGGGCGACCGATCGTTGACGCTCGCCTCGGGCGATCGCGCGCCCGGTCATGCCGCGCAGCACCGCATCCCGCGCGCGCCCGCGCAATCCCTCCCCCGGCGCGAGGCCACTGCCGATGGGCGGCAACGCTTTCGACGGCAGATACAGCGGATGCGGGGACAGCTCCAGCCACGGCACCCCGATCCGCTCGGCGGCCATCCCGCCACCGACCGTGAGCACATCGGCGATCACCAATTCCGGCAGCATCGCCCCGAGTTCGGGCAGGATCTCGGTGGAGATGTGCGCGGCGCGCTCGTGAATGCGCTGTCCGGCATCGAGATCGTCGTCCTGCGCGCGCGGCGCGAGGCCCTTCAGCCGCCGCACCCCGATTCCCGACGCCCGCGCCGCGTCGAGCCAGCGCGGACCGGTGAACAGCACCGGCTCGTCACCCGCCGCCAGCAACCGCAGACACAGCGCGATCGCCGGAAACGCATGTCCCGGATCCGGTCCCGCGACCACAGCAACTCGCATCCGCCCAGCCTGCCACATGGCTCCGGCACGCGTAGACGGGGCCGCGAGCACGCGCTGGTTAGCATGACAGCACGGGGGCGAGGAACTCCAGATCGCCGGCCTGGTGCACGACATCGGCCATCTGCTCGTCCCCGGCGACGACGCCGGGCACGGTCGCACCGGCGCGGCCGCGGTGCGCGAGCTGCTCGGCACGCGGGTCGCGCGACTGGTCGAACCGCACGTCGTCGCGAAACGCTATCTGGCGGCGACGGATTCGCAGCATGCGGCGAAGCTGTCCGCCTCGAGCCGACGCACCCTCGTCAGCCAGGGCGGCCCGATGACCAGCACCGAGGCCGTCGCATTCGAGGCCGATCCGGAATTCGCCGCCGCGCTGGCCCTGCGCCGGGCCGACGATGCGGGCAAGGTCGTCGGGCTCGCGGTGGCGCCGCTGGAATTCTGGCGTCCGGTGATCGAGCGGGTCGCGGCCGCTCAGCCACGAATGTAGAACAGCTCGAATCCGACCGCCCGCTCGGCCGGGAAACCCTCGATCGGCGCGGTGGCGGCCTCCACGATCGCCCGCGCCCGCACCGGAACCGGCGAGGATCCCAGCGCCGCGAGGTAACGGCTGTGCGCCAGAATGGATTCCGTCGCCGCCTCGATCGAATCGGTGACATCGACCGCGTGCGTGACAACGGGTCCGGTCACCGCCGCCCACCGGGCCGTCCAGATCGGCAGGCCGCTCAACTCCGTGAAGATCCACTCGTTGGCGGCGTCGGCGATGGCATCGAGTGCGGCTCGCCCGACCGCGCGGTGGTCGGCGCTGTTGGCGCGACCCGGCGCCCAGGTGTCGTGGAAGTTGTACAGCACGACCATTTCCGGACGATACCGCCGGATCGCCCGCGCCAAATCCCGTCGCAGCGCCAGGCTCTCCTCGATCCTGCCGTCCGGGTAATCGAGGAATTCCACGTCCTGCACACCCACGGCATTGGCGGCGGTGAGCTCCTCCTTCTCGCGCAGCGGTCCGGTCTGAGCCGGGGGCAATCCAGCGATACCGGCCTCGCCGCGACTGACCAACACATAGCGGATCCGCTTGCCCTGCTTGGTCCACCGATGCACCGCAGCCGCGGCTTCGTACTCGATATCGCCGGGATGCGCGACGACGACGAGTCCGGTCTTCCAGTCCTCGGGTACCTGATGCATGGGTCCCATTGAATCACCGCGCATACGAACGGGCCGCCCGGAACGGATTCCGAGCGGCCGTCGCAGTGCGGTCTACAGCTTGTCGACCGTCGATTTCGAGCCCGACACAGCCTTGTAGAGCAGGTACAGCCCGAACACGACCAGGCTGATCATCAGGATCGGGAACAGCGCCTTGACCAGCGCCCCGACCACGATCAACACCAGCCACACGACTGCGACCACGCCCAGAATCTTCCAGAACATGCTCATTGGGTCCTATCCTCCCGAAGGTTTTCCGCCGAATCTCGTCTCACGTGATCCGACATCCTCCATACTGCCGAGCCCGCCGAAGAAAATCACCAGGTCACCCGCGATATCAGGGTTAAATCAGGGTATTTCCCGAGGATTTCCCACCCGCCGGAGCACGAACAGTCCGGATATCCACCTGCCGAGCGTTTTTCACCACGGGCCGCATCGCACACCGCGCGACTATCGGCCGGCGGCCGACTCGACCAGTTGGCGCACCTCGTCGGCGACGAGGTGCGGCTCGCAGTGCAGCACGTAGTGGTGGGAGTCTTCGGCGACGACGTGGCGGTCCTTCCCGCCACGCCAGCCCTTCCTCCCCACGATCCCGCCCGCGCGCCGGAAACACGCCGTCGATCGACAGCCAAAACTAAGCTCAGCCTAACCTAGTCAGACATACTCTTCGCTGCCAATGAATTTCCGGAACCGCGGACCCGGCGAATTCCCGGCAACCGATTCGACGGCACGCGGATCGCAATCCACACAGCGCCGTCTGACCCGGCATCTCACCGAATCATGTTGCGGCGCAGATCAATTCGACTGGCACACACGATGGAGGCGAACTTGGCGATGCCGCCCCAGGTGGTCTGCGCCCGGTGCGCGGCTTGAAATTCGTTGCCCGCGAGCTGAAAAGTAAGCGGCTGCAAGGCTTTTCCGGACCAGTCCGTCCCGGTGCAGGTGTACGTGTAGCTGATGGACGGTCGCGCGGCGGCGTCCGGCGCGGCCACCGTCCCGGCCAGTGCCGCCAATCCGGCCAGGGCGATCATTCCGGCAAGGGTTCCTCTGATGCGCATGGATTCCACTCCCACGACGACGACAACAACCGGCGCAGACCCTACCCGCAGATCGGCCGAAAATCCGGGCGAGCACGCTGGTCGGACACGACACCGAACAGGATCCGCACCGCTGGCGTAATCCACGCTCATCCGGTCAGCGTCTGTGTCCCCAGGACGGTGATCAGGGCCAGGCGCTCGGCGTCCTCAGTGCCCGGTTCGGCGGTGTAGATCATGATGCGCAGATCGCTGCCGGTGACCGTGAGAATGTCGCAGTCCAGCGTCACCGGGCCGACCAGCGGATGATCGATGATCTTCGGGGCGGCGTCACGGCGGCCGACCGCGCCGGAATCCCAGATCTCGGCGAATCGGGGACTGCCGGTGTGCAGGATGGTGATCAACTCCTGCAACTGACGGTCGGCCGGATAGCGGGCCGAGGCGGTGCGCAGATCGGTCACCAGCGCGGTCTCGTAGGCGGCGAGGGCTTCCGGGGTGCGGCGGGCATTGGGTCCGGGCCCCAGGAAATGCCGCCACACACCGTTGCGCCGCACACCGGCCAGCCCGGACTGATCGCCGACCAGCGCCGCATGCTGCGGATTGGCCAGCAGAAGCTGCCAGGTCGCGTCGTAGACCGCGACCGGCGTCCCGGTCAGGCGATCCAGTACGCGCTGCACGCTGGCCGTGATGTGGCGCGGGACCAGATCCGGATCCGGCAGCGGCAAACCGGCCAGCCGGAACAGATGCGCCCGCTCGGTGCCGGACAACCGCAACGCTCGCGCCAGCGCCTCCACCACCTGCGCCGACGGATTCGACGCCCGCCCCTGCTCGAGGCGGGTGATGTAATCCACCGAGATCCCCGCCAGCAACGCCAATTCCTCACGGCGCAGTCCGGGAGCGCGCCGCCGCTCACCCGCGGGCAGTCCCGCGTGACCCGGTTCGAGCCGGTCGCGCCACCGCCGCACCGCCGCGCCGAACTCCGAGGTCGTCATGGTTCCAGTCTGCGATATCCGATCGCATCGTGCCTGGTACCGCCAGTCCCAGGACATACAGACGACTGGCTGTGCGGTTCGGCCGGAGTCAGGCTGGAGCCATGACCACAACACTCATCACCGGAGCGAACAAGGGGATCGGCCTGGAAACCGCCCGTCGGCTCATCGCCGCCGGGCACACCGTCTACATCGGCGCACGCGATTCCGAGCGGGGCCGCCGGGCGGCCGAGCAGATCGGTGCGCGCCTGGTACAGCTGGACGTCACCGACGACGCCTCGGTCGCCGCCGCGGCGAAGACCGTTGAGGCCGACGGCGGGCTGGACGTGCTGATCAACAACGCGGGCGTCGAGACCCGCGGTCCGGACAACAGCGTGCCCGGCGCGGGCGAGACGACCGGCGAGATGATCCGAGAAGTGTTCGACACCAACGTATTCGGCGTCGTCCGGGTGATGCACGCCTTCCTCCCGCTGCTGGCGCGCTCGGCCGCGCCGGTGGTGGTGAATCTGGGCAGCGGCCTGGGCTCGCTCGCCGCCGCCTCGACTCCCGGCACTCCCACCCACGCCTATCCCGGCCTGGCCTACCCGACGTCCAAGACCGCGGTCAACATGCTCACCGTGCAGTACGCCAAGGCATTCCCGGCCATGCGGATCAACGTCGTCGAACCCGGTTACACCGCAACCGATCTGAACGGCCACTCCGGCCACCAGACCGTCGAGCAGGCCGCCGAGATCGTCGTGCGCATGGCCCAGACCCCGCCCGACGGCCCGACCGGGAGTTACTTCGACATCTCCGGACCGCTGCCCTGGTGATCGGCCGGGGCACTTCATCCCGAGGCGCGCCCCTGCTCGTAGATCGGCCGTGACGAGGCGCATCTCACGAAAGGTCCCGGCGCAGGTCCGCGAGCAGCGCGAGGGTGCGGGTGCGGTCCCGCGCGTCACCGGCGAGGCTGATCAGCAGATCCGTCACACCGGCCGACGCGTAGGCCCGCAGCCCCTCGGCCACCGCTGTCTCCGAGCCGATCACCGCGGTCTGATGCACGCCGGCCAACGCCTGAAGTGCCAGTAGCGCACGGTAATTGGCCAGATCCGACGCGACGGCGGTCCTTTCGGCCACCTGCCGCGAGACCCCCACGGGATCGGCGGCGGCAGCGGCGGTGACGAGGGCGGCGATTCTCGGTCGCGGCCGGTTCGCCGCGCGAGCCGCCTCGGTGAGCCGGGGTGCGATATTCGTCGCGATGAATTCCGCTGTGGTCCAGACGGTTACGATGCCGTCGACGGTCGATCCGGCCAGCTCCAGCATTGCCGGACGCAATGCGGACAGCAGCACCGGCGGCGCTTCGGCATGCGGAACCTCCACCACGGCGGTCGATTTCAGCGTCTCACCGGCGAATTCGATACTCTCCCCGCGCAGCAGCGGCAGTAGCGCACCGAGATATTCGCGCACGTGCCGGACGGGCCGCTCGGGCGATGCTCCGTAAACCTTCTCCACCACCGCCGCATGACTCGGCCCGACGCCGAGCACCAGCCGTCCGCCGGTTGCCGCCGCCACGGTCAGCGCCTGCTGCGCCAGGGCCACCGGATGCCGTGAGTAGGTCGGCACCACGGCCGTGATCACTTCCAGGCCGGGAGCCTCGCGACCGGCCACTCCGGCGAGGGTGAGCACGTCCCAGCCCAGCACCTGGTTGAAGGACACGCTGTCGAGTCCCAGCTCGCCCGCCGCCCGCACCGTGGCGAGTATCTCCTCGAATGGGGGTGTGCCGCCGACGTTCACGCCTATGTGCATGTTCCTCCTCCTCACCGAGCCCTCCGCGCGCCACGTCGCATTCGTCCCGGTCCGCACGAACCGGCGAACGGTCACGGATTTCGCGCATCCGGCGTCCAACTGGACGGGGGCCCGTCCTGTATCAGCGACCATGGTGGTGTCGGTTCAGCACGAGCGGAAGAAGGCACTTTCGTGTACCGGAGTCACATTGATGTACCTGTCCTGATCAGCCAGGCATGCCCGGTCGCCGAGGTGATCGATCACGTACGCGGCAAATGGAGTATCAGCATCCTGACCGCGGCCGCACAGGGCCCGGTCCGCTTCGCCGACCTGCATCGCGCCATGTCCGGAATCAGCCGCCGAATGCTGACGCTCAAACTCCGCAGGCTCGAACGCGACGGCCTGCTGACGCGCACGGTCCATCCCACAATCCCGCCACGCGTCGAATACGCCCTCACCGACATCGCGACCGAACTACTCGACTCCCTACAGGGCCTCACCGCATGGGCCACTCGCAATCGCGACGCCGTAGCCACCGCCCGCACCGCCTACGACCGGGAACACGGAACCATCACCGAGGAGTAGCCACCCCGGCGGTGCGGACCACAACCCGAGTGGCCGGTGGCCTTCCGCAATCGGTTGCCCCGACCGGAAGCCACCTGCGGACACTCCGGGCCATCCGCAAACCCTTGTGGCGCAGCAGCTCTCAACAGAACCTGGAGACCACCCAGGAAGCCGGTCGGCGCCGGACTCGGTTGCATCGCAGCCGCGCACGAGCCGGTTACAACTACGAGAAACCATTACAGCGAAGGCAATCCGGCGGCATCCTTGCTCGAACAGAACCGAGCGCAACCCGCGAAAACGGCTGCCACCGAGATCGGCCGATGCCTGAGTCCGATGACACCAGCCGCGTGACGAACGGGCCTTGCTGCGAGACACATTGCGGCACGGGGAAATCGATGCCGATCCCGCTCGAACAGGACCGCGAACTAGCCGCGGAAACGGCTGTCCGCGAGATCGGTCAGCGCCTGCGCCCAGCTGTCCAAGCGGTCGGCGGACTCGCGCAGATTCAGTAGGGCCCAATCGGTTTCGGACAGGACCGCGGCGGATTCGGGGACCGCGAGAATACGGCCCGCGGCGGCGACGAGGGCCTCGTATTCGGTGACGCCCACATCCAGCCGGGACGTCACGGCACGAACCTGACCGGGCAGGTCCAGGCCGGGGATCGAATCGCCTTCGCCCACAAGCTCGGCCGTCTTCTCCATGGCCACGATATCCGCGGCCAGCGCGTGCAGGGCCGCGGCGCAAGACGCCGCGGTCTCGACGGTGTCGGTGAGGTCCTCGGCGGGCATCCGGCCGCCCTGCGCGATCCGGTCGCTGAGGGCGTGCAGCGCCGCCTCGGCGCGCACCAGGCGAGCGATCGGCCCGCGCGCCGCCGACCGGACCGGCGGCAGGCGACGCGGCACGAATGCGGCCTGCGGCAACGGATTTCGACGAATTTGCAGATAATTCCGGGTAGTCACGGCGGCCCCGGTCACCATGGCCGCCGCACCGCTGCCCAGGACGATCACCGCCCAGGCCGGAGCCGAGACGACCACCAGACCCGCCGCGCCCAGGGCGGTGATTCCGGAGGCGGCGCTCCAGCGCAGACTGCGTCGCCGCGCGCGTCGGCGGCGGCGCAGTTCCCGCTCACGCGGGTCGGCCCAGGCGCGCACGGCGTGCATCGCGGTTTCCCCGGCCTCGCGCAGGGTCTCCGGCAGCCGCCGCGCCCGGTCCAGCTGTTCGGGCTCGAGCCCGGACTGCGACAACACTTCTCGCACCACCCGGGAGCGAATCGCTCCGGACGACCGGCCGCGGGCACGGCCTGTCGCAGGCTCGTCGGCGGCCTGCGATCTCCCCATCACCTCGATGCCTCTCGAACTTCGACGGACTCGCCGCGCGACTACTGCTGAGCGGCCTGGCCCGGGTTGGCCTGCGGCTGCGCGGCGGCCGGGTTCGAGGCCGGGGCGGCGACCTGCGGGGTGGCATCGCCGGAGGTCAGCGAATCACCGCGCATCGAGGCCCGGATCTGCTCGAGCCGACTGTGCCCGGCCATCTGCACGCTGGCCTGCTGCACCTCCATCATGCGGCCCTGCACCGAGTTACCGGCCAGCTCGGCCGCGCCCAGCGCATTGGCGTACCGGCGCTCGATCTTCTCCCGCACCGCGTCCAGACTCGGCGTGCTGCCCGGGGCGGACAGCGTCGAATCCATCCGCTGCAGCGAGGCGGACACCTGCTCCTGCATCTTGGCCTGCTCGAGCTGGCTGAGCAGCTTGGTGCGCTCGGCGACCTTCTGCTGCAACAGCATCGCGTTCTGCTCGACGGCCTTCTTGGCCTGCGCGGCGGCCTGCAGCGACTGGTCGTGCAGCACCTTCAGGTCCTCGACCGACTGCTCGGCGGTGACCAGCTGCGCGGCGAATGCCTCGGCCGCGTTGGTGTACTGGATCGCCTTGTCGGTGTCACCGGCCGTGGTGGCCTGATCGGCGAGCATGACCGCCTGGCGGGCGTTGGAGTTGAGCTTCTCCACCTCGTCCAGCTGACGGTTCAGCTTCATCTCCAGCTGACGCTGGTTTCCGATCACCGACGCGGCCTGCTGCGACAGTGCCTGGTGCTGCCGCTGAGCCTCCTCGATGGCCTGCTGGATCTGGACCTTCGGATCCGCGTGCTCCTCGATCTTGGAGTCGAAGAGGGCCATCAGGTACTTCCAGGCCTTGACGAACGGATTAGCCATCGATTGATCCCGCCTCCATCTGACGCGCCGCGCTCCAACGCGACTGTGGTGCGCGACCGTCACGCACCCCTGTGGTACCTATCCTCCATTGCCCGGCGCCCCGGGCGTGGAAACTCGCCCGGGACCGATGCCCATTAGAGAATCTATCCGTTTCCGTTCCGTCGCACAGCCTCGTCGATACCGATCACATACCTTTGCCGATCGAATAACTCCCCCGAGTCAATTCGCCTGGACGAGGACCAGCTTGTCGGCGGTGGGCGCGGGGATGACGATCCTGGTCTCACCCGGAATCCGGGCGAACGCCGACGGCGCGGGGACAGCCGCGGAATCGGCCGGTGCGGCGGCGTGTTCGGCCACCGCCGGGTCGCGCTGGGCCCGCGTGGCGGCGAGATCGTCCGCCGCCATCGTGATGCTCACATCGGACAGCACCTCCGACAACGGCACGTCCAGGGCCTGGCAGATCGACGCCAGCAGCTCGCTGGACGCCTCCTTGCGGCCGCGCTCCACCTCGGACAGATATCCCAGACTCACCCGGGCGGACGTCGACACCTCGCGCAGGGTCCGGCTCTGGGCGATCCGAGCACGCCGCAAACTATCTCCGATTGCCTCTCGCAGCAGCGTCATCTCGTTCTCCTAACGGTTCATGCCTGGCCGGAACCGAGCCTATGCAAGTGACAACGTCACATGCCCTCGCCTGGTTCCCATCGGTGGCCGCTGGCTCGCCGGTGATCCGGCGTCACGAGCGCGACGCCGACCGGGCCCGCGCCGACTCGCTCATCCCCCGCCCAGGCCGCGAGCGAGTTCGGTCACGGCCGCGTGCACCGCTCCCAATCTGATCGTCCACCGGTCACCGGCCAGTTTCAACCGCAAAACCTCGGTACTCTCCGGACCCGACACGCCCAGGAACACCGTGCCGACCGCATGCCCGTCCTGGGAATCGGGCCCGGCCACCCCGGTCAGGCCGATCCCCCAGTCCGCCCCGCAGACCCGTCGCGCCCCCGCCGCGAGCTGTTCGGCGGTTCCGGCCGCCACCGGCCCCTCGGTGGCAAGGAGGTGCTCGTCCACCCCGGCCAGCGTGTGTTTGAGGTCGGTTGCGTAGACGATCAGGCCCCCGCGCAGCACCGCGCTGGCGCCGGGCACACCCGCGATCGTCGCCGACAGCAAGCCCGCGGTGAGCGATTCGGCCGTCGCGACCGTGGCGCGGGCGGTAAGCAGGCGTCGCACCAGATCAGCGGCCGGGACCATGGCGGTCAACGGATCGATACTCGCCGGACTCGCCCCCGCGGACTCGGCGGTCGACGGCTCGATGGACGCAGGATCAGACATCGGAGACCTCGGTCGTCTTCAGCTCGATCCGCGCAAACCCGGTCCGCACGGGCGCACTCCTCGCAGGCTCGATGTCGGCGAAGCGAGTCTGCGCGGGCTCGGTTGTCGCCAGCCGCGCTGTCATCTGGACTTGGCCGTACGCGACCACAGGCGGGCGGCCTGCACGATGTAATCCAGACCGGTCACGACCGTCAACGCGACGGCTACGTACATCAACCACAGCCCCCCGGTGGCGAACGCGCCCGACAGCGGCAGCAGCAATACCGCGATGGCCAGCGACTGCACCAACGTCTTGAGCTTGCCGCCACGACCCGCGGGAATCACCCCGCGTCGGACGACGGCCAGGCGCAGCAGCGTGATTCCGATCTCACGGGCACAGATCACCAGCGTGATCCACCAGGCCAGATCCCCCAGCGCCGACAACCCGATCAGCGCCGCGCCGATCAGCGCCTTGTCGGCGATCGGATCGGCGAGTTTGCCGAAATCGGTGACCAGACCGTATTTACGGGCCACCTGGCCGTCGATGCGGTCGGTGATGGCCGCGATCCCGAACAGCGCCGCGGCCAGAATCCGCCAGCCGGTATCGTGCCCGGTCCCGGTGAACAGCGCCACCAGGAACAACGGCACGATCAGAATCCGCAGCACGGTGAGAATGTTGGCGATGTTCAGCACCGGCACCGCGGCCGGTTCGGTGCTCGGCACCGCCGGAGCCGGTACCAGATTCGGCCGCGAACGGGGAGTCTCGGCCCGGGGGCTCAGCGAGTCCGGCCAGCCGCCGTCCATATCGTCGCTCTGCACGCTCACCGGCACCCTCGTCCGGGGCGGGCCCGGAAAACCTCGGGCGAGCGGGCGGAGTGGATGTGCGGCACCACACCAGACTATCGGTACCGAACCCGACTAATGTGCACCCCATGACGACACGGGCGACACACAGCGGTTCGAGTGACGGGACGGTGGCGAACGCCCCGACCGTGCGCCGCGCCCGTACGTCGGACGTGCCCACGATCAAGTCCCTGGTCGACGTGTACGCCGGGCGAATCCTGCTGGAGAAGAACCTGGTCACCCTCTACGAGGCCGTCCAGGAATTCTGGGTCGCCGAACTGGACGGCGAGTTGATCGGATGTGGCGCATTGCACGTGCTGTGGGCCGATCTGGGCGAGGTCCGCACCGTCGCGGTGCATCCGAGCGTCAAGGGCAAGGGCGTCGGCCGCCTGATCGTCGATCAGCTGATCGCGACCGCGCGGGAGTTGCAGTTGCGACGGCTGTTCGTGCTGACCTTCGAGGTGCCGTTCTTCGAGCGGCACGGTTTCGCCGAGATCGACGGGACGCCGGTGACCGCGGAGGTATTCGCCGAGATGTGCCGCTCGTACGACACCGGCGTCGCGGAATTCCTGGACCTGAGCTACGTCAAGCCCAACACCCTCGGCAATACTCGTATGCTGCTGAACCTCTGAAATTGAACCTCTGAAATTTTTCCCCACCGAACGCCCCGGGAGTCACCATGGCCGTCTTCGCCGCCCTCTACACCTACGCCGAGGCTCAGGCCGCGGGCCGCGACGAGCACCGTCCGGCGCACCGTGCGTGGCTCAACGGCCTGGTCGAGCAGGGCGTCGTGCTGACCAGTGGCCCGTACCCGGACGGCTCGGGCGCGCTTATCCTGTTCAAGGCCGACGATCAGGCCGCCGCCGAGTCGTTGTTCGCGAACGACCCGTTCGCCCAGCACAAGCTGCTGCACGAGGCCCGCATCGTGGAGTGGAAGCCGACCATGGGCGCGTTCGCCGAGTAGATTTCGGTACAGTTCGCCTATACAACCAGTTGCATAGGCGAGGTGGAGATGCATTCCTTCCGGCAGGCGGTCGAGACGCACGATGCGGCGGTGATCGAGGCGACATTGGCGGACGACGTGGTGTTCACCAGTCCGGTGGCGTTCAAGCCGTATCCGGGGAAGGTGATCACGGCGGCCATTCTGCGCGGGGTGCTGCGGGTGTTCGAGGACTTCCGCTACGTCCGGGAGATCGTCGATGCGAACGGCCGGGACGCGGCGCTGGTCTTCGAGGCGACCGTCGACGGAAAGCATGTCAACGGTTGCGATTTCGTCCATCTGAACGAACACGGCAAGGTCGACGAGCTCACGGTGATGGTCCGCCCGCTCTCGGCCGCCACCGCCCTGGCCGAGGCGATGGGCGCACAGTTCGAGCGCATCCAGCGCGAGGCGGCCGAGCAGATCCAGCGCGAAACCGCGGGAGCCTGAGCAGCCCGCCGCAGCAGTCAGGACGGACCGGCCGGCAGCGCAACCGGTCACCGCACCGACATCCGGGCCCGCTCCGACATGGACCCGACCGGCACCCCGTCGCGGCCCACCCGGGAAACGGGTCGGCGGCACGGGTCGCTCGCACCTTATGGTCGATATCCTGACCGTGTGCGATTGACCGAGCGGGATGCGCTGAAACGGTTTCGCGACGCGCGGGTCGCCCGCCTCGCGACGGTCAGCGAGGACGGACAGCCGCACCTGGTACCGGTGACCTTCGCCCTGGCCCCGGATAGCCCGGAGCCGGTCGCGGTCTTCGCGATCGATCACAAACCCAAGACCACGACGAATCTGCGACGCCTGCGCAATATCGCTGCCACAGGCCGGATCTCGCTACTGGCCGACGAGTATTCCGAGGACTGGACCCGACTGTGGTGGGTCCGCCTCGACGGCTCGGCCCGCATCCTGACCGAACCACCCGACCGCGCCGCGCCGATCGCCTGGCTCTCCGCGAAATACCCTCAGTACCAAGGCAATCCACCGCAAGGCCCGGTTGTCCGGATCGCAGTGCGGACAATCTCGGGCTGGGCTTACACCGGCTGACCAGTCCTATTCCGCACCCTCGGCCGCGGCGTCGGGCGCGTCGGCGGGATCTCCCCCGCCGCGAATCGTGTACAGCAGACCGTCCAGCTCGTCGGGCTTGATCAGCACGTCACGCGCCTTGGATCCTTCGCTGGGCCCGACGACGCCGCGGGTCTCCATCAGATCCATCAGACGCCCGGCCTTGGCGAAACCGACGCGCAGCTTGCGCTGCAACATGGATGTGGAGCCGAACTGCGAACTGACGACCAGTTCCACCGCCTGCACGAACACGTCCAGATCATCGCCGATATCCGGATCGACGTCCTTCTTCTCCCCCGCCTTGGCGGCGGTGACGCCCTCCTGGTAATCCGGCTCGGCCTGGTTCTTGGCGAAGTCGACGACGCCCTGGATCTCCTCGTCGGAGATGAACGCGCCCTGCAGACGCGTCGGCTTGGACGCGCCCATCGGCAGGAACAGGCCGTCGCCCATGCCGATCAGCTTCTCCGCGCCGGGCTGATCGAGGATGACGCGCGAATCGGTCAGCGAGGAGGTGGCGAAGGCCAGGCGCGACGGGACGTTGGTCTTGATCAGGCCGGTGACCACGTCCACCGAGGGCCGCTGGGTGGCCAGGACCAGGTGAATACCGGCCGCACGCGCCTTCTGGGTGATGCGCACGATCGCATCCTCCACATCGCGCGGCGCGGTCATCATCAGATCCGCGAGCTCGTCGACGATGGCCAGGATGTACGGGTACGGCCGGTAGACGCGCTCGCTGCCCAGCGGCGTGGTGATCTGGCCCGACTTGACCTTCTTGTTGAAGTCGTCGATGTGGCGGACCTTGCTGGCCTGCATGTCCTGATAGCGCTGTTCCATCTCCTCCACCAGCCAGGCCAGCGCCGCGGCGGCCTTCTTCGGCTGGGTGATGATGGGCGTGATCAGATGCGGAATGCCCTCGTACGGTGTGAGTTCCACCATCTTCGGGTCGATCAGGATCATCCGCACCTCCTCGGGGGTGGCGCGGTGCAGCAGCGAGACCAGCATCGAGTTCACGAAGCTCGACTTACCCGAACCGGTGGAACCGGCGACCAGCAGATGCGGCATCTTGGCGAGGTTCGCCGAGAGGTACTCCCCCTCGATGTTCTTGCCGAGGCCGATCACCAGCGGGTGGTGGTCGTTGCGGGTGGAGGGCGCCTTGAGCACGTCGGCCAGGCGCACGAGTTCCCGGTCGGCGTTGGGCACCTCGATGCCCACGGCCGATTTGCCCGGGATCGGGGCGAGCAGGCGGACGTTCTCGGTCGCGACGGCATAGGCGATATTGCGGGCCAGCGCGGTGATCTTCTCGACCTTCACACCCGGACCGAGTTCCACCTCGTACCGGGTGACCGTCGGGCCGCGCACGAATCCGGTGACCGCGGCGTCGATCTTGAACTGCACCAGCACCTCGGTGATCGCCTCGATCATCGATTCGTTTGCGGCGCTGCGTTTCTTGGGCGGTTCGCCGTCGGTCAGCAGGGACAGCGGCGGGAGTTGGTAGTCGCCGTCGACCTCGCGTTCGGTGACGAATTCCAGTTGCTGCGGTTCGGGGGGCGGCGGGGTCTGATCGACGACCTTGGGCGCCTTGCGTTTCGGCTTCGGCTCGGGTGCGGGCTTCTCCGCGGCGGCGATGGGCTTGGCGTCCTGCAGGGGCGGCTCGCCCATGACCTCCGTGGCCGAATCGGATCCGCCGAATTCGTCGGTCGGGTAGTTCTCCTCGGGTGTGCGGCCGCGCCGCCGGCGCGGGCGCGACTCGTGCACCGGAAGGCCGTCCGCGTCATGCTCATCCGAGTCGTACCGCCCGTATCGGTCGTCGTACGAGTCGTATTCGTCGCGGGCCTCGGTGCCGAACAGCCAGCGCAGGCGGTCGGGCACCTCGCGCACCGTCGTCCCGGTCAGCAGCAGCACACCGAATGCGATGGCCAGCAACAACAGTGGCGTGGCCAGCCAGGCGGTCAGGCCGTTGCGCAGCGGGCCGCCCATCACGTAGCCGACGAAACCCGCGGCGTGCGCGCGGCCGTGCGCGCCGGTCGGCGAACCGGCCGCGATATGCCACACGCCCAGAGCCGGGAGCGCGACCAGCAGCCCGCCGAGTACCAGCCTGGGCCGGATCTCCGGACGCGGCTCGGTGCGCATCAACACCACCGCGATCGTGCAGGCCACGAAAGGTATTGCGGCCGAGGCGGATCCGGTGAACAGCCGCACGGCGGTATCGATGGCGTGCCCGACCGGACCGCCCGCCGAGAGCCAGACCGCCGCCGCGATGATCACGCTGAACGCGACCAGCGCCAACGCGATTCCGTCGCGGCGATGCCCGTGCTCGATCTCACCGGCCCGGCTCAGCGTGCGAGTCGTCGCGCCCATCCCGCGGGCGAGCATCGTCCAGCCGTTGCCGACGCCGCGACGGAAGACCGCCAGAGGTGCGGTGTTGGAGCGTGCCCGCGCCGCTGGGCGGCGAGCCGGGGCCTTCCGCGCGCGTGGCGCGGAGTTCCGGCGAGAGTTGGCCGAGGATGATCCGGAGCGCGAACCGGCCGAACGGGACCGTGCCGGAGCCCGCCCCCGCGCCGATCCCGCCCGCGAACGAGACGCCGTGGTGCTGCGGGACTTGCCTGCCATGCTCTCAGGCTAGCCGCAACAGCCCCATCCAGACCATCCGCAACACCCACCACACATACATCAGCCGGGGAAATCCAGGCGACCGTCCGGCGAACCGATGTCGACGAACCTCACGCCGAGAGCTGTGTCACAGGATAACGGCGGACCGGGCCGCGTCCCACGCGACACGCCCCGCATACGACCGATTCCCGGTCCCCTGCGCATGCTGTCGTGTGACCCCATCGGTGATGGCCGGACCTCCCCGATCCGGGACTCCGCGAGCACCACCGCAGCCCGCTGGCCGAAGGTGGGTTCATCTCGATCGCCGTCACCGCGACTGCCGGCAGGTCGGTCAGTGTCTCGAAGTCAGCGACCGGAGGGGCAGCTGCCGCCGTGAATTCGGTTGCGCGGTCGACACGATCCGGGACCGAGGTCGCGCTGGATGATCGAGCACAACTCAGATGCTGCGGTCGCAGTCGTGCACCGCGCGTACGTCCTCGTCGGCGCCGGTGGCCGTGAGCCGGACTTCCTTGCGGCCGAAGGCGTGCAACAGCAACTCCGAGGCTGGGCCGGTGAGCACCACCTCAGAGCCTTCTACGCTGTGCGCGGTGACCCGCTCACCATCCGGCGTCGCCAGCACCACCGTCACCGGGGCCTTGCGGTAGGCCATACGAGCCATGCGGCGCAGGGCATTCCAGAGATTCCGCTCGTCCTCGGCGGTCAATTCCCTGGGCTCCCAACCCGGTTCGGCGCGACGCACATCCTCGTGATGGACGAACATCTCGGTGAGATTGGCCACCGCGTCGACCGGCCGCAGCGGCGACCACCACGGCGGCCCGGTGCGAACCTGCTCCAGCAATTCCGTGAACGGCCGCTGCGCCGCCTTCGCCTGCACCGAATCCAGATATCCGGCAAAGGGTTTCAGCAGAATCCCGGGTGCGGCATCGGGCCGCCGCTCCCGCACGACCAGATGCGCGGCCAGATCCCGCACCGTCCAGCTCCCACACAACGTCGGCGCGTCCGGACCCGCGGCAGTCATCGCCACGACCAACGCCCGCCGCTCGTCCTGAGCCATACTCATGGGCCAACACTAACCAAACTCACACCGCCCGGCGACCTCCCCGAGCACGAGAACCGCAACTGGCCGAAGCGAAGCGAGGCCCGAAAATCGCCACTGCGAAGCGCCTCCGTCCGCCGGAACAGTCAGGCAAGCAACATCAACCCCAAAGTTTTTCGGCGCGGCTCGTCGTTGCGCGCTCGAAGCGCATGGGCGAAGCCCGAGTCTCGAGCGCGCAACGACGAGCCATTCGGGCGCCGAAAAACCCGCCGCAGCGAAGCGGAGGCCAAAAATACAGCTCACACGCCCAATACGGTCGGCACGATCATCGGGCGGCGGCGGTAGGTTTCGGCGACCCAGCGGCCCACGACGCGGCGGACGCTCTGGGCGATGCGGTGGGTGTCGGTGATGCTCTCTCCGGCCAGGCGCATCAGCTCCGCCTCGACCAGTTCGCGTGCCCCGCTCAGGGCATCGGGATCGTCGGAGAAGCCGCGGCCACTGACCTCGGGGGCGCTGACCGCCTTGCCGGTGGTCGCGTCGACGGCGACGGTGATCGAGATGAAACCGCCCTCGCCCAGCACCAGGCGATCGGAGAGCGTCGACTCGCCGACGTCGCCGACCGAGAGGCCGTCGACGTACACCTGCCCGACCGGCACCCGGCCCACGATCGAGGCGATGCCGTCGACCAGATCGACCACCACACCGTCCTCGGCCAGCATCACCCGATCGGCCGGGACGCCGGTCGCCACGGCCAGGGCACCGTTGGCGCGCAGATGCCGCCACTCGCCGTGCACCGGCATCGCATTGGTCGGCCGCACCGCATTGTACAGGTAGAGCAGCTCACCGGCCGAGGCGTGCCCGGAGACGTGCACCTTGGCGCTCTGCTGGGTGACCACGGTCGCGCCCAGCCGGGCCAGGCCGTTGACCACGCCGAACACGGCATTCTCGTTGCCCGGGATGAGCGAGGAGGCCAGCACGACCAGGTCGTCGGCGCGGATGTTGATCTGGCGGTGCTCCCCGCGCGCCATGCGCGACAGCGCCGAGAGCGGCTCGCCCTGGGATCCGGTGGAGATCAGCACCAGCTTGTGCACCGGCAGATTGGCGGCCTGATCCAGATCCACCACCACGCCGTCGGGAATGCTCAGATAACCGAGATCCTGCGCGATCTGCATATTGCGCACCATGGACCTTCCGACGAAGCAGACCCGCCGGTCATAGCGCCGCGCTACCTCCACGACCTGCTGGATGCGGTGCACGTGACTGGCGAAGGACGCGACGATGACCCGGCCCTTGGCCTTGCCGATGACGTTGTCCAGCACCGGCCCGATCTCACGTTCGGGGGTGACGAATCCGGGCACCTCGGCATTGGTGGAGTCGACCAGGAACAGGTCCACCCCCTCGTCGCCGAGCCGGGAGAATCCGGCCAGGTCGGTGAGTCGCCCGTCCAGCGGCAGCTGATCGAGTTTGATGTCACCGGTGTGCAGCACCAGCCCCGCGGACGTGCGGATGGCGACCGCGATGGCGTCCGGAATCGAATGGTTGACCGCGAAGTATTCGCATTCGAACGGGCCGTGGGTGGTCTTCTCGCCCTCGGTGACCTCGATCAGCTTCGGCTGCAACCGGTGCTCCCGGCATTTGGCCGCGACCAGGGCGAGGGTGAACTTCGAACCGATCACCGGAATGTCCCGCCGCTGACGCAGCAGGAACGGCACCGCGCCGATGTGATCCTCGTGACCGTGCGTGAGCACGACGGCGACCACATCGTCCATCCGGTCCTCGATCGGCCGGAAATCGGGCAGGATCAGATCCACGCCGGGCTGCTGATCCTCCGGGAACAGCACACCGCAGTCGACGATGAGCAGTTTGCCGCCGAATTCGAAAACGGTCATGTTGCGGCCGATCTCGCCGATACCGCCGAGCGCGAACACGCGTAATCCGTTGCGCGGCGGGGCCGGAGGTAGGCCCGCGGGCTGCGCGCTGACCGAGGCCGGTTGCGGCGCAACGGTTTCGGATCGTCTCGAGGGCGCGCGGCCCCGCCCGGACCGCCGCGCGGAACCGCCGCGATCGGATTTTTCCTGCGCCGGCTGATCCGGTGTGGACTGCCCGGAATCACCCTTCGCGGCGCGAGCGCCCTTCTCCGGCTGGGCGTCCTGCGCCCGGGTCTTGGCGGCCCGCGTCTCCTCCTTGACGGACTTGGCCCGCGCGGACTTCTTCTTCGGCTCCTCCGAAACCTTCTCGGCCACAACCGGTTCCGGCGGCGGCGCGGGTGCGGGCGCACCGGCGGACCGGGACGCGGCCCGGCGGGGACGACGTGTCACGGGCTCGCCCGTATTCTCTTCACTCATTTCAGCACCCCCGCGGCCCGCAGATCCGCGGCGACCGCTTCGAGTTGTTCGGCATCGGGCATCAACTGGGGCAGACGCGGCTCACCGGTCTCCACCCCGAGCAGCCGCAACGCCGCCTTGGTCATGGACACACCGCCGACACGGGCCATCGCCCGGCACAGCGGCAACATGCTCACGTGCAGCTCACGAGCCTTCACCACGTCACCGGCGCGATAGGCATCGCGCAGCTGGACCAGCCGCTCGGGCACCAGATGCCCGATGACGCTGATGAATCCGACCGCGCCCACCGACAGCCACGGCAGATTCAGGATGTCGTCGCCGGAGTAGTAGGCCAGATCGGTCTCGCTGATCAGCTGCGCGCCGCCGGCCAGGTCACCCTTGGCGTCCTTCACCGCGACGATCCGCGGATGCTCCGACAGGCGCAGGATCGTCTCCGAGGCGATCGGCACCACCGAGCGCGGCGGAATGTCGTACAAGGTCACCGGCAGATCGGTGGCGTCGGCGACCGCGGTGAAGTGCGCGATCAGGCCCTCCTGCGTGGGGCGCGAGTAGTACGGGGTCACCACCAGCAGCCCGTGCGCACCGGCACGCTGCGCGTTGCGCGCCAGCTCGATACTGTGCGCGGTGTCGTAGGTGCCCGCTCCGGCGATGACGGTGACGCGGTCGCCGACCGCGTCGACGACCGCGTGCAGCAGATCGAACTTCTCCGTCTCGGTGGTGGTCGGCGACTCGCCGGTGGTCCCGGAGATGGCAAGCAGGTCGACCCCCTGATCGACCAGATGAGCAGCCAGGGCGACGCCGGCATCGACATCGAGCTTGCCGTCGGCAGTAAAGGGGGTCACCATCGCGACACCGACCGTGCCGGACGCGCGCAGCCCCGTCCCCGTCGATTCACCGTTCGTCATGGTCAAAAAGGCTACTGGGTCTTCTGCCTCCGCTTCGCTCCGGCCGCTCATTCGGGGGCGGGCAGATCCGGAATCACCTTGAATGATGTCACTGATGACGTCACAATGGCGTCGTGGATATCGATAAGTACACCGCGCGGCTGCGCGAGGATCTGGTGGCCGCCGCCGCCCTGGGAGACGAGAAGACGCAGGCCACCGCGGCGGCCCTGGCCTCCGCCACGGAGAGCGCCGCGCGGCTCACCCTGCTGGCGGCGCTGTCGGATCTGGCCGCGGAGATCAGCGAGACGCTCGGCGACCGCACCGTGCACGTCTCGCTGGACGGGACGGCCGCGAAGGTCGACGTCCGCAAGAACGACCCGTCGCCCGATGAGCAGGGCCCGACGTTCGAGGACATCACCGGTGACATCAGCCGCGTCACCCTGCGCATGGTCGACCAGATCAAGACCCGCGCCCAGCAGGCCGCAGAGCAGAACGGCATGTCGCTGAACTCGTGGCTGTCCACGACCGTGCAGGACGCGCTGCGCGATCAGACGCGACGGGGCGGTCCGGGGCGTCGCGAGGACTGAAAACCATTCGGGCGCAAGGTATTCCACAGCATACGGAACGTTGTCCTCACGCCCGCGAACACCGAGCGTCAGGTGCTCACCGCGACGTTGCCGTCGGTATCGATCTCGGTGCGCCGGTCGTCATCGGCGGCGTGCGCCAGGACCGTGGCCAGCACGCGCCGCCCCAGGGGCAGCACGCGCACCGTCACCGAGCCCGCGTTAGCGGCGTCCAATTCCCTTACCGCGGAATCGATCACGCGTTGCCGCACCCACTGCGGCACCCCTTCGAAACCGCCGTCGTCGAGCAGCACCACCTCGACCCCGCGTGCCCGCGCACCACGCGCCGCGCCGCTGAGTTCCTCGGTCACCAACTGCGGCGCGCGCAGGCCGTCGCGGAGTTCGGCCTCGAGCAACCGGCACTGTTCCCGTTCGGCGGCGGTCAGGACCGCGCCGTCCGCGATCCGCTCCAGAATCGGGCGGGCCACCCGGTCCAGCCGGGCCAGCTGCCGGATCCGCTCGCCGTCGGCGGCGGCCATCGTCGCCTCGGCCGCCGCGCGAATCGTCGCCTCCTCGCGCAACATCCGCAGCGAACGCTGGGTCGGGCGGATGATCACCGCGAACGCCGAGACCGCCGCGACCGTGCCGATCGGGACGATCGATGCCGAGACGATCGCGTCGAACCGGACATCGGTCCGCAACCCCGCGGTCACCAGGACCACGGCCGAGGCGGCCACACTCAGCCATGCCGCCGCGATCCGGCCGCGCAACACCAGCGCGGCCAGCACATAGGAACAGGCGAAGGCCGTCCACACGACGTGATGCGCGGGCCCGGACCCCAGATCCACCGCCGTCAACCCGGTGGCCACCGGCCCCGCGACGGTGACGAAAACCGTCGCCGGCCACGGCAGCGGATCGACCGGCACCAGCAGCACCAACGCCCCGGCCGCGGCCATGATCGCGAGCGCGATCAGCGTCTGCGTCAGAGACGCCGCCTGCAGGTTGCCGAGCATGTACAGCACGATGATCAGTTCCAGGATCAGCACGAACAGCCATGCCATCCCGCCGCGCAGACCCAGCAGATCCCGTAACCCGAATCGGGGATCGGGGTCGCCGCCCGTCTCACGCTGAGCCATCGCCACCCCACACCAACGTCACGGTGGTGCCCTCGCCCGGTTGCGACTCGACGAAACCCGCACCCCCGGCCAGCTGACGCATCCGGCCCAGAATGCTCACCGAGATGCCCAGCCGGTCCGCGGAAACCTGCGTCACATCGAAACCCACGCCGTCGTCGTTGAATACGAGCCGGATGCTGCCCGCGCTGATGGTGCAGGTGACCGTGCGATGCACCGGCCGACCGGCGATCGCGGCATGCCGCAGACTGTTGCGGACCGCCTCGCCCAGCGCCGCGGCCAACGTCCCGGCCACGGCGACGGGCATGCGCAGATCGTCGAATCCGGGCCAGGTGCGGGTGGCGAAACGAATGCCGGGATTGATCTCGTGCACCGCCGAGCGCAGGAAGATCACCGCCGATCGCGCGTCGAGCACATCGGGTTCGCGCACATCGACCCGGATCTCGTCGAGCTGATCCAGCGTCGCCTGGGCCTGACGCCGCAGCACCGACACCTCATCGGTCGATGTGCCGGGGCAGGGCATGGGCGCACCCGTGGGCGGCGGGCCCGCGGGTGTGTCCTCCGCGCCGCGGGAGGCGTCCAGCAGCGTGGACAGCACCGCGTCGTGGATGAGTGCGGCGAATCGGGCGCGTTCGTGATCGCGCGCGGCGGAGGCGGCCGTCGTGGCCGCGCGCCGCCCGGCGACGGCCGATTCCCGATCGACCCGCGCGCCCGCGTCCTGCGCGCAGGTCACACACCACAGGAACAGCGTGGCCAGACCCGATGCCCGGACCAGACCGCTCAGCGCCGACATCGTGCTGAACTGCTCGACCAGATACACATTGACGAAGGCCACGGCGGTCGACCCCACCAGCAGATACACCGCCGAGAACCGCAGCCGCCAGGCCAGCGCCGCGGCGAGCATGCCCAGCGGCAGCATCCGGTAGAGCCATACCGAGGACGCGTCGAGCGTGTGCGGCTGCACTGCGATCGGCGTGATCGCCAGCGCGACAAGGAAACTCAGCGCCGTCAGAGCCGATACCGCGCGGATCACCGAGGCACGGGCCCGGACCGACACACCGGCCAGCACCGGGAACCCGCCGAAGGTGAGCAAGGCCGCGATCGGACTCCACCAGCCCGGCGCGCCACGTCCCTGCTCGAGGATCTCCGGCATGGTCACCAGGCCCATGATCACCCCGCCCAGACCCATCGACAGGCCCAGCCGCCGCATGATCCCCTCCGACGCGGTCGGCGAGACATACTGCGGCACAATGTATCTACCCCGCCACCAGACGTCCGCCGACGCCCGCGCACCCGAACGCGCGCGCGGGACGTCCCGCGCGGCGGACACGGTCATGCCCGTGGGTTGCGTTCGGGCACCGGCAACCACCCGTCCTCCACCGCCCGCTTGTACAGGTCCGTCTTGGTGGGCGCGGGACGTCCGGCGTCGGCGTACTTCTGCCGGATCCGGCCGAGGTAGTCGTTGACGGTCTGCTCGGACAAGCCCGTCATCCGCGCCACCCGCGATGCCTTCTCCCCCGACGCGTACAGGGTGAGCACCTCCTGCTGACGTGGACTGAGTCCGACGTCGGGCAGTTGCGGATCACCGTCGATGGCCGCGGCCCAATCGGTGGTGACCACCTGCTCACCCGATGCGGCCGAGCGCACCGCGGACACCACGGTCTGCACGTCCTCGGATTTGCGGACCACCCCGAGCACCCCCGCCCGGGCGGCCGCGCGGACCAGGAACGGATTGTCCGCTCCGGTGAATACGAGCACCTCGTGCCCGCCCTCGCGCAACGCGCGCACGTTGTCCTCCGGCGCCGACCCGTCGGCGAGCCGCAGATCGAGCACCACCAGATCCAATTCCGGTGCGGCGGAGAGCAATTCGGCCACCGTCCCGGCGGTGATGACCAGGTCCAGATCCGGCTCGGGCGCGAGCATACTGGTCAGCCCGAGCGCCACGGATTCGTGATCTTCGACCAGCCCGACCCGTCGCGGCCGGACCGCCCCCTGGTATGTCGGCTCCACAGCGCTCTCACCTCTTCCCAGATCCCGTGTCCCGGGAACGACCACCTCGCCCGACCAGTCGGCAAGCACAGCAACCGAATCCCGGAACATATCGGGTTCGAGTATGCCGGGGCGACCGCCCCGACGTGAGCCGTTGATTTCAGGGGGACCAGGAGAGTGTCCGATCAGGACATGAGCCGAGCCGTCAGTGTCGCCCCCGGCTCCCCGCAGCGTTCACGGTCCCTGCAACCAGCTGACACTCCTGCGTTTACGCCCGCGTTCGGCATTCAGAGTCGTCGTCTTCCCGCTCGGTATGTGCGAGGATGCCGTCCACCGACCGCTCGCGAGCGATACGTTCGGGCCAGTAGAGCGCGCCGACGATGACTGCCGGCGGGAGACCGATCACCACCAACCATCCGAGGACGATCACCGCACAGCCCCGATCGTGTGCCACCGGCCGAAGGACAACCGAGGAAGCACTGTTTCCACGTCGGCGACATCCATCACCCTGTTGAGTTCCAGCGGCCCGAGATGTTGTGGGCCGGGCAGGATCACGACATCGGCCCCAGCATCGCGGGCCTGGTCGGCTACCGGTAACAACGAGTACTCGTCCGGCCACACAACGCGGTAACCGAGATGTCGCGCGAAGCGGGACACCTGTGCCCGGTCCCAGTCGTGAGCGACGCTCACGTCGTAGTCGATCCATCCGAACGCGGTCGGCCGCATGGTGTCCCCTGTCATCTCCTTGGCTGGTGTGCAGGCTCCGGCTCCGGGCACGGCGCCTGCCCGGCGGTGTACGCGGCCGACACGGGCGAGCTGGTCATCCAAGGCGATATCACCGATCGCACCGGGACCGTACTGGTACCTCATGCTCTACTCGACTGGCTCGAACCGGGCATGAAGTTGCCCGTGGAAGCCACCGGCGCCCCCGGCTCGTTCCTCGTCAGCGGCGGGCAGGTCACCGCGCCGGAAGTCCTGGCACAGCTCACCCTCGACAACCATGAAACGGCCGTGGTGGTGCGCTGATGCTCCATGTCACCGGTGACGGGGTATTCGAGCCGCTATTCCGGGCAGCCAAGCGTCGCGCGTTCCACGTCGAGGTCAAAGACTCGTACGCCGTGGCCGATGAAGTCGAAGCGCTGCGCCGATGGGCGGCCGGTGAGCCCTATCAGATGGAAGAGCAACCGGCATCGTGGAAAGCCTGGGATGACCTGATGGTCGAAACAGCCAGGCGCGGCATCGCGCTCGACCGGCTGCGGGTGGTGACCGTCCCGCACTCGAACTACACGCGTTGGCTGCTCAGCGAGACACACACCCGTACCGAAGCCGGGGAGCTGGTGCGGTGGCTGCCGCGCCACCTCGCCGACCCGGCCGACGTGCCGGGTGATGACTACTGGTTGTCCGATGACGACACGGTGGCCTTCACGACCTTCGCCGAGAACGGGGAGTTCATGGGGTTATCGATCACCACCGATCCGGGAATCGTCGCCCGCTGTGTGAGAGCACGGGATACGTTGTGGCCGAAGGGTATCGACCACCTCCGATATGCCGAAAGCGAGTACGCGCACGCACTGTGAAAACTGTCGATGACGCACGGGCCGTACCTGGAATGGCAAACGCACCGTCGCGGCCGGGCACGCACACCGACAACGCCAATCCATCGAACTCGAAGGCCATACCCGGCTGATCCGCTGGTTCGAGCCCGACACCGTGCCCGGCCTGTTGCAAACCGAGGACTACGCCCGCGCGATCCTGCGCGCCTGCATCGCCATCACCGGGGGCCGCGACGACCTAGACGACGCAGTTGCCCTGCGCATGGCCCGCAAGCGCGTCCTCCAGCGCGGTGGGCATCGCTTCCACATCCTGATCGGCGAGGCGGCGCTGCGCCGTACTGCCGGTGACAGTGCCGTCATGGCGGCGCAACTCGAATCACTGCTCAACGATGTGAGGCAACCCAACCTCCGACTCGGCGTGATCCCGCTGGACGCCGAATATCGAGCACCCGCAACAAATTTCGTGATGTACGACCGCGCCCAGGTAATAACCGAGACCGTCAGCGCTGAGCTGACCATCACCCGACCATCCGAGATCGCCCTGCACGAAAAGACATTCACCCTGCTCGCAGGGCAAGCCGCCTACAACGATGCCGCCCGAGCGCTCATCAAGAACGCGCTCAATCTGCGCACTGGAGCTGAATCCGCCACCTAAATACCGATTTCGCCCTCACTGGACATCGACAGGTTACTCAATCGCGGCTCGGGCATTGGAGTGGGCAGGCAATCCTCATCGTCCGGGTGGCGATAAACGTACTCACTGGCTGAATGCACACTGTTCTCGTTGATGAACCGCGAACGTTCTCGCGTCCTGTGAAATCAACCTCCAACCGCGTCATCTGCGCTGCCAGGTACCCCCACGTCCGCCGATGGTCCGGCCCCCGAAGCGCCTGTACCGCCCGCGAACCCACGCAGATAGAACTTTGGCACCGTGTGGTGCAGTTTCCTCACATCACCCACAGTTCACTCCACCATCAACTGAGCGGCAATCGTCGCGCCCAGTTCCCAGCACGATTCCAGGTCGCTCTTGGCCGGTTTGCCCGACACCGCCACGTACTCGGCGGCCTTCACCCAGCCCAGCCCGGTCGTGATCGAGGTGACGCCACGCTCGGCTCCCTCGGTTCCCTCGTTGCCGTGGAGGTAGAGGCCGAAGGGCCGACCGCGCGTCGAATCGAGGCAGGGGTAGTAGATGACGTCGAAGGCGTGTTTGAGAGCGCCGCTCATGTAGCCGAGGTTCGCCGGGGAGCCGAGCAGGTAGCCGTCCGCCTCGAGCACGTCGGTCGGCGACACCGCCAGCGCGGCCCGGCGCACGACTTCCACTCCCTCGATCTCCGGGTCGGTCGCGCCGGACACCACCGCCTCGAACATCGCTTGCATGAACGGTGACGGGGTGTGATGGATGATCAGCAGCGTCGGCACGGATTCAGGCTAGTTCGCGGACCGCGGGACTCGCACCAAGCGACGCAGCGCGCTATTTCTTTCCTTTGTTCAGCACGCGATCCGCCGCCGCCCAGTGCTCGTCCGAAATCCACAGGTGCGCAAAGGCATTCACGGCTTCGTCGGGGGTGACGCCGGACAGGACGTGCTTGATTCGGCCTGCCGGGACGTTGGCCAGGGAGCGGGCCAGGGTGCGCCAGCCCTGTTCGAACGACTCGCGCGGGAGTACGCGATCGATCAAGCCGATCCGTTCGGCCTCGGCGGCGGCGAGCACCGTGCCCGAACCGGCGAACAGCAGCGCGCGGCTGCGGCCGACCAGACCGGCCAGTCGCTCCGCGCCACCCCAGGCGGGCATGATGCCCAGGGCGACCTGGTTGAAGCCGATCCGGATGTCGTCGGCGGCGATCCGGATGTCCGCGGCGACCGCGACCTCCGCGCCACCGCCGAGGGCGTGCCCGTTCAGGGCGGCGATCACCGGGGCCGGGAATTGCGCGAGGCGGTCGCAGATGCCGCGCATCCGCCAGGCCATCTCGGCCGCGCCGTCGAGGGTGCGGATCGCGGCGAGTTGCTTGAGATCGCCGCCGGAGACGAACGCATTGTCGCCCGCGCCTCGGATCACCAGTGCGCGAGCGCCTTTGGCGGCGTCCAGCGCCTCGTCGAGCTGATCCATCGTCTCGGGCGCGATGGCGTTGCGCGCCTGGGGACGGTCGATGGTGACCACTGCCAGCCCGTCATCCAACTCGAGGTCGACCACAACCGGTTCTCCGATCAAGATATTGGAATTCTTGTATTAGGAGAATAGTATATCCGCCACGGACAGCCCCCGTTTCGATGTTCCCCGCAACCACCCGGCAGCCCGCGGGTGTGGCCGTCACACGCCCGCGCTTCCGGACTTGGAGTCCACCATGCGCACCATCCCCACCGAACTGGTCACCCGCTACGAGAACGAGGGGTGGTGGACCCGCGACACCCTGGGCGAGCTGCTGGCGCGCGGCCTGGCCTCGGCGCCCGACGCCACGTTGCGCGTGCACTCCGCGGTCCGGCCGTACACCGGCACCTTCGGCGAGGTCGAACTGGTCGCCCGTCGTCTGGCCCAGGGGTTGCGCGAGCGCGGCGTCGGCCCCGGCGACGCGGTCGCCTTCCAGCTGCCCAACTGGATGGAGGCCGCCGCGACCTTCTGGGCCACAACGTTTCTCGGGGCGATGGTGGTCCCGATCGTGCACATCTACGGCCCCCGCGAGGTGCGGTACATCCTGGATGCGGTGCGCCCCAAGGCATTCGTGACCACCGATCGCTTCGGCTCGATCACCTACGACCCGGCGGTGTACGAGCAGGTGCCGATCACCGGAGTCGTCGGGAGCACATTCGAGGACCTGCTCGCGGACGAACCGTTCGAGGGGGTGACCGCGGTGGATCCGAGCGGTCCCGCGCTGATCGCGTTCACCTCCGGCACCACCCGTGCGCCCAAGGGCGTGGTGCACAGCCATCAGACCCTCGGCTGCGAGACTCGTCAGCTCGCCGATCACTACCCCGAGGATCTGGGCCCGCAGATCACCGCAGCGCCGGTCGGGCACTTCATCGGCATGCTCAACGCGTTCCTCATCCCGATCCGCGACGGCATCTCGGTCGATCTGGTGGACACCTGGAACCCGGAGCTGATCCTGAACCTGATGACCACCTACGAGGTCACCATAGGCGGCGGGGTGCCGTACTACCTGACCAGCCTCATCGAACATCCCAGCTTCGGCCCGGAGCATCTGGCGCGGATGAAGTACGCCGGGATGGGCGGCGCGTCGGTACCGGCCTCGGTAACCGAACGCCTGACGAATCTGGGCCTGACGGTCTACCGCTCCTACGGCAGTACCGAGCATCCCTCGATCACCGCCTCGGACGCCGCCGACCCTCGGCACAAGCGCCTCTACACCGACGGCGACCCGCAGCCCGGTGTCGAGATCAGGCTCACCGAGGACGGCGAAATCCTCAGTCGCGGACCGGATCTGTGCCTGGGCTACACCGACGACGCCCTGACCGCGAAGGCATTCGACGCGCAGGGCTGGTACCACACCGGCGATATCGGCGTCCTGGACGCGGACGGCAATCTGACCATCACCGACCGCACCACCGACCTGATCATCCGCGGCGGGGAGAACATCAGCGCCCTCGAGGTCGAGGAGGTGCTGCTGAGCATGCCCAATATCGCCGAGGCGGTGGCCGTGGCCGCCCCCGACGCCCGGTTGGGCGAGCACGTGGCGGCGGTGCTGCGCCTGGCCGCGGACTCCGCCGCGCCCACCCTCGAGGATCTGCGCGCGCATTTCGCCGAGGTGGGGCTGGCCAAGCAGAAGTGGCCGGAGGAGATCCACGTGGTCGAGGACTTCCCGCGCACGCCGAGCGGCAAGATTCAGAAATATCGGGTGCGGCAGAGCATGATTCGTGACTGAGCGGCGAGACGGGGTAGCTTTCTCCATGGCGGATCTCCGACCACCCCGGGCACAGTATTACCTCAGTAACCGTGTTACAGTAATCCGGTGAGCAGGGCCCCTGGACGCGACGCGTCGGAGCAGATTATCGACGTGGTGCTCACGTTGCTGCAAACCGAAGGTTACGACGCGGTGCAGTTGCGGGAGGTGGCGCGCCGTGCCCGCGTCTCACTGGCGACGGTCTACAAACTGTTCCACACTCGCGACGAGTTGATCGTCACCGCGATCGAACGGTGGATGGCCGACAACGCCTACCCCGACCTCGCACCCCCCGCGCCGGAGGAGACGCTCTACGACGGGCTGACTCGCGTGCTGCACAGCGTCTTTCAGCCGTGGGAACGCAGCCCGAAGATGCTCGAGGCGTTCCACCGGGCACGCTCGGGCCCCGGCGGAACCAGGCTGGACGCCCAGGGCCTGGACGCGGTGCTGCCGGTCGCGGGCCAGATCTTCGGCGGCGCGGACCCGGAGTACATCGAGGACGTCGGCCTGGTCCTGGCCAATATGGCCTATGCCCTGATCGGCCGGGTGGCGGACAAGACGTTGCAGATCACCGAGATCCTGCCCATCCTGGACCGGGTGATGCGCCGCCTCACCGCGAACAACGAACCCGCCGCCCGCAGCGCCCGCGACCGCCCCTCGGTACAGGACCCCGCTCAGCCGTTCCGGCTGGACCCGACCGTCATCGCCGCCTTCAACCGCGGCATGGAAGTGGCCTCGGGTTCCTCCAGCGAGGAACACGACATCACGCGTCACTCGGACGCGGGCTGAGCGCACAGACCGCACGAGCGCCGCATCCCGACCCGGCTGGGAATCAACGCTCGCACCACACCTCCGATGAGCAAGCAAGCCGCACGCGGGAATCGAAGCGCGGCAGGGGCGAGCGCACCCATGGTGCGGAGTCAGGCGCGAATGAGTGAGAACCGTTGGCGTCTCGCTGATTTGATGTTTCCGACCGCACTCGCCCGCTGAACCGGATGCGGTGCAATCGATCTCGCGCCGCATACCGGAAGCGCGACGGCTCAGCGCACGACGATGCGCTGTAGGTCCTCGCCTATGACGACGTCGCCCGCGTAACCCTTTTCGCCCAGTCGCTCCAGCGCGCCGCATCGATCCGCTGCGAGGCGATGTCGGACGTCGGACATCGTGCCGCCCTGAATGTTGATCGCCTCGTGCACAAGCACATCGGTGTCCTCGGCGAGGGTGGGAACGTTGTCGGTGTACGTGGTGTCGCCGGAGAAGACGTTGCAGTGCAGGCCATTTCATGCACGCGACCACGCACCCGCGCCGACACACCTATGAACGACGTCCCTGTCATCACCAGTTCGGGCCGGAGCCTCATATTTCCAGCGTGTTTTCATGGTCGGCCACAACACCCGCGGCCACGATCGCCGATACTTGTTCGATGAGGTCGCGCAGGAAGATCCTGGATGCCACGCTCGGGTTGATCGCGAGCGAGGGGTTCGGGAGTGTGAACATCGCCGCCGCGGCACATGCGGCGGGGGTGACCCGGCAGACCGTGTACTCCAACTTCGGTACCCGTGAGGATCTGGTCTCTCAGGCGGTCGCGGATCTGCTGCTGCGCACCCTAACCGATATCCGGACGCGACTCGACGCGATCGACAACGCCGCCGAATACGTCGTCGAGTTGTTCGTGGCCGGGCGGGCGATCATCCGCGACGATCCGATTCTGGCGGGGCTGGTGCGCGCCGAACCGGGCAACCCGATCTTCGACACGGACATGATCGCTCGCGCGAAACCCATTGCCCAAGAATTGCTTCGGCCGCTGACAAAGCTGGATCCGGCGCTGGAACCGGAGCTCGACAGCTTCGCTCAACTGGCGATCCGGGTGGGGTTGGGGGTGGTCCTGTTCGATGATCCGGATATCGAGTCCGATGAGG
Source organism: Nocardia miyunensis NBRC 108239 (assembly GCF_001613065.1). Classification (GTDB taxonomy): domain Bacteria; phylum Actinomycetota; class Actinomycetes; order Mycobacteriales; family Mycobacteriaceae; genus Nocardia; species Nocardia miyunensis. The sequence continues at coordinate 186,811 of NZ_BDBQ01000034.1, forward strand.
ATCTGCGGCGGTTCATCGTCCGGTGGGTGGTTCCTGCGCTGTCGCTCACGCACCGATGACCTCCGCTCGCACAGGTAATTCTTGACACTTTCACAAGTTACTGTCTAGTTTAGCGGGGCCCGGACACACCGATTCGGGCATCCTCCGCGGCGCTGCGGACGGCCATCGGCCTCGTGCACCGTGCGGAGTGTTCCGTCGGTGTTCTGGAGGTCACTCATGCCCGCACTTTCGCGCCGCTCCTTCCTGGGCGCGACCGCCGCCGCCGGAGTCGCGTTGGCGAGCACGGGAATTGCCCGCGCCGATACGGGTCCGGCCGCACGCGTTCCGGTCACCCGCGAGGAACACCGCGTCATCGTGATCGGCTCGGGCTTCGGCGGCGGTGTGGCCTCGTTGCGGCTGGCGCAGGCGGGGGTTCCGGTCCTGGTGCTCGAGCGCGGCCGGCGCTGGCAGACCGGCCCGAACGCCACCACGTTCCCGCTGGCCACCAAGCCTGACAAGCGCATGCTCTGGTACCGCTCGAACCCGAACCTGTTCGGCACGCGGTTGATATTCGAGCCCTACACCGGCCTGCTCGAGGCGGTGGCCGGGGACAATATGACCGCCCTGTGCGCGGCGGGTGTCGGCGGCGGATCGCTTGTCTACCAAGGGATGTCGCTGCAACCCACCGAGGCCGTGTTCAACTCCCTGTACCCGGCGGCCCTGGACTGGAAGACGATGAGCCGGGTGCACTACCCCCGCGTGGCGCGCATGCTGCGGCTGGAGACCGCACCCGACGCGCTCGTCGACAGCGCGAACTACAAGGCCGCCCGGGTCTTCGCCGAGCACGCCCGCAAGGCCGGACTGCCGGTGTCGAAGATCCCGATGCCGATCGACTGGAACTACGCGCTGGACGAGTTGCACGGCAAGATGACACCCTCCTACACCAACGGCGCGGGCGCGCTCGGGGTCAACAACGGCGGCAAGCATTCGGTCGACGTCACCTATATCGCCGCGGCCGAGGCCACCGGCCGGGTCCAGGTCCGCACGCTGCACGAGGTCACCGACATCCTGCGGGCGAAGGACGGCCGCTGGACGGTCTCGGTGAACCGGATCGACACCTCCGGCAAGGTCCTGGAGAACCTCATCCTCACCACCCCCGCGCTGATCATGGCCGCGGGCAGCCTCAACACCACCAAACTGCTGGTGCGCGCGGCCGCCAAGGGCCACATCCCGGATATGCCCGAGGGCCTGGGCGGCAACTGGGGCACCAACGCCGACCGCATCTACCTGTGGACCCAGCCGAACGAGCCGTTCGGCTTTCCGCAGGGCGGCCCCGTCGTCTACGGCAGCCTGAACTGGAGCGATCCGGCCACCGCGGCCACCATCATCCAGGCGTCCATCCCGCCGATGGGCATGGACGCGCACAGCACGATGATGGTCGGATACGGCCTGAGCAAGGCGCGCGGCCACTTCGAGTACACCGCGGCCGACGACAACGCCGTGCTGCGCTGGCCGCACGAGGGCGACGCGGTCATCCAGAACGGCCGGATCGGGCCGCTGGCGCACGCGATCGCGGGACCGGGCAGCGTCCTGACCGATACCAACCTGGGCTTCCCGTCCACCTGGCATCCGCTCGGCGGGGCGAGTATGGGCCAGGTCTGCGATCTCGACGGCCGGGTGCACGGTCAGCGCGGACTCTATGTGCTCGACGGTGCGCTGATCCCGGGCAACTGCGGGGCCTGCAACCCCTCGATGACCATCGCGGCCGTCGCCGAACGCGCCATGGACCACCTCGTGCCCAAGGACGTGGGCAGCGTCATCTGAGGTTCGTCACCGATCGAATCCGCGCTCGGCCGTCCGGGCTTCCACAGAGGGGAAATACCAGTGCGAGAACATAATTCGCGACTACGCCGCTTCGCCGCGGGCACCGTCGCCGCCGTGGCCGTGGCAGCCGGATGCTGCGTCGCGGGCACCGGGCCCGCCATTGCCGCACCGGTCAACGCCTTCTACACTCCGCCCGCCCGGCTGACCACGCAGCCGGGGGCGGTCGTGAGGTCCGAGCCGATGCCGATCTTCGCGACGTTGCCGGGCGGCGGCGGGCAGTGGCCGGTGGCCGCGCAGCGCGTGATGTACACCTCGCGCACCCAGGACGGCGCACCGGTCGCGGTCAGCGGCACCTACATCGAGCCGACGCGGCCGTGGCAGGGCGGCGGCCCGCGTCCGACAGTGGTGATCGCGCCGGGCACGGTCGGGCAGGGCACCCAGTGCGCGCCCTCGATCGCGTTCTCCACCGGCTTCGTCATCAGCACCGACCCGCTGTCGATGTCGGCCAACCAGGAGGCGATCGCCGCCGCGGCGTGGAGTTCGATGGGCGCGCGGGTCCTGGTCACCGACTACATCGGCCTGGGTACGCCCGGGATCCACACCTACGTGAACCGCGTCGAGGAAGCGCACGCGGTCCTGGACGGGGCGCGGGCCGCGAACCGTCTCGGCGGCGTTCCGGAGAGCACTCCCCTGGTCTTCTGGGGCTACTCCCAGGGTGGCGGCGCGACCGCCGCGGCCGCGGAGTTGCAGCCGGACTACGCACCCGAATTGAATCTGAAAGGCACCTGGGCGGGCGCGCCGCCCGCGGATCTGGCCGAAACGCTCGGCCAGGTCGACGGGACGCTGATCGGCGGGGTGATCGGATTCGCCATCAACGGATTCGTCGCCCGCTACCCGCAATTGCGCGGCGCGCTGGACTCCGCGGCGACGCCGCAGGGGCACGCGGTGCTCGACACCCTGGCCACCGAATGCATCGGTGACGTCATCGTGAAGCAGCCGTTCATGCGCACCAGCGAACTCACCGTGGACCACCGCTCGATGCTGGATCACCTCAACAGCATCCCCGAGGCCGTCCAGGTCCTGAACGATCAGCGCATCGGCACCCTGCGGCCGAGTTCCCCGGTGCTGATCACCAGCGGCCGCAACGACGACACCGTGCCCTACGGCCAGGCCCGTCAGCTCGCCGCGGACTGGTGCGCGAAGGGCGCCACAGTCACCTTCCGCACCAACGACCTGCCGCCGATCCTGCCCGGCGCCACCCTGCCCAACCACTTCGGACCCGAGTTGATCGACGGCTACGGCACCGACAACGCCATCAACTACCTGGTCGACCGCCTGGACGGAAAACCCGTCTCCGGCTGCACCTACAGCTGATCCGGCAGATCCCGCCCCGAGGACATCGTCGCGACCCAATCCCCGGGGCCGGGTCCGGCACACACCACGATGTGACCGGCCGCCGCGACCTGGCGCTCGAACACGTGATCTCGACCGCGCCGACACCTTCGTTCGACCTCTCGCTGTACTACACGCACCGAGACCGCTCCGGTGCCTTGTTCGCATCGGCCGCACACCGAACCCGTTGCCGCTGAAGCGATCTCGCTGCGGCCGATCGAACCGGACAGCTCCGGCAACGCCGTCGAGCTGTCCGCGCACAGGCACGAGCCCTTCGCACCGGCCCTGCCCACGCAACCCGCTTGCCGAGGTCGACCGTACGGCCCGCGATGCCATCGAGGCGGCACGCCGCCACGAGATCATCATCGGCGACGCGGATTTTCACCGAAGCCGCCGGACAGAGCCACCGTCGGCCGACCCTGCCAGCGAAATCTCCGCAACCTATCTGCGGTGACACCCCGCGGAGTACGCTTGGTGCGTCGGCGATCCAGGAATCAACAGGTATCCGAGGAATCGAGATATCTCATGCACGAGCTGGCAATCGCACAGGGAATCATCGGCGGGGCATGTGAACATGCCGAGGGCCGTCGAATACATCGCGTGACCGTCGCGGTCGGCGTGCTGTGCGCGGTGGTGCCGGACGCCCTGCAATTCTGTTTCGATCTCGCGGCCGAGGGCACCCTCGCCGAGGGCGCCGAGCTGATCATCGAGGAGATCCCCGCGCGGGGACACTGCCACGCCTGCGGGCGCGAGTTCACCCTGCACGCCCCGATTCCCCTGTGCGACTGCGGAAGTGCGGACGTCGACATCAGTGCGGGCCGAGACCTGCGAATCCGTTCGATGGAGGTGAGCGATCCATGTGCGCTACCTGCGGATGCGGCCGCGACGGCACAGCCGTGATCACCGAACCACACGAGCACGACCACCCGCCCGGCGGTGATCACGACCACGATCATGTCCACGACGACGGCCATGCGCACACCCACGCGGACGGCGACGGACACGACCATGTGCACAGCGACGGCCATACCCACGATCACGATCCCCCGGGGACCGCGACCCTGATCCTGGAACAGCGGGTACTGGCCAAGAACGACGAACTGGCACAACGCAATCGGCAATGGTTCGCCGACCACGAGATCCTGGCGCTCAACCTGACCAGCTCGCCCGGCGCGGGTAAGACCACTCTGCTCGAGCGAACCATCCGCGAACGCCCGGAAATCCCGATCGAGGTCGTCGAGGGCGATCAGGAGACGCTGCTGGACGCCCGGCGCATCGAGTCCGCGGGCTCCCGCGTGGTCCAGATCAACACCGGCGCGGGCTGCCATCTGGACGCGGAGATGACTCACAGAGCACTGGACGCGCTGAACCCGGCGGACCGCAGCGTCGTATTGATCGAGAACGTCGGAAATCTGGTGTGCCCCGCGCTGTTCGACCTCGGTGAACAGGCCAAGGTCGTGATCATCTCGGTCACCGAGGGAACGAACAAGCCGCTGAAGTATCCGCACATGTTCGCCGCGGCCGGGCTGGTGCTGATCAACAAGATCGATCTGCTGCCCTATGTCGACTTCGATGTCGACGCCTGCGCACGCTACGCCCGCGCGACGAATCCGGACGTCGAGGTGCTGGCGCTGTCGGCGACAACGGGTGAGGGACTGGCGCAATGGTACGACTGGCTCGATGCCAGACGTCGCGCCCGGCTTGACCAAGCCATTGAGGTTACTTTCCCGCAAGCTTAAAATAATGTGGTCTGTATCACATACCTGACACGGCACAGATTGACGGCTTCGAGCCGGATCGGCCAGCCCCGCTCGGCTCGGGAAGGTGGCGTTCATGCCCACACAGGAAGCAGTTAAGGCCGAGGAAACGCTGATACACGTCCTGTGGATCAACGCCGGCCTCAGTTGTGACGGCGATTCGGTGGCGTTGACTGCGGCCACCCAACCCAGCGTCGAGGAGATCGCTCTCGGAGCGCTTCCCGGTCTGCCCAAGATCGCCGTACATTGGCCGCTCATCGACTTCGAATGCGGTCCGAACGGCGGAGCCGATGATTTCCTCGAATGGTTCTTCAAGGCCGATCGCGGTGAACTCGAGCCGTTCGTGCTCGTCGTCGAGGGGTCCATCCCGAACGAAAAGATCAAGGACGACGGTTATTGGTGCGGCTTCGGAAACAATCCCGATACGAATCAGCCCATGACAACGAGTGAATGGCTCGATCGCCTGACGCCGAAGGCCACCGCCGTGGTGGCGGCCGGCACCTGCGCGACCTACGGCGGAATTCACGCGATGGCCGGCAATCCGACCGGCGCGATGGGCGTGCCGGACTATCTCGGCTGGGACTGGAAGTCCAAGGCCGGTATTCCGATCGTCTGCGTGCCCGGCTGCCCGATTCAACCGGACAACCTGTCCGAAACGCTGACCTATCTGCTCTATATGGCCACCGGACAGGCGCCGATGATTCCGCTCGACGAATCCCTGCGCCCCAAATGGTTGTTCGGCGCGACGGTCCATGAGGGCTGCGACCGCGCCGGATATTACGAGGAGGGCGAATTCGCCGACGAGTACGGATCACCGAAATGCATCGTGAAGCTGGGATGCTGGGGTCCGGTCGTGAAATGCAATGTGCCCAAACGAGGTTGGCTCAACGGTGTGGGCGGCTGCCCGAACGTCGGTGGCATCTGCATCGGCTGCACGATGCCCGGATTCCCGGACATGTTCATGCCGTTCATGGACGAACCGCCGGGCGGGAAATTCTCGTCCGCGGCATCGGGGCTCTACGGAACGGTGATCCGCAGTCTGCGGAACATCACCGGTCGCACGGTCGACAAGGAGCCGCACTGGCGGCACCGGGGGGAGAAATTGGATACAGGGGCGAGTCGCACCTGGTAGGAGGATCTCCCAAATGACACAGATCATCCCGGAGGCGTCGCACAAGAAGATCGATCCCGATTCGCTGGTCGAAATGGCGTGGGACCCGATCACCCGTATCGTGGGCAGCCTCGGTATCTACACGAAGATCGATTTCGAGAACCGGGAAGTGGTCGAATGTCACAGCACATCGTCCATCTTCCGCGGTTACTCGATATTCATGCGCGGCAAGGATCCCCGCGACGCGCATTTCATCACCAGCCGCATCTGCGGTATCTGCGGTGACAACCACGCGACCTGTTCCTGCTACTGCCAGAACATGGCCTATGGGGTGAAGCCGCCGCATCTGGGCGAGTGGATCGTCAATCTCGGCGAGGCCGCGGAATACATGTTCGACCACAACATCTTCCAGGAGAATCTGGTCGGAGTGGACTTCTGCGAGAAGATGGTCGCCGAGACCAATCCGAGCGTCCTGGATGCCGCGCGAAGGGCCGAGGCACCGCACGCGGCGATGCACGGTTATCGCACCATCGGCGACATCATGGAAGCGCTCAATCCCTTCACCGGCGAGTTCTACCGGGAGGCGCTACAGGTCAGCCGCTATACGCGAGAGATGTTCTGCCTCATGGAAGGCCGGCACGTGCATCCCTCCACGCTGTATCCCGGCGGCGTCGGGACGGTGGCCACGATCCAGCTGATGACCGACTACATGACGCGGCTGATGCGGTACGTGGAATTCATGAAGAAGGTCGTGCCGATGCACGACGATCTGTTCGACTTCTTCTATACCGCGATTCCGGGCTACGAGAAGGTCGGGTTGCGACGCACGATGCTGGGGTGCTGGGGCTCGTTCCAGGATCCGGAGGCCTGCAACTTCGCCTACAAGGATATGGAGAACTGGGGCCGCAAGATGTTCGTGACCCCGGGCGTGGTGGTGGACGGGAAATTGGTCACCACCTCGCTGGTCGACATCAACCTCGGCCTCCGAATCCTTTTGGGCAGTTCGTATTACGAGGACTGGGCCGACCAGGACATGTTCGTGAAGACCGATCCGCTGGGCAATCCGGTGGACCAGCGGCACCCCTGGAACCAGCACACCAATCCCAAGCCGCAGAAGCGTGATCTGGACGACAAGTACAGCTGGGTGATGTCGCCGCGCTGGTTCGACGGCAAGGACCATCTGGCCCTGGACACCGGCGGCGGCCCGCTGGCACGGTTGTGGTCGACCGCGCTGGCCGGACTGGTCGACATCGGTTATGTGCGCTCGACCGGGCACAGCGTGCAGATCAACCTGCCCAAGACCGCGTTGAAGGGGCCGGTGGAGCTCGAGTGGAAGATCCCGGCGTACGGGAGCAACACCCTCGAGCGCGATCGCGCCCGCACCTACTTCCAAGCGTATGCCGCCGCGTGCGCACTGCATTTCGCCGAGCAGGCGCTCGCCGAGATCCGGGCCGGGCGGACCAAGACGTGGGAGAAGTTCGAGGTGCCCGACGAGAGCATCGGCTGCGGTTTCACCGAGGCCGTGCGCGGCGTGCTCTCGCATCACATGGTGATCCGGGACGGCAAGATCGCCAACTACCACCCGTATCCGCCGACACCGTGGAATGCGAGCCCGCGCGACAGCTTCGGCACTCCGGGCCCCTACGAGGACGCGGTGCAGGGGCAGCCGATCTTCGAGGAGAACGACCGCGAGCATTTCAAGGGCATCGACATCATGCGCACGGTGCGCAGTTTCGATCCGTGCCTGCCCTGCGGCGTGCACATGTATCTGGGCAAGGGCAAGTCGCTGGATGCCCTGCACTCCCCGACCCAGACGCTGACCGGCGAATAACGCCCGGCCCGAACGGGCCGGACCACGGTGGAGGAGGCGATGCACACGCGCTCCGAGGACAACGGTCCCGACGCAGCGACCGGCGACGATCGGTGGCGCGGTTCGGGCGATCGGATCGAGAGTCTGCTCGAGGCCAGTTCCGCGGGCGGCGCGGTCGCCCGCGAACGGGCCGAGACGCTGGTCGGCGAGGTCGTCGATCTGTACGGCGCGGGACTGCGGCGCATCGTCGAGAGGCTCGACGACGCCACCGTCCGGCGGCTCGCACAGGACGATCTGGTGGCCAGTCTGCTGCTGGTCCACGGTCTGCATCCGCACGACGTGCGAACCCGGGTCGCGGCCGGACTCGACAGTGTCCGACCGTATCTGGGTTCGCACGGCGGCGACGTGCGCCTGCTCGACATCTCCGGCGAAGGCGTAGTCCGGCTCGAACTCACGGGCAGCTGCCGCAGCTGCCCGTCCTCGGCGGTGACCTTGGAGCTGGCGGTGGAGGACGCGGTGCGCGCGGCCGCACCGGAGATCACAGCGCTCGAGGTGGTCGCGGCCGAGCCGTCCGCGGACGCCTCGGTGATCGCGCCGGACACCCTGTTCTCCCATGTCCGATCCGGCGGAAACTGGCTCGCCGCACCGGAATTGGAGCAGCTGGCCCCCGGCGAAGTCGGTGGGTTCGAGCTGGGCGGGACCATGTTGCTGGCCTGCCGGGTCGGCAACGAGGTGTACGCCTACCGCGACTGGTGCGCGGTGTGCGGACGCTCCCTGGCGGGTGCGGCACTGCACCGCGGGGCCGGGTCCGGTGATCCGGTGCTGCGCTGTCCGAGTTGCCGTGCCCACTACGACGTCGTGCACGCCGGTGCGCGCCTGGACGGCGACGGCCACCTGGAACCGTTTCCGGTGCTGGTTCGCTCCGGGGAGCTGTCGGTCGCGATCCCCGCGGGGGTGGCGGGATGAATCCGACGGTGCGGGCACTGCGGCGGATCGCGGCCGATCGGCGACCGGCCACGCCGCCGGGCGAACGGTGCGAGATGTGCGCGGAATCCATCGCCGAGGAACATCAGCATGTCGTGGATGTCGAAGGGCGACAACTGATGTGCGTATGCCGCGGCTGTTATCTGCTGTTCACCGATAGCCGCGCCGCACTGCGTTTCCGGGCCGTACCGGAGCGGTACGTGTCATTTCCGGACTTCACCCTGAGCCTGCCGGAGTGGGACGCGCTGGAGATCCCGGTGGGCCTGGCCTTCTTCTTCCGAAACTCGGCCGCGGACCGCGTCGTCGCGCTGTATCCGGGACCGGCTGGAGCGACCGAATCGGAACTGCCGCTGCGTGATTGGCATAATTTCGTCGAACGGCACGGCGAATTCGCCGATCTCGCCGACGATGTCGAGGCCCTGATGATCAGGGTGCCCGAGCGGGACGCGGCGGCGGCGCAGTGCCTGCTGCTGCCGATCGACGCCTGTTACGAGTTCGTCGGTCGAATTCGCTTGCTGTGGCACGGTTTCGACGGCGGCTCGGCGGTGCACCGGTATGTGGACGAGTTCTTCGCCACGATGTCCGCGCGGGCTCGTCCGGCCGATGCCGCCGGGTCCGGGGAGGGGTCATGAGCCCGGCCTACTCCACCACGTTCGCGGTGCTGGACATCCGGCCCGAACCGTACTCGGTGACCCCGATTCTGTCCGCGCGGGTCGGAATCGCCTCGGTCGGTGACGAACCCGTGCACGCGATCGCCCTGCGCGCGCAGGTGCGGATCGAACCGGGTCGCCGCGGCTACACCGATGCCGAGACCGCCGGTCTGCTCGACCTGTTCGGACCGCGCGAACGCTGGGCGCAGACCCAGCGGTCGTTCCTGTGGATGCATTGCGCGACAACGATTCCGGGATTCACCGGCGGTGCGGAGGTGGACCTGCCGATGTCGTGCACCTACGACTTCGAGGTCGCCGGATCGAAATACCTGCACGCCCTGCGCGAGGGCACGATTCCGTTGCAGTTCCTGTTCAGCGGCACGGTATTCATCCGTGGCAGTCACGGTTTCGCGATCCAGCAGATTCCCTGGGACCGCGAGGACCGCTACGAGATGCCGGTCGCGGTGTGGCGCGAGTTGATGACGGCGCACTTCCCGAGTATGGGCTGGGTCCGCCTGCACGAGGACACCATGGCCGCGCTCACCGAGTTCAAGGCCGCGCACGGGATGCTGGGCTTCGACGACACCGTGAAACGCCTGCTCACCAGCGCCGAGGAGTCGGCATGAGCGAATCAGACCAGCAGGCGGCGGCGCGGTCCGGTAGGGCCCGGGCCCGCGCGGTCGCGGACGCGGTGCTGTACGAGGGATATCTGCTCTATCCGTATCGCGCCGATGCGCGAAAGAACCGCTCCCGCTGGCAATTCGGCGTTCTCGGGCCGGTCGACGCGGCCGCGGACGGGTTCGGCGAGGAGAGCGAGATGAGCGGGCAGGCGCTGCTGGATGTCGCGGGCGAGTGCTCGCTGCGGTTCGCGGTGCGGTTCCTGCAACTTCAGCATCGGGGCGTCCGCGATGCCGACGACGCGCCCGTCGCGGAACTGACCGCCGCCGGGCGAACCTGGCTGGATTGGGACGAGGCGGTCGAGTGCGAGATCGTCCTTAGCCCCCGCGCGCCCGAGGGGTTCACCGCGCCGATCCAGATACCCGGCGGCACCGATGTCGAGCGGCTGGGTGATCCGGCGGGCGATCCCGAGGGTTCGATCGTGCGCACCCGGTGCGACCTGGATGGACGATTCGAGCTGACCGTCGAACCCGACGACGGATATCTGCGCCTCACCATGACCGTCCGCAACACCGCCGAGCCCGCCACGGACCAGCGCGATGCCATCACTCGATCCCTGATCGGAGCGCACCTGATCGTGGAAGCCGAAGGGGCTCAGTTCGTTTCACTACTCGAACCGCCGCCGTCGGCCGAAGCCGCCGTGCGCCGGTGCACGCAGCACCGCTGTTTCCCGGTGCTGGCCGGACCACCCGGCGACCACAGTCTGCTGCTGGTCTCGCCGATCATCCTCTACGACCATCCCGAGATCGCCGAACAGAGCCCCGAGCCGCTGTTCGACTCGACCGAGATCGACGAGATCCTGACCCTGCGCGTGATGACGATGACCGACGCCGAGAAGGCCGCCGCACGGACGACAGATCCGCGCGCGGCCCGCATCGTCGACCGCTGCGAGGCGATGACCGCCGAGGATCTGGCCCGGCTGCACGGCGTCCTGCGCGACCCGCATGCCGACGAGGTACACGCGATCCCGGAGATCCCGCTCGGCACGGACTGGTGGGATCCGGCCGCCGACGGCGCGGTCCGGCCCGAATCGGATGCGGTGCCCATCGCCGGTGTCCTGATCCGCCAGGGCAGCCGGGTGCGGCTGCACCCCTCGCGCCGCGCGGATATCCACGACATGTTCTTCGACGGCCGCGACGCGCGGGTCACCTCGGTGCACGCCGACGTGGACGGACGCACCCACGTCGGCGTGGTCATCACCGATGACCCGGGCGCCGACCTGCACGAATGGTACGGGCGCTACCTGTATTTCGACCCGGACGAGCTCGAACCGCTGGACCGGCCGGGCAAATGAAAACGACGACCGCCCGCGCCGCGGGCACG
>NZ_BDBQ01000035.1 GCF_001613065.1 Nocardia miyunensis NBRC 108239
TCCCGTGTTCGCGAACCCTTTGCGGCCCGCCCTGCTGGCCGCGGCGCGGTCCTCCCGCGCCGAACGCGGCATCACCCGGATGCCGGTGACCAGGCGGATCGTCGACCGGTTCGTCGCGGGCGAGTCCCGGGAGACGGCGCTCGAGGTCGTGCGAGAGCTGTTGCGGCAGAACCGGTTCGTCACGATCGACTATCTGGGCGAGGACACCGTCGATCCCGGGCGGGCCGAGCGGGTGGTGCGGGAATACCTGCGCCTGCTCGAGGCCCTGGCGCAACTCTCGCAAGGCGATGTGGATTCACCACGGCCGCTGGAGATTTCGGTGAAACTGTCCGCACTCGGACAGGCCCTCGGCGAGGACGGTCACGCCGTGGCACTGCGCAATGCCCGTGCGATCGCCGAAGCCGCTGCGGCAGTTGGTATCTGGATGACGGTGGACGCCGAGGATCACGCCGCCACCGATTCGAGGCTGGCGGTCGTACGTGAGCTGCGGCGCGAGCATCCCGAGACGGTGGGCACCGTTCTGCAGGCGTATCTGCGCCGGACCGAGGCGGATTGTGCGGCGTTCGCGCAGGAGGGCGCCCGGATTCGGCTCTGCAAAGGAGCCTACGACGAGCCGGGATCGGTGGCCTTGCGGCGCAAGCGCGAGGTGGACGCCGCTTATCTGCGCTGTCTTCGTATTCTTATGCGGGGCAAGGGATATCCGATGGTCGCCACGCACGATCCGGCCATGATCGAGGCCGCCGCACTGCTGGCGACGGCCGCCTCGCGCGGGTGCGCGGACTTCGAGTTCCAGATGTTGTACGGGATCCGACCCGCCGAACAGGAGCGGCTGACCGGCCTGGGACAGCATCTTCGGGTTTATGTTCCGTTCGGTGATCAGTGGTACGGGTACTTCGTGCGCAGGCTGGCCGAGCGACCGGCGAATCTGCTGTTCTTCCTGCGAGCCGCGGCGCCCGAAGGTCGCGCGACCATATTACTGGACCGTTAATTAGTGGTATGTACCACTGAAAGATGGCATATGGTGATACAGTTCATGACGAGGTAAGGAACACTGAGTCGGCTCCCATGAGGGGGGAGCTGAACCGGCGACCTCGAAACTCTTCCCCAGCCCGATCGGCGGGGAAGTGCAGTGCTGCTCGGCGGATGTGTCCCCTAGTGACGCCAACTGGTCGCATCCGCCGAGCGGTGCACGTAACCGCATCCCGGCCGCTCGCGTACCATTGCGCGGTTCGACCGATGCGATGAGGGAAGACCGTGACCGATCCTGCGCCCGCTGCCTCGCGGCCGTCCGGCGGGAGCTCCGCTCCCGCGACACAGTCCGCCGCAGCGCCGCACGATGCCCCGGTGAACGCTCCGGCGGGTTCGGGTCGGACCATCGCGATCGCCAGCTTCATCGGCACCGCGATCGAGTTCTACGACTACTACATCTACGGCACCGCCGCGGCGCTGGTGCTGAACAAACTCTTCTTCCCCGCGCTCTCGCCGGTCGCCGGCACGCTGGCCTCCCTGGCCACCTTCGCCATCGGCTTCATCGCCCGGCCGGTGGGCGCGATCGTCTTCGGGCACTTCGGTGATCGCGTCGGCCGCAAGGCCACGCTGGTGGTCTCGCTGCTGCTGATGGGGCTGTCCACGGCCTGCGTCGGACTGCTGCCCGGATATTCCAGCATCGGCGTGGGCGCGCCGATGCTGCTGGTCGTGCTGCGGGTTCTGCAGGGCATCGGCCTGGGTGGCGAATGGGGCGGCGCCGCACTGCTTTCCACCGAGTACGCGCCGAAGGGGCGGCGCGGGCTGTACGCGGCCGCACCCCAGATGGGTTCGCCCATCGGCTTCTTCGCCGCGACCGCGGTGTATTGGGCGCTGTCGGAATGGCTTCCGAAGGGCGCGTTCGAGTCGTGGGGCTGGCGGGTGCCGTTCCTGCTGTCCTTCGTGCTGGTGGCGGTCGGGCTGCGAATCCGGTTGCGGGTGGCCGAGACTCCGGCATTCGCGAGATTCCTGGCGACCGAGCACACGGTGCGGGTACCGACGCTGGAGGTGATCCGGCGTTATCCGAAGCAACTGCTGCTGGGCGCGGGCGCGATCGTGGTGGTGTACGTGATGTTCTACACCGCCTCCACCTACTGCCTCACCTACACCACGAAAACACTTGGCGTGCCGCGCAATACGATGCTGGGCCTGACATTGATCGCGGTCACGGTGCTGGGTGTGGCCACCTTCGTGGTGGCGCGGCAGTCCGATCTGCTCGGCCGGCGCCGGCTGTTGCTGGGCGGTGCGATCTTCAGCCTGGTGTGGAGTCTGGTGATGTTCCCGCTGCTGAACACCCGCAATCCGATCCTCATCGCGATCAGCCTGTCCGGTGCGCTGCTGTGCATGGGCATCGGCTGGGGGCCGCTGGGCGCTTATCTGCCCGAACTGTTCGGCACCGATGTGCGGTACTCGGGCGCGGGGATCGCCTATAACCTCGGCGGCGTCCTCGGCGGCGGCGCGGCTCCGCTGATCGTCGCGCAGCTCGGCCAGACCCGCGGGACCACCGCGGTGGGCTTCTTCATGGCCGCCATGGCGGTGATCTCGCTGCTGTCGCTGCTGGCGCTGCCCGAGACGCGACATCGGAATCTGAACGAAGTTTAGTTCCAGCGAACTGTCTCCCCGGCCTTCGCGACACGCGGAACTGACGAAGAGTACCCGTATCGCCGCAGATCAAATCCATTCCAGACCGGAATTGCCACTGTCGTTACAGAGGGGATCTTGTGTGATGGATGGGACATACGGTACAACAGCTATGTCAGGGCAACCCTGATGCTCTAGTTGAGCTTCGTGTTCTACCCGATATCTCTCCTGCTCGACCCCAGCTGACAACCAATGCACTGCCAGGCATGTTCTCCCGGCCGAGATGCCCGTGGGGAAGCGGTCATCGAGGAGTTCTTCGTCTGTGTCGATCGGTCACCGGGACACGTGCCTCGGTGGTGTCTGCACACCGAAGGGCGAGACAATGAAAAGTACGGCATCACCTGGCAGATTCACCCGCCTGCTGACCAGCGCGCTGATGGGATTCCTGGTCGCAGGCGCAGTCGCCGAGACCGTTCCGGCGGGGGCGGCCGGCGCGGACCCGGGCATACCCGTCGTCGCCAACAGCGGCAGCGCAGAATCCGGCGCCGCCTCCGACCCGATCGCGGGCGGAACGGGCAGCGCGTCCTCGGGCTCGGGGAGCGGTTCGGCCTCAGGCAGCGCCAGCGGCTCGGCGAGTCTGCCGCTGGCCAGTCCGCGGGCGATGATGGCGCTGGCCTTCGCGCGGTCTCAGGCCGGTAAGCCCTATCAGTGGGGCGCGACCGGGCCGAACTCCTACGACTGCTCCGGCCTGGTGCAGTGGGCGTACCGCTGGGTCGGCATCTTCCTGCCGCGCACCACCTGGCAGCAAGCGCGCGCGGGTAGCGCGGTGCCGCTCAGCGCCATCCAGCCGGGCGACGTCGTGGTGCTCAACGCCGACGGCTCCCACGAGGGCATCTACGTCGGCGACGGCGCCGTGCTCAACGCCTACGACTACGGCGTCGGCGTGGTGTACACGCCGTTGAGCCGGTTCAAGATCTACGCGATCCGGCGTTTCTTCTGAGTCGTCGTGCGGCGGGAGGTCGGGCCCGCCGCGCTCATTCGGTGACGAGCTGGCGCAGTGCCGGACCGTACTGCGGGTGGTTCAGCGCCGAGGCGAACTGCGCGGTGAGATAGTCCGCCGGATTGCCGGTGTCGTACCAGCGGCCGTGAATCACCTGGCCGTAGGCGGCATTCGAACCGGCGAACGCGTTGATCGCATCGGTCAGGTACACCTCGCCGGTGCGGTGCGAATACCACTGGGCGACCTGCTTGTCGAGTTCCTCGATGATGCCCGGGGTGACCACGTAACCGCCCACCGCGGCGAAGGACGACGGCGCGTCCTCCGGTTTGGGCTTCTCGACCAGGCCGGTGATCCGCATCAGCCCGTTGTCGAAGGTCTCGGCCACCACCGGAACGCCGTATCGACCGGATTCGGCCGGTTCCATCGGCATGAGCGCCAGCACCGGGGATTTGGTCTTGTTGTAGGCGTCGATCAGCTGCTGCGCGCGCGGCACCTCGGCGACGAACACGTCGTCGGGCCACAGCACCAGCATGGGCTCGTCGCCCAGGCTGCGCGCGGCGTTCAGGACCGGGGTGCCGTTGCCGTAGGGACCGTGCTGGTCCAGATAGGTGATGTGGCCCAGGCGGCCCAGCTCGCCGACCTCCTCCACCGCGTCGGCGTAGGCGGATTTGCCGTCGGCGCGCAGCTGCGCCACCAGCGCGGGATTGGGGCGGAAGTGGTCCTGTATCAACGACTTTCCGGCGCTCACCACGATGGTGATGTCGGTGATACCGGAGGCCACCAGCTCACGTACGGTGTGCTCGATCACCGGCTTGTCGCCGACCGGAAGCATCTCTTTCGGGATCGCCTTCGTCAGCGGCAACAGGCGCGAGCCGATACCGGCGGCGGGGATCACGGCCTTGCGGATAGTCATTGATCGATCATCACATACGGGTACGGCCGAACATGTCGGTAGCCGAGCGTAGATTTCCGGGTATGAGCACCGACCCCGGCCCGGTTACGGCACGGCTTTTGCCAGGTCAACCGGGATTCTCCGGGGTCGTCGGAGCGGGCGGCGGACAGCGCGGGCCGGGGGAGGGGATGCAGGAACCTGACAGCAATTTCAATGGCGCGCCGGAGGATGCCGAGCCGGTGGCGCGGCGCTGGGTGCTGCACATCGATATGGACGCATTCTTCGCCTCGGTCGAGCAGCTCACCCGGCCCACGCTGCGGGGCCGCCCGGTCCTCGTCGGAGGCACCGGGGCGCGCGGCGTGGTGGCCGGAGCCAGTTACGAGGCACGGGTTTTCGGGGCGCGCTCGGCCATGCCGATGCATCAGGCGCGCCGGCTGATCGGCGTGACCGCGGTGGTGGTGCCGCCGCGCGGGGTGGTGTACGGCGAGGTGAGCGGGCAGGTCTTCGAGACGTTGCGTTCGCGTATTCCGGTGCTCGAGACGCTGTCCTTCGACGAGGCGTTCGGCGAGCCCGTCGAACTGGCCGGTACCGGCGCGGGGGAGGTGCTGGAGTTCTGCGAGGCGCTGCGGGCGCTGGTGCGCGAGCGCACCGGTCTGGTCGCCTCGGTCGGCGCGGGCACGGGCAAGCAGCTCGCCAAGATCGCCTCGGGTCTGGCCAAACCCGATGGGGTGCGGGTGATTTCACCGCGCGAGCAGGGGGAGTTGCTGGCCGCGCTGCCGGTGCGCAAGTTGTGGGGTGTGGGGCCGGTGGCGCAGAGCCGGTTGCGGTCGGTCGGCATCGAGACCGTCGGCGCGTTCGCGGCACTGCCGGAATCGGAGGCGGTCTCGCTGCTGGGCGGCAGTGTGGGCGCGGCGCTGCACCGGCTCGCCCGCGGACTGGACGATCGCCCCGTCGCCGAGCGGGCCGAGGCCAAACAGATCAGCGCCGAGACCACCTACGAGAGCGATATCGCCACGCTCGGCCAGCTGCGTCCGGCGATTGAGGAGATGGCCGCCGCCGCGCACCGCCGCCTGATCCGCGACGGCCGGGCCGCGCGCACCGTGGTGCTCAAACTGAAGAAGGCCGATATGAGCATCGTGACCCGCTCGTTCACCCTGCCGTACGCGACCGAGGATCCGGCCACGCTCACCGCCGCCGCCCTGCGCTCGGCGATCGATCCGGCCCGGCTCGGCCCGATCCGCCTGGTCGGCGTGGGTTTCGGCGGGCTGTCGGCGGTGCGGCAGGAGTCGCTGTTCCCGGAGCTGGATCAGGCGACCGAACCGCGCGAGACCGCCGAGCTGGACGAATTCGTCGCGCCGGAGCCGACGGTCACCCTGGCCGCCGGTATCCCCGGCACGCCCGACACGCCGGTGCCGCCCGCCACCCGCTCCTACACCACCGAATACTTCTATCCCGGACGCGATGTCACCCATCGCGAACACGGCCACGGCTGGGTGCAGGGCAGCGGGCACGGCCGTGTCACAGTGCGTTTCGAGACTCGCTCGACCGGTCCCGGTCCGGCACACACCTTCGCCGCCGACGATCCGGATCTCGGCCCGGCCGATCCACTCCTTAGTCTTCTTTGAAAGTCTGCGGGTAGCGTGAGGCCACTCGTGCAACCACACCGGTGTGGTGGTAGTTGTCACGGAGCACGCAAGAGACCAACTCGAAGGTAAAGGACGAGCATTGAAGCTTCAGAGGACTGGACGCGTCGCGGTTGCCGCATTGGCCGTGGTGGCCGCGCTCGGCATGTCGGCCTGCGGTAGCGGTGACAAGCACTCGAGCTCCAAGGCCAAGACGACGACTGCTGCGGCCGCGACCAGCAGTAACTACCCGCCCGTTCCCACAGTGGCCCAGCTGAACCAGGAACTGTCCCAGACGCTGGACCCGAACGTGCCTTCTGCGCAGAAGACGCAGTACCTGGAGGACGGCGCGACCGCCCTGCAGAAGGACCCGGAGATGATCAACAAGCTCATCCAGGCGTACAAGCAGAACAACGCCAAGATCGAGGTGACCTCGGTCAGCTACCTGGGCGGCCCGACGCTGACCGCGAACGCGAACTTCTCGGTCAACGGCGGCCAGAACAACGTGGCCACCGTGCCGTTCGTCGCGCAGGACGGCAAGTGGAAGCTGCAGAAGCAGTGGGCGTGCAGCGGTTTGCAGAACCTGAACCAGACCTCGCCTGCTTGCAGCTGAGCGATGACGCACAGGTCGGGGCCGGTATCCACGCGGATACCGGCCCCGGTCGTTCGCGGCCGCGGATTCTAAGCGCAGACTGAGAATCGTCAAGTGATTTCGCCGGTTACGAAGCGGTCACGCTAACATCTGCCTCCGTGACAGACACGATGGTGCGGGCGGATGAGGCGCCCGCGGCCCGCGAACGCCCCGATACCGCACGATCCGGCAGGCGTTGGGCCAAGCCGGTGGCCTTCATCGCAGGTCTGCTCGGAGCGTTGTTCGCTATCGCCGTACCGCTGCTGCCGGTGCATGTGGATCACACCACTCTGTCTTGGCCACAACAGGATTCGCCGCGCGGCATCACCGCGCCGCTGGTCGGTTACGCGCCGCTGACGTTCGACGCATCGATTCCCTGTGGCGCGGTAAGGCAATTGGCCGCGCACGGCGGAGTGGTCACCTCGACCATGCCCAACGGTGCGCCCGATCTGGATCGTTACGGCTTTGTCGCACGGGTGAATCCGGCCCGCGCCGGACAGCCCGCGCAGTTCGAGGCGGTGCTGCGCGATCAATCGCTGCTGAGCGTTCCGCTGCATGAGCTCGGTGACTGCACGTTCACCGTGCACGCCGACATGTCCTCGGCCACAGCGACTCTCACCGGCTCGACGGTGAATCCGGTGACGCTGAACGGTGATTGGCGTCCGCAGCTGGTCGGAATCTTCAGCGATCTGAAGACCACCGCCGGTGCGCAGGTCACCGCGCAGGTGGACAGCCGGTTCTCGGTCGTGCCGACCTTCGCCAAACGAGCCGCGACGATTCTGGCGATCGTGTGCACGCTGGTCGCGCTGGTGGCGCTCTATCGGCTCGATACGCTGGACGGACGCCGAGTGCGGCGGGTACTGGCCCAGCGCTGGCGGACGTTCGGCCTGGTGGACGGCGTCGTCTTCGCGACGCTGGTGGTCTGGTACTTCATCGGGTCGACCACCTCCGACGACGGGTATCAGTTCGGTATGGCCCGCGTCTCGCTGGTGTCGGGCTATATGGCCAACTACTTCCGGTACTGGGGCGTGCCCGAAACACCGGTCGGCACACCGTGGTTCGACCTGCTGGCACGGATGTCCGAGCTGAGTACGGCGAGTCCGTGGATGCGGCTTCCCACGCTGCTGGCCGGGATCCTGTCCTGGTTGCTGATCAGCCGGGAGGTGATTCCCCGATTCGGCGCGGCCGTGCGGCACGACCGCGTGGTGCGCTGGACCGGCGCGCTGGGTTTCCTGGCCGTCTGGCTGCCCTTCAACAACGGGCTGCGCCCGGAACCCGTTGTGGCGGTGAGTGTTCTGCTCACCTGGTGTCTGGTGGAGCGGTCGATCGCCGTGCGGCGGTTGCTGCCCTACGCGCTGGCGATCATCGTCGGGGCCTTCGCGTGCACCGCGAACCCCTCGGGGGCGATCTGTTTCGCGCCGCTGCTGGCCGGAATGCGGCCGGTGTGGCGGTTCGGCGTGACGCGGGCTCGCGCACTGGCCGGGGTCTCGGAAGGGGCGAAGGTCACGCTGTGGGCGTGGATCCGCGCGTACGGTGCGCTGCTCGCGCCGCTGGCCGGGGCCGGAACCCTGATCGTCGCGGTGGCCTTCTCGGTGCTGCCGCTGTCGGACATGTTCGAAACCAATCGGGTGCACCAGATCGCCGGACCGGCCTCGCCCTGGTACGACGAATACCTGAGCTATCAGTGGCTGTTCATGCCCAATGCGGACGGGTCGATCGGCCGTCGCTTCGGCATCGTCGCGATGTGGCTGGGCCTGCTGGTGTGCGCATTCGTGTTGTTGCGCAAGGGCGGACGGATTCCGTTCACCACGCCTGGGCCGACCAAGCGGCTGCTGGGCCTGACCTTCGGCGCGATGCTGCTGCTGGCGCTATCGCCGACGAAGTTCACCCACCACGACGGCGTGTACGCAGGTCTGGCCGGTGCGATCGCGGCGCTAACCGCGGTCGCGGTGGGCCCGAAGGTGATGCGCTCGCCACGGAACCGGGCGTTGTTCGCCGCGGTGGTGGCGCTGATCCTGGCGCAAGTGTTCACCAGCATCAACCAGTGGTGGTACGTCTCGAGTTTCGGGATTCCATGGAATGACAAGGCACCGTCGGTGCACGGTTTCCTGATCGAGAAGGTGTTCATCGCCGCCGCGGCGGTCTGCCTGCTGCTGGCCGCGTGGTGGCACGTGCGGGCACCGGAACCCGGTACGCCGCATCGGATTTCGCCGCGCGCCTGGAAGCTGGCCAAGATACCGCCGCTGACCGTCGCGGCGGCGATCCTGGTGCTGTTCGAGCTGGCCTCGTTCGCCAAGGGCGCGGTGGCCCAGTATCCGGGCTTCTCCCTGGCCGCGTCGAATGTGAATGCGGTACTGGGCAAGCCGTGCGGTCTGGCCAACGATGTGCTGGTCGAGCCGGACCCCAACGCGTCGCTGCTGACGCCGCTGACGGGCAATCGCTTCAGGGCATTCGACAATGGCGCAAAGGGTTTCGTGCCCAATGGAATCGGCGACCTGAGCCCGGACGGCCAGCCCGCCGCGGCGAGCAGCATCGCCAACACGAATACGTTGAACGCCAAGCCCGGTCGTGATGTCGGCACCCAAACCGGCGGTGCGCCACTGCCTTTCGGGCTGAACTCGGCCACCACGCCGGAGCTGGGCACGTCCGGGCAGCAGGGGTCGTCGGATCTGACCACCGGTTGGTACCGCCTGCCCGCCGCGGGCGACCGGAGCGGAATCGTCGCCATCGCCGCCGCCGGGCGCATCCGCTCGGTCGACAAGGACGGGGTGATCACGCCGGGCGAGCCGGTGGAGGTGGAGTACGGCACGGGCGATTCGGCGACGTCCGCGCATCCGCTCGGACGGCTGACGCCGATCGATATCGGACCCGCGCCGTCGTGGCGCAATCTGCGCGTGCCGCTGAACCAGATTCCCGCGCAGGCCGACGTGATCCGCATCGTGGCCAGTGTGCACAGCCTCGATCCCGGACAGTGGGTCGCGCTGACGCCGCCCCGGGTGCCGCGCACGGTCACCCTGAACGATCTGATCGGGTCCTCGCAGCCGGTGCTGCTGGACTGGGCGGTGGGCCTGCAGTTCCCGTGCCAGCGTCCGTACGACCACAAGGACGGCATCGCCCAGGTCCCGGGCTGGCGCATCCTGCCCGACCGCGGTGGTGCGCACGACACCAACCTGTGGGAGAGCCACGACGGCGGCGGACCGCTGGGCTGGAGCCAGCAACTGCAACGCTCCAGCACCCTGGCCACCTATCTGAAGAACAGCTGGCGGGAGGACTGGGGCGAGTTGCAGCGGCTGACCCCGATCGACCCGTCCGCGGTCCGGGCCACACCCGCGGTCACCCAGGACACCCACACCGGTCTGTGGACACCGGGGCATATCAATACGGCCTGGTAGTTCCCCTCATCACGGCACCCGCGCGTGAGTCTCACGCGCGGGTGCGTTCCGGTAGCGATCCGGTTTCGACGGCGCCTGCGACGGGCCCCGCGTGGGCGGAGTGCGGCCCTGGCGTCGGCCGCGGCCTCGGGCGGATGAGTGGAGGGCGGAACCGGCGAGCGCCGGGATGAGCCGATCCGGGTGGGTCTGGCGATGGCCCGTCGATCTGGCGGGAGAACCGGCGAATTGCCATGCGGCAC
>NZ_BDBQ01000036.1 GCF_001613065.1 Nocardia miyunensis NBRC 108239
TTCGCCCGGGCCGCACCCCGTGTGCGAGCCGCCGAGGCTCGACACGGGGTGCGGCGCTCGGTCAGCCGCGGCGGTAGTTGTTGTGCTTACGGGCGGGCGGGATGTTCTGCGACCCGTGTGCACCGAGTTTTACGCCCGGGACCTGCTGTTGATCGGTGCGTTTGCCACGACGTTCGCGACGGGACAGGGCTTTCGGGTTGTCGGGATTCGGTTCGGGGAGCGGGGATTGCGCGGGCATGGCGCCTCCTGGGGATCATGGTCGACTCATCGCACGGCGGATTGCCGACCTGGATGAATGTCGGACTGCGAGAGAAGCGGCGCCCCGGCCGGAACGGCGGGCGCGAGCGGACAGCGCTCAGGAGAACAGGATGATCCACATGCCGACGACGGTAACAACCAACCGCCGCATCGCGCATCCGATTTATTTCGGGCCGGAGATGCCCTGCAGACGCTGGATCTGGGTGGCGGTGATCGAGCGCAGCGCCGCCGGGTCGACGGGTTTCTGACCGGCGCGCGCGATCTGGACGACGGTGCTGCCGACCAGGGCGACCGTCGCCGCGGAATACAGCGTCAGGCCCTGGCTGGTGGTGTGCACCTGGAAGGAGACCGAGGCGTCCCCGGCGCGGGGCTCGTCCAGTCCGCCGACCTGATAACCGACCGCGGTGCCGTCGGCGTCGGTGCCCGAATAGGACCCGCATCGGTGCAGCAGGTCCTGCACCGATGCGAACGCCTTCGCCGCGCCACTGCCTGGATAACTGGCCGCATCTATGTCGATGCTGTCGAAGTCGGCGGACGAATAGTGCACTGCCCCATGGGCACTCGCGCCGGGCACCTGATCGCTCACCGCGTCGAGCACCTTCGCGCAGGCGGCCGGGTCGGTGTGCGATCGGTTCGGTGGAGTCGGGCTGTCACCGCCCGGGCCGCTACCGCCCGAGCCGTCGTCGAGCGCTTGGTAATCGGGCGGAATATCGGTGCCGGACAACAGCTTCGCCTGCAATGCCGCCGAATCGGTGAGCGGTGCCGCGGTCACCGTCGAGGGCGCGGCCACCGAGCTCACCGCCGGTAGCGAGGAGCCGCCGTGATGCGAACCGCACCCGGCCGCGAACACCGCCACGGCCGCGATCAGGGCGCGACCGGTCCACTTCCGATGAGCCTCGGGCACGGCGTCGATTCCGCTCACCGGCCCCACTGCACCTGGGTGCTGATGTTCTGATGCAGCAGGATCTCGCTGTGCGGATCGCGGTAGGACTGGCGGCCCGCGACCGTGACCGATCCCGAAACCGGCAGTGGCAGACCGAGATCCACGGTGATGGTGCCGGTGCCGTGCATCGCGTAGTCGACGATGTCCAGGCTGCCCGCATTACTCGGCAGCGACCACACCTTGGCCTTGGGGGTCTGGGTGACGTCCAGTTGGATGGTGAGCAGATCGCCCTCGCGCTTGGTCAGCGTGGCGGTCGTCACCTGATCCAGCGGGACGCCACTGGTCACCTGCTGGTGCACGGTCCACACCGCGCCCACGCCGACCGGATCGACGGGGAATGCGATCGACTGGTAGACGGCCTGGTAGAAAGCCTGCTCCAGGGCAGCGGCGGCGGCATCGGGAGTGTCCGGCTTGGGCGTCATCCGCAGGGAGGTGATCGCGCCCACATCGCTCATCTCGAAGCCCGCGTGCGATCCGTCCGCGGACTGCAGTTGTTCGGCCAGGCGCGGATCGGACGACGTCGCGCTGCCGAGCGTCAGGTCGACTCCGTCGCGGCCGGTCTGCGCGGTGAGCGGGATGGTGACCGTCGGCTGTGAGAAATCGTGCGGAGCCTGATCGTTCATCTGCTGTTCGATGTGGTGGACGGTGTGCAGGGTGACCTGCTGGGCGTTGCCGACGGCGAACGAGCGCCGCAGCAGCGAATACGGCTGCGCACCCGGCTCGACCACCGTGGTCTCCACCGCCGCGATCGGCATGGTGACCTCCTTGTCGAGGCTTGGCGGCTCGATCTCGGCCTCGCTGCGGGTCTCGGTGACGTCGCTGCAGCCGACGCCCATGGCCGACAACGCGACCGCGAGCACCATGAGTAACACACCCGGACGCGCGGACCGCACGGCCGTGCGAGAGTGAGAAGACAACACCGTCACGCCTGACAGGTTACGACCGGTACCTGAAAATCTGCTTTGACGCCGCCGTCGCGGTCCGGGCTGCCCTGCCGAGCGACAGGGGCACAATCGCCATAGGGAATGATGGGGGCCGTGAGTATCGACCGGCCGCGCGAGCAGCACACCGACGAGCACGAGGAGCCACCCCGGGACACCGCCGTCGAAGGCGACACGCCGGTGACCGCGGAGGGTGCGGAATCGACCGATGTGACCGAGCCCGCAGGGGAGCCCGACTCCGCCGCGGACGGGGATCCCGCCGTGCTGTCGAAGCGCACGCTTCCGGTGCTGCTGGCGATCGCGGCCGTGGCCTTCCTGCTGGATCTGGGGACAAAAGCCCTGGTCGTCGCGAAAATGACGCCGGGCGAGCCGATTTCGATCATCGGCGATGTGGTCCGGCTGACCCTGGTGCGCAATCCGGGAGCCGCGTTCTCGATGGCCACCGGTATGACCTGGTTGCTGACGCTGATCGCCGCGGCCGTCGTGGTCGGGGTGGTGCGGATCGGGCGCTCGCTGCGGTCGGTGAGCTGGGCGATCGGGCTGGGGCTGGTGCTCGGTGGCGCGGTCGGCAATCTGATCGATCGGTTGTTCCGAGCACCCGGACCGTTGCAGGGACATGTCGTCGACTTCATCTCGGTGACGCGCTGGTGGCCGGTGTTCAACGTGGCCGACTCCTCGATCGTGTGCGGGGCGATTTTGCTGGTCGCGCTGACCGTGTTCGGCTTCGAACCGGACGGCACCCGCTCGCGCCGCGCGCAGGACGGTGATCGGGCTTGAGGGAAACACGTGCCATGCCGGTGCCCGACGGCCTGGACGGGTTGCGCGTCGACGCCGGACTGTCCCGGCTGCTCGGTCTGTCCCGTACGGCCGTGGCCGCGCTCGCCGAGGAGGGCGCGGTGCAGATCGACGGCTCGCCCGCTGGTAAATCCGATCGGCTGGCCGGCGGGGCCTGGCTCGAGGTGGAGTTCCCCGAGCCCAAACGAGAGTTGCAGGTCGAGGCCACGCCGGTGGAGGGGATGAAGATCCTCTACGCCGACGACGATCTCGTCGCGGTCGACAAGCCGGTCGGGGTCGCCGCGCACACCGGGGTCGGCTGGTCCGGGCCGACGGTGGTCGGCGGGCTGGCCGCGATGGGGTACCGGATCTCCACCTCCGGCGCGCACGAGCGGCAGGGCATCGTGCATCGGCTGGACGTCGGCACGTCCGGGGTGATGGTGGTCGCCCAGTCCGAGCACGCGTACACCGTGCTGAAGCGGGCGTTCAAACAGCGCACCGTCGACAAGCGCTATCACGCGCTGGTGCAGGGGCATCCGGATCCTTCCAGCGGCACCATCGACGCGCCGATCGGCCGTGCGCGCGGTAACGACTGGAAGTTCGCGGTCACCGCCGACGGGCGGCCGAGCGTCACCCACTACGACACCGTCGAGGCGTTCCAGGCGGCCAGCCTGCTGGACATCCATCTGGAAACCGGTCGCACACACCAGATCCGGGTGCACTTCTCCGCGATCCGGCATCCCTGCTGCGGTGATCTGACCTACGGCGCGGATCCGCGTCTGGCGCAGCGGCTGGGCCTGGAACGGCAATGGCTGCATGCCCGTTCGCTCGGTTTCGCCCATCCCGCCGACGGACGCTGGGTGGAGATCACCAGTGAGTATCCGGCCGACCTGGAGCATGCGCTGGACGTCCTGCGTCATGCGTGAGCGGCTGCGCGTCGCCGGATTCACCTGCGCCGCAGTCGCTCTGGTCGTCCTCGTCCTGATCCTGGGCTGGGCGAATCCGCCCCGCACCTCCGTTATCGGAACCGACCGTCTGGGACCGGATTCGGGCGAGGACGTCGCGGATTACCTTGCACGAGCGAAGGATTCGCTACAGGGGAGCGATACCGGCGAACATTGGGCCCTGGTGGCCTTCACCACCGGTGTCGTCCCGGGCGGTATTCCGAAATCGGTTGCGGGCCTGCGAGTCGCACAGGTCATCTACCACGTCCCGATCGACCGCGTCTACACCCCTCCCATCACCGTCCCCACCCCGGCCGATGACACGGCCGTCATCGATTCGGCCCGAGCGGCTGCCGGCGTGCTGACGGCCTCCCAGTCCTTCGACGACCGGACCGCCCGAACAACCGCGGTCATGGCAGCGCGCCTGCACGCGGGCTGCGCCTGCGCGGCGAACCTGATCATCCGAGGCACCCTCGACCAACTCCGCGAGTTGACCTCTCGCCCCAACATCCGCTCCGTCCAAGCCCTACCCCCCGACGCCTCCGCCGGAGCGTTCGCGGTCCTGCCCCTACTTCCCGAACAGATCGATACCGCGGCCCCCGGCCCGGACGACGGCCCGGTCCCCGCTCGCTGATTCCGTCGGCGGTCGGCCGTGGAAGAGTTCGACCGGCTGCCGTCGGCGAGCCTCGAACGGAGTTGACGTGCAGGGCTGCGGTAGCCGGGCGCCTCCGACGTGGTGACGTTCTGACGTGAGCAGGCGCCAAGGGTGAAAGTTGTTGTAGCGCTACGAGGTTTTGCGACGTCCGGTGAGCGCGTCGATGTCGATGGTCAACGGGAACGGCTCGGTCACCGTGACCGAGCCGGTAGCGCGCGGGCCGATCCGGTAGTTGCCCTCAGCGTCGAGGGTGAAGATCGTCAGTCCCGCGGAGTCGCCATCGATGATGTCGATCACCCAGTAGTGCGCAATACCGTTGGCGGCGTATTCGCGGGCTTTGATCGCGAAATCGCGAACGGCCGACTCGCCCGAGGTGGCGATCTCGACGGCCAGCGCTATCTGGTCGGCGCGGATACGAGCCTGCTCCTCGACCTCGACGGGAGCGACGACGACGTCGGGTACCCGGCGTGGCGAGCGTCCGGTGAACTCGGCTTCGAGTTCGGAGAACGGCTCCAATCCCTCGGGCACTTGGGCGTTGAGTTGGACCATCAACCGGAAGATCGCACGGCTGTGCGGCGGTGCGGGACGTGCCTTCACGAGGAGGAAACCGTTCTCGATCTCGTACCGATCATCGGTGTCGACAGGCAGGGCGTCGAATTCTTCCACACTGATCGGGCGCTCATGCGGGGGCGGTGCCGTCTCGACAGTCATCGTCCGCTTCCTCCGAGTCGCCGCGCGGCGCACGACAGATCGCAGCCGACCTGTCGTGCGCGTGTGTCTACATCATCGCATTTCTGTCGGTGCGGCATCTGGCAACTGTTCAGCTTCCGGAGGTAGGCCCGGTGGGCGCTTTAGGGTGGGGGTATGGCGAGTGTCGAGCGGGCGGTTCGGGCTGGCGGGTTGAGCAGGGCTGAGGTGGATCAGCGGGTTCGGGTCGGGCAGACGAACGATGTGCCTGATCGGACCGGTCGGTCGGTTGCCGATATTGTGCGGGCGAATGTGTTCACGCGGATCAATGCGATTCTGTGTGTGCTGTTCGTGCTGGTGCTGGTTACCGGCTCGCTCATCGACGGGATGTTCGGGCTGTTGATCGTGGCCAACAGTGTGGTGGGCATCGTGCAGGAGCTGCGGGCCAAGCGGACGCTGGACGAACTGGCGATCGTGGGGCAGGCACAGCCGGTCGTGCGGCGCGACGGGGTGGCGCGGGCGATCGCGCCGGGGGAGGTGGTGTTGGACGATCTGATCGAATTGGGGCCGGGCGATCAGATCGTCGTGGACGGTGCGGTGCAGGAGGGCGAGCATCTCGAGATCGACGAGTCGCTGCTGACCGGCGAGGCCGACGCGATCGGCAAGGGAGTGGGCGATCAGGTGCTGTCGGGCAGTTTCGTGGTGTCCGGATCGGGTGCGTACCGGGCGACCAAGGTCGGCCGTGATGCCTACGCCGCGCAGCTGGCGGCCGAGGCCAGCAAGTTCACGCTGGTGAACTCCGAACTGCGCAACGGCATCAATACCATCCTGAAAGTCATCACGTACCTGTTGATTCCGGCGGGGCTGGTGACGATCTACAACCAGCTGTTCGCCAGTCACGGCGAGTCCTGGCGCGCGGCGCTCAACGGCATGGTCGCCGCGCTGGTGCCGATGGTGCCCGAGGGCCTGGTGCTGATGACATCGATCGCGTTCGCGGTCGGGGTGGTGCGGCTCGGGCAGCGCAAATGCCTGGTGCAGGAGTTGCCCGCGATCGAGGGGCTGGCCCGAGTGGACGTGGTGTGCGCCGACAAGACCGGAACCCTCACCGAGAACGGCATGCGGCTGGCCGAGCTTCGCGCGTTGAGCGATAGCCCGGCCCAAAGTCTGCGCGCGGCACTCGCGGCCATGGCCGCGGACGACTCGCGGCCCAATGCCAGCGTGGCGGCCATCGCCGAGGGCTGTCCGGATGCTCCCGGCTGGCGGCAGAGCGCGGTAGCGCCGTTCTCCTCGGCCAAGAAGTGGAGCGGCAGTTCCTATGGCGAGCACGGCAACTGGCTGCTCGGCGCGCCGGACGTCCTGCTGGACTCCGACTCCGAGGCCGCGACCACCGCGCAGGAGATGGGGGCGACGGGCCTGCGGGTGCTGCTGCTGGCCGAGAGCGATCGCCCGGTCGACGCGCCCGACGCGCCGGGCACGGTCACCCCGCGAGCGCTCGTGGTACTCGAGCAGAAGGTCCGCCCGGACGCTCGTGAGACGCTGGAATACTTTGCCGGTCAAAATGTTTCGATCAAGGTAATCTCCGGCGACAACGCCGTCTCGGTGGGCGCGGTGGCCGCCTCGCTGGGTCTGCCCGGCGGGCAGGATCCGGTCGACGCGCGCGAATTGCCCACTCGCCGCGACGATGTGGCCGACGTGGTCGAGCGGCGGACCACCTTCGGCCGGGTGCGGCCGGATCAGAAGCGGGCCATGGTCTCGGCCCTGCAGTCGCGCGGTCACACCGTCGCGATGACGGGCGACGGCGTCAACGACGTCCTCGCACTCAAGGACGCCGACATCGGCGTCGCGATGGGAGCGGGCAGTCCCGCCACCCGCGCCGTGGCGCAGATCGTGTTGCTGGACAACAAATTCGCCACGCTGCCCTACGTGGTGGCCGAGGGACGCCGGGTGATCGGCAATATCGAGCGGGTCTCGAATCTGTTCCTCACCAAGACGGTGTATTCGGTGCTGCTCGCCTTCCTGGTCGGCGTGGCCGGAATCGGCTCGCAGATATTCCATTACGACCCGATGCCGTACCCGTTCCTGCCGCGGCATGTCACCATCGCGGCGTGGTTCACCATCGGCATTCCCGCGTTCATCCTGTCGTTGGCGCCCAACAACGAAAGGGCGCGAACGGGTTTCGTGCCACGGGTGCTGCGCCTGGCGGTGCCGTCCGGGGTGGTGATCGGCGTGATGACGTTCATCGCCTACCTGATCGCGTATCAGGGGGCCGAGCAGACCGAGACCGAGAAGGTGCACGCGAGCACGACCGCGCTGATCACCCTGCTGATCATCGCGGTGTGGGTGCTGGCGGTCGTGGCCCGGCCGTGGGCGTTGTGGAAGATCGTGCTGATCGCCGGATCCGTTGCGGGCTATCTGATTCTGTTCACGGTGCCGTTCACCCGGCACTTCTTCAAGCTCGATCCGTCCGATACCGCATTGACCGGTGCGGCGGTGGTGTGCGGGTTGATCGGCATCGTGCTGGTCGAATTCGC
Source organism: Nocardia miyunensis NBRC 108239 (assembly GCF_001613065.1). GTDB lineage: Bacteria > Actinomycetota > Actinomycetes > Mycobacteriales > Mycobacteriaceae > Nocardia > Nocardia miyunensis. The sequence goes on from NZ_BDBQ01000036.1 coordinate 7,734, forward strand.
CTGGTGGTTCAGCTCCGCTCCGACCGGGGTGGCCGGGCGGCTGCTGACCGACCACGCCGACGGGAAGGGTTGAGCCGGTGCGGCTTTGGGCCTCCGGTTCGCGTTCCGATCGTCAGGGGCCCGGCCGGAATCGATCGTGCGTCGCGGCGCGCCGTGGATCGAATTGTGCGCGCGGCGATTCGACGCGGGTACCTTCGGCTGTATGGAGGTGCTGCTGCATCAGATCGACGCGTTCGCCGACGCACCGTTCACGGGGAATCCCGCGGCGGTGATGCCGTTGCTCGCCTGGCTGCCCGACGAGCTGCTGCAACAGCTCGCCGAGGAGAACAATCTCGCCGAAACCGCCTTCTACACTTCGGCTCTGCCGCCCGAGGCCGCCGATCCGCCGGGCGACGGACCCGCCTACCACCTGCGCTGGTTCACCCCCAGCGCGGAGGTGGCCATGTGCGGTCACGCGACGCTGGCCACCGCGGCGCATCTGCTCGAGGACATCCATCCGGGCGCGGACCGGGTGCAGTTCTTCACCCGCAGCGGCTGGCTCGCGGTGGATCGCACCGACGACGACGAACTGATCCTGGACCTGCCCGCGGTCGAATCCCTGGACGTGATACCGAATCCCGCGCTGGTGGCCGCGCTGGACGTGCGCCCCGTGCGCGCGCTCAGCGGTCAGGACGAGGTGCTCGTCGTGGCCACCGAACGCGAGGTGCGCGAGGCGCGGCCGGATCTGGGTGCGTTCCCGAAACTGGCACGCGCGGTGATCCTCACCGCCCGCGGTGATTCGGCCGACTTCGTCTCGCGGGTGTTCGCCCCCGCCGTCGGCATACCCGAGGATCCGGTCACCGGCTCCGCGCACGCCCAGCTCACCCCGCTGTGGGCCGCCGAACTCGGACGCACGACGTTGACCGCGCGGCAGCTGTCGCGCCGCGGTGGCGCCCTGCGCTGCGTGCTCGACGGCGATCGCGTCCTGCTGGCCGGACGATGCCGCAGGTATCTGGACGGCGTCGTGCAGCTGCCGGGGTGAGCTGTGGGGGCTCAGTCCTGCGGGGCGATCGCGGGGAGCCGCACGACCTGTCCGGCGTACGCCAGGCCCGCGCCGAAGCCCAGCAGCAGCGCGGTGCCGCCGGGTTTCGCCTCGCCCGATCGCAACAGCTGTTCCATCGCCATCGGGATGGACGCGGCGCTGGTGTTCCCGGAGTCTTCGATATCCCGGGCGACCGCGACGGTCTCGGGTATGCCGAGCGCCCTGACCAGTGCGTCGGTGATGCGGCTGTTGGCCTGGTGCGGGACGAAGGCGTCCAGATCCTCGACGGTGACTCCGGCATTGTTCAGCGCGTCGCGGCACGCCTTGTCCAGGAAGGTGACCGCCCACCGGAACACCGCGGTGCCGTTCATCCGGATATAGGGCCGCTGCGAGGTGCCGCCGCTGGCCTCCGCGGCCGCGACCTCGGCGAAGTACTCCTGAAAGTCCTTGTCCTGCTTGATCGCCGCGGTCTGGCTGCCGTCCGAGCCCCACGCCACCGGGCCGATACCCTCGGTGTCGGCCGGACCGACCACGACCGCGCCCGCACCGTCGGCGAAGATGAACGCGCAGGTGCGGTCGGTGGGGTCGAGCAGGTCCGACAGGCGCTCGACGCCGATCACCAGGACATGCCTGGCCTGGCCCGCGCGCACCAGATTCGCCGCGTTGGCCAGGGCGTAACAGAATCCCGCGCAACCGGCGGAGATGTCGAAGGCGGCGGCGTTGTGTATGCCGAGTTCGGTGGCGACCACCGCGCCCGCCGAGGGGCCGAGCACCATCTGGGAGGAGGTCGCGAGGACGACCGCGTCGACCTGGTCGGCGGTCAGATTCGCGGCGGCCAGCGCCCGGCGGGCGGCGGTGGCGCTCATGGCGACGATGGTCTCGTCGGGCTCTGCCCAGTGGCGCGCGGCGATCCCCGATCGGGTTCGGATCCATTCGTCGGAGGAGTCGATCTGCTCGACGATTTCGGCGTTGGGAACGGTCCGGCGCGGTCGGTACACGCCGATGCCCAGGGCTGCGGCATGAGCGTTCGGTGCGGCGGTGGCGATGAGCGCGGGCATGCGGGATCCTCACTGTCGGTGTGAACCAATCGGTCCATACAGGAAAAGGTCTAACATGAACCGATCGGTTCAGGCAAGGGTAGGAGGGAGATCCCATGGCAGCGGGACCGCGCGCTCGGTTGATCGCCAGCACCATCTCGACGGTGCAGGAGCATGGCGTGCACGCGGCGGGCCTGAGCGAGCTGCTCAAGCGCAGCAACGCCTCACGCAACTCCCTGTACCAGCATTTTCCGGAGGGCAAGGGGGAACTGGTCGAGGCCGCCGCCAGAATCGTTGCGCGCGTGGTGTATTCGCACGTCGCGAAAATGGCCGACGCGTTGGAGTCCGCGTCCTCGGCCGAGCGCTGGCTCGACGATCTGCTCGCGTTCTGGCGCGGGCCGCTCGAGGCCAGCGACTATCGCGCCGGATCGTTCATGATGGCCGCCGCACTCGACGAGATGAATCCCGCCGTGCAGTCCACCGCCGGCCAGGCGTTCGCCGAGTGGACCGCCCGGCTCGCGGACGGGATGGTCGCCGCGGGAATGGAACAGGCCACCGCCTGCTCGGTCGCCGGCATGGTCCTGTCCACGGTCGAGGGCGCGATCGTGCAGAGCCGCGCGCTCAAATCCAGCCACCCGTTCGACGAGGTCCGCACCCAACTGTCCATCCTGCTCAGATACCACCTCAGCTGAATAGCGAGAAGGGCCGCGAACCGTGAGCGCGGTGCGCTGCACTGGTTCGCGGCCCTGGGATTGTGAATGTCCCGTGTCGGGCACTCGTGTTGTGCCTGCGGCCTCCGCTTCGCTCCGATTCGTGAATGGTCAGGGGGCTGTGCCGACCAGGTGGTCCGACGGGTCAGGCGATGGCCGCGTCGGAGGCGATGTCGCCGGACAGGGGGGCGACGGCGCCGATGATCTGGGCGACGATGTCGTCCGGGACGCCCGCGGCCTTCAGGGAGTCGGTCAGATGGCCCGCGACCAGGTTGAAGTGCTTCATCATGATGCCGCGGCCCTGGTGCACCTGCTTCATCGGCGCACCCGTGTAGGGGTCGGGTCCGCCGAGGGCGGCGGCGAAGAATTCGACCTGACGGCCCTTGAGCCGGGACATGTTCGTGCCGGTGAAGAAGCCCTTCAGGTCGTCGTCGGCGAGGACTCGGACGTAGAAGTCCTCGACAACCGTCTCGAGCGCCTCCTGCCCGCCGATCTTCTCGTAGATGGTCGGTTCCGGTTCCGGTGCGGCTGTCTTCGATTTGAAGAGTGAGGGAATTCGCATGTTCCAAGGACATCAGCGCGCTGTTGCCGAGCGGTTAGTCCGCTGTCGCATGCCGATTACCGTGCATGGCAAGTGAATTGCGGCAATCTCACGCGGGCCGCACACGCGATGTGAGGTTTTTCACGTGCCCTCACGCCGAGCATATCGCCTGGTCGCCGTCCGATGCGACGGCCGAAATCCGCTCGACACTGTTACCGGACGGAAGTACCGTTCTGGCGTGCGCGTGCAAGGGTCCGAGATGGTGGCAAGGTCCGAATCCGGCAGGCGGCGGGCGCGGTGGCGGAGCGGCGGGGCGGTGTTCGGGGCCGCCGCCTACATCCTGTGGGGGTCGTTCCCGGCGTTCTTCGGACTGCTGGAGTTCACCAATCCGGTGGAGATCCTGGTCGAGCGGATCCTGTGGACGCTGGTGCTGGTGCTGATCGTCCTGCTGGTGGCCGGGCGGATCCGCGAACTGCTGGACATCGACCGCCGCACCTGGCAGCTCGCGGCGGTGGCCGCGGCGGCCATCGCGATCAACTGGGGTGTGTACGTCTACGGCGTGACCTCGGGGCACGTGGTCGAGTGCGCACTCGGCTACTTCATCAATCCACTGGTGACCGTGCTGTTCGGGGTATTGCTGTTCCGGGAGCGGCTGGTCTGGCCGCAGTGGATCGCACTCGGGCTGGGCGTGCTGGCGGTGCTGGTGCTGACGGTCGACTATGGTCGCCCGCCGGTGATCGCGCTGGTGCTGGCCTGCTCGTTCGCCACCTACGGCCTGGTCAAGAAGGTGATCCGGCTGGACCCGCTGCGCAGCGTCGCCGCGGAGGGGCTGGTGTCCGCGCCGTTCGCGCTGGCGGGCGTGGTCGTGCTCGGCGTCACCGGCCACGCGGCCTTCGGCCACGGCGTCGGGCATTCGGCCCTGCTCATCGCGGCGGGACCGGTCACCCTGATACCGCTGCTGCTGTTCGCGCTCGCCGCCTCCCGGACGCCGCTGTCCACGATGGGCATCCTCCAATATCTCACTCCCGCACTGCAAATGGCCTGGGGCGTGCTGGTCGGGCACGAGCCGATGCCCGCCACGCGGTGGGCCGGATTCGGGTTGATCTGGCTGGCGCTGGTGGTGTTCACCGGTGACGCGCTGCGCAGACGCCGCGCCAAGGTCGTGGTGGGGTAGGTAGGTCCGCTCATTGCGGGGGCTCGGTGCTCGGGACTACGTTCGAATGGTGACGATGCTCCCGTAGGCCGACTCGCACCGGTCCGGGGCCGGGGTCGTCACGATCGAGGGAGTGACCACGTGTCCATCCACTTCAACCACACCATCGTCGCCTGTCACGATGCCGCCGCGAGCGCCCAGTTCTGGGCCGACATGCTGGGACTCGAGGTGGGGCCGCCGTACGGCCCGTTTCTGCCCGTCACCGTCGACAACGGGGTGACCTTCGACTTCGCCGTCGCGCCGGGCACGGTGCAGGACATCCCCACCGCGCACTACGCCTTCCTGGTGTCCGAAGAGGACTTCGACAAGGGTTTCGCGCGGATCCAGGAGCGGGGCCTGCGCTACTGGGCCGATCCGCACGCACAGCGCGAGGGCGAGATCAACCACAACGACGGCGGCCGGGGTGTGTACTTCTTCGACCCCAACGGGCACGCCCTCGAACTGCTGACCGTCCCGTACGGCGGCTGGCCCGAATCGTGAGCGCGGGCCGCACCACCCCTCATCCGTGGTGCGGCCCGCGACCGGGTCACGGAGTGCCCGCGGGCACCCGGCTTGCGAAGTCGTTGGTGTAGGTCTTCGCCAGATCGATGCGGTCGTGCACCGGTTTCACATTGGCCGAGTACTTGCTGAGAATCTTCAGGACGTTCTGCGCGCCTTCGGATTTCATCAGACCGTCGCCGTTGAACATGCCGATCGAATCGCGGATCGACCGGATGTACAGATCCTTACCTCCCGCGGCGTATTGCGGGGGCATCTTCGCGGCGATCTGCTCCGGGGTGTGCGTCTTGATCCAGCGCAGCGTCTGGACGAAGGCGTTCACCAATTTCTGCACGATCTCCGGATGCGACTGCACGGTGTCGCAGCGCAGGTACAGCGACGAGGCCGGATACAGCCCGCCCAGCGCCGCCCGGGTACCGGCCTGGGTGCGCATGTCCAGCATCACCCGGGCGGTTCCGGCCTGCACCATCTGCGCGACGGTCGGATCGGTGGTCATGCCCGCATCGATGCCGCCGTGATTCATTCCGGCGATGAACGTCTGTCCCGCACCGACTTTCACGCGGTCGTACTGCGAGGTCCCGAGCCCGGCCTGCCCGGCCAGGGCCTGGGTGATGAAGTCGGTGGACGAGCCCAGCGAGGTGATGCCCAGCTTCTTCCCGGCGAAATCCTTCGGCGAGTTGATCTTTCCGCTCTGCGCCTTCGCGACGAGTTCGACCTCGCCCGGCACGTCGGAGAGCTGGGCCACCGTACGCAGGCACTGATCCTTGGACTGCAGGTCGATGGTGTGGTCGTAGAAGCCGACCACCGCCTGCACGTCCCCGGTCAACAGGGTGGTCTCCGCGGTCGCGCCGGACTGCTGATCCAGCAGTCGCACGTCGACGTCGTTGTCCGCGAAGTAGTTCAGCCGCTGGGCCAGCATCGCGGGCAGGTAGATCACCTTGTCGATGCCGCCGATCATGATGGTGATCTGCGGTCGCCCGTGCTCGGTCGGGATGACCCGCGAATCACGGCAGCCGGTAACCAGCAGCAGCGAGCAGACGGCGAGCATCGCCACGGCGATGTGCTTGCGATAACTCATCTCTCACACCTCGCGCGCCGACTGAGCCTGCGACGGACGCCATTTCAGCAGTCGGCCCTCGGCGACTCCGATCGCCCACTCGGCCACCAGCGCCACCACGGTGATGATGATCATGCCCGCGTAGATGCCCGCGGCGTCGAAGGTGTTCTGCGCGTTGGAGATCAGCAGGCCCAGGCCCTTGCTCGCGCCCGCGTACTCGCCGACCACCGCGCCGATCAGCGCGAATCCGAAGGCGGTGTGCAGACTGGACAGAATCCAGGTGGTCGCGCTCGGCAGCACGATCTGCGAGAGCACCTGCCAGCGGCTCGCACCGAGGATGCGGGCGTTGTCGATGACGTTCCCGTCCACCTCGCGCGCCCCGGTGAAGGCGTTGAGGAACACCGCGAAGAAGGTCAGCACGACGACCGTGGCCACCTTCGACTCCAGCCCAAGCCCGAACCAGATGATGAACAGCGAGGCGAGCACGATGCGCGGAACGGCGTTGAGCGCCTTGATGAACGGTGCGGCGACCTCGGCCCAGTACCGGCTGCGGCCCAGCAGCACACCCAGCACCACACCGGCGACCGCGCCGATCACGAAGCCGACCAGGGCCTCCTGGACGGTGGTCAGGATCTGCAGCCAGATCGAGCCGAACTGCGTTCCGCTGCTGAACCATTCGACCAACCGGCCCCAGATGAGTGACGGTTTGGAGTAGAAGAACGGGTCGATCCACAGGGAGGCGGTCAGCTGCCAGGACCCCAGCCACAGCACGATGATCGCTGCGCGCAGGCCCCAGGTGCGCAGGCGGGACCGCAGGGCTCGGCGGCGGGCCGCGGCGAGGATCTGCTCCTCGGACTCGGCCTCGAATTCTCCCGTCGGCGAACCTGTTTCGGTGATATCAAGCGACACGGTCGGCTCCCTTCGCGCGGGCGGCCTCGACCTGATCGCGCAGCGTGCCCCAGATCTCGGAATACAGTGTGCGGAATTCGTCGGTCAGGCGGACCTCCTCGACGTCGCGTGGACGTTCGAGGCCGACCCGGTAGTCGCCGCAGACCGTCGCCGGGCTCGCGGTCATCACCACCACCCGATCGGCCAGGGCGATGGCCTCCTCCAGGTCGTGGGTCACGAACACCACCGCCGCACCGGTTCCGGACCACACTCGCAGCAACTCGTCCTGCATGAGCTGGCGGGTCTGCACGTCCAGCGCGCTGAACGGCTCGTCCATGAGGATGATCTCGGGATCGTTCACCAGCGTCTGTGCCAGTGCGACGCGTTTGCGCATGCCGCCGGAGAGCTGATGCGGGTAGTACTTCTCGAATCCGGCCAGGCCGACCGTGCGGACCCACTGCGAAGCTCGTTCGCGGGCTTGCGATTTCGATGCTCCTCGCAGCCGCGGCCCGAACGCGACGTTGTCCAGGACCGTGCGCCACGGCAGCACCGCGTCCTGCTGGAACATGTACCCGATGCCCTCGGGAATTCCGTCGACGTCCTTGCCGCGCACCAGGGTGCGCCCCGCCGAGGTGCGTTCGAGCCCGGACACCAGCGACAGCGTGGTCGACTTACCGCAGCCGGTCGGTCCGACCACGGCGACGAATTCGCCCGGGTCCACGGTGAAGTGCAGATTCCGCACCGCCGTGTGAATACCACCGCCGGTCCCGGGAAAGCGCTTGGTCGCGCCCCGGAACTCGATGACAGGGTTGGTCATGGCCTACTCCTGAAACACTCTCGCCGCACCTCACGTGCGGTCGCCGCCCGACCATAAAGTGCCCCGGGTCACATTCACCCTGTTGTGCGCACAATCCGCCTAACCTGCAAATCCCGCATTGTGCGCATTCTGCTCAGTGTCTTCTGCCTCCACTTCGCTCGCGGCGCTCCGGTGAGTCCAGGCCCGGGGCGGGCCCCGGCCGTTGTGCCCGCGTTTTACGGAGCGGGCGGAACTCGGGTGCGCTGAGCCCTTGTGCCTCGACCGCTTCGGCGGGTTGGGTTCTCGGAATCTGGTCCTGGTCTCGGTTCGCTCTTCCGCTTCGGTTGTCTGAGGCGCGGCGGCCTTGGCCGGTAGTCGGCGTTCTGCGGTGGTTGGAACTCGGGCGGATTGGGGTGTTCTGCCTCATCGGTCTCGACGGGCTGGGGTTCTGGGAATCTGGTCTCGGTATCCGTTCGCTCTCCGGCTTCGGTTGTCCGAGACCGGGCGGGCTCGGCCGAGTCAGCGTTCGCGGGTGAGTGGAGCGGGTGCATCGAGATGTTCTGCCTCATGCAATCCGGTGGGTCGTGTGCCTCCCGGTCAGGGCCGGGGCGTTATCGGTGGGCGAATCAGCATCGGGTGGCCGGGAAGCTTGTGCTCGTTTTGCTCGGGTGTGGTATGACATGGGCGATGTTCGTGTTCGGTCGCGGGGTGCGGTTGCGGACGCAGATCGTGTTACTGCAAGTGGTGGTCGTCGCGCTGACGCTCGGTATCGCGTTCGGTGTGTTCGCGTATGTCAGTGAGCAGCGGCTGTCCGGGGAGTACGGGCAGCGGGCGCTGGCGATCGCGCGTACCGTGGCGGCGGATCCAGTGGTTCGGGACGAGGTGAACAGTTACTCGTCGGCTACCGCGCCGCGCGGGGCCGAATCCGATGCGGAGCTGGCCGGGGGACGGCTCGAGCGGATCGCGGAGGAGACCCGGACGCGGACCGGTGCGCTGTATGTGGTGGTCACCGACGACACGGGGATTCGGTTGGCGCATCCCACCCGCGACCGGTTGGGAGAGATGGTGAGCACCGATCCCTCGGCGGCATTGCGCGGCGCGGAGGTGGTGATCCAGGAGCGCGGCACGCTCGGTGAGTCGGTGCGGGCGAAAGTGCCTGTGCTGCAACCGGATGGTACGAAGGTCGTGGGGGAGGTGAGTGTCGGCATCTCGACCGCGGCCGTGCACGATCAGTTGCTGCGGGATCTCCAGCGTGCCGGTCTGCTCGCCGGGGTCGCGCTGTTCGCGGGCGTGATCGGGTCGCTGCTGCTGGCCCGGCGCTGGCATGAGCTGACGCTGGGTCTGCAACCGCCGGAACTCGCGGAGCTGGTGCGCGAGCAGGCGGCGGTGCTGCACGGTATCGGCGAAGGCGTGGTGGCGGTCGATACCGGTTGGCGCACAACGGTTGTCAACGACGAGGCGCGGCGGCTGCTCGGCATCGACGGTGCGCCGGGAGTGAGTGTGGACGAGATCGGGTTGACGCCGTGGATCGTCGAGGTGTTCCGGGCCGCCCAGGCGCGTCCGGTGCCCGCGGCGGTCGGGGACCGGCTGCTCGTCGTCACCGCGCGCACGGTGAGCCGCGAGGGCCGTGAGCTGGGCGCGGTGTTGAGCGTGCGCGACCGCACCGATGTCGAATCGCTGACCCGTCAGCTCGATGCGGTGCGGTCCATGAGCACCGTGCTGCGAGCCCAGCGCCACGAATTCGCCAACCGGCTGCACCTGCTCAGCGGTCTGCTGCACGGCGGTCGTCCCGAGGAGGCATCGCAGTACATCGACGAGCTGCTCGGTTCGGGACCGCTCGGTGCGGCGCTCCCGGGCATGGATGCCCTGCACGACCCGTACCTGCGGGCATTCCTGGCCGCCAAGGCGGCCCACGCCCGCGAGAGCGATGTGCTGCTGCGGCTCGGGCCGAACACCTGGGTCGACGCGAATCTCGCTGTGCCCGTTGATGTCACGACGATCCTGGGCAATCTACTCGACAACGCCATCGAGGCGGCCCGCGCGGGTGGTTCTGCCGTGACCGAGCAGGTGCGGCCGACGCCGGAGAACGTCTCGGGTTCCGCGGATACGGGTCGGTCGGCGCTGGACGGCATCGTGCCGGATTCCGCGGCCGCGGATCATCCGCTGGCGCAATCCGATGAGCGCACCGCGAGGAGCGTGCGGGAGCCTCCGACGGATGTGCCGCCCGTTGCGTCGCCGCCGAGACAGGTCGAGGTCGAACTCGTGCAGGAGGGCTCGACGCTGCACATCACCGTCGCCGACAGCGGGGCGGGCGTTCCCGCCGAACTGGTGGATTCGATTTTCACCGAAGGGGTTTCGACACGTCCGGACAACGGGGTGCCCGGCGGGCGCGGGGTGGGGCTGGCGTTGTCGCGACAGGTGGCGCGGGCGCTCGGCGGGGATCTGGTGCTGGCGAGTCCGGGCAGTGGCGAATGTGCGCTGCCCGGTGCGGAATTCATCGCCCGGTTGCCCGGGGTATTGGAGGAGACAGGCACGGCATGAGTACCGAACTGCGGGTCCTGGTCGTCGACGACGACTTCCGGGTGGCCAATCTGCATGCCGGAATCGTCTCGGCGCTACCGGGTTTCACGGTCGGAGCCACGGTGCACACCCTGGCGCAGGCACGGTCCGCGATCGCGGCGGCGCGGTACGACCTGGCGCTGGTCGATGTGTATCTGCCCGATGGTTCCGGCGTCGAGCTGGTGCGCGAGATCTCTTGTGACGCGATGATGCTCACCGCGGCCACCGAGGCGGACACCGTCCGCGCGGCGCTGTCCGCCGGTGCGCTGGCCTACCTGGTGAAGCCGTTCGATCATGCGGCTCTGGCCGCGCGACTGGCCGGGTACGCGCGCTACCGCAAGCTGCTGTCGGTGCCCGTGGTCACGCCCCGCGACATCGATGCGGCGATCGAGGCACTGCGTCCGGCGAGCCCGTCGGGCGCGGGTTCGCCCGGAGTCTCGGCTGTTTCGGCCTCTCCCACAAAGGATCTGGTACTGCGAGCGGTGCGGGATTCGCCGACGGCCTTGTCCGCGGCGGAGGTCTCGGCCGCAACCGGTGTCTCCCGCGCGACCGCCCAGCGCTATCTGGCCACGCTGGTGGGTATCGGCGCACTGCGCATGCAGTTGCGGTACGGCAGCACCGGCCGACCGGAACAGGAATACCTCGCGGTGAGCGGTGCTGTCGCGGGTGAATGACGTGCACATCGGTAGCCTCACCCGGGTGGAGATCCGGATCGACGACCTGACCAGCCAGGACATCATCGACCTGTTACGCGGACACCTCGCCGAGATGCGGTCCGTCACCCCACGGGAGGAGAGCGTGCACGCCCTCGATCTCGACGCTCTGCGACGCCCGCAGGTCACGGTCTGGTCCGCGCGCGAGGACGGCCGGATCGCCGGTTGCGGCGCGATCAAACGCCTGGACGCGCGGCACGGCGAGATCAAATCCATGCGCACGGCGGCCACCCATCGCCGGCGCGGCGTAGCCGCACTACTCCTGAGGCATATGACAGCGGAAGCGGCGCGAGCCGGGATGACCCGATTGAGCCTGGAAACCGGTGCGGAGGACTTCTTCGAACCGGCTCGCCGCCTGTATCTGGCGCACGGATTCGAGTACTGCGAGCCCTTCGGCGACTACCGGCCCGACCCGCTGAGCGTGTTCATGACCAGGCGAATAGCTTGAATCACGCTGTCCGGCAATGAGGTCGGAGAGATAGCGATGTGCGGCTCGGCGGCGATGCCGTGCCCGCGTTCGATTCGTCACTCGGGCCTCGGGCTTGCCGGGACGACCTGTGCGGAGTGCCGGGCGGATCATCCGAAGCGTGGTGATCGGCGACCGGGAAACCGTCGTGCCATGCTGGGGCAATGAGCGAGCATACCGGCGCGTCGGCGTGGGGGCGGTCCCGGCGACCGCCGACGAGGTGAGGGCGTGAGCCGGTTCGAGGTGTGGGCGCCACGGGCGACGCGGGTGCGGGTCGAGGTGGACGGGCTGGTGCACCCCATGCGTGCCGATACCGGCGGATGGTGGTCCGCCGAGGTCGCTGCCGGTCCCGCTGCGCGGTACGGATTCCTGCTCGACGACGATCCCACGGTGCTGCCCGATCCGCGCTCGCCGCGGCAGCCGGACGATGTACACGGCCGTTCGGCGCGGCACACGCCGGATCCGGCTCGCTGGACGGACTCCGGCTGGGCCGGAAGACAATTGGCCGGTTCGGTGCTGTACGAACTGCACATCGGGACATTCACTCCGCGGGGTACCTTCGACGCGGCGATCGAGCGGCTGGACCATCTGGCGGACCTGGGGGTCACCACGGTCGAGCTGATGCCGGTCAACGCCTTCAACGGGGTGTGGAACTGGGGATACGACGGTGTGCTGTGGTACGCGGTGCACGAGCACTACGGCGGTCCCGACGGGCTGCAACGTTTCGTGAACGCCTGCCACGTAAAGGGTTTGGCGGTGGCGCTGGACGTCGTCCACAACCATCTCGGTCCCTCGGGCAATTACCTGCCGAGGTTCGGGCCCTATCTCGGCCCGGAATCGAACACCTGGGGCCAGCGCCTGAATCTGGACGGTCCCGATTCGGACGAGGTGCGCCGCTACATCATCGGCAATGCGCTGCGCTGGTTCGACGAATTCCATATCGACGCACTGCGATTGGATGCGGTGCACGCCCTGGTGGACCATCGCGCGATCGGCCTGCTGGAGGAACTGGCCACCGAGACCGCCGCGCTGTCGGCCCGGCTGGGCCGACCGCTGACCCTCATCGCCGAGAGCGATCTGAACGATCCGCGCCTGATCACCCCGCGTGCGGCGGGGGGTTTCGGACTGCACGGCCAGTGGAACGATGATCTGCACCATGCCGTGCACACCGCGGTATCGGGTGAAAGACAGGGATACTACGCCGATTTCGGCTCGATGCGCTGTCTGGCGGATACCCTGCGGAACGGATTCTTCCACGCCGCAACCTATTCCAGCTTCCGAGGCAGAACCCACGGCCGCCCGTTGGACACCCGCGTCGTGCCGGGCAGTGCCCTGCTGGGGTACACCTGCACCCATGATCAGATCGGCAATCGGGCGCTCGGCGATCGCCCGTCGGCCTATCTCACCGACGGTCAGCTCGCGGTGAAAGCCGCTCTGATCCTCACCTCGCCGTATACGCCGATGCTGTTCATGGGGGAGGAGTGGGGTGCGCGAACTCCGTTCCAGTACTTCACCTCTCACCCCGAACCGGATCTCGCCGCGGCGGTCGCGCAGGGCCGCAGAGCCGAATTCGCCGACCACGGCTGGGTCGCCACCGATATCCCCGACCCGCAGGACCCGGCCACCTTCCAGCGTTCGAAACTGGACTGGTCCGAGCGGGAGAAGCCCACCCACACCCGCCTGCTGAACTGCTATCGCGCACTGCTGACCCTGCGTCGCGCCCACCCTGGCCTGGCCGACCCGCGCCTCGATCATCTCACGGTCGAATACGACGAGGCCCACCGATGGATCATCGTGCACCGCAACGGAATCCACCTGGCCTGCAATCTGGCCGAACATCCTGTCGACCTGCCGATCGCGGGTGACCCGCTGCTCGTCTGGGACCCCATACGCCAAACTGGCTCGCACACAACACTTCCCGCGTACTCGTTCGCCATCTTGTCTGGACGGTAGGTCTGGCGCTGAGGCGATAATGGTTGCTGTTGAACGCGTTACATTCGGCAATGGTTTCGGAACGGATCCCGACCCGGCTTCGGCGCGCAACCGTCTACTGTCCGACACGACCGGCCGCCGCCGTTCGGAAATCTGCTGCGGTCCGGAATCCGATCGAGCGGGCCGCTGGGCATGGTGTATGCGACCGTCCGCATTGTCGCCGCTGAACGACAATGAGCTCCGGTCCGAAACATAGCAGGAAAGCAAGGGCGGCAACAGGATTCGGTCACAGCGGCGTGCGACGTTCGCCCATGGCGCACGCTACGGTGCCGGTGGGACGTGCCGAGTGAGCCATCCGGTGACGTAATCGAGGACTTCCGGGGCGATCGTGGTCGGGATGTGCCCGTATTCGTCGGGAAGGCCCGTCGTCGCGGGTTGCATGAGGTGGTTGAGGCCGTCGAAGACGCGCACGTCGGCATCGCGGTCCGCGGCCAGGAGAGTGCGGGCCAGCGGCGCGCTCTGCTCGGCCGGGACCTGTAGATCCTTCGATCCGTAGACCGCCAGCACGGGCATGCGCAGCGATCGCAGCGCCGCGGCCGGGTCGTAGCTCACGAACGAGGCGAAGTTCGCGTTGACGCTGCGCTCGACCGTGGACTCGGGCTGGCGTCGCTCGGGCGGGAGGGCGGCATTGTGTTCGATGGCGTATTGGCGGGCCTGATCCGGATCGCCGTTGCGCAGCAGCGTGGTGAACGTGTCGACGAAGCCGATCTGGGCGGCGACCTGGTCCGCGGGTGCGTGGGCGGCCGCGAGCAGTGCGCGGTTCTGCGCCAGCAGCACCTCCTGTCCGGATGCCGCGGGACCGGCCATCATGATGACGAATGCGATCCGGTTCTCCGGCCGGGAAGCGACCAGCGGTGCGAGATAACCGCCCTCGCTGTGACCGAGCAACCCGACGCGCGCCGGATCGATATCCGGGTGCGAGCGCAGGAAATCCACGCCGGCCACGACATCCCCGGCCAGATCGCCGTAATCGGCGTCGGCGTCGATGCCGCCCGTGCCGCCGACGCCGCGCTTGTCGGTGCGCAGTACCGCATATCCGGCTCGGGTCAGCGCATCGGCGAGTATCAGGAACGGTTTGTGACCGAAGACCTCCTCGTTCCGGTCGTTCTTCCCGCTGCCGTTGAGCAGGATCACCGCCGGATGCGGACCGGGCGCCGACGGCAGCGTGAGCGTCCCGGTGATGGTGATGTCGCCGCTGCGGTAGGCCACGTCCTCGGAGCGGTACGGCCAGGGCCGGGCCGGTTCCTGCGGGCGCGGCGGCACCGGGACCGCGCCGCGGTGCAGCGTCACCGGCAGCGCGTGCCCGAACTGGGTGAACGTCCCGGTGATCACCCCGCGTGCGGCGTCGTAGCGGCCGTCGAAGGCGGACGCGCCGGGCACTCCGGGGATGGTGAAGGCGACCTTCTCCGGCGAGGTCCGCACCTGTGCGAGCGGATGCGCGAACAGGCCTTGGACCGGAATCGAGAGCGTCGCGGTGTCGCCGTCGAGGGTGATGCCCAGTGGCAGCGATTGGCCGGGGGACTCGAGCGTCCCGGTCCAGTCGCCCGCCAGGGGATCCGCGGCCTGTTCCGCATCGGGCCGACGAGACTGCGGTGCGCAGCCCGCGGCCGCGATG
This sequence comes from Nocardia miyunensis NBRC 108239, assembly GCF_001613065.1. GTDB lineage: Bacteria > Actinomycetota > Actinomycetes > Mycobacteriales > Mycobacteriaceae > Nocardia > Nocardia miyunensis. The sequence goes on from NZ_BDBQ01000036.1 coordinate 22,840, forward strand.
AGCAGCAGAATCAGCACCAGGACGTGCAACGATCGCATAACTGAGCGTAGCTGGGCGTACCGGACGCCCGTACGGTGGATATGTGAGCAATGACGCTTTCTCTTCCGGCCTCGCGGCCCTGCCCGAAGGTGTGAGCGGATCCGCGGCCGCCGGATTCGCACCGCTGGTGCGGGCCTTCGCGACTTTCGTTGGCGGCCGCCCCGGTGCGGGAGGGGCTCTCACGGTCATGCGGTACGGCGAACCGCTCGTGGACATCTGGACCGGGCAGGCATCACCCGGTACCCAGTGGTCGCGCGATACCGGAGCCGTCGTCTTCTCGGCCACCAAGGGCGTCGCCGCCACGGTGGTCCACCGGCTCGCCGATCGGGGCCTGCTGGACTACGACGCGCCCGTCGCCGAGTACTGGCCGGATTTCGGCGCCGCCGGAAAAGAGCGAATCACGGTGCGGCGCTTGCTGACCCACCGCGCCGGACTATCCTCGCTGCCGTCGATCGCCGTCGGGGCCGACGACGTGCTGGACCACCAACTGATGGAACAGCGCCTGGCGGCGGCCTCGCCCGACCGGCTGCTGGGCGTCCCGGCTTATCACGCGCTCACCTTCGGCTGGCTGGTTGCCGGGCTGGCTCGCGCGGTCACCGGCCGCGGCATGGCCGAACTGTTCCGCACCGAGGTCGCCGAGCCGCTCCACGTGGACGGCATCCATTTGGGCCGGCCTCCGCAGGGGTCGACGACAACCGTCGCGGCACTGCAAGGTTCGCGCTTGGCGGCGGTGCGCGCACCGCTCGGCGCGCTGTTCTTCGGCCGCGCCCACGGCATCCCGGGCAGCCTCGGCGCGGCGACCCGATCACTGTTCCTACCGGGTGTGGAGACCATCCTGGAGGGCGATGACCCGCGGATCCTCGACACCGAGATGGGCGCGGGCAACGGTGTATGCACCGCGTCCGCCCTCGCCGCCCTGTACGGCGCGCTCGGCGACGGCACGATCGATGGCCACAGATATCTGTCCGCGCGCACCGTCCGCGCCGTGCACCACGTGGAGACCTACCGCCTGGACCGCACGCTGTTCTACTTCCCGATGATGTGGCACCTGGGCTACCACTCCATGCCGACGACCGGCTCCCGCGCCGGTTTCGGGCACATCGGCCTCGGCGGATCGTTCGGCTGGGCCGAACCACGGCAGGGCCTGTCCGTCGGATTCGTCCACAACCGATTGGACTGGAATCGCTTCGCCTGGGACCAGGTCGCCTCCAGCTGGATCCTCCCGCTGGTCGTCCGGGGCGCACGCGCTGTTCCGCGACTGCGGGAGGTCCGCGAATCCCGCGGGGCCGCCTGATCTCCTGTCAGTCGCTAGGTGAGGTAGCGATAGGCGGGTGAGCCGGGGTCCAGGCGTTCGCATTGGAGGGGAGAGGCGTGGATGCGGTCCAGGAGCGGGAGCAGGCCGTCGGGGGAGCCGAGTTCCACGCCGACCAGGGCCGCGCCGGTTTCGCGGTTGTTGCGTTTGACGTATTCGAACAGCGTGATGTCGTCGTCAGGGCCTAGAACCTGGTCCAAGAAGCGGCGCAGCGCGCCGGGCTCCTGGGGGAAGTCCACCAGGAAATAGTGTTTCAGGCCCTTGTGGACGAGGGAACGCTCGATGACCTCCCCATACCGCGATACGTCGTTGTTGCCGCCGGAGAGCAGGCACACCACGGTGGAACCGGGGGTGACGTCGATCTCGGCGAGTCCGGCCACCGACAGCGCGCCCGCGGGCTCGGCGATGATGCCCTCGTTCTGGTACAGCTCGAGCATGGCCGTGCAGATCGCGCCCTCGTCGACCAGCATCATCCGGAAAGAGCCTGCGCCCCTGGGGGATTCGGTCGCGGTGAGCAGGGGCAGCGAGGCGTGCGAGATGACTCGGCCGCCGAATTTCGTCACCGCGGCGTAGGGCAGATCGCCGATTCGCCGCACGGACGCGCCGTCGACGAACGGGTCGATCTCGGGCAGCGTCACCGGTCCGCCGGCGACCAGCGCCGCGGTCATCGATGCCGCACCGGCCGGTTCAACCGCGAGAATGGCTGTGCCGGGCGAACGTTCGCGCAGATACGTGCCGATTCCGGCCAGGCAGCCGCCACCGCCGACCGGGATGATCACCAGATCCGGTGTGCGGCCGAGCTGTTCGAGGATTTCGGCGGCGATGGTGCCCTGTCCGGCGGCGGTGCGCGCATCGTCGAAGGGCGGCACCATCGTCGCGCCGGTGCGGGCGACGTCGGCGGCGGCCTCGGCGGCCGCCGCGTCGAAGGTGTCGCCGACCGCGATCAATTTCACGAATTCGCCGCCGTGTGCGCGGATTCGGTCGCGTTTCTGTTTCGGCGTCGTCGTCGGGACGTAGATGCGGCCGGTGATGCCCATCGCCCGGCACGCGAACGCGACGCCCTGGGCGTGGTTTCCGGCGCTGGCGGTCACCACCCCGGCCGTCCGCTCGGCCTCGGTGAGCTGCACGATCAGGTTGTAGGCGCCGCGGAGTTTGTAGGAGCGCACGGCCGTGAGGTCCTCGCGCTTGACGTAGACCTCCGCACCGGAGAGCGCGGAGAGCCGGTCGATCCGCTGTAGTGGCGTGGGCTCGATGATGTCGGAAATTCGCTTGGCGGCAGCATCGATCTCGTCCGCGCTCAGTTCGGGCAGCGGACCGGACAACTTCTCTGCGGTATCAAGCGGTTGGGACACCCGAACATGCTATCCGGGCCCCGAAGCGGTGTGTCGTGCGCCCGTCGACTTTCCCGGGCAAATCCGCCGGTGCTCGGAAACGGCGATGACCTGGGCGGAATCGATGGCGTGTATCGAGTGAGATGCGCAGGTTGGGCAGTATTTCCGGATAGAAGTTCGGTGGACCGAAATTAGAAATCCGAGTACCCTGACAACATGGTAGTGGTGAACACCCGGCGAATCGTCACCTGCGGTGCGCAGAAGGTCGACATCGCCGGTGCGCAGTGGCCGGTGTACAAGCTCGAGGCGCTGGCCTTGGGGTTGTTCGTCGCCCTCGTCCTGGTTCTGGTCACCGGATCCGCACAGCTCGCCGTGCTCGTCGCCGCGGCGGTGGCCGCTGTGCGCTGGACCGTCGCCATTGTCGGTCGCCTGGCTCGCCCGGTGTCCTGATTCGCATCGTTCGCCGGGGATCGCGCATCCTCCGATCGGCTGAACGGCACGTCGATATGGTGCGATGTGCGCCCGGGGCGGGGTGTGGGTATGTCGTGGATATCCGGTTCCGTCGTCTCGGCAAGCTCGGGGCTGTCGAGCGTGTGCCCGGAATGGCTTGGGGTGCAGCATATTCCGATTCGTCATCGGTTTCGGCGGCCGGGGCTCCCGATGCTCGAGTTGTGATCGTTAACATACCAATGTTCGGAAATTTCCCCCGGCAGACCCGAACCGTCCCGCCTCCGGCATCGGTTGAGGCGCACGATGATTCACCGCGGGACGGGCGGGCGATGCACGGATCGGTGCGGGCGCTAACCTGAGTCATGGATCTACGCCGGTGGTCCGGCACGGAAGGTGGGGATGTGAGAGACCGGAACGGGCGCCCCCCGGGAAAGGCAGGCCGTCCGGCGGTGATGACGGATGTGGCCAAGCTGGCCGGTGTGTCACATCAGACCGTCTCGCGCGTGCTGAACGACAGCCCGCAGGTGCGTGCCGAGACGCGCGAACGCGTTCTGGCCGCCGTCGAGGCGCTGGGCTATCGACCCAACGCGATGGCCCGCGGCCTGGTCAGCCGACGTTCCAAGGTGCTCGGCGTGGTCACCTTCGACACCGTGCTCTTCGGCCCCGCATCGATGATGCTGGGTATCGAAAGGGCCGCGCGCGCAGCGGGTTACGGCGTCAGCATCGCCACCCTGGAGACCGTGGACCGGCCCAGCGTGCTGGCGGCGGTCAACACCCTCGCCGATCAGGGGGTGGACGGGGTGATCGTCATCGCGCCGCAGCAGACCACCGCGGCCGCACTGCACAGCATGCCCCGCCAACTGGTCGTGGTCGCGGTCGAGGCCGGTCAGGACGCCGGACTCCCCGCCGCTGCGGTGGACCAATTCGAGGGCACCCGCCTGGCCGTGCGACACCTGCTGGACCTGGGCCATCGCACGGTCTGGCACGTTTCCGGCCCGGCCGGTTGGCTCGAGGCGCGCGACCGCGCCGAAGGCTGGCGCCGCGCCCTGGAGGCGGCCGGTGCGGAGATCCCGCCGCTGATCGGCGGCGATTGGAGCGCCCGCTCGGGCTACGAGGCGGGCCAGGTGCTCGCCGCCCAATCCGGGGTGACCGCGGTCTTCGCCGCCAACGACCAGATGGCCCTGGGCCTGCTGCGGGCCTTCGCCGAACGCGGAATCCGTGTCCCCGAAGATATTTCGGTGGTGGGCTTCGACGACATCCCCGAAGCCGCCTACCTGACCCCGCCCCTGACCACCATGCGCCAGGACTTCGACGAGGTCGGCCGCCGCAGCATGCAGTTGCTGCTCCAACTCCTCGAATCCGACACCGACGTCCCCGAACCACCCCCGGTCGTGCCGACCCTCGTCGTCCGTGAGAGCACCGCCCCACCCGCGCGATAAATTCCGCGCGCCCGGCCTCGGCGCAGGATCGCATCGCCTTCGCGCTCCGAGAACGGCCGGGACTCCCGCGACGGACCTTCCGGAATCAGGAACGGAAGGGCACGCCCGCGAACGTTTCGTGTCCCGCTAACTCACCAAGCAACCCGGCCCAAGCAGCGCCTTCAGGTCGCCCATCAGTGCCGATGACGGGGAGACGCGCAGGTTGTCGGCGACCTTGAGGACGGTGGTCTTCTCCCGGGAGCCGACGTGGCGGATATGGACGTCGGCGGTGCCCGGGTGACTGGACAGGACGCGTTTGAGGGCGCTGACCTTGTCGGGAGTGCACAAGCGGGTCGGGATGGTCACGGCGAGGGGTTTCTCCACGCCGATCGCGGACAGATCCGGCACCACCAGATCGTTGGCGATCAGCGAGATGCGATCGTCGCGGAGCGAAACGCGGGCCTTGACCAGCACCACCGCGTCGTCGACCACGTCCATGCCGTACACCGAATACGACTGCGGGAAGAACAGCACCTCGATCCCACCGGTGAGATCCTCGAGCTGGGCCGAGGCCCAGGGCAGGCCGTTCTTGTTGACGCGGCGGTTCACCGAGGCCAGAATGCCGCCGATGGTGACCTGAGCGCCGTCCTTGACATCACCCTGCAGAATCGACGGAATGGGCGTATCCGCCTGTGCCGCGAGGACATGCTCGACACCGTTGAGCGGATGCCCGGACACGTACAGGCCCAGCATCTCCCGCTCCAGCGCGAGCTTGTGCTTGGACTCCCACTCCTCGTCGGGAACCTTCACATTGAACACCGAGGCCATCGATTCGTCACCGTCGTCCAGCCCGCCGAACAGGTCGAACTGGCCGATCGCCTCGGCCTTCTTGGTGGACATCACCGCGTCGATGGCGTCGGAGTGCACCAGCAGCAGACCCTTGCGGGGATGGTCGAGCGAGTCGAAAGCGCCTGCCTTGATGAGGGATTCGGTGACCTTCTTGGTGCAGGCGACGGTGTCGATCTTGTTCAGGTAGTCGGAGAAGTCGGTGAACTTCGACTTCTCCTTGCGCGCGGAGATGATCGAGGCCACCACGTTCGCGCCGACGTTGCGCACCGCGCCCAGCCCGAAGCGGATGTCCGCGCCGACCGAGGCGAAGTTGTGCTCGGACTCGTTCACATCCGGCGGCAGCACCGTGATGCCCAGGCGGCGGCAGTCGGACAGGTAGACCGCGGCCTTGTCCTTGTCGTCGCCGACGCTGGTGAGCAGGGCGGCCATGTATTCGGCCGGATAGTTCGCCTTGAGATAGGCGGTCCAGTACGACACCAGGCCGTAGGCGGCGGCGTGCGATTTGTTGAACGCGTATCCGGCGAACGGGAGGATGGTGTCCCACAGCGCCTTGATCGAGGCCTTGGAGAACCCGTTCTCCAGCATGCCCTTCTCGAAACCCTCGAACTCGGCCTCGAGGACCTCGGCCTTCTTCTTACCCATCGCGCGGCGCAGAATGTCCGCTCGACCGAGCGAGTAGCCGGCCACCTTCTGCGCGACGTGCATGATCTGCTCTTGGTAGACGATCAGGCCGAAGGTCTCACCGAGGATGTCCTTGAGCGGCTCCTCGAGTTCGGGATGGATCGGCTTGACCTCTTGCCGGTTGTTCTTGCGATCGGCGTAGTCGTTGTGCGCGTTCATGCCCATCGGACCGGGGCGGTACAGCGCGCCGACCGCGACGATGTCCTCGAACGCGGTGGGCTGCATGCGCCGCAGCAGATCCCGCATGGGACCACCATCGAGCTGGAACACGCCGAGAGTGTCACCGCGCGAGAGCAATTCGAAGGTGGCCGGGTCGTCCAGCGGCAGATTGTCCATGTCCAGGTCGACGCCGCGGTTGGCCTTGATGTTGTCCAGCGCGTCACCGATCACCGTGAGGTTGCGCAGACCCAGGAAGTCCATCTTCAGCAGGCCGATGGCCTCACACGACGGATAGTCCCAGCCGGTGATGATCGCGCCGTCCTGCGCGCGCTTCCACACCGGGATCGCGTCGGTGAGCGGCTCACTCGACATGATCACCGCGCAGGCGTGCACGCCCGCGTTGCGGATCAGGCCCTCGAGGCCCTTGGCCGTCTCGTAGATCTTGGCGATCTCCGGATTGGTCTCGATCAGGGTGCGGACTTCGGCGGCTTCCTTGTACCGCTCGTGCTCGGGGTCGGTGATGCCCGAGACCGAGATGTCCTTGGCCATGATCGGTGGCGGCAGCGCCTTGGTGATCTGGTCGGCGATGGCGAAACCAGGCTGGCCGTGCAGGACTCGGGCCGAATCCTTCAGCGCGGCCTTGGTTTTGATGGTGCCGAAGGTGATGACCTGCGCGACGCGGTCGCTGCCCCACTTCTCCGAGGCGTAGCGCACCATCTCACCGCGACGGCGATCGTCGAAGTCGATATCGATATCGGGCATCGACACGCGTTCGGGGTTGAGGAACCGCTCGAACAGCAGACCGTGCGGCAGCGGGTCGATATTGGTGATGCCCAGCGCGTAGGCGACCAGCGAACCGGCCGCCGAACCACGGCCGGGGCCGACGCGGATGCCGACCTCGCGGGCGTGGTTGATCAGGTCGCCGACCACGAGGAAGTAGGCCGGGAAGCCCATCTCCAGGATGACGCCGATCTCGTACTCGACCTGGTCGATGTACTTCTGCGGCGGGCCGCCCGGGAACCGGCGGTCCAGGCCGCGGCGCACCTCCTCGCGCAGCCAGCTGGCCTGGTCGTGTCCCTCGGGGACCGGGAAGATCGGCATCCGGTCGCGGTGGGTCCACACGTCCTCGTAGGACTGCACCCGCTCACCGATCGCCACCGTGTTGTCGCAGGCGCCGGGCACCTCGGCGTCCCAGATGGCGCGCATCTCGTCGGCGGATTTGAGGTAGTAGCCGCTGCCGTCGAACTTGAAGCGGGTCGGGTCCGAGAGCGTCTTGCCGGTCTGGATGCACAGCAGCGCTTCGTGGTTCGTGGAGTCGGTCTCGTGCACGTAGTGGCAGTCGTTGGTGGCCAGCGCGGGGATGCCCAGCTTCCGGCCGACCTCGAGCAGCCCCTGACGCACCCGCGTCTCGATGGACAGGCCGTGGTCCATCACCTCGAGGAAGAAGTTCTCCTTGCCGAAGATCTCCTGCCACTTGGCCGCGGCCTCGAGCGCCTCGCGTTCGTGACCCAGGCGCAGCCGGGTCTGCACCTCGCCCGAGGGGCAGCCGGTGGTGGCGATGATGCCCTCGGCGTGCTCGGCGATGATCTCCGCGTCCATGCGCGACCACTTGCCTAGCTGCCCCTCGATCGAGGCCAGCGAGGACAGCTTGAACAGGTTGCGCAGACCGGTCGCGTTCTCCGCGACCATCGTCATGTGGGTGTAGGCGCCCGAACCCGAGACGTCGTCACCCTTCTGGCTCGGGTCGCCCCACTGCACGCGCTTGGTGTTGAAGCGGGACTCGGGCGCGATGTACGCCTCGATGCCGATGATCGGCTTGATGCCCTGCTTGCGGGCCGAATTGTAGAACTCCGAGGCGCCGAACATGTTGCCGTGGTCGGTCATGCCGACGGCGGTCATGCCGAGCCGCTCGGCCTCCTTGAACAGGGGCGTTATCTTCGCCGCGCCGTCGAGCATCGAGTACTCGGTGTGGTTGTGGAGGTGAACGAATCCCGAGGCTGACACGGCTAGAGATTATGCCCCGGGTACGACAGGAATCGGGGAGGTGGGCCGAGGCCCGTGCGAAAGCGCATGTGATAGCGGCCGAGTCGTGTCGGGCGGGGCTCGATGCGAGTGCCCCGTGCCGAAAACCAGTGTGTGGGGGAGGCGTTTTGGGGGAATGATGTGGCTGTGCGCGAGATCCCCGGGCCGATTCGGGTAGTTCGCTACGCGCGCAAGGCATATGCGTGGGGCGGGAGGATCCACTGATGAAACGTTTGGTTGTGTGCTGTGACGGCACCTGGGGAACGGCGAGCAATCCGCTGGTGACCAATGTCGTCAAGATCGCGGAATCGGTCCGGCTGGACACCACGGCGGCAGCCGGGGGCTCGGTCGGGCAGCGGGTGTTCTACACCGACGGGCCAGGCTCGCGCGGATACCTTCTGGACAAGTATCTCGGCGGGATGTTCGGGCTCGGCCTGGACGCCGGGCTGTCCACCATGTATTGGCAGCTGGTGCTGAACTGGGAGCCCGGCGACGAGATCTTCGTCTTCGGGTTCAGCCGCGGCGCATATATCGCGCGAAGTCTCACCGGTCTGATCAACCGGATCGGGTTGCTGACACCCGAGGCGATGATCGAGGGCCGGTATCCGGAGGCGATGCGGATCTTCCGGCAGCGCAAGTCGCATCCGGATGATCCGGACCCGGCCGAGTGGGCCGAATTCCGCCGCCAGCACTGCCAGAGCCCGGTGCCGATCAAATTCATCGGCGTCTTCGACACCGTCGGCGCGATGGGCGTTCCCGGAATCACCTCGGGGAACTACGGATTCCACGATCTGCGGCTGTCGCCGCAGGTGCACACCGCGCGTCAGGCACTGGCCGTCGACGAGCGTCGCCGCATCTACGAACCCTGCCTGTGGGAGATCACCGACGAGGCCGGGGTCAACCAGCAGCGGCCCGATCGGGTCAAGCAGGTGTGGTTCGAGGGCTGCCACACCGATGTCGGCGGCGGCATGCCCGACAGCCGCCTGTCGGACCGGTCGCTGCGCTGGATGGTGCGCGAGGCGCGGGAACAGGGCCTGGAATTCGACGACGAACTGCTGGCCAAGATCTTCGAACGCGGCGAGTCCGCCACCGGGCCGGTGCATCCGAGCGACAACCTGACCCTGGGCTACCGGTTCTTGAACCTGGTCGGGCTGCTGTTCCATCCGCGCAACCCGCGGTTCTACCGGGACGCCTGGCGGCGGCTGGCAGCGCCCGAGGACAAGCGGGTGTACCTGGCCTCCTGTGCGAAACCCGGTGCGCGATACGACCCGCCGAACGTGCGGCGCTGGGCGCAGGAGTGCGGTGACCACATCCCCGTCGAGGAGACCGGAAACCCCACTGCCACACCGGCTCCCGCCGCGGATGACACGCCCGCGCCGAGTCCCGCCCCGGCGGAACCGGTCGGGGCCTGACCCCTACCGCACCAGCAGGGCGACCGGCAGGCGGGTGAACAGCTTCTCCAGGCGGACGCGGGTGGTGAAGGTGTGCCCGGTGAGGCGGTCGGTCCAGGTGCCCTGCGGCAGATCCAATGCCGCATCGCCCCAGCCGGTCTCGTTCAGCCGGACGCTGTGCCGGGTGGCGGCCACGATCACCTGCGGCGGCTCGTCGACCCGGCCGCGGGCATAGGCGATCAGATGTCCGGCGCGGTCGCCCGCGGCGAACAGCGGCGTGTACGCCCCGCCGACGAAGCATTCGGGACGTTCGCGCCGCAGCCACAGCGCATAGGCCACGATCCACATCTTGGCCGCACCGCTGGAGTCCAGTTCCGGTGTGCCGGTGAGTGATTGCAGCATCGACAGGCGATGCCCGAAATCGACCGGACGCCGGTTGTCCGGATCGACGAGCGAATCCTCCCAGAGCTCACAGCCCTGATAGATGTCCGGGATGCCGGGCCCGCAGAGCTGAAGCAGCTTCTGCGACAACGCATCGGACCACGCGTGCGGCGCGAGTTTGATCACCGTCTCGGACAGTCCGCCGCCGACCTGGCCGTCGATCACCGCGTCGATCCACTGGTGCAGCGCGGACTCGAATTCGAGATCGGGTTCCTCCCAAGAGGTTTTGGTCCCGGCCTCGCGAGCGGCCTTCTCCGCGAACAGGTGCAGCCGCTCGCGCAGGCCCGCGACCGTCGCGGCGGGCCGTCCGTCGTTGGGCCACATCCCGAACATGTTCTGCAACAGGAACAATGCCGTCGCCTCGTCCGGGGGCGGGGTGTTCTCGAACCAGCGGGGCACCGATTCGGACCATAGGTCCGCGGCCTGGGACAGCACCCCGATCCGGGCGCGCACATCCTCGCCGCGCTTGGTGTCGTGGGTGCTCAGCGTCGTCATCGTGGCGGGCCAGCGTTGGGCGCGTTCGGAATTGGCCAGATGGAATTCCAGCACCGACCGGCCGAACCGGGCCGGATTGCCGCCCACCTCCTGCAGCGAGACCAGTCGCGCGCCCTGGTAGTACATGGTGTCCTCGACGGCCTTCGCGGTCACCGCGCCGCACACCTGATGCAGCCGCACGGCCGCCTCGCCGTTCGCCGCCAGCGCGGTGACCAGCACCGAAAGCGGCGCGGTCAGTTCGCTGTTGCGCTTGCACACCTTCTGCACCACCGCGGTCATCATGCCCGCGAGCGGTGCGTAGTCGGTGCGGTACACCGGCATGAACGAGAGCACCTCGATGGTGGCGTTGGTCAGCGCCATATCGCTGATCGGCGCGGTGTCGATGCCGCTGACGCCCGCATCGCGTTTGATCGCGGCGACGAGCCTGCGGATCTCGGGCACCAGCATCGTCTCGGCCACAGCGCGTTTGATGCGATGTTCGTTGTTGCCGATCCACGCACCGTTGCTGCCGTGCCCGCAGTACTTGCGGGAGAGCTCGGTGAGGGCCTTCTCACCGTCCGCGTCGATGAGCACACCGCCCAGATCCGCGAGCGCGTCGTAGCCGGTGGTGCCGTCGATGGGCAGCATCGCGTCCAGGGGTTCGCGATTGGACAGCACCTTCTCCACCAACAGCAGCCGATGCGGGCCGATCAGCCGCCGCAGGCGCGCCAGATAGGCCGCGGGATGGGCCAGCCCGTCCGGATGATCCACGCGCACACCGTCGATCAGATCGTGCTCACACCAGGCGGCCAGTTCGCGGTGGGTGATCTCGAAGACCGCCGGATCCTCCTGCCGGATCGCCGCCAGGCTCGACACCGAGAAGAACCGGCGGTAGGTGCAGATCCCGGCCTTCCAGCTGACCAGGCGGTAGTGCTGCTTGTCGTGGATCCGCAGCGCGTTCTCCCCGTCGGTGTCCGGGGCGATGGGGAAGCGCAGATCGTGCAGTGCCAGCATCGGTTCCGGGCCGCTGCGATCGACGGTCAGTGCGGCCGGATCGTTCTCGTTCTGCAACACCGGCAGCGCCAAGCGCCCGCCCGCGCCGTTGTTCGGACTCCAGTCGATGTCGAAGAAGTGCGCGAATTGGGATTTGCGGCCGTGGCACAACACATCCCACCACCACGGGTTCTGCCGCGGATCGCTCACTCCGACATGGTTCGGCACCAGGTCGACGATCAAACCCATTCCGCGGCTGCGCAACTCGTCCGAGAGCGCCTTGAGCCCGCCCGGGCCGCCCAGCGCCGCGGACACCGTCGTCGGATCGGTGACGTCGTAGCCGTGCGTGGAGCCGCGCATCGCAGTCATGATCGGAGACAGATACAGATGCGAGACGCCCAGCTGCTGCAGGTATTCCGCGATCGCGCGGGCATCGGCGAAGGTCAGCGCGTCCGGTCGCAGCTGCAACCGGTAGGTGCTGCGGACGTTCGTCTGCCGGAGCACCGGTGTGGTGTGGGACTCGGGGGAAGCGAATTCTGTCATCTCTGTCTTGATCTCATCATGGCGTGCGTGCGGCCCTACATCCTCGCCCATGCCGGCTGCTGCACATCGTGCCGGTCGGTCCGGCGTAGTACCAGCAGACAGCGGTCCGGCACCTCGACCACGGCTGGTGTGTCGTAATCGATCGATGTGTGTCCGGTGGGGGTCGAACAATCCAGGGCCACGGACCACCGGGTGCCGAAATCCGGTCCCGGGAGGGTGAACTCGATGGGCTCGTCGTGGGCGTTGAAGCACAGCAGGAACGAATCGTCCCGGATGCGCTCGCCGCGCGGTCCCGGCTCGTTGATCCGCGAGCCGTTCAGGAAGACCGCCAGGGAGCGGCCGAATCCGGAATCCCAGTCCGCGGCGGTCATTTCGGTACCGGCAGGGGTGAGCCAGGCGATGTCGGGGGCGTCCAGGCGGCCGTCGCGGTCGTCGTCCGCGCCGGGGCGGCCGTCGAAGAAGCGGCGGCGGCGGAAGACCGGATGTTCCGAGCGCAGCGCCAGGGCGATACGGGTGAACTGCAATAGTTCCGAATTCTTCTGTGCCAGGGACCAATCCAGCCAGGACAGCGGGGAGTCCTGACAGTAGGCGTTGTTGTTGCCGAGCTGGGTGCGGCCCATCTCGTCGCCGTGCAGCAGCATCGGGGTGCCCTGCGAGAGCGCGAGGGTGGCGATCAGGTTGCGCGTCTGGCGATCTCGCAGCGCCAGCACTCGCGGATCGTCGGTCGGTCCCTCCACGCCGCAGTTCCAGGATCGGTTGTAGTTCTCGCCGTCGTGGTTGTCCTCGCCGTTGTCCTGATTGTGTTTGTCGTTGTACGACACCAGGTCTCGCAGGGTGAACCCGTCGTGCGCGGTGACGAAGTTGATACTGGCCCCGGGGCGGCGACCGGTGGCCTCGTACAGATCCGACGAGCCGGTGAGCCGAGAGGCGAACTCGCCCAGCGTCGCCGGTTCGCCGCGCCAGTAATCACGCACGGTGTCACGGTATTTGCCGTTCCACTCGGTCCACAGGCTCGGGAAGTTGCCGACCTGATAGCCGCCCTCGCCGACGTCCCAGGGCTCGGCGATGAGCTTGACCTGGCTCACCACCGGATCCTGCTGGACCAGATCGAAGAAGGTGGACAGCCGGTCCACGTCGTGCAGTTCGCGGGCCAGGGTGGCGGCCAGGTCGAAGCGGAATCCGTCGACGTGCATCTCCAGCACCCAGTAGCGCAGCGAATCCATGATCAGCTGCAGGGTGTGCGGATGACGTACGTTCAGGCTGTTGCCGGTGCCGGTGTAGTCGACGTAGTGCTGCGGATCATCCTGTGCCAGACGGTAGTACGCCGCGTTGTCGATACCGCGCAGGCACAGGGTCGGTCCCAGGTGATTGCCCTCGCCGGTGTGGTTGTAGACCACGTCGAGAATCACCTCGATCCCACCGGCGTGCAACGCGCGCACCATCGCCTTGAATTCGGTGACCGCGGCCCCGGCGCGCGGATCGGCGGCGTATTCGTGGTGCGGGGCCAGATAGCCGAAACTGTTGTACCCCCAGTAGTTTCGCAACCCCTTGTCCAGCAGCATGCGATCGTGCACGAACTGATGCACCGGCATCAGCTCCACCGCGGTGACGCCCAGTCCGGTCAGATGCTCGACGATCGCGGGATGCGCCATCCCCGCATAGGTTCCGCGCAGTTCGGGCGGCACCTGCGGATGCGTCATCGTCATACCCTTGACGTGCGCCTCGTAGATGACCGTCTCGTGGTAGGGCCGCCGCGGCGCGCGGTCGTCGGCCCAGTCGAAGTACGGGTTGATCACGACGCCGGTCATGGTGTGCCCCAGCGAATCCCGGCCGAACGTGTACAGCGACGGATCGTTGCCGAACTCGCCGGTGAACGCCTTGCCGTATGGATCGAGCAACAGCTTGCTCGGATCGCAGCGCAGTCCGCGCTCGGGCTCGAACGGGCCGTGCACCCGGAATCCGTAGCGCTGTCCGGGGCCGACCGCGGGCACGTACGCGTGCCAGACGTAGCCGTCGACCTCCTCGAGCGGGATGCGGGCCTCCGCGCCGTCCCGTCCGATCAGGCACAATTCCACCCGCTCGGCGACTTCGGAGAAGAGGGAGAAGTTGGTTCCGGCTCCGTCGTAGGTGGCTCCCAACGGGTACGCGGTCCCCGGCCAGACGCCGAGCGGCCGGGCCTCACCGAGTGCGTCGGGTGCAACCATGCCTCCGACAGTAATGGGCGTTGCTGGGTACCCGGTGCGGGTGGGCCGCGAGATGTGGCGTTCCACGCATCTCGGGCGGTCGCCCGAGCCGGGTTGCGCGGTGGATCAGCGCAGTGCGCGACGCCAGGTCTGGCCCACGAGATCCCTGCCGAAGCTGTGGTGCGGCTCGGACTCGGCGAGTTCGAATCCGGCCCGCTGATAGATGTGCCGGGCCGAGGTGAGCACGTCGTTGGTCCACAGCACCATCTCGCGGTATCCGGCGGCGGTGGCGAATTCCAGGCAGTGCCCGACCAGGGCGCTGCCCACGCCCCGGCCGCGTGCGGACGGTTCCACCAGCAGCAACCGCAACCGGGCCGTGCTGTCGTCCTCGCGCATGCAGAACACCGCGCCGAGGCGTTCGCCGCCGGATTCGGCGATCCAGGCGCGCTCGGTGTGCGGGTCGTGCGATTCCAGGAAACCGGTCACGATCCGCGCGACGAGGGTTTCGTAGCTGCCGTCCCAGCCGTACTCGGCCGCGTAGAGCGCCGCGTTGCGGGAGATCACCCAGCCGTAGTCCCCGGGACGGGGTTCGCGGATGCGCACCGGTTCCTGGTGGCCGTCCAGAATGGTTTCGATGATGTGCATGGCCTCGACCAGGCGGGTCCGGTCGGCGGCGGGACGGTCCGCGAGCAGGTCGGCGACGTCGCGGCTGGAGCGTTCGTTCAGGTCGGCGAAGACCGCGTGGCCCCGGTCGGTCAGCCGCACCTGCTGGCGACGCGCGTCCTGATCGCTGCGTTGTCGCTCGACGAGTCCGTCCTGCGCGAAACGGGCGAGGATGCGGCTGAGATAGCCGGGATCCAGGTCCAGGTTCCGGCGCATTTCGACGACGTCCGCGGTCTCGGAGTGGGCCAGTTCGAACAGGATTCGCGCCTCGGTCAGCGAGAAGTCGGTATCGACGAGGTGTTCGTGCAGGACGCCGATCAAGCGGGTGTAGCGGCGGTTGAATTCGCGGACGGCATCGATGTGCTCGGGGGTGACGTGGTTCGCGCTCGGGGTGAGGGCGGTGTTCATGGTGCTCCGCTTCCGGTTCGCTTATCTTTGACTTGGTCAGAATATTCTTTGACTCCGTCAAAAGATAGCTGGGTATCTCCCGGCGCGGATCGGTTTTCGCGTGCGAATGCGGGGGAGCGGGCCGCCGATGGTAACTTGAACGACGTTCAAGGACGCTCTCGTGAAGGATTGCCGTGGCACTGACCCCCGACGAGATCACCGCGCTGGACGCCGCCCACGTGTGGCATCCCTACGGCGGTTTCCCCGCCCCCACCGAACCGCTGGTCGTCGCCTCCGCCGCCGGAACCCGGCTCACCCTGGCCGACGGTCGCGAACTGGTCGACGGGATGAGCTCCTGGTGGGCGGCGGTACACGGCTATCGGCACCCGGTACTGGACGCGGCGCTCACCGAGCAGGCGCAGCGGATGAGTCACGTCATGTTCGGCGGTCTGACCCACGAGCCCGCGGTGCGGTTGTCCCAGTTGCTGGTCGAGCACACCCCGGACGGGCTGGACAAGGTCTTCCTGTGCGATTCGGGATCGGTGTCGGTCGAGGTGGCGGCCAAGATGTGCCTGCAGTACTGGCGGGCGCTGGGCAAGCCGGGCAAGCGTCGGCTGCTCACCTGGCGCGGCGGCTATCACGGCGACACCTTCACCCCGATGAGCGTGTGCGATCCCGAGGGCGGCATGCATTCGCTGTGGACCGACGTGCTCACCGAGCAGATCTTCGCCCCCGTGCCGCCGAAGGAGTACGAGCCGGAGTACGTCCGCGAACTGGAACGCCTGCTCGCCGAGCACGCGGACGAGACCGCCGCGGTGATCGTCGAGCCGATCGTGCAGGGTGCGGGCGGCATGCGTTTCCACCACCCGGACTACCTGAACGACCTGCGCCGCCTCTGCGACGAGCACGGCGTACTGCTGGTGTTCGACGAGATCGCGACCGGGTTCGGCCGCAGCGGAACGTTCTTCGCCGCGGACCGGGTCGGCGTGCGGCCCGACGTGATGTGCGTCGGCAAGGCCCTCACGGGCGGATATCTGACTCTGGCCGCGACCCTGTGTACTTCGCGGATCGCCGAGACGATCAGCGCCGGGCACGGCGGGCTCATGCACGGGCCGACCTTCATGGGCAATCCGCTGGCCTGCGCGGTCGCGGTCGCCTCGATCGAGTTGCTGCTCGCGCGCGACTGGTACGGCGAGGTCGCCGGGATCGAGGCCCGGCTGACCGCCGGATTGGCTGCGGCACAAGAGGTTCCGGGTGTGGTGGACGTCCGGGTGCAGGGCGCGATCGGCGTCGTCGAACTCGATCATCCCGTCGATATGGCCAAGGCCACCCATGCCGCCGTGGATGCCGGGGTCTGGTTGCGGCCGTTCCGCAATCTCGTCTACACGATGCCGCCGTTCATCAGCAGTCCGGACGATATCGCGCGCATCACCGCGGGCGTCGTCGCGGCCGCCGCGAGCTGAGTTCGCCGGCGGGTCGTCCCGGCGTTGCCGTGGCGTGCCCGCGAATAGGGCGAGGTAGCGCTCGCACACATACCCGGCCTTGCCCCTGAACGGCGTTCAAGTATGCTGCTCTCCTGTGACTACCGATCCGTTGAGCTGGTTGGACGAGCGGGCTACCGCGCGGGTGAGCGCCGGGCTGCGGCGGGAGCTGCGGGCGCGGGAGCCGCGGGCCGCGGCGATCGATCTGGCGTCCAACGACTATCTGGGGTTGTCCCGGCATCCCGAGGTGATCGCGGCAGCGGTCGATGCCGTGCGCACCTGGGGGACCGGCTCGACCGGATCGCGGCTGGTCACCGGGACCACGACCGCGCACGAGGAGTTCGAGGCCGAGTTGGCCGAATTCGTCGGTGCGGAAGCGGGATTGGTGTTCGCCACCGGGTACGCCGCCAACCTCGGCGTGGTCACGGCCTTGGCCGGGCGCGGATCGCTGGTGGTGTCCGATGCGGGCAGTCACGCTTCGCTGGTCGACGCCTGCCGCCTGTCGCGTGCCCGGGTCGAGATCGCTCCGCACCGCGACGTGGACGCGGTGGACCGGCTGCTGGCCGAGCGCACCGAGGAGCGGGCGCTGGTGCTCACCGATTCGGTGTTCAGCGCCGACGGTGATCTCGCGCCGCTGACCGATCTGCATCGGGTGGTGCGGGCCAACGGCGCGGTGCTGATCGTCGACGAGGCGCACGGTATCGGCGTGCGCGGCGCGGGCGGGCGCGGGCTGGTGCACGAGGTCGGCCTGGCCGGGCTGCCCGATCTGATCGTCACCGCGACACTGTCGAAAGCCCTTGCCGCGCAAGGGGGTGCGGTGCTGTCCAGTGCGCGGGTGCGGGCACATCTGATCGACTCGGCGCGCACGTTCATCTTCGACACCGGTCTGGCTCCGGCCGCCGTCGGCGCTGCCCGCGCGGCGCTGGGACTGCTGCGTCGCGATCCGGAGATGGGCGGGCGGGTGCTGACCCGGGCGGCGCAGATCGCCCGCATCGCCGGTGCGCCGCAGCCGGATTCGGCGGTGGTGTCGGTGGTGCTCGGCAAGGCGCAGGTCGCCTACGACGCCGCCTGCGAATGCCGGGCGCGCGGACTGAACGTCGGATGCTTCCGGCCGCCGTCGGTGCCCGAGGGCACCTCCCGGCTGCGGCTGACCGCGCGCGCCGATCTCACCGATGCCGAGATGGACACCATCGCAACGGTTCTGGGTGAGGTCCTGGCGCAGGCGCGCGATCCGCATCGAGAGGCCGTGTCCGCCGGCGCGTCCGCATCGTAAGCGTTGTTTCCTGTTGTGGGAGTGAGGATCTCGTGACTGTTCTGATCGTGACCGGCACATCGACCGACGTGGGCAAGACCGTCGTCACCGCGGCGCTGGCGGCGGCGGCGCGGGCGGCCGGACGTTCGGTGGCGGTCTGCAAACCGGCCCAGACCGGCGTGCTGCCGGGCGAACCCGGCGATCTCGCGGAGGTCCGCCGGCTCGGGGGCGTCACGCGCACACTGGAATTGGCCCGCTACCCCGACCCGCTCGCCCCCGACACCGCGGCCCGCCGCTGCGGCAGCCCGCTGCTGACTCTCGCGGAAACGGCCGCGGGCGTGGAATCGCTCGCCGACGCCGATCTCACCCTGGTCGAGGGCGCGGGCGGACTACTGGTCCGGATGGGCGATTTCACGCTGCTGGATCTGGCCCAGAAGATGAACGCACCGGTCCTGGTGGTCGCCGCCGCGGGCCTGGGCACCCTCAATCACAGTGAACTCACCACCCGCGCCCTGGCCGCCGCCGGAGTGCGCTGCGCCGGCCTGGTCGTCGGATCCTGGCCTGTGGCACCGGATCTCGCCTCGATCTGCAACCGCGACGACCTGCCCGCGGTCACCGGCGTGGACCTGGTCGGCAGCATCCCGGAGGGCGCGGGACGCTGGGCTCCGGAACGTTTCGCGGAATCCGCCCCTGGGTGGTTCGCGCCCGCCTGGTCTCAGCGCTACCTCACGGTGTGATCGTGGGCGGGCGAGTTCAGTATGCCCGCCCGCACGGCAGATCTCTCGAGCGGAAGAGGCAAGGCGCTGGGCTCCAGGCTCTTTCGCCGCCGCGTGGAGTTGGTCCGCAACGACCCGGTCCGAGAGCGGTATCTCTCGGCGTGATCGTCGGCGGATAGCTGCTCAGCGCACCCGGCTGCCCAGCAGGTGCCGGACACCGCCGAGGAACAGTTGCAGGCCGAAATCGAAACGGTCTGTGGCACTGGGTGTTTCGCTGTCGGTGAGGGATTCGTGGACCGGTGAGGAGTCCTCGGACAGCGCGCCCGCCGAATCCATCTGCATGCGCGACTGCTCGTCCACCGTCCCGCCCAGGACGTAGTACAGCAGCGTGTAGGCGGCCTGATCGGCTTCCTCGCGGGTCATCCCACCGCGAATCAGCGCCCCGGCCAACCGTTCCCGGCCCTTGCTGGTGGTCAGGCGGGAGGCGTAGGTGGCCGAGACCACCTCGGCGCCGTCGCGGTAGGCCAGCAGGCATGAGCGCAGCCGGTGGGCGAGCTCGGTGACTTGTCCGGACCAGTCGTCCGCGTCGACGTTGTCCTCCATCGGCGCGAGAATGCGGTCGGCCACCGCGCCCAGCAGCGCCTGCTTGTTGGGGAAGTGCCAGTACAGCGCCCCGGGTTGGACGTGCAGCGAGGTCGCCAGCCTGCGCATCGTCAGATCGGCCAGTCCGTACTGGTCGAGAATGGCGACGGCGCCATCGATGACGTCGGTGCGGTGCAGCTGCACGGGCGGGCCCTTTCTGGCGAGCTTTGACTCCTGTCCCCAGGTACCTTAGCCTGAACACCGTTCAAGTACATTGTTCACGTTGCGCGGCCGCCCCGGCCAGAAGAAGGGATTCGTGCTGTGACCCAGGCACCTGTCAAGACCGACGTCGATATTCTGGCGACCGCTCGCGAGCAGGTGCTCGAGCGCGGCGTCGGGCTCACCCAGGAGCAGACCGTCGAGGTGCTCCGGCTCGGGGACGATCGGCTCGAGGAGCTGCTGGGCCTGGCGCACGAGGTGCGGATGCGCTGGTGCGGCCCGGAGGTCGAGGTCGAGGGCATCATCTCGCTCAAGACCGGCGGCTGCCCCGAGGACTGCCACTTCTGCTCGCAGTCGGGCCTGTTCCAGTCCCCGGTGCGCGCGGCCTGGCTGGACATCCCCTCGCTGGTCGAGGCCGCCAAGCAGACCGCCAAGACCGGTGCGACCGAATTCTGCATCGTCGCGGCCGTGCGCGGTCCGGACGAGCGGCTGATGGCGCAGGTCGCCGCCGGTGTGGAGGCCATCCGCAACGAGGTCGACATCCAGGTCGCCTGCTCGCTGGGCATGCTCAACCAGGAGCAGGTCGACCAGCTCGCCGCGATGGGCGTGCACCGCTACAACCACAACCTGGAGACCTCCAAGTCGCACTTCCCGAACGTGGTCACCACGCACACCTGGGAGGAGCGCTGGGGCACCCTGCGCATGGTGCGCGAGGCCGGTATGGAGGTGTGCTGCGGCGGCATCCTCGGCATGGGTGAGACCATCGAGCAGCGGGCCGAATTCGCCTCGCAGCTGGCGGAATTGGAGCCCGACGAGGTTCCGCTGAACTTCCTGAACCCGCGTCCGGGCACCCCCTTCGGCGATCTCGAGGTGCTGCCCGCGGCCGAGGCGCTCAAGGCCGTGGCCGCGTTCCGGCTCGCCCTGCCGCGCACCATCCTGCGCTTCGCGGGCGGCCGTGAGATCACCCTCGGCGATCTGGGCGCCAAGCAGGGCATCCTCGGCGGCATCAACGCCGTCATCGTCGGCAACTACCTGACCACGCTGGGCCGCCCCGCCGAGGCTGATCTGGACCTGCTCGGCGAGCTGAAGATGCCGATCAAGGCGCTCAACGAAACCCTGTAGATCGCGGTGCGGCCGGGCGGCGCGGATCCGCCGGTACGGTAAAGGTATTGTCGAGCAGCCCTGCCGCTGCACTTCATCGAGGGGTTTCGCAGAGTGGTCGTCGATATGGAAGAGCGATACAACCCGTTCACGGGTAAGCGGATCGTCGCGGGCGTCGACGATCCGGTCCCCGCGGCCGCCGCACTCGGCCTCGAGCCGCCACGGTTCTGTGAGCAGTGCGGACGCCGGATGATCGTGCAGGTGCACCCCGAGGGCTGGTGGGCCAAGTGCTCCCGGCACGGCGTGCTCGACTCGAAATCCCTGGATCATCGCTGATGATCCATCAGGGTGTCGCCGAACCGTCCGTCTCGCGACGGCGTGAAGTGCGTGCCGCACTCACGGTGGTGCTCGTGGTATTGCTGGTCAGCGCGCTCGGCGGTGTCGCGTGGGCGGCGCTGGCCCCGACCGAACGGGTCGTCGTCGTGCAGCCCGATCGTGGCGCGGCGCTGACGGGGGAGAGCGGTCACCGTTTCGACGCGATCGCCCTGTTCGTGTGCGTCGCCATCGTGGTCGGTGTGCTGACCGCCGCGGCGGTATGGCGGCTGCGCCGGGTGCGCGGCCCGATCATGCAGTGCGCCTTGCTGTTCGCCTCGCTCGTCGGCGCGGAACTGATGTCCTGGCTCGGTGAACTCGCGGCCCGATGGATGCACCCGCACTCGTCGAATCCGCCGCTGCACACCGTCGTCGCGATGCCGCCCACGGTCGACGGCTGGCGCACCCTCATCGATCACTGGATCCACTCCGATCTCTCGGCGGGCGCGTGGACCGTCGTCATGGTCCAGCCGTTGTTCGCGGCCCTGGTGATTCTCCTCCTGGCGGCCCTGAGCACCTCCGAGGATCTCGGGGTGGACCCTGCCGACCCTCCCTGCGCCCCCGACATCTCCTACGGCCCGTACGGCACCCCGGTTTCCACCGGCATCTCCCTGGGCCACACCGGCCCTTTCGAGGGTGCCGACTCCCGCTGAATCACGCCGGGTAGGCCGTGATCTCGGCATCCCACTCGCTCGCCGCACGTCGGTGCTGATTCAGGGCGTGACCGGTGAGACCCATCGAACTCCTGCTGCGCACCCTCGTGCCGGACGCATTCACCCTCATTACACCGACCCGACTGATCCAGGCCGGAGAATCGGCCGGTCCCGCGATCGCCCTCCCTCCCCGCCGGAAGCCTGCACCTCCGGCGTCGAGATCTACGGCGCTGCCAGGGGTGCCGACCGGCCATCTTTCGGCGCTTCGTACCAGCAGGTCGTCCGGTGGGCCACCGCCGGCGAACTCACCTTCGATGTCGAACCCGCCCGCTCGAGCGAGATCGAATTCGCATGGCGACATCCCGCACCTCGAGGCAGACGTCTCGTCGTGCAGCCCTGACCCGATCCTCGAACCCCCTGTCCCACAGGAAATGCGATAGCCGTCCCAGCTGTCGGCGGTTACCGTGGGTAACCAGTAGCCGACGACGAACGGAAAGGAGGTCGGCGATGGCCCACACGGAAGATCGTGCCCGCCCGGTGGCCCGGTCCGCGGAACGTCCCACCGAACGCGCCGGCCTCGCCGCTTGGCGCGCCCGCCATGAGCTGCGCAGATCCAGTGCCGCACAACCGATTACGAGCGGGCGAGCGTACCGGCGTGGTACGAAGCATCGCAAGCGGGATGTCGAGCGTTGAGCGGGTAGTTGGACCGACCGGATGCGGAACGTTCCGCGCGGGATCGGCCGAACCCGGATAGCGGCACCGGCGGACGGAGTTCGTCCGCGTGTCCGGCGAGTATCGGCAGGTCGGTGGTCGGGCAGGTATAGAACTGTTGGATGGCTGCTGATCTGTTCGATCGTGCTCGTGCGGTGCTTCGGGATGCGCCGGTGGTGGATGGGCACAACGATCTGGCATGGGCGATGCGCTCGCATGTGCGTTATGACCTGGATGTGCTGGATCTGGCGCAGGATCAGTCGGGGGTTCTGCATACCGATCTGAACAGATTGCGGGACGGCGGGGTCGGTGCGCAGTTCTGGTCGGTGTATGTGCCGTCGAGGTTGGCGGGGGATCGGGCGGTCGCCGCGACGCTCGAGCAGATCGATTTCGTACGCGCGTTGATCGCGCGGTATCCGGATCGGTTGCGGGCGGCGTTCGGTGCGGACGATATGGCAGCCGCGCGGGCGGAGGGGAGGATCGCCTCGCTCATGGGTGCGGAGGGCGGGCACAGTATCGACTGTTCGCTGGCTGCGTTGCGGTCGCTGTATCTGCTGGGCGTGCGATATATGACGTTGACGCACAACGACAATGTGCCGTGGGCGGATTCGGCCACCGACGAGCCGAAGGTGAACGGGCTCAGCCGATTCGGCGAGGAGGTGGTGCGGGAGATGAACCGGCTCGGCATGCTGGTCGATCTGTCCCACGTCTCGGACGACACCATGCGGGCCGCGCTCGCGGTGTCATCGGCGCCGGTGATCTTCTCGCATTCCTCGGCGCGGGCACTGTGTGATCACCCGCGCAACATCCCCGACGATGTGCTGAAGTCGTTGTCCGCCAACGGCGGTGTGGCGATGGTGACCTTCGTTCCGCAGTTCGTCCTGCCCGCGGCGACTCGATGGGTGGTGGACGCGGACGCCAATATGCGTGCGCACGGCTTCCATCCGCTCGACACGGGTCCGGCCGCGATGACATGTCAGCGGGCGTTCGAGGCCGCGTATCCGCGACCGGTGCCGACGGTCGCCGATGTAGCCGACCACGTCGAGCATGTGCGGGAAGTGGCGGGGGTGGACCACGTCGGCCTCGGCGGCGATTTCGACGGAATCGCTTTCGTCACAGCGGGTCTGGACGATGTATCCGGATATCCGAACCTGATCGCCGAACTTCTCGATCGCGGCTGGTCCACGCCCGAGCTGGGAAAACTCACCTGGCACAACGCCGTTCGGGTGCTGCGCGATGCCGAGGACGTCGCCCGGGATCTACAGCGCACCCGGTCGCCGTCGATCGCGACGATCGACCGGCTCGACGGAAACGACTGAGCGACAGGCGATCCGCGGCGAGGATGCGCTCAGTGCGCCTCGGGCGCGGTCTCCTCGTGGCCGGCCTCGTACTCGGCCTCGATCGTCTTGGCGTGGCGGCGTTCGCGCACCTTCCACACGATCAAGCCGATGACCACGATGACCACCACCGCGATGGTCATGCCGCGGCCCACGGTGGAGGCGAGCTTCTCGTAGGACTGCCCGGCGAGATATCCGAGCACGACGAAGGTCGTGCCCCAGACGATGCCGCCGCTGGCGTTGTAGGCCAGGAATCGGCCGTAGGGCATGCGGGAGGTGCCGACCAGCGCGGGCATCACCGCGCGGAAGAACGCCGTGAACCGGCCCAGGAACACCGCCCAGCCGCCGCGCCGGGACAGGAAGTCCTGGGCGCGATCGAGCCGTCCCCGATAGCGATCGAGCATGGACATCCCCAGCAGCCGGGTGCCGAAATGCTTGCCGACCTCGTATCCCACGCTGTCGCCGACGATGGCGGCCAGCACCACCAGCAGGATCATCGCCCACAGCTGCACATGCCCCTGACTGGCCGCGACCCCGCCGATCACCGCCGCCGTCTCGCCCGGGATGACGAATCCGACGAAGATCGCGTCCTCGGCGAACACCAGTAGTCCCACGGTCAGATAGACCCAAACCGGTGCGATCTCGAGGATCCGCTGCATCAGCGAGTTCATGACGGCAACGGTACCCGGCCGGGCGTGTGCGCAGCGTGTCCCGCATCTTTGCGGCGCGCAGGATGCGCACGGTATGAGCGTCATCACCGGCGAGCGGGTGCCGGTTCGCGGTCCCGGGACCGAGTTCGAGGCGGCAGCTTCACGCCGTATCGGCACCGGTATCCGGCCGGACACATATCGCAGTACGGCGGCGCGAGGATGTGTTCGGCGCGAGTGAACGCAAACCGGCTTTCGGGCATGTGCCCGTCCGGGACCGATCCCGAGGCAGCGGACTCACTCCGTATCGGCACCGGTGTTCGGTTGCATGGTGGGACGTAGGGGGAGGCGGGCGGGGTGCGGGTGCGATCGATGTCGGAACCGGCATGACCGGACGTTCACTCGCGGGTGCGGGCGATCCGCGGCGGTCGGCCGTTCGGATTCAGCCTCCGAGGGACCGGAAGGCGGCCGGCGAGCAGTGTCCGGGTGCGGATGCGTAACCGATAGCTGTGTTGTCGCCCGATGTTTGCCGACGTGTTCCGATGGGGTTTGCTCAGGTGGGTGGGCGGAGGGCGGCGAACTCGTCGGTGACGCGCAGGCCGTCATCGGAGAAGCGGTAGAGGGCGGCGGGGCGGCCGCCGGATTTGCCGGGGGTGGAGGTGGCGCCGGTGGGCGTGATCACCTTGCGGCGGGTCAGGACTCGTTGCAGATTCGTCGTGTCGACATCGTATCCCAATGCCGCACAATAGATTTCGCGCAGAGTTGACATGGTGAACCGCGACGGGGCAAGGGCGAAGGCGATATTGGTGTAGGACAGCTTCGCGGCCAGGCGGGTGCGGGCGTGCCGGGCGACGGTGCCGTGGTCGAAGGACATCTCCGGCAGGGCGGAGACCGGATACCAGCGGGTATCGTCCGGCAGCTGCGGGTCGGCCGTGAGCGGGACCAGTCCCAGATAGGCCGAGGCGATGCGTCGCGGCGGCGGCACCCGGCCCGGATCGCTGAACACCCAGACCTGCTCGAGGTGGGACACCTCGCGCACGTCGACCTTCTCCGCGAGCTGGCGGCGGGCCGAGAAGTCCAGATCCTCGTCGTCGCGCAGCCGCCCGCCGGGTAGCGACCAGGTGCCGGTCTGCGGCTCCATCGCGCGTTGCCACAGCAGCACCCCGAGCTCGGTGTGCCAGCCGGATGCCGATCGGGCCGCGTTGGGGTCGACCGGCTCGTTGCTGTGTTGACCTGCGGTGACGGTGTCGCGGAAGCGACGAACTTGGAACACGGCGGTGAGCGATTCGTGAATGGTGCTACTATGGGGCACGTTTTCGATTATAAGTCGAAAACCGGTTGTGTGCGAAATCGGCGGAGACGCCGGTCGCAGAAGAGAAGGAGCCATGCCATGGCGACTATGACGTTGACCGGGCGCGTCACCGACGGTCCGTCGGGGTTCACGGGTGTCGAGGCGACCCCGGAGTGGGCGGCGGAGATCAAGCGACTCGCGCGCGAGCGCAATGCGACGATCCTGGCGCACAACTACCAGCTGCCCGAGATCCAGGACGTCGCCGACCACGTCGGTGACTCGCTGGCACTGTCCCGCATCGCCGCCGAGGCCCCCGAGGACACGATCGTGTTCTGCGGGGTGCACTTCATGGCCGAGACCGCCAAGATCCTGAGCCCGGACAAGACCGTGCTGATCCCGGACCAGCGCGCGGGCTGCTCGCTGGCCGATTCGATCTCGGCCGACGAGCTACGCGAGTGGAAGGCCGAACACCCTGGGGCGCTGGTGGTTTCGTACGTCAACACCACCGCCGCGGTGAAGGCGCTCACCGACATCTGCTGCACCTCCTCCAACGCCGTGGACGTGGTCGCCTCCATCGATCCCGACCGTGAGGTGCTGTTCCTGCCCGACCAGTTCCTCGGCGCGCACGTCAAGCGGGTGACCGGCCGGGAGAACATGCACATCTGGGCGGGCGAATGCCACGTGCACGCGGGCATCAACGGTGACGAGCTGACCGAACAGGCCCGCACCCACCCCGACGCCGAACTGTTCGTGCACCCCGAATGCGGTTGTGCCACATCGGCGTTGTACCTCGCGGGCGAGGGCGCCTTCCCGGCCGAGCGGGTGCACATCCTGTCCACCGGCGGCATGATCGACGCCGCGAAGGCCGCGACCTCGCACCAGGTTCTGGTCGCCACCGAGATCGGCATGCTGCACCAGCTGCGCAAGGCCGCGCCCGGCATCGACTTCCAGGCCGTGAACGATCGGGCCTCCTGCAAGTACATGAAGATGATCACCCCGGCCGCGCTGCTGCGCTGCCTGACCGAGAATCGTGACGAGGTGCACGTCGACCCGGAAACCGCTGCGGCGGGACGTGATTCGGTGCTGCGCATGATCGCGATCGGTAATTCCGGCGGTGGGGAGTGAGCATCCCCGACCCCGGATGTGGTGAACCGCGATGAGCGCCCCGGTGATCCGGTGGGAGAACGAGGCGGATCTGGTGGTGATCGGTGGCGGCGTCGCGGGTCTGACCGCGGCGCGCACCGCCTCACTGCGCGGACTGCGGGTGCTCACCCTGAGCAAGGGCGGGCCGGCGGACACCTCCACCCAGTACGCGCAGGGTGGCATCGCCGTCGTCGCGCCGCACGGGGATTCGGTGGAGTCCCACGTCGAGGACACGGTCGTGGCCGGTGTCGGACTGTGCGAACCCGAGGCGGTGCGGTCGATCGTCGAGGGCGGTCGCGGCGCGGTCGCGGCGCTGACCGATCTGGGTGCGGTCTTCGATCTGGGCCGGGACGGCGAGGTTTCGCGCACCCGGGAGGGCGGGCACAGCACCCGGCGCATCATTCACGCCGGTGGTGATGCCACCGGTGCGGAGGTGCAGCGGGCGCTGAACG
The DNA here is from genome assembly GCF_001613065.1 of Nocardia miyunensis NBRC 108239. Classification (GTDB taxonomy): domain Bacteria; phylum Actinomycetota; class Actinomycetes; order Mycobacteriales; family Mycobacteriaceae; genus Nocardia; species Nocardia miyunensis. The sequence continues at coordinate 50,133 of NZ_BDBQ01000036.1, forward strand.
CGGCCGGCCTGCCGGTGCTGTTCGGCGCCGCCGCGGTGCGGATCGTCACCGGACCGCGCGGAGTTCAGGGCGTTGTCGCGGTGTCGGACAAGGGCTTCGGCGTCGTGCACGCACCCGCGGTACTGCTGGCCACCGGTGGTCTGGGGCAGTTGTACGCGTGCAGCACCAACCCGCCCGGGGCCACCGCGGACGGGATCGCGCTGGCCCTGCGGGCCGGTGCGACCGTCGCGGACCTGGAATTCGTCCAGTTCCATCCGACCGTGCTGTTCACGCCGGGTGGTCTGGGGCGGCGGCCGCTGATCAGCGAGGCCGTGCGCGGCGAGGGCGCGAAAATCGTGGATTCCCAGGGTGATTCGGTGACCGACGGAGTGCATCCGCGCGGTGATCTGGCACCCCGCGATGTGGTCTCGCGGGCGATCGCGGCCCGGCTGCGCGCGCTGGGAACCGATCACGTCTTCCTCGACGCCCGCGCGATCGAGGGCTTCCCGCAACGGTTTCCGACCATCACGGCCTCGTGCCTGGCGGCCGGAATCGATCCGCGCGCGGATCTGATCCCGGTCGCGCCGGCCGCGCACTACCAGTGCGGTGGGATAGCCACCGACACCCACGGCCGCACAACAGTTCCCGGCCTGTACGCCGCGGGCGAGGTGGCGCGCACCGGTCTGCACGGAGCGAATCGGCTGGCCTCCAACAGCCTGCTCGAGGGCCTGGTCGTGGGTGAGCGGGCCGGCGCCGCGGCGTCGGAGCGGCTCGGTGAACCCGGACGCGTCGGCGAGATCGGCGACTGGGAGTTCCCGCGCGCGGACCGGAAGTTGTTGCAGGAGTTGATGACCGAGAACGCCGGTGTGGTGCGCGACGGTGACGGCCTGCGCGGGGCGGTGCTGCGGCTGCTGCGCCTGCTGAACGATCGCAACGGCGGGACCCGCGCGGTGTCCGCGAATCCTCCCGAGGCTCCGGATGATCCGGAGCGGGCGCACGACGTCAGCGGGGTGATCGCCGATATCGAGGACGCGGCGTTGACGCTCACCGCCCGCGTGATGCTGCTGGCCGCGGGCGCTCGCACCGAGAGCCGCGGCTGCCACACCCGATCCGATCACCCCGAAACCCGCGACGACCTGCGCCGGAGTGTTCCGGTGCGGCTGGGCCCGGACGGGCGGCCGCAACTGGTCACCGCCGTGGCCGAGCAGGACACCGAGTGGGGTGCGCCGGTGCCGAGGGCGTCGTGAGACCGGGGCCGGATCGACCGAACGAGACGAATGCAGGAGTACGCCGATGAGCTTGGATCCCGGACTGGATCGCGAGGAGATCCGCACCCTGATCCGTACCGCGCTGGATGAGGATCTGCGGTACGGGCCCGATATCACCACGGCCGCAACGGTTCCCGAGCAGGCCGTGGTGAAGGCGGCGATGGCCTCGCGCCAGCCGGGCACCGTCGCCGGAATCGACGTCGGGCTGCTGGTGCTGGACGAGGTGATCGGCGCGCGGAACTACGAGGTCACCGAACGGGTGCCGGACGGCACCCGGGTCGCCTCCGGTGACACCGTGCTGAGCGTGCTCGCCCCGACCCGCGGCCTGCTCACCGCCGAGCGCACGATGCTCAATCTGGTGACCCACCTGTCCGGCATCGCCACCGCGACGGCCGCCTGGGTGGATGCGGTCGCGGGCACCGAATGCCGTATCCGCGACAGCCGCAAGACCCTGCCGGGCATGCGTTCTCTGCAGAAGTACGCGGTGCGTGCCGGTGGCGGGGTCAACCACCGGATGGGCCTGGGTGACGCCGCGCTGATCAAGGACAACCACGTGGTGGCCGCCGGATCGGTGGTCGCGGCCCTGCGCGCGGTTCGCGCGCTGGCCCCCGACATCACCTGCGAGGTCGAGGTGGACACCCTCGAACAACTCGACGCCGTACTCGAACACGACGTGGAACTGGTTCTGCTGGACAACTTCCCCCTGTGGGCCACCCAGGCCGCCGTGCAGCGCCGCAACACTCGCGCCCCGCGCACGAAACTCGAGTCTTCGGGCGGACTCTCGCTCGACATGGCCGCCGAATACGCCGCCACCGGCGTGGACTACCTCGCCGTCGGCGCGCTCACCCACTCTGTCCGGGTCCTGGACCTCGGCCTGGATATGTAACCGGGTCCCGTGCGAGGGATTCGAGCTTTCCACCGTTGCGGCGAACGCAGACGGTCGAACAACAGTGAGTGGTCGTGGACGCTGACGCCCTCGCTTCGGCAGCGTGAGCCGAGACTGGACGCGGAGATGACGTCCAGCCCGCGGTCGTTGCCGCCGCTACCCGGGCACAGGCGAGCGGCGGTGACGCTCAATCGGTTGCCAATGCGGCGAGCAACGGGAGCGATATGGCCAGGGCGTTGTTGACGCCGTGCACGACGACGCCCGGCCAGACCGAACCGTCCGTAGCGGCTCACGTCGTCCGCGTGCTCACCCTGGTCGACGGACTGAACCTCGATATGTTCTGTTCCCGGACCGCGTCGACGCGGCCGCGGCACGAACGGCGATGCGCTGGTTCGCCGACCACATCGTCAGCTGAAATCTCCGGACTATCCGGTGAGTTCGCGTTCGAGAGGCGTCCGGAAACGGGGGATCGCGCGGACGTCGCCGTACCACGCCTCGATCCGGGCAGCCTCCGCGGCGATGCTCTCGGTGGCCTCGCGGCCGATGTCCTCCAGTGCGCGCCAGACGATCTCGCCGTCGGTGCGCTGGGCCCAGCCGCCCACGATGCGCCCGCCCCACCAAACCGTGGGCCCGACATTGCCGTTGCCGTCGAACAGTGCGGTGCGGTGCGGACCGAGGAACCATTCGCGGTCCTGCCAGCCCATCGGCGTCGGGTCGAGCGCGGGCAGCAGGGCCGGGCTGGGCTCGGGTTCGGGGACCGGGTCGAGATCCTCGGCGAGCAGTACGCCGGTGCCGCCGTCCAGATCGACCTCGGCGATATCGAGCTGCGCCAAGGTCTTTCGGACCTCGCCGAGGGTCCAGCCGGTCCACCATTTCAGATCCGCGACCGGCGCCGGGCCGAATGCGTGCAGCCAGCGTCGCACGAGTTCGGCACGGGCGGTCTCGGCCGGCAGCGCGGGAACCCCTGCGGGCAACCAGGATTCGATCGGCTCCCAGACGTACTGGGTGCTGGCCCAGCTGCCGTTGGGGCGTCCCCGCACGATCCGGCCTTCACATCCCAGGATGAGCAGGACCCAGCTGGTGATGGCGGTGGGCTTGGAGTACGGCTTGCCGGGCGCGGTGTCGACCTGCGTGCGCAGCCGCGGCACCGCCGCGCCGAGCTGTGCGCCGGTTGCGCTGCCTCGGGCCAGCAGTTCGCGGTGAGTTTGCTCTTCCACCTCCGCGAGCCAGCTGCCGATATCCCCGTCGACGACCTGTTCGAGATGGCGCGCGTAGGTGCGGCGCTGTTTGACCGCCTGCGCGTCGGCGCACGAAGCCTGGAGCGCGGGCACCAGGTCGAGCGGGGCGACGAACATGGTCCGGCGCATCGCCAGCATCCGCAGCAGGGTCCGGTCGGTGTAGAGGGCCTTCTCTATCCGGTCGGGTTCGAGCTCGCGACTGCGCGCGGCCACGGACAGGAAGACCGTCGCGGGATCGGTGGCGTGCAGTACTACCAGTGAACGGGTGATCGCCGCGGCGTCGTCCACCCTGGTCGCGGCGGCGAGCCGGTGCCGCACGGCCAGGCGTGCCCGCCGCTGCGCGGCATCGATCGAACGCATGGGCGAATACTAGCGGTGCGGATCTGTGAAATCCATGACACGGGCGCTCGGCGCGAGCACCGCCGCGAGCCGGGATGATCGTGGTCGTATGCGGCACGACGATCAGCGCGAGGTGAGCTGAGCCGCCGATGATCTCGTTTCGGTCGCGCGGTGATCTCGTGCGCATCGCACAGTGGTTCCACATATTTCCGCCGGATCACGCTCCGGCGTCGGCGGCGTCCGCGCGGCCCGCTACACTCGTGCGGGAACACGCGCGGGTGACTGCGCAAGGTAAGTCATGGATCGCGGAGAATTCGGAGTAGTGCCATCGAAACCGGCCAAGTGATCGCAGGGCATTACCGCCTGGTCGAGCGGATTGGTAGCGGCGGCACAGGCGTCGTCTGGCGCGCCGTCGACGAGCGGCTCGAACGGTCGGTGGCGATCAAGCAGATCCTCACCCAGCCCAGTCTGCCTCCGGGTGAGAAGGAGATCGTGCGTGCGCGTGCCTCGCGCGAGGCACGTAATGCGGCCCGGTTCCAGCACCCCAACGCCATCGTGGTCTTCGACATCACCGACCACGAGGGCGATCCCTGCCTGGTGATGGAGTATCTGCAGTCGCAGAGTCTGGCGATGGTGCTGTCCTCGCAGGGCACACTGCCTCTGGACCAGGTCGCGCGGATCGGCGAGCAGGTGGCTTCGGCGCTGGTGGCCGCGCATCGCGCCGGGATCGTGCACCGCGACGTCAAGCCCGGCAATGTGCTGCTCGGTGAGAACGGCACCGTCAAGATCACCGACTTCGGCATCTCCAAGGCCAAAGGCGATGTCGCGCTGACCGCGACCGGTCTGATCTCCGGCACCGCCGCCTACCTCGCCCCCGAGGTGGCCCGCGGCACCGACCCGACGCCCGCCGCCGACGTCTTCGCCTTGGGCGCAACGCTTTTCCACGCACTCGAGGGTGAGCCGCCCTACGGCAGCAACCCCAATCCGCTCGCCCTGCTGTACGCGGCGGCCAACGGCCAGCTCAGCCAGCCCCGCAATGCCGGACAGCTGACCGACCTGCTGCTGGATCTGCTCAGCTTCGAGCCCGAGGACCGGCCGAGCATGGTCGAGGTCCGCGACCAGCTGGCCGATTTCGCCGACATGGCCGATGACGCCGTGCCGACCCGCATGCTGGCCACGCATCGTCCCGCGCCGCGCCGCGCGGCCACCCGCACTCTGGATCGCCGTGCCGAACAGGCCGAGATCTCCACCGCGGAGATGATGGCGCAGGAGGCCCCGTCGGAGCCGAGCCTGCCGCCCGTGCGCCCGGTCCGGCCCAACGGGCACCCCACCCGATCCCATCCCATCCAGGCGCCCCCGCCGGAGGAGCCGGGCAACCGCCGGACGCTGCTGTTCGTCGGCGGTTTCGTCGGGGGCCTGGTGATCGTCGGCGTCGCGCTGTACCTGTTGTTCGGCGGCTCGCCTCCGCAATCCTCGTCCGCGCAGGCGAATTCGACCTCGACGAGTGCTGCCGCGCAGACGACCGAGGCCTCGGCCTCGACTCTCGGGCAGACCAAGAGTGCGGGTAAGGCCGATGTGGGGTCCGCGGCGAGTATGGTCGCCGATTTCTACAACGACCTGGTCGGCGACAGCGGCAACCTCAGCGATGCGTGGAAGATGTTGACCCCCGCCGCTCAGCAGGTCTACGGCAGCGAGTCGGCCTTCGAGAACTACTGGACCGAGAACCCGGTGACCAAATGGAGTTCGGTCAAGGGGGCCAACGGTTCTGGCACCAACGCGGACGGATCGGTCGACATGTCGGTCGGCAATGTGACCAATGCGGGCCATTCCCGGTCGGTGTCGTTGCGCGTGGTCGTCGGCAGTAGCGGCAAACTGCTCATCGACAGCAACACGAAGTCCTGAGCGGTATCGGGTCTGTCCCGAAGACGCCCGATGGCGCAATCGCGCACCCTCGGGTTTGCCGTACTCGTTGTCCCGGTTAGCCTTCCACTGTGGATATACGGCAGATGCTCAGAGAGGAGCGCGCCGAGCTGGTTGCGCTTCTGCATACCCTGAGCGACCAGGAGTGGGAGTCACCGTCGCTGTGTGCGGGGTGGCGGGTGCGCGATGTGGTGGGGCATCTGCTGTACGACGCGATTCCGCTGCCGGAGTACGCGATGGCGGGCGTGCGCTGCCGGTTCTCCCCGGATCGGGTGAACAACACGCTGGTCGACCGCACGAAAGCGCTGTCCACCGAGGAGTTGCTGGACAAACTCGAGCACACCGGTGAACACATCACCCGGCTGGTCCCCAAGGTCGGCCTGGCCGATATGTTCGTCCACCAGCAGGACATCCGCCGTCCCCTCGGGTACGAACGCGCCGTGCCCCCCGAACGCCTGCGGGCGGTGCTGGCCCATCCGGACCCGTTCGCGCACCCCGGCCGATACACCGCCGGCCTCCGATTCGTCGCGACCGATGTGGAGTGGTCCCGCGGCGTCGGCCCGGAGGTCAGCGGTCCCGCCGAGGCGCTGGCCCTGGCGATGGTCGGCCGAACCGTCGCCCTGGACGACCTGACCGGTGACGGAGTGCCGATCCTGCGCCTGCGTCACGGGTGAACCGCGCGGCCCATCGAGGTCTGCGCCCGACGACATCCTGGCCCGGTGAGTGTCGCGCGGCAGCTGTCCCGGCGACCGGTTCTCGGCCGCTGAGTGTTGCTGTTCGCCAACGGTCCAGTGGCGCACGGAGAGCAGCTGTTCTCCCCGAGTGCCGTGATGTCGTCTTCGGTTGCGGCGCAATATGTCCGCGTGGTGACCGTGGCCTCGTGTCCGCCGACAGATCTGCACTGTGATCGTCATCGGCCGTCTCGCCCGGGTATATCGGCGCTACCGGACAAGGCCGCGTATTTCATCGAGAGTAGTTGCAGCCGAACACAACTCATCCTGGCGATGGCGATGGCGATGGCGATGGCGATGGCGATGGCGATGGCGATGGCGGACAGCGAAGGCCGCCGCGTAGCGCGGCGGCCTCCGGCATCGGTGAACGCTCAGTCCCGGGTGACGGCGTATCCCGACACATGTGTCGGCCGGATCGCCAGCTTGACGCGATCCTTCGCATCGGGCGGCACGATCGGCCCGCCGCCGTAGCGCTGGGACAGGCTGCTGTAGAGCGAGCCCGCCGGATCGGGATCGATGTGGTCGACCACCCCGCGGATCTCGATGTAGCGGTACGGCTTGTCCGGATCGAAGATCGAGATGGATACCCGCGGCTCGGCGGCGAGATTCCGGAACTTCTGCCGGGCGTTGGTGTGCGTGAACCAGATGAGTTCGCCGTCCCAGTCGAACCACATCGGATTGACCTGCGGCGCTCCGTCGGGCCGGGTGGTGCCCAGGCTCGCGAAGATCGGCCGCTCCAGCAGGTCACGGGCTTTGGCGGGGATTTCGACCATCGTCGCTCATTTCTTCATCGGTGTTCGGTGTACGTCCGGATCGAACCGCAACGGACGCCCGACTATGCCCGAAGGGTGAGCGGCCGGTCGGGCGGCGGATAACCCGTGGCGCGGACCCGATAGTCTGGTATGTGGTCCGGGGCTATCCTGCCTCGGGTGTGATGACCAGCACAGACAAGGATTCCACACCGCTATGACATCCCGCATCGAGCTCGCCCGCGTCGATCTGCGCGGTCGTACTCCCACCGCTGCCGAGCTGCGCACCGCGCTGCCGCGCGGGGGAGTCGACGTCGACTCGGTGTTGCATCATGTGCGGCCGGTCGTGGAGGCGATCCGCGATCGGGGTGTCGAGGCGGCACAGGAGTTCAGCCAGAAGTTCGACGGCGTGACGCCCGCCTCGATCCGGGTGCCCGGCCAGGAGCTGGACCGCGCGCTGGCCGAACTGGATCCGGCCGTGCGCACCGCGCTGGAGGTCGCCATCGAGCGGACCCGCAAGGTGCACGCCGATCAGCGCCGCACCGACACCACGACCGAGGTGGTGCCCGGAGGTACGGTCACCGAGCGCTGGGTTCCGGTGGAACGCGTCGGGCTGTACGTGCCCGGCGGCAATGCGGTCTACCCGTCCAGCGTCGTGATGAACGTGGTGCCCGCTCAGGCCGCCGGGGTCGGCTCGCTCGTCGTGTCCTCCCCGCCGCAGGCCCAGTTCGGCGGGCTGCCGCATCCGACCATCCTGGCCGCGGCGAAACTGCTGGGCGTGCAGGAGGTCTGGGCCGTGGGCGGTGCCCAGGCGGTGGCTCTGCTGTCCTACGGCGGCACCGACACCACCGGATCCGCGCTGGAACCGGTCGACATGATCACCGGCCCCGGCAATATCTACGTCACCGCCGCCAAACGCCTGTGCCGCGGCCTGGTCGGCATCGACGCCGAGGCCGGTCCCACCGAGATCGCGATCCTGGCCGACGCCACCGCCGATCCGGTACACGTGGCCGCCGATCTGATCAGCCAGGCCGAACACGACGTGCTCGCCGCCAGCGTGCTGGTCACCGACAGCGCCGCGCTGGCCGATGCGGTGCAGGCCGCGGTGAACGCGCAGCTCGAGGTCGTCAAACACCACGACCGGGTGGCAGAGGCGTTGTCCGGCAAGCAGTCCGGCATCGTCCTGGTCGACGACATCGATCAGGGCCTGCGCGTGGTGGACGCCTACGCCGCCGAACACCTCGAGATCCAGACCGCCGACGCGTCCGCGGTGGCGGCCCGAGTACGCAGTGCCGGAGCGATTTTCGTCGGCGCGTGGTCGCCGGTGAGTCTGGGCGACTACTGCGCCGGATCCAATCACGTCCTGCCGACGGCCGGCTGCGCCCGGCACTCCTCCGGGCTGAGCGTGCAGACCTTCCTGCGCGGCATCCACGTCGTGGAGTACTCCGAGGCCGCGCTGAAAGATGTCGCGGGACACGTTGTCGCGCTGTCGAAGGCAGAAGACCTGCCCGCGCACGGCCAAGCGGTTCAGGCGAGATTCGAGGCTCTGCGGTGAGCGCGGCCGACCCGACCGTATCCGGCGTGTGCTGTGGCCGCACCCGGGGCACGGTCGCTCTGTTGTGCGATGAGGTGAGGGTATGACGAAGGCAGTGCAGATTCCGGGTTCGGCCGTGTCCCTGGACGATCTGCCGCTGCGGGAGAACCTGCGCGGCAAATCCCCTTACGGCGCACCGCAATTGACCGTGCCGGTACAGCTGAACACCAACGAGAATCCGCATCCGCCGAGTCGCGCGCTGGTCGACGACGTGGCCGAATCGATCCGGGCCGCGGCGGCGGACCTGCACCGCTACCCGGACCGGGACGCGGTCGCGCTGCGCACCGATCTGGCCGCCTACCTGACCCGGCAGACCGGCGTCGCCCTGGACACCTCGAACGTGTGGGCCGCGAACGGTTCCAACGAGGTGCTGCAGCAGCTGCTGCAGGCATTCGGCGGACCGGGCCGCAGCGCGATGGGTTTCGTGCCGTCGTATTCGATGCACCCGATCATCTCCGAGGGCATCGACACCGAGTGGGTGGAGGCCAAGCGCGACGCCGACTTCACCCTGGACATCGACTCCGCGCTCGCACACATCGCCGAACGCCGCCCGGACGTGGTGTTCGTGACGAGTCCGAACAATCCGACCGGGCACAGCATCGCCCTGGCGGATCTGGTCCGGATCCTCGAGGCGGCGCCCGGAATCGTCATCGTCGACGAGGCGTACGGTGAATTCTCCAGCGCCCCCAGCGCTATCGAGCTGATCGACCGGTTCCCGGCCAAGCTGGTGGTCAGCCGGACCATGTCCAAGGCGTTCGCCTTCGCCGGTGGCCGCCTCGGCTATCTGGCCGCCGCGCCCGCGGTGATCGACGCGATGCTGCTGGTGCGGCTGCCGTACCACCTGTCGGTGGTCACCCAGGCCGCGGCGCGGGCGGCGCTGCGGCACGCCGACGAAACCCTCGCCAGCGTCGCGGAATTGGCGGTGCAGCGCGATCGGGTCGCGAAAGCCCTGGGCGAGATGGGATTCCGGGTCGCGCCGAGCGATGCCAACTTCCTGCTGTTCGGTCCGTTCGCCGACGCGCCGCGTGCCTGGCAGCGGTATCTGGACGAGGGCGTGCTGATTCGCGACGTCGGCATTCCCGGGCATCTGCGCGTGACCATCGGCCTGACCGCCGAGAACGACGAATTCCTGCGCGTTAGTGCGATTCTGGCGGCCAGCGAGCGGGTGATCCCGTGACCGTGAACACCGATCCGGCCGCCGACGCGTCGGCCGGTACGAGTCCCGAGGCGAGAGCGAGTATGCACCGAACCGCGCGGGTGGAGCGCACCACCAAGGAGTCCAGCATCGTCGTCGAGCTGGATCTGGACGGCACCGGCCACACCGACATCTCCACGGGCGTGCCCTTCTACGACCACATGCTGACCGCGCTCGGCGCGCACGCCAGTTTCGACCTGAGCGTGCACTCGCAGGGCGATATCGAGATCGAGGCGCATCACACCGTCGAGGACACCGCGATCGTGCTCGGGCAGGCGCTGGGCCAGGCGCTGGGCGACAAGAAGGGCATCCGGCGGTTCGGCGACGCGTTCATTCCCATGGACGAGACGCTGGCGCACGCGGTGGTGGACGTGTCCGGGCGGCCCTACTGTGTGCACACCGGCGAGCCGGATCACCTGTTGCACACGATCATTCCCGGTTCGGCGGTCTCCGGTTCGGCGGGGTCGGCATTGCGTCCCGGGGCGCCGTACTCCACGGTGCTGAATCGTCACGTGTTCGAATCCATCGCGCTCAACGCGCGCATCGCGCTGCACGTGCGGGTGCTGTACGGCCGCGATCAACATCACGTCACCGAGGCCGAATTCAAAGCTGTGGCACGGGCTCTGCGCGCCGCGGTCGAATTCGACGAGCGGGTCAGCGGCGTGCCCTCGACGAAGGGGACGCTGTGAAGTCTGTAGCGCTGCTGGACTACGGTTCGGGCAACCTGCATTCGGCCAACCGCGCCCTGATCCGCGCGGGCGCCGAGGTGACCGTCACGGCCGATCCCGAAATCGCCTTGGCCGCGGACGGTTTGGTGGTGCCCGGCGTGGGCGCTTTCGCCGCCTGCATGGCCGGACTGCGCGCGGTGCGCGGTGAACGCATCATCGGCAAACGGCTCGCGGGCGGTCGTCCGGTGCTGGGCATCTGCGTCGGGATGCAGATCCTGTTCGAGCGCGGCGTCGAGTTCGGCGTGCAGACCGAGGGTTGCGCGGAATGGCCCGGCACGGTGGAGCGCCTGTCCGCCCCGGTCCTGCCGCACATGGGCTGGAACACCGTGCGCCCGCCCGCGGACAGCGTGCTGTTCGCGGGAATGGACGAGCAGACCCGGTTCTACTTCGTGCACTCCTACGCCGCGCAGAAATGGGCCTGGAACGACGAGGACAGCTCGATTCCCGCCGCCGGGCTCACCTGGGCCGAACACGGCGGACCGTTCCTGGCCGCGGTCGAGAACGGTCCGCTCAGCGCGACCCAGTTCCACCCGGAGAAATCCGGCGACGCCGGTGCGCGGCTGCTGCGCAACTGGGTGAACTCGCTGTAGTCCCGCGCCGGGGCGTGTTCGACGGCGTCCCGGCCGAAGCCCTGCCCGATTCCGCGTCTGTTCGTCGCGTCGGCGGCCTTGGGGGTGTGCATCGATCGGCAGCCCCGGCTACCGCCGGAGGAGCCGGCCGTGAATGTCGGGCGGTGCTCGCCGGTCGGGCTCGTCACGGCTCTTCTTTCCAGGTCGTAGGTTCGTCGCGCGATTCCGGTTAGGGTCGAACCCGGTCGGGACCCATGGGGCGAAAGGGGCTGTGAGTGAGTGAATTCGGGAGCAAGTCCGGCATGGGCGCGGTGACGTTGTGAACGCGCTGGCCACGGCATTCGATCTGCCGATGTGGCTGGGGTACATCAACACCGGCTCGGCGGGGATTCCGCTGCTGAGCGGGTCGGCGTCGGGGTCGGCGGCGGCCGGATCCAGTTAGCGGATCCAGTTCAGTTCTTCGGCACCGGGTCGACACGTTCGGCCAGCCAGCGGCCGCCGACGTTGTCCAGGCGCACGTGCATCACGGTGCGTTCGGGGCGAGGCAGGCCCAAGGTCGCGTCACTGCGAGTGGTCTGGTCCACCGACACCACCATCTGAGCGTGGTCGGGGTCGGCGGTCTGGGTGCTGCATTCCACCGACAGCACATCGGAGCTGGTGTGCGTCTCGACGACGTGATTGCGCCGGTCCGTGCTGGAATTCTGGAACTCGTCGTGGAACGTGCCGGTGGAGTTGTCCAGGACGCGCTGGTTGTAGGCGTCGTAATCGGTGAAGGTGAAGGTCGTGAGCTGGCGGCCGAATTCGCAGGCGGCCATCTGCGCCGGATCCGTCGGATCCGCGGCGGCGGGTCCGGCCAGCAGGGCGCCGACGGGGATCACGCCGATACCCGACGCGGCCAGCGCCACCATGCCGATACCCGTGGCCGGGCGAGGCAGGCCCCTGTGTCGCAGCGTTCTCCGGGACATGACCGCACCCCTTGTTGCTCGACCGATGCTTGCGAAACCCGTGTCCTTGCCCCCGGACGCACAGGATCCGACCGTCGGCCGGGATCTCGCACTTGCAATGACACGCGCCCATTTCATATTGCCCAACGGGCGGCCGGGCAAACCTTACCGTCGGTCCGGTTTGTTTCGCGGGCGTGTCGCCCCGGGATCCGCCGAGTCGAGTGCTCGGCTGTCGCACGGGCCGTTCCCGGCCACGCTCGGAGTCGGTTCGGGGGCGCGGGCCTGCGGCGGGTCCGGGCCGGGGCCGAGAGCAGCGTGGTTGCCCAGTAGGCTACTGCCGTGAATCTTGTGTTGCTCCCCGCCGTCGATGTCGCCAATGGTGAGGCCGTTCGCCTGGTTCAGGGGGAGGCGGGCAGTGAAACGAATTACGGCTCGCCGCGCGAGGCCGCGCTGTCCTGGCAGCAGGCGGGCGCCGAATGGGTCCATCTGGTCGACCTGGACGCGGCGTTCGGGCGCGGCTCCAACCGAGATCTGATCGCCGAGGTGGTCGGCGAACTCGATGTGAAGGTCGAACTGTCCGGCGGCATCCGCGACGACGAATCGCTGAAAGCTGTCCTGGCGACCGGATGCGCCCGGGTGAATCTGGGCACCGCCGCGCTGGAGGATCCGGCGTGGGCCGCCCGCGCGATCGGCGAATACGGCGACCGGATCGCCGTCGGCCTGGACGTGCGGCTGACCGAGGGCGAATACCGGCTGCGCGGGCGCGGCTGGGTCAGCGACGGCGGCGATCTGTGGGAGGTGCTCGAACGGCTGGAGCGGGACGGCTGTTCGCGTTACGTCGTCACCGACGTCACCAAGGACGGCACCCTGACCGGGCCGAATCTGGATCTCCTGCGCGAGGTCTGCCAGGCCACCGAGGCGCCGGTGGTCGCCTCCGGCGGCGTGTCCACCCTGGATGATCTGCGCGCCATCGCAGGGCTGGTCCCCGATGGGATCGAGGGGGCGATCGTCGGAAAGGCCTTGTACGCCGGGCGATTCACGTTGCCCGAGGCGCTGGAGGCGGTGCGGGGTCCGGTGCCGGAGGCGGCAGCGGAGCGCAACCACGCGGGCCCCGCGCGCACGCCCGATGGACACTGAGGCGATGACCGCTCAACCGGACCGCCAGGCGCTGCTCACCATCGCGAGCGAGATATTGGATTCGGCCGCACCACGTTTCGTACAGGGACTGGGCGCGCCGAGTGAGGTCGAGAAGGGGCGCGGCGATTTCGCCACCGCCCTGGATCTGGAACTCGAGCGAACTCTGTCGCAGGCTCTGGTCGAACGCACCGGAATCGGCGTGCACGGTGAGGAATTCGGCGGACCCTCGGTCGAATCGGGCACCGCGTGGGTTCTGGACCCCATCGACGGCACCTTCAATTACTCTGCGGGACATCCGCTCTCGGGCATTCTGCTGTCGCTGGTGCACGAGGGCACGCCGGTGCTGGGCCTGACCTGGCTGCCGCTGCTGGGCCGCCGCTATGCCGCCGCGGTCGACGGTCCGCTGCTGCTGGACGGGAAACCGTTGCCGCCCTTGGCCTCGGGAACCCTGGCCGAATCCATGATCGGCTTCGGCGCGTTCAACATGGATTCGCGCGGGCGGATCCCGGGCCGGTTCCGCTTCGACCTGCTGGGTGCGCTGAGCCGGTTGTCCGGCCGGGTGCGCATGCACGGTTCCACCGGAATCGACCTTGCCTTCACCGCGTCCGGGGTACTGGGCGGCGCGGTCGTGTTCGGACATCACCCGTGGGACAACGCCGCCGGGGTCGCGCTGGTGCGCGCCGCCGGGGGAGTGGTGACCGACCTGCGCGGCGAGCCGTGGACCATCACCTCGGGATCGGTGCTCGCCGCCGCGCCCGGTGTGCACGAGGAGTTGCTGGAGATGATCGATACCGCGGTCGACGAGGCCGCCGGGGAGGCGAACCGATGACACTGGCAGTGCGCGTGATTCCGTGCCTGGACGTCGACGCCGGACGCGTCGTGAAGGGCGTGAACTTCGAAAACCTGCGCGATGCGGGCGATCCCGTGGAGCTGGCCGCCGCCTACGACGCACAGGGCGCGGACGAGCTGACCTTCCTGGACGTCACCGCCTCCACCGGCGACCGCGGCACCATGATCGATGTGGTGACCCGCACCGCCGAGCAGATCTTCATCCCGCTCACCGTGGGCGGCGGCGTGCGCACCGTGGACGATGTGGACCGGCTGCTGCGCGCCGGTGCGGACAAGGTGTCGGTGAACACCGCCGCCATCGCGAATCCGGAGATCCTGCGGCAGATGTCCGAGCGGTTCGGCTCGCAGTGCATCGTGCTGTCCGTGGACGCCCGGACCGTGCCCGAAGGCGCCGATCCCACGCCCTCGGGCTGGGAGGTCACCACACACGGTGGCAAGCGGGGCACCGGGATCGATGCGGTGGAGTGGGCGGTTCGCGGCGCTGAGTTGGGCGTCGGGGAGATCCTGCTGAACTCGATGGACGCCGACGGCACCAAGGCGGGTTTCGATCTGCGGATGTTGCGGGCGGTGCGCGCGGCGGTCTCGGTTCCGGTCATCGCCAGCGGCGGCGCGGGCAAGGTCGAGGATTTCGCCCCGGCGGTGCAGGCGGGCGCGGACGCGGTGCTGGCCGCGAGCGTATTCCACTTCGGCGACCTGACCATCGCACAGGTCAAGGACGCCATGCGCGGCGAGGGGATCACCGTCCGCTAGCGTGGTGTGCGTGAGTCTGGATCCCGCCATCGCCGCCCGCCTCAAACGCAACGAGGCCGGACTTGTCGCCGCCGTCGCACAGGAACACGGCACCGGCGACGTGCTGATGATGGCGTGGATGGACGACGAGGCACTGGCTCGCACCCTGGCGACCCGCAAGGCCACCTACTACTCGCGTTCGCGGCAGCAGTACTGGGTCAAGGGCGAGACCTCCGGGCACACCCAGTACGTGCACGAGGTGCGTTTGGACTGCGACGGTGACACCGTGCTGCTGATCGTCGACCAGGAGGGCGCGGCCTGCCACACCGGCACGCACACCTGCTGGGATTCGGATGTCCTGCTGACCGATCAGGGGTGAGCCGGTCCGGGAACGCCGGCTCGGGCCGAGCGGGCGTGTCCGTTCTACCGCGCGTCACTCCGAGGCGGGCGCGGCATCCTCGGTGGTGGATCGGCCATTGGTGCGTCCCAGTCCCCGAGTGAGCCCCACGTCGAGTTGCGCGACCATAGCCGCGCCGAGTTCGGCCAGCTGCTCGGTCTGCTGCTCGTCGAGGCCGTCCAGGATCAATCCGCGCACGGCCTCGAGGTAACCGGGGGTGGCCTGCTGCACCTTCAGATAGCCGGTTTCGGTCAGTACCGCGTCCGCGCCGCGACGGCCCGTGGACACTTCGCGTTTGGCCCAGCCGAGCCGCTCCAATTTGGTCACCACATGGGACAACCGAGATAGCGACGCATTTGCCCTAGAGGCCAGTTCGCTGAGCTGAAGTCGGCGTTCGGGTTCTGCGGCCAGTAGCTCGAGGACGAAGTACTCGAAGTGGGTGACGCCGGATTCGCGCTGCATCTGCGTGTCCATGGCGGCGGGCAGCCGGGTCGTGAGCGCGACCAGGATTCGCCACGCTCGCTGTTCGGTGGGGTTCAGCCACTTCGTCACTTCGAGCCTCTCTTACAGCCAAGTGACGTGATCTCGTTAGCGAAACTGGTTGGTCTTGAATGGTCAATCCACGGTCACCTGCAGACACGTAGTTTGCCATGATTTCGCTCGATGGTCACGGGTGTTGTGAATGACGTGACATCTCTCACCCGTTGTGTTCCACGTCAGCGGGCTCGGCCGGTGCCGGCGAGCCGGAATTCTTGCGGTGCCGCCCGGCGCGGTGGGTGCGCCACCGCCCGCGCATCCGCATGAACAGTGCGAGCAGGAACAGGGCCGCGGCGACGATGGCCCCGATCAACGACGCGCCGCGAAATCCTGGCGCTTGGACGTCCAGCACGCGCTCCCCGGCATGGGCCGCGCCGCTGCCGCCCCAGACGATGGTGAGCGTCATCAGATTCGGCAGCGCCACTACGAGCGCCAGCACGGCCGCACATCCGGCCATGAACCGCCCGGCCCGCCGTCGCCAGACCGTGACGACACCCATCAGCAGGAACAGCGGGATCACCGTGCAGAAGAAGCCGAGCCCCAGACCCGACCAGATGCCCTTGGCGAAACTGCCGTGCCCGGACATGGTCGCGATGCGCTGCGCCCACCAGCGCGGAATGAACGAGGCCAGAATGAAATAGGCGACGACCAGCGCCACGATCACGGCGGCAACGCCGACGATACGATTTCGCCACGTATGGGTGCTGGATGATTGCTCCGCACTTTGCGAGGTCATGTGACCAGCGTAGGCGGAATTTGCCGAAGTACCGGGCGCGGCACACGCCCGGTACCGAAAAGCCGGTCAGACTCCGAGCAGCGTGGCCACTTCCGGATTCTTGATCTGCATGACGTCCAGAATGCCGTGCGCCTTCAGGAACGGCCTGAGTTCCTTGATGCGATCGGCGTGCTCGGCGTACTCGTCCGGGAATTTGCGCCGGTCCAGGCTCTCCAGGGCTTTGGCGTAGGTGACGAACGAGGCCAGGGCGTCGGACCGGGATCCGCCGGTCTGCGGGGCGCGCGGCATCGTCCGGGGCGCCTGGCCGGGAGTACCGCTGAGCGGCTGGTACCGGGGACCCTCCGGTGCGATCGGTTGCGAGGGGTACATCGGGTTATGAACTCCGCTCTGTCTCGGTTGCCCCGCCGCGCCGCGCTGATCAGACTCGCGCCCCGCGGAGGGCATGAAATGATAGCTGGTAAAGCTGCTGGTGAAACGGGGCGCGGAACCTCTCGGCATCGATCGCCGATCGGCCCGGCCCGGTAGAGCATTTCCTGGTACTCGGTGCTGCCCAGGATTCGAGTGCGTCCGATGGCCCGCCCGGAAGAGCTCGTCGAGCGGGCTTCGTGGGGGGTTCGGCGCATCCGCCGCCGATGACCTCGTCCGGCCGTGAACGGCGCTCGTAAGGGTAACGCCCCGGGCGGCCGCGCATGGTGCGAACCGGGCATGCTGCGCATGGGCCGCGGGAATCTCGGTTGCCCGTCCCTGAAATGATGGGCTGTATGCACGGCGCAACCCATCGTCCGGGGACCTCGACCACCACCACCCGCGAACACTTCCGTGCTCTCGCGGCCGAGCACCGTGTGGTACCGGTGACTCGAAAGGTGCTGGCGGACTCGGAAACTCCACTCTCGGCCTACCGCAAGCTGGCCGGCGACCGGGCGGGCACGTTCCTGCTCGAGTCGGCCGAGAACGGGCGGTCGTGGTCTCGATGGTCGTTCATCGGCGCGGGCAGTCCGGCCGCGCTGACGGTCGTGGACGGCGAGGCGGCCTGGTACGGCGCGACCCCCGCCGACGCCCCGTCCGGCGGTGATCCGCTGCTCGCCCTGCGGGACACACTCGAACTGCTGCGCACCGAGCGTTTCCCGGATCTGCCGCCGCTGACCGGCGGACTGGTCGGCTACCTCGGCTACGACATCGTGCGACGGATGGAGCGGCTGCCCTCGCTGGCCGTGGACGATCTGCACGTCCCGGAGATGGTGATGCTGCTGGCCACGGATCTGGCCGCCTTCGACCACCACGAGGGCGCGATCACGCTCATCGCCAACGCCGTCAACTGGAACGGCACCGACGAGCGGGTCGACGAGGCGTACGACGACGCGGTCGCCCGGCTGGACCGGATGACCATCGCCCTGGCCGAACCCGCCGAGTCCACCGTCTCGGTGTTCGACCGCCCCGAACCGGAGTACCGGCGTCAGCGCAGCAGCGAGGAACACCACGCGGGCGTGCGGCGGCTGGTCAAGGAGATCGAGGCCGGTGAGGCATTCCAGGTGGTGCTCTCGCAGCGGTTCGAGATGGACTACGAGGGCAGCCCGCTGGATCTGTACCGGATGCTGCGGGCGTCGAATCCGAGTCCGTACATGTATCTGATGCACGTTCCGGACGGCTCCGGCAACACCGCGTTCTCGATCGTGGGTTCGAGCCCGGAATCGCTGGTCACGGTCAAGGACGGCGTCGCGACGACCCATCCGATCGCCGGGACCCGGTGGCGCGGGGCCACCACCGAGGAAGATCTGCTGCTCGAGAAGGATCTGCTGGTCGACGAGAAGGAGAATGCCGAACACCTCATGCTCGTCGACCTGGGCCGCAACGATCTGGGCCGGGTCTGCCGCCCCGGCACGGTGCGCGTGACCGACTATCGCCACGTCGAGCGGTACAGCCACGTGATGCACCTGGTCTCGACCGTCTCCGCGCAGCTGGCCGAGGGCCGCATCGCCCTGGACGCGGTGCAGGCGTGTTTCCCGGCGGGCACGCTTTCGGGTGCGCCCAAGGTGCGGGCGATGGAGTTGATCGAGGAGTTGGAGCCGACGCGTCGCGGGGTGTACGCCGGAGTGGTGGGATACCTCGACTTCGCCGGTGACGCCGACACCGCCATCGCCATCCGCACCGCGGTGCTCAAGGACGGCATCGCCTATGTGCAGGCGGGTGGCGGCATCGTCGCGGACTCCGAACCCGAGTACGAGGACACCGAGTCCCGCAACAAGGCGATGGCGGTGCTCAAGGCCGTCGCGGCGGCCCGCACGGTCCGCGCCTTCACCCCGGAACAGGGCACGGGGAGCTGAGATGAGTTCCCCGGAATCCCGACCGGACCAATCGAATTCGGTTCCCGAGGACCCGGCGTCACCGGCCCGCGCGGATGCCGATGCGGGTCGGGCGAGAGCCGATGCGGCGCAGGCCCGGACCGACGCCGCACAGGCTCGAGCGGATGCGGCCGGGGCCAGGGCGGATGCCGCGCAGGCCCGCGCCGATGCCGGCCGGGTGCCGAGCGGTCGTGCCGATGACGTGCCGCCCGACGACGCGCCCGAGCAGCCTCGAGCGGCCGGGCGGCGGAAGAATCCGATCGGGCCGGTGGTGCTCCTGGTGCTGGCGGCCGCCGCGCTGTGGGCCGCGTCGCGGATGACGTGGGTGACGATCACGTCCTCCGACGGGCTCACCGAACCGGCCACCCATCGGCTCGACGGCGGTGTGTGGTTCGGCGCGCTGACCCCGGTGGCGCTGGTCCTGCTGGCCGGTGTTGCGGCGGTCTTCGCGACGCGCGGCTGGCTGCGGCGGCTGGTCGGGGTGGTGGTCGCGCTGCTGGCCGCGGTGGCCGCGGTGCCCGGGTTCGCCCTGCTGACCCAGCACGGCAGGACGGCCGAGCGCGCCGCGACGCTGGCTCAGCTACCCGCCCGCGCCCATGTGGATCACGTCACCACCGCGGCGTTCCCGGCGGCACTGAGTCTGATCGGTGCGGTGCTGGCCTTCCTCGCGGGTGTGCTGCTCGCGCGGATGCCCGAGGCCACGGCCCGGTTGTCGGGCAAATACGATAATCCGGTGTTCCGGCGGGCGGCCGCGGCCGAGCAGGTCGCCCGGCAGCGCGGTGACGTCGCGGACGCGGCCTCCGCAACTTCCGGGCAGACTCCGGCCGGGGCGGCGGAATCCGGTGCGCCGCAAGCGGGTTCGGCATCGAAGGAGCAGTTGTCCGAACGTGTGCTGTGGGATGCGCTGGACGCCGGAGCGGACCCCACCGACGACGAGGCCGAACGTGACCGGTGAGTCATATCGGCCCAGGTGCGACGCGGAACACCCCGCCGTCGGCGTCACGAACATAGCCATTTACTCTTTATCAAGTTCGGTGAGAGACAACGGCCTGGGGGGATTCTCAGGCATCAACTCCGTCTCCCCAGAAAGGATTCGAGCCAGATGACGGTACTCGACTCGATTCTCGACGGGGTCCGCGCGGATGTGGCCGCACGGGAAGCCCACCTGGATTTCCAGGCCGTCAAGAAGGCCGCCGCGGCGGCCCCGTCCCCGCGCAACGCGCTCGCCGCGCTGCATCAGGACGGCGTCGGAGTGATCGCCGAGGTGAAACGGTCCAGTCCCTCCAAGGGCGACCTGGCCGACATCCCGGACCCCGCCAGCCTGGCGAAGTCGTACGAGGACGGCGGCGCGCGGATCATCAGCGTGCTCACCGAGGGCCGCCGGTTCAACGGCTCCCTGGACGACCTCGACGCGGTGCGCGCGGTCGTCGACCTGCCCATCCTGCGCAAGGATTTCGTCGTCGGTCCCTATCAGATCCACGAGGCGCGCGCGCACGGCGCGGATGTGATCCTGCTGATCGTGGCCGCCCTGGAACAGGACGTGCTGTCCTCGCTCATCGATCGCACCGAATCGCTGGGCATGACCGCACTGGTCGAGGTGCACACCGAGGAGGAGGCCGACCGCGCACTCGAGGCGGGAGCCTCGGTCATCGGCGTCAACGCCCGCAACCTCAAGACGCTCGAGGTGGACCGCGACGTGTTCGCGCGGATCGCGCCCGGCCTGCCCACCGAGGTGATCCGGGTCGCGGAGTCCGGCATCAGCGGCACCGCGGACCTGCTGGCCTACGCCGGTGCGGGCGCGGACGCCGTCCTGGTCGGCGAGAGCCTGGTGACCAGCGGTGATCCGCGTGCGGCGGTCTCGGAACTGGCCACGGCCGGAACCCACCCGTCCTGCCCGCGCCCGCTGCGCCGGGGTGCGGCGCGATGACCCGGACTCACGAACCGGTACTGCCCCAGGCCAGCGAGGGCGTCACGCAGCGCAGCCACGAACCCGATGCGGGCGGGCATTTCGGCATCTACGGCGGACGGCACGTCCCCGAGGCGCTGATGGCCGTGATCGAGGAGGTCACCGCCCAGTACGACAAGTGCCGCGTGGACCCGGACTTCCTCGGGGAGTTGGACCGGCTGCAGCGCGACTACGCCGGACGTCCCTCGCCGCTGTTCGAATGCAAGCGCCTGGCCGAGCACGCCGGGGGAGCGCGCATCTTCCTCAAGCGCGAGGATCTGAACCACACCGGCTCCCACAAGATCAACAATGTGCTGGGACAGGCCCTCCTGGCTCAGCGGATGGGCAAGACCCGGGTCATCGCCGAGACCGGCGCGGGCCAGCACGGCGTCGCCACCGCGACCGCCTGCGCCCTGATGGGCCTGGACTGCGTGATCTACATGGGCGCGGTGGACACCGCCCGCCAGGCGCTCAACGTCGCCCGGATGCGGCTGCTCGGCGCGAAGGTCGTCTCGGTGACCACCGGTTCGCAGACCCTCAAGGACGCCATCAACGAGGCGTTGCGCGACTGGGTCACCAATGCGGACGAGACCTACTACGCCTTCGGCACCGCCGCGGGCCCGCACCCGTTCCCCCTGCTGGTGCGCGATTTCCAGCGGGTGGTCGGACTCGAGGCGCGGGCGCAGATCCAGGCGCAGGCCGGCCGCCTGCCGGATGCGGTCGCGGCCTGCGTGGGCGGCGGATCCAATGCGATCGGCATCTTCCATCCGTTCATCGATGATGCGGGCGTGCGCCTGATCGGTTACGAGGCCGCCGGTGACGGCGTCGAAACCGGAAGGCACGCAGCCACATTCACCGGCGGCACGCCGGGCGCGTTCCAGGGCGCGTACTCCTATCTGCTACAGGACGAGGACGGGCAGACGATCGAGTCGCACTCGATTTCCGCCGGTCTGGACTATCCGGGCGTCGGCCCGGAGCACGCCTACCTCAAGGACGTCGGCCGCGCGGAATACCAGCCGATCACCGATACCGAGGCGATGGACGCGCTGCTGCTGCTGTCCCGCAGCGAGGGCATCATCCCGGCCATCGAATCCGCGCACGCCGTCGCGGGTGCGCTGAAACTGGGTCGCGAACTGGGCGAGGGCGCGGTCATCCTGGTGAACCTGTCCGGTCGCGGTGACAAGGATATGGACACCGCGGCGAAGTGGTTCAAGCTGTTCGACGAGGACGCGCGATGATTGCGATCGCCGGTCGCGGTGACAAGGACATGGCAGTGACATTGAAGAGCGCCGCGGCGAAGTGGTTCAAGCTGTTCGACGAGGACGCGCGATGACTGCGATCGCCGGTCGCGGCGACAAGGACATGGCAGTGACATTGAAGAGCGCCGCGGCGAAGTGGTTCAAGCTGTTCGACGAGGACGCGCGATGATTGCGATCGCCGGTCGCGGTGACAAGGACATGGCAGTGACATTGAAGAGCGCCGCGGCGAAGTGGTTCAAGCTGTTCGACGACGAGCCGCAGGAGGAGCAGAAGTGAGCCGGTTGGCCGATATGTTCGCGGCGTGCCGCGCCGAGGGCCGGGCCGCGCTGATCGGCTACCTGCCCGCCGGGTATCCGGATCTGGCCGGATCCATCGCCGCCTGCACCGCGATGGTCGAATCCGGTTGCGACGTCATCGAAGTCGGCGTCGCGTACTCCGATCCGGTGATGGACGGACCCACCATCCAGGCCGCCGCCGAGCAGGCGCTGCGCGGCGGCGTTCGGGTGCGTGACGTGTTCGCGGTGGTCGAGGCGATCACGCGGGCCGGTGGCAAGGCCGTGGTGATGACGTACTGGAATCCGGTGCTGCAATACGGCGTCGACCGGTTCTCGCGTGATCTGGCCGCCGCGGGCGGTCTGGGCATGATCACCCCGAATCTGATTCCGGAAGAGGCCGACGACTGGTTCGCCGCCTCGCGGGCGCACGGCCTGGACCGGATCTTCCTGGTCGCGCCGTCCTCCACCGAGGAGCGTCTGGTCAAGACCATCGAGGCCAGCAGTGGATTCGTCTACGCCGCCTCGACGATGGGCGTGACCGGCGCGCGCGCCGCGGTGTCCTCGATGGCGCCGGAGTTGTGCGGGCGGATCCGGACGCACTCGGATATCGCGATCGGCGTGGGCCTGGGCGTGCGCAGCGGTGTGCAGGCCGCGGAGATCGCCGCTTACGCCGATGGTGTGATCGTCGGCTCGGCCCTGGTCACCGCCACCGGTCAGGGGCTGGATCAGGTGCGCGCGCTGACCGCGGAGCTCGCCGAGGGCGTGCGTTCGGCGGCCGTCGTCTCCTAGCACACCGGCGTCCGGCCGACCGCGCTGAGTGCGGCGCGAGCGGTTTCCGTTACGGTGGGCCCGTGACCAACCCAGTCCTGGCCGAGAGTGTTGTTGCCAACAGTGCCGTGCACGGTTCCGTGCTGGCCTATATTCCGAGTCCACCGCGGGGGGTCTGGGATCTCGGGCCGCTACCGCTGCGGGCGTACGCGGTGTGCATCATCATCGGCATCATCGTCGCGATCTGGTGGGGTGAGCGGCGCTGGCAGCAGCGCGGCGGCCGCGCGGGCGCGGTGCTGGACGTGGCGATGTTCGCGGTGCCGTTCGGTCTGGTCGGCGGCCGGCTCTACCACGTGTGCACCGACTGGTACCGGTATTTCGATACCGGTAAGGACCCCTGGGACGCGCTGAAGGTCTGGGACGGCGGTCTGGGTATCTGGGGTGCGGTGCTGCTGGGCGGCATCGGAGCCTGGATCGGCTGCCGGGTGTACCGGATTCCGCTGCCCGCTTTCGGTGATGCGATCGCGCCGGGCATTCTGCTGGCCCAGGCCATCGGCCGCTTGGGCAACTACTTCAACCAGGAGCTGTACGGCCGCGACACCACCCAGCCGTGGGGCCTGGAGATCTATCTTCGCTTCGACCACAACGGCCAGCTGGACATGATGAACGGTGTGTCCACCGGCGTCGTCCAGCGCGTCGTGCAACCCACCTTCCTGTACGAGCTGCTGTGGAATCTGATCGGCGTGGCGCTGCTGATCTGGGCGGACCGGCGCTGGCGGATCGGCCACGGGCGGCTGTTCGCGCTCTACGTCGCGATCTACACCTTCGGCCGGTTCTGGGTGGAGCTGCTGCGCGACGACGACGCCACGCACATCTTCGGCATCCGGATCAACTCGTTCACCTCGACGATCGTATTCGTCTGCGCCATCGCCTATTTCGTACTCGCCACCAAGGGGCGCGAGGCCGCCGAGACCCTGCAACCCGGTGGAAAACGCCCGTGGCCGTGGCAGTTCGGCGCATTGCGTGCGCACGGTGCGGAATCGGCGGAGTCCGAAGGGGATTCGACGCACGTCGAACACGCCGATGATGCCCGCGCGGACGACGCGCCACCGGCTCCGGACGAGGATGCCGTGAAATCGGATGCGTCGCGGGCGGAAGCGGGGCAAGCTGAGCCGGGCGGTGAATCGGGGGAGACCGAGCAAAGCTCCGGTAGCGAAATCGAGTCCGCCGACGATGACGAGTCGACGGTGTCCGCGACAGCGAAGTCGACGGGAACGTCGGCGAAATCCGCCGAGTAGGACGCCGCAGCGGCATCCGATCCGCCACCATGCGGCGGGGCGGGGTGAGGCGGGCCGACGTGGTGCGGCCCGCGGACGAGGAGGACAGATGAGCGAGCGCAGCGGGGTGGAGCAGTGACCGACCCTTATCAGCAGCCCGGTTACGGGCCGCACTACGGCGCACCGGGCACGGGCCCGGGTATGGGCGGGCCGCAGCCTTACGGTCAGCCGCAGTACGGTCCGCAGGATGCCTACGGTCAGCCGCAGGACGCATACGGCCAGTCCAATCCGTACAACCAGCAGGTGTACGGGCAACAGCCGGGCGGATATCCGCAGCCCGGCTATCCGGCCGGTCCGTACGGCCAGCCCGGGATGGATCCGCAGGCGCCCTTCGGCCGCGACATGTACGGCATGCCCTACTCGGACAAGTCGAAACTGGTGGCGGGCCTGCTGCAGCTGTTCCTCGGTGGTTTCGGGGCCGGACGGTTCTACTTGGGCTACAACGGTATTGCCGTCGCGCAGCTGCTGGTCACCATCTTCACCTGCGGTCTGGGCGGCATCTGGCCGCTGATCGACGCGATCATGATCTTCCTGGGCAATGTGCCGGACACCTACGGCCGACCGTTGCAGGAAAGCTGACGGTGCGAACAGTCGGCGACACCTAGGAGTTCGGCTCATCGAACTCCTCGCTGAACCGAACCATTCAGTAGCCGAACCGTTGCTGATGGTGCAACAGCCGGCCGCTCCGACCATCGGGCCCATCGCGCCGCACGGCGTGGCCGCCGCCGATTGCCGGATGATCTTTCTGGGGCTCGGATTTGCGCAAACTCGTGTCGGGACCCGGGCGGCCGGACATCTCGCGGGGTGAGCGGGATCATAGGCTCGTGCTGTCGATAGCGAAGGGTATGCCCACTCGGCGAAGCGGACTCGGCAGGACTAGGCTCGCAGCCGTGATGCGACGGACAAAGATTGTGTGCACCCTCGGGCCGGCCACAGCCTCCGAGGACCGGATCCGCGAACTTGTCGAAAGCGGCATGGACGTGGCCCGGCTTAATTTCAGTCACGGCGAACACGCCGATCACGCTGAGAACTACGAGAAGGTGCGGAAGGCCGCGGATCATCTCGGCCGCGCCGTGGGCATCCTCGCCGATCTACAGGGCCCCAAGATCCGGCTCGGCCGGTTCGTGGACGGCCGGACGACGTGGGCCACCGGTGAGGAGGTGCGCATCACCGTCGAGGACGTGGAGGGCACCCACGACCGCGTCTCGACCACCTACAAGGAGCTGGCCGCCGACGCCAAGGCGGGCGACCGGCTGCTGGTCGACGACGGCAAGGTCGGGCTGACCGTCCTGCGCGTCGAGGCAAACGACGTCGTCTGCCGGGTGACCGAGGGCGGCCCGGTGTCGAACAACAAGGGCGTGTCGCTGCCCGGCATGGATGTTTCGGTTCCGGCCCTGTCGGACAAGGACATTGCCGATCTCGAGTTCGCGCTCGAGCTCGGCGTGGACTTCATCGCGCTGTCGTTCGTGCGCTCCCCGGCGGACGTGGAACTGGTGCACGACGTGATGGACCGCGTCGGCCGCCGGGTTCCGGTGATCGGCAAGCTGGAGAAGCCCGAGGCGATCGACAACCTCGAGGCGATCGTGCTGGCCTTCGACGCGATCATGGTCGCCCGCGGCGATCTGGGCGTCGAGTTGCCGCTCGAGCAGGTGCCGCTGGTGCAGAAGCGTTCCATCCAGATGGCAAGGGAGAACGCCAAACCCGTGATCGTGGCGACCCAGATGCTGGAGTCGATGATCACCAACTCCCGCCCGACCCGCGCCGAGGCGTCCGATGTCGCCAACGCGGTGCTGGACGGCGCGGACGCGGTGATGCTCTCGGGCGAGACCTCGGTCGGCGAATACCCGATCGAGACGGTCCGTACCATGGCACGCATCGTGCATGCCGTGGAATCCGAAACCTCCACGCGGGTACCGCCGTTGACCCATGTGCCGCGCACCAAGCGCGGTGTCATCTCCTACGCCGCCCGCGATATCGGCGAGCGGCTCAACGCCAAGGCGCTGGTCGCGTTCACCCAGTCCGGTGACACCGTGCGCCGGCTGGCCCGTCTGCACACCCCGCTGCCGCTGCTGGCGTTCACTCCGCTGCCGGAGGTGCGCAGCCAGCTGTCGCTGAGCTGGGGCGTGGAGACGTTCATCGTGCCGACCGTGCGCACCACCGACGAGATGATCGGGCAGGTGGACAAGGAACTGCTGTCGCTGAACCGGTACGCCAAGGGCGATCTGGTCGTCATCGTGGCCGGTTCCCCGCCGGGAACGATCGGTTCCACCAACCTGATCCATGTGCACCGTATCGGCGAGGAGGACCACTAGTTGAACGCGTCACTGGGCGAATCGGTGTCTACGGGAACTGGTGATCTGGATGTGCTGCTCGGTCTGCTCGACCTCGAGCAGACCGGTGAGGACACGTTCCTCGGTCAGCACCCGGAGAAGGTGTGGAGCCGGACCTTCGGCGGACAGCTGGTGGCCCAGGCGATCATCGCCGCCGGGCGCACCGTCGGCCCCGGGCGTCCGGTGCACGCGGTCAACGCGCATTTCGTGCGCGGCGGCGATGTGAAGAAGGCGATCGAATACCGGGTGGAACGACACCGGGACGGCCGCGCCTTCGCCAATCGCACGGTCACCGCCTATCAGGACGATCAGGAACTGTTCGTCATGCTGGCGGCCTTCCAGGACTACGGCAAGGGGCTGGAGCACGCCACCCCGCAGCCCCAGGTGCCCGACCCGGACGGGCTGCCGCGGGTCGAGGAGTCCTTCGAGGGCCTCGAGGACCGGTTGCAGATGTTCGTCCAGGCTCCGCATCCGATCGATATGCGGTACACCAACGATCCGGCGTGGATCCTCAAGGGCACCGGTGAGACCCTCAACCACAACCGCGTGTGGATGAAAGCCGACGGCACCCTTCCCGACGATCCGCTGATTCACGTTGCGGCGCTGGGTTATTCGTCGGACACCACGGTGCTGGATTCGATCATCACCACGCACGGCCTGTCCTGGGGCCTCGACCGGATCGTCGCGGCGACGGTGAACCACTCCATCTGGTTCCACCGCCCGTTCCGCTTCGACGAGTGGGCGCTGTACGCGACCCAGTCGCCCGTCGCCGCCGGGCAGCGCGGCTTGGCCATGGGTCACTTCTACTCCCGCGCAGGCGAATTGCTCGCCACGGTCGTGCAGGAGGGCGTCATCCGCCACTTCCCGCCGAGGCAGCCCGCCGCCCCGCGCTAGATCAGTTCGCGGTTCTCTTCGAAGTCGAAACTCTCCCTGTGGAGGGTGTGGATCTCGTAGGGGACCGCGTCCTGTGCGGAGATGCACAGCATCAGGCGGGTCTCCAGCTGGGCCAGATTGGCCTCGGTGAGCAGTTTCGCATCGCCGACGAGGCTCAGGGCGATCTCGTAGGCGTGCCGATCGCCCGGATCGGCGCCAGGATTGTCAAGGCGCCATTGGGTTTCCAGAACCGCGTGGCTCGGCTGGTCGGGGTCGATCGGCAGGGTGAACCGCCAGGCGAACAGATCGCGATCGGCCACGTGTTCGTCGACCACCTGGCGTACGGTGGCCACGACACGATCGAGTGTTACGGGTGTCACGTAAACATGGAGCGAAACATCCGAAATGCGTTTCGGCATGTCTGAGTCCTGTTCTTGTGTCGAACCTTTGGCTGAGCCATTCGCCCGGCAGTGTAGTCGCTCCCCGCCGGAAACGGGGAGGACGCCCCCGTCGGGGAGTGTCGGCGCGAATTGCTCAGGCCTGTCGGTCGATTCGCGTGGTGTCGATGACCGGCGGCTCGTCCTGTCGTCCGCCCGGCAGCACCACCAGATGCGGTCGGCCGCGGTCGTCGGTGGGGACGCACAGCGTCAGCAGCAGTGGCGCCAAGGTTGCGGCGATGTGATCGCCGACCTCGCAGTACTTCTCCGGCGACAGGCCCACCGGATCGGCGATGTTCTCCCGGCCCACCAGTGCCAGATCGTTTCGGGCGCGGTCCATCTCGGCGACGGTGCGCGCGCCGCTGACCTTGGCGATGCGGTACGCCTGCAGCAGGGTGAAGGTACGGGGCCGGGCGCCCGGGACGTGCGAGACGATGTCGTCGCGAATTTGTTCGGTCATCGCCAGGACCAGATCGGCGCGGTCGACCATCTCCGGCTTCAGCCGGCGGGCGCGGAAACCGCTCGCATTCGCGCCGAGTCCGGTGATCGTCTGTGCCGCAAGCGGTTCCACACCGAATCCGACCAGTGCCCGGGTGCCGGCACTCTCCGCGGTCAGCTCGTACAGTCCGTGTTCGTCCGCCAGTGCGCGGGTGAGGCGTTCGGCGATCACCGAGCGGCACACATTGCCGGTGCAGACGAACAGGACATGCATGGCAGGTACGGTATGCGCCCGCGGGCGCGGCGAGAAGACGGCAATAGCGGAAATCTGCCATTGTCGCCAGATGTTCATTTTCGTGTAGCGAGTCGCGCGAGAACAGTTTGCTTGTCATTCGCTGAATGGCGCGGAACTCGGTCGATTATTTTCGGCCGGAGTCTTCGGAATAATACGCATTCTCATCGACCACCGGTTCGGCTTTCGGATCCTCGCGTTCGACCCGCCCGCGCGTGGAGAACAGCCGCCCGCGCATCGACACCGTCGGCGCGACGCGGGCGAGCCCGGTCGGGGTCGTCATATCGTCGTACATGGTGTCGATGCCGCCGCGCATGAAGTATGCCTCGTGCCAGAATCCGGTGCCGCCGGAGTCCCGCAGAAAACGTTGCCACCAGTCTCGATGCGGGTTCGAGCGGGTCCAGCGCTCGAGGCTGTCCAGATCGCGCCAGTACTGGCGCGCACCCCAGTGCGGCGGGAACAGCGACCAGATCAGATCCTCGTGCAGCAGCAGCCCGTCGGGGCGATCGCGGTGTGAGCGATAGAGTTCCGGTCCCAATCCCAGCAGTCGCAGCATGCCGCGCGGCGTCCGCACGCGCATGCCCAGATAGATGACGACCAGATCGGGATATTCGGACAGATCCGCGGTGAGTCGATTCACCCGCATTCGCGACCTCCCATCGAGCCGGGGCCGGATACGCCCCTCTCAGGTTTGCACGTAATACGCGGGTGATCGGTTCGATCGTCGCGCCCGGTGGCGGCTCGCGGGGGCATTTTGCGCGCGATTTCGTCCGCTGTCGATTGTCCGGTGATTTGCTGGACGGCAGGCGCGCGGTCGCGCCCGGATCCGGTCCCGGTACCCCGCCGGATCGGTTCGCCGCGGTGTCCGCGAGATGCGGCCGGTTTCGGGGAAGAGCCATCGATCCGCCTCGCGGCGAGTTCGGATTCCGATGCGCGGCAATGTAATACGCGACACATGTTGAATGAAGAGAGCTTGGTGCCGAGTGTGGGACTCGAACCCACACGTCCTTTCGGACAACGGTTTTTGAGACCGTCGCGTCTGCCTGTTCCGCCAACTCGGCGCACCGGGTGCAAATCATAGCTGGTGACCGTCCCGGGAACCGAATCGGTGTGATACTGCCCCGGTTCGCGCTGGGTAGGTGGGTTCTCGGCGCTGTCGAACGGTACGCTTTAGGTCACTCGGATGCGTAGCGGTCCGTCGAGGGCGGCGTCGGACTGTATCGGAGCATCGGGTATCGGCATCGGAACACGAGGGGTCTGTCTATGGGAACGTCAACAGGGGGCGCGAAGAAGGATGGGGCGACCGCCGCCAAGCGTGTGGTCGTGGCCGAGGACGAGGCACTCATCCGGATGGACCTGGTGGAAATGCTCACCGAGGAGGGCTATCAGGTCGTCGGCGAGGCCGGCGACGGTCAGCAGGCCGTCGATCTGGCCGGTGAGCTGCGCCCGGATCTGGTGATCATGGATGTGAAGATGCCGCGGCGCGACGGTATCGATGCCGCGGCGGAGATCGCGAGCAATCGCGTTGCCCCCGTTGTGATTTTGACCGCATTCAGCCAGCGTGATCTGGTCGAGCGGGCCCGGGACGCGGGCGCGATGGCATATCTGGTCAAGCCGTTCACCAAATCCGACCTGGTGCCCGCGATCGAACTCGCGGCCAGCCGTTTCCACGAGATCACCGCGCTCGAGAGCGAGGTCGCGAGCCTGTCCGAACGGCTCGAGACCCGCAAACTCGTCGAGCGTGCCAAGGGTGTGCTGATGCAGACTCAGGGATTGTCCGAGCCGCAGGCTTTCAAGTGGATACAGCGAACCGCGATGGACCGCCGTACGACGATGAAGGCGGTTGCCGAGGTCGTATTGGAGAACCTCGCACCCAAGTCTTAGTAGCGATACATTTGCCATCGAGTAACAAGATGGAAACACGATCTTGACGAATATTCGGGATCGAAGTAGCTCCGATGGCTCGAATGTGATGCGGAGCTAACGTCACAACGCTATGTTCTGAGCTTGGCCGACATGGTGGGCCCTCTCGGCAACCCCGGGGGATCGAAGAACATAGAGGTGAATCGTGCTTGGTTCAATAACGCGGAGCACCACGCGAACTCGCGTGGTTCGCGGTGCGTTGGTGATCGGGGCGGCGGCCGTGCTGGCCGTGGCCGGTTGCAGCAGCAAATCGACGTCGAGCAGCGCCGGTGGCGGGAGTGGAACCGGCCTGTCGATCAAATCGCTGGTGCAGATCGATAGCCAGGGCAAGTCGGTGACGCAGACCGGTACGGCCAAGGCCGCCGATCCCGCGGGCGATGGCAAGGCCAAGTGCGCGCCCACCACGGCGATCGCGATGGCCGGTGCGCTGACCGGTGCGAACTCCGCGCTCGGTATCAACATCGTGGACGGCGTGAAACTGGCTGTCGCGCAGCACAACAAGGCCAACCCGGACTGCCAGGTGCAGACCAAGCCCTTCGACACCGAGGGTGATCCGCAGAAGGCCAGCCAGGTCATCCCGACGGTGATCAGCGACCAGTCGGTGACCGCGCTGATCG
This sequence comes from Nocardia miyunensis NBRC 108239, assembly GCF_001613065.1. Taxonomy (GTDB): domain Bacteria; phylum Actinomycetota; class Actinomycetes; order Mycobacteriales; family Mycobacteriaceae; genus Nocardia; species Nocardia miyunensis. Next base: position 81,491 of record NZ_BDBQ01000036.1, read on the forward strand.
GTCCGGCGTTCTCCGGCGAGACCAAGGCGACCGGCCAGATCATCAGCGACGCCGGCCTGCCGGCGCTGACCTCCTCGGCCACCAACGCCTCGCTGACCAAGAACGGCTGGAAGACCTTCTTCCGCGGCCTGGCCAACGACGATCTGCAGGGCCCCTCGGTCGCGCACTACCTGACCGGCGCCGGCGGCTTCAAGAAGATCTGCGTCGTGCAGGACGACTCCGATTACGGTGTGGGCCTTGCCAAGTCGGTCACCGCGGCGCTCGGCTCCTCGGCCGACGAATCCTGCGCGGCCCAGGTGAAGACCGGCGACAAGGACTTCTCGGCGACGGTCTCCAAGCTGTCCGCCGCCAAGCCGGACGCGATCTTCTACGCCGGGTACTACGCCGAGGCGGCCCCGCTGGTGGAGCAACTGCATTCGGCCAACGTCACCGCGACCTTCGTCTCCGACGACGGCACCAACGACCCGCAGTTCGTCAAGCAGGCCGGCGACTCCAGCAAGGGCGCGCTGCTGTCCTGCCCCTGCGGCCCGGCGCCGGACTCCTTCGCCACCGCCTACAAGGCCCTGAACAACCAGGAGCCGGGCGTGTACTCGGTCGAGGCGTACGACCTGACCACGATCGTGTTGAAGGCGATCGACGCGGGCAAGGTCACCCGTCCCGAGGTGCTCGACTTCGTGCGCAACTACGACGGCCAGGGTCTGGCCCGTCACTACAAGTGGGACAGCACGGGTGAATTGTCGAACGCCTTGATCTGGATGTACCAGGTCAAGTAGGGACCTACCCCGTATCGGGAACAGTGTGCACCGGAAGGCGAACCCATCGTCCCGGTGCACGCCCCTGCCATCACCTTGGCGGGGGCACCCGTGATTTCCGCTCCGGCGGTCCGCACCGGGACCCGGGCGCGCTGTTCCCACGATGACGAGAGTGTCGAATGTCTGTAACCGTATTGGCGGATCCCGCGCTGTATGCCGGGACCATTGATTTCAACATTTCCGGGGTGGCCGACCAGTTCTGGCAGCTCACCGTCGACGGTTTGAGCTACGGCGCGATCTACGCGCTGGTGGCCGTCGGCTACACCCTGGTCTACGGTGTCTTGAGGCTCATCAACTTCGCCCATTCCGAAGTGTTCATGTTCGGCATGTTCGGACAGTATGTCGGATTGGAGCTGCTGGGATTCTCCGCCAGTGGGAACACCTATTCCGAGGGCCTGCTGATGACGATCGTCTACCTGCTGGTGGCGATGTTGATCGGCATGGCGGTGTCCGGTGCGACCGCCGTCGGCTTGGAGCGGGTGGCCTACCGGCCATTGCGCAAGCGCGGCGCCAAACCGCTGATCTTCCTGATCACCGCGATCGGCATGTCCTTCGTGCTGCAGGAGTTCGTGCATTACGTCCTGCCGAAATTCGTGCACGGGCTGGGCGGCACCAATCCGCAGCAGCCGATCAAACTCGTCGAGCCCAAACAGGAATTCTCCCTGTTCGGCGCCTCGGTGACGAATGTGGCGATCGTGATCGTGCTGGCGGCCGTCGCGCTGGCCGCGCTCACCGAGATCCTGATCAACCGGACCAGATTCGGCCGCGCCATCCGCGCGGTCGCCCAGGACCCCGACACCGCGACGCTGATGGGCGTCTCGCGCGAGCGGGTCATCATGCTGACCTTCCTGATCGGCGGTCTGCTGGCCGGCGCCGCCGCGACGCTCTACACCCTGAAGGTGCCGCAGGGCATCGTGTTCAACGGCGGATTCATCCTGGGCGTCAAGGCGTTCAGCGCCGCGGTGCTCGGCGGTATCGGCAACCTGCGCGGCGCGCTGCTGGGCGGTTTGCTGCTGGGCCTGGCCGAGGACTACGGCCAGATCCTGTTCGGTACCCAGTGGCGCGACGTGGTCGCGTTCGTGGTGCTGGTGGCGGTGCTGATGCTCCGTCCGACCGGCATCCTGGGCGAGAGTCTTGGGAAGGCCCGGGTATGAGTGAGGCGACGAAGGTTCCGGTGACCTCCACCGCACCGCAGCAGCCGCGCGGTGTGGGTGATGCGATTCGCGGCTGGTGGAGCGGGTTGTCCCGGCCCGCGCAATGGGCGTTCGGCGTGCCCGCGGTCATCGTGCTCGGGCTGATCGCGCTGTTCCCGCCGCCGGGGATCAACACCCCCGGCACGAGTTTCGGCGGGGTGATGGCGCAGTTCGCGATGTACGCGCTCATCGCGATCGGCCTGAACGTCGTGGTCGGTCAGACCGGCCTGCTCGATCTGGGTTATGTCGGTTTCTATGCGGTCGGCGCCTATACGGTCGGAATTCTGACCAGCCCGAACAGCCCGTTCCACAGCGACTCCGGTGTTTTCGATTCGAAATGGGCCTGGCTGCTGTGCGTGCCGCTGGCAATTTTGGCGACCGCGGCCTCGGGCCTGATTCTGGGCACCCCGACGCTGCGACTGCGCGGTGATTATCTGGCGATCGTGACCCTCGGATTCGGTGAGATCGTGCGATTGCTCGCCGACAATCTGGGCGGGATCACCAACGGCAGCCTCGGGTTGTCGGCCATCTCGTATCCGCATCTGGGCGAGTCGAAGACTCATACCGGCGGCTATTTCTCGTCCGGAAATCTCGGTGATCGGAATTCCGGGAATCTGCTGGATCGCGCGAATTCGGGTGTCTGGTGGTTCTGGATCGGCATGCTGCTGGTGGTCGTGGTGCTGATGCTGGTCGGCAATCTGGAGCGCAGCCGCGTCGGCCGCGCCTGGGTCGCGATCCGCGAGGACGAGGACGCCGCGGAGATCATGGGCGTGCCCACTTTCAAATTCAAGCTGTGGGCGTTCACCATCGGCGCGGCGGTGGGCGGTCTGTCGGGCGCGCTGTACGCCGGTCAGGTGCAGTTCATCAATCCGACCGGATTCAACGTCATCAACTCGATGCTGTTCCTGTGCGCGGTGGTGCTGGGCGGTCAGGGCAACAAGCTCGGCGTGATCGTCGGCGCGTTCCTGATCGTGTACCTGCCGAACCGGTTCATGTCGGTGAACGTGGCGGGACAGTCGTTGGGCGACTTCAAATATCTGTTCTTCGGTCTCACGCTGGTGGTGGTGATGATCTTCCGTCCGCAGGGGCTGTTCCCGGCGCGGCAGAAATTGCTCATGTACTCCAGGCAGGTGTATCGAGCGGTGCGGCCTGCGCGGGCCACCGAGGTGACGGGAGCGGGCGCATGACCGGGCCGGGCGCTGGTGGCGCGCTGTTCGACAACGAGGACATGTCGGCGGGATATGCCGCCGAGCCGGAGGCGGGTAAGGCCGGTGTGGTGGACGTCGGCGCCGTCGTTCCGGAGCTGGCTGATACCCAGGTCGTGGCGGAAGTCGTTGCGCCGCACCGGGAAATCGAGACCGCGGTCGGTGAGCCGCTGCTGCGCACCGACGGGCTCACGATGCGGTTCGGCGGTCTGACGGCGCTGGATTCGGTGAGTTTCGAGATCCGCCGCGGCGAGATCCTCGGGCTCATCGGGCCCAACGGCGCGGGCAAGACGACCTGTTTCAACGCCATCACCGGGGTGTACCGGCCGTCGGCGGGCACGGTGTTCTTCGACGGCAAACCGCTGACCAAGACCAAGCGCAATCAGATCACCCGGCTGGGCATCGCCCGGACCTTCCAGAACATCCGATTGTTCGGGGAGATGACGGCGCTGGAGAACGTGGTCGTCGGCACCGACGCCCGGCACCACACCTCGGTGCCCGGCGCGGTGTTCCGCAGCCCGCGGCATCGTCGCGAGGAACGCGACGCCATCGAACGCGGTATGGCGCTGCTGGAGTTCGTCGGCATCGCTCCCCGGGCGGTGGAGAAGGCGCGCAATCTGTCCTACGGCGATCAGCGCCGGCTGGAGATCGCCCGCGCGCTGGCGACCGAGCCGAAGCTGCTGTGCCTGGACGAGCCCGCCGCCGGATTCAATCCGAGCGAGAAGTCCGCGCTGATGGATCTGATCCGCAAGATCCGTGACGACGGCTTCACCGTGCTGCTGATCGAGCACGATATGCGGCTGGTCATGGGCGTCACCGACCGGATCGTGGTGCTGGAGTTCGGGCGCAAGATCGCCGACGCGCTGCCCGAGCAGATCCGGGACGATCCCGCGGTGATCGCGGCCTACCTCGGTGTGCCGGACGAGGAGGCAGCGGCGGAATTGGCCGATGCCTCCCGCGAGTCCGAACCTTCGGTATTCGCGAACCCGGCCGCGGCGGCCGACACCGCGGTGCTTCCGGTCTACCTGGACGAAGATCCGCGCCCCGCAGGCGCCGGGGGCGCGGACCCCGATGTGCCGTTCCGGATGCCCGAGAACGCCGGATCCGGCCCGGCGGCGACGGGATCCGGCGCTGTATCACCGAGCGCGCTGATCACCGGCGGTCCGGGACAGGGCGGTTCCGAACCGCTGCTGGTGGTCGAGGACATGGTCGTCAGCTACGGCAGAATCCAAGCGCTGCACGGTATTTCGCTGCAGGTCGCACAGGGCGAGCTGGTGACCCTGCTGGGCGCCAACGGTGCGGGCAAGACCACCACCATGCGCGCGCTGTCCGGACTGCTGCCGCTCGGTCGCGGGCGAATCACGTTCGCGGGCAGGGACGTCAGCCGGATGCGGGCGCACGAGCGGGTGGTCGAGGGCCTGATCCAGGCCCCGGAGGGCCGCGGTGTGTTCCCGGGCATGACCGTGCAGGAGAACCTCGACATGGGTTGTCACGCACGGCCGTTCAAGCAGCGGGCGGAATATTCGCAGACGCTCGATCGGGTCTTCGAGCTGTTCCCGCGTCTGGCCGAGCGCCGGAAACAGGTGGGCGGCACCATGTCCGGCGGTGAGCAGCAGATGCTGGCGATCGGCCGCGCGCTGATGGCCCGGCCGAAGCTGCTGCTGCTGGACGAGCCGTCGATGGGCCTGGCGCCCATGGTGATCCAGCAGATCTTCCGGATCATCAGCGAGATCAACGCCAACGGCACGACCGTGCTGCTGGTCGAGCAGAACGCGCAGCAGGCGCTGACCCGCAGTCACCGCGCCTACATTCTGGAGACCGGCGAGATCACCAAGACCGGCGGCGGCCGTGCGCTGCTGACCGATCCGGCGGTGAAATCGGCGTACCTGGGCGTCGCGTAACCGGTGCGGGGCCCGGCCGCGCGATGTGCGGCCGGACCCCGCCCGATCCGGTTACCCGATCCGGCGCACGCGGATCCGCGGAGGTCCGGCAACACGTGTCGGTGCCTGTCCCTAGACTCTGTGCCGTGACTTCAGCCACCAGCGATCAGCGCCCGAGCACCGTGCCCGCAGCCACCGAAGGCGAGCGGCCGACCCTGTTGTTGCTGGACGGGCACTCGCTGGCCTATCGCGCGTTCTTCGCCCTGCCCGCGGACAATTTCAAGACGGTCACCGGGCAGACCACCAATGCGGTGTACGGGTTCACCGCGATGCTGATCAACCTGTTGCGCGACGAGAAGCCCACCCACGTCGCCGCCGCGTTCGACGTCAGCCGCAAGACCTTCCGCACCGAGGCGTATCCGGAGTACAAGGCCAACCGCTCGCAGACTCCCGACGAGTTCCGCGGTCAGGTGGAGATCACCCAGGAGGTCCTGGGCGCGCTGGGCATCCCGGTGATGGCGATCGACGGCTACGAGGCCGATGATGTGATCGCCACCCTGACCACCCAGGCGGTGCCGCAGGGGTACCGGGTGCTGATCGTCACGGGCGACCGGGATTCGCTGCAACTGGTCACCGACGACGTCACGGTCCTGTACCCGAAGAAGGGCGTCTCCGAACTCACCCGGTTCACCCCCGACGCGGTGCAGGAGAAGTACGGCCTGACCCCGGGCCAGTATCCGGATTTCGCGGCCCTGCGCGGCGACCCGAGCGACAATCTGCCCGGTATTCCGGGCGTGGGGGAGAAGACCGCGGCCAAGTGGGTGCGCGAATACGGCGATCTGAACACGCTGGTGGATCGGGTCGACCAGGTGAAGGGCAAGGTGGGTGATGCGTTGCGCGCCAACCTGTCCAGCGTCGTGCTCAACCGTCAGCTGACCGAGATGGTCAAGGACGTCCCGCTGCCGTACACCCCCGATCAGCTCGCCCAGCAGCCCTGGGACAGGGACCGGATCCACCGTCTGTTCGACGACCTGGAATTCCGCGTGCTGCGCGATCGGCTGTTCGACACCCTCGCCGCGCCCGAGCCCGAGGCCGAAGGCGGATTCGAGATCAGCGGCGGGGCGATCGAACCGGGCGGCGTGGCCGACTGGCTGACCGAGCATGCCAAGGCCGGTGTGCGCCACGGTATTTCGGTCGTCGGCACCGGAACTCCGGTGAACGGTGATGTCACCGCGATCGCGATCTCCGCGGCCGACGGCGAGGGCGGCTATTTCGACGCGGTCGCGCTGACTCCGGAGGACGAGGCGGCGCTGGGTGCATGGCTGGCCGATCCGAAGACCTTCAAGGCCGTACACGAGGCCAAGGCGGCCATGCACGCGCTGCGCGGGCGTGGCTGGCGCCTGGCCGGGCTCGCCAGCGATACGGCGCTGGCCGCCTACCTGGTCCGCCCCGGCCAGCGCACCTTCAACCTGGACGATCTGTCGCTGCGCTATCTGTCCCGCGAGCTGCGCGTGGAATCGGACGCGCAGCCGCAGCTGTCCCTGCTGGACGAGGAGGGCCAGGTCGACGCCGAGCTGGCCCAGGCCGAGATCCTGCGTGCCCGCGCGGTGGCCGATCTGGCGCAGGCCCTCGACGTCGAGCTGGAGCGCATCGAATCCACCAGGCTGCTCACCGAGATGGAACTGCCGCTGCTGGGTGTGCTGGCCGAATTGGAGGAGGCGGGTATCGCCGTCGCCGTCGACGAACTCGAGCAGCTGCAATCCGAATTCGCCGATCGCGTCGCCGACGCCGCGAGCGCGGCCTACGAGGTGATCGGCAAGCAGATCAATCTCGGCTCGCCCAAGCAGCTGCAGGTGGTGCTGTTCGAGGAACTCGAGATGCCCAAGACCAAGCGCACCAAGACCGGATACACCACCGATGCCGATGCGCTCGAGTCGCTGTTCGAGAAGACCCAGCATCCGTTCCTGGAGCATCTGCTCGCCCATCGCGACGCGACCCGGCTGAAGGTGACCGTGGACGGCCTGCTCAAATCGGTCGCCGACGACGGCCGCATCCACACCACCTTCAATCAGACCATCGCGGCGACGGGCCGGTTGTCCTCGACCGAGCCCAATCTGCAGAACATCCCGATCCGCACCGACACCGGCCGCCGCATCCGCGACACCTTCGTCGTCGGGCCCGGCTGCGAGTCGCTGATGACCGCGGACTACAGCCAGATCGAGATGCGGATCATGGCGCACCTGTCCAAGGACGCGGGGCTGATCGAGGCGTTCAATTCGGGGGAGGACCTGCACACCTTCGTCGCCTCCAAGGCGTTCGACATCCCGATCACCGAGGTGCACCCGGAGATGCGCCGCCGGATCAAGGCGATGTCCTACGGTCTGGCGTACGGACTGTCCGCCTACGGGTTGTCCCAGCAGCTCAAGATCAGCGCCGAGGAGGCCAAGGCGCAGATGGAGGTCTACTTCTCCCGGTTCGGCGCGATTCGCGACTACCTGCACGAGGCGGTCGAGCAGGCCCGCAAGGTCGGATACACCGAGACGTTGTTCGGCCGTCGTCGCTATCTGCCCGATCTGGATTCGAGCAACCGCCAGCGTCGCGAGGCCGCCGAGCGGATGGCCCTCAACGCGCCGATTCAGGGCACCGCGGCCGACATCATCAAGGTGGCCATGATCAACGTGCAGCGCGCGGTGAAGGAGGCCGGGCTCGCCTCGCGCACCCTGCTGCAGATCCACGACGAACTGCTCTTCGAGGTGGCTCCGGGTGAGCGCGAGCAGCTGGAAGCCCTTGCGCGCGAACATATGTCGAAGGCCATCGAGCTGTCGGTGCCGCTCGAGGTCTCGGTGGGAGTCGGGCGCAGCTGGGATGCCGCCGCGCACTAGCGACAGTAGAAAACCGTGGCCGCCGGTCGGATGAGGGGGACGCCCGGCGGCCACGGAGTCGGTCGGCGCATGGCGCGCGCCGTGTCCGTTCGGGCCGGTGGACCCGCCCCGATGTGGCTCTTACCTGACCAATCGTGCGTTGCCCGGCTTAGGGCCGGATGATAGCGACCTTCGAGAAGCCTGAGAACGTGATCGCGCGGCGATAACGACGATGTATCCGTCGCGCGAATCGGTGTGACGAATCTGGGCTGAACAGACACTGCGTCGCGATTGCTTGAAGGTTGCCGTTATCTCTGGTGGGGCCTCGAGCGTTGGTTTTCGCACGTCGATCGAGTTGCTGGGGTCGTTGTCGGCCGTTGGTGTGCCGTTTACGGACGATTGTGACGAAGTTACCCATCGGTTACGCGCCGATGTGGTTGCCATCGGAGGTAACAGTCCATATTCTCGAAGCCGTGCCGAATCCCGCCGCTAGCCACAGCGCCGCTCGCAATGTCGCCGACCGCGACTGTGCGGCGCTAATGCCGCTGACCGCGATGGTGGCTACCGGTCGACTTCTCGTAGTTCTCCGCCGTAGCGGGGTCTGATTCGGACCGGCCCCTCGCTGCGGCCGTAGAACCTTTTCACTGCGCTGGTCCCCTCTGTCAATCGGATACGACACGCCTCGGGAAGACCTAGTCAAATGACACTGACAATCGACACTGCCTTCATCACCGCCGCCCCCCGCGCCCTGCGCGCCGAGAGCGCCGGACTGACCCCCGCCGAGTTCCACGAGCGGTACTGCGATCTTGCGGGCCCGGTCAAACTCGGCGACTGGATACCCGCCGGGCAGCCGCATGCCTCGGCTACCTACACCGCCACCCTCGAATTCAACGACCACCTGCGGACCGTCGTGTCCACCGGCAATCCGGTGGGCGCGCTCACCTCGGCTCTCTACGAGGAGGGCTATCCGATCGAGATCCTGCAGTTCCACCAGCGGCAGACCGCTTCGGGCATAGCGACTTTCGTGCGGTGCGAGTTCAACGGCCGCTGCGGCTGGGGTGCCGCCCTCGCCGACGATGGCGCGGAATCCTCTGTGCGGGCGATGCTTTCGGGCGTCAACTCGTTCGCCAACTGATACCCGTACGACTCGCCCCCGCCGCGAACGACGCGGCGGGGGCGAGATGCGTGTTGTGACGGGGACCGAGCCTCACTCGCCCTGCGGCGCGGACTGCTCGGCGATCTGCTTGCGGACGTCGTCCATGTCGAGTCCCTTCACCTGGGTGACCAGATCCTCGAGGGCGTCCGGGGGGAGTGCGCCGGGCTGCGCGAACACCAGTACACCCTCACGGAAGGCCATGATCGTCGGGATCGAGCGGATGTTGGCCGCCGCCGCCAGGCTCTGCTCGGCCTCGGTGTCGACCTTGCCGTGCACCACGTCGGGGTGCTTGTCCGAGGACTTGTCATAGGTCGGCGCGAACTGCTTACACGGTCCGCACCAGTCGGCCCAGAAATCGACGAGCACGACGTCGTTTCCGGTGACGACCTCATCGAAGTTCTGAGCGGTCAATGTCTGGGTGGCCATGGGGTCCTCTCCTGTCGGTAACGCCCTGTACAACACAGGACGCCGCACTTACCTTCCCCGCTCCCCGCTCCCCCGTCTCTCCGCGCCTTCAGCGTGTCGTCGGCTGCCTCGGGAGTGAGGCTTCGGGGCGGCGGTTGGGATGTGATCGGGTTTCGGTGTTCCCGGCAAGTTACCCAGGTGCTTGCGAGATCAATCGTTGCGGGGGCGGCTAGCGCCGCTAGGGCACGCTGTCGAATGGGGAACGCCTATCGCAGGCTCTTGCCTGGTAGTCACCCTCGGTGGTCGGTGGTCGGTGGTCGGTGGTCGGTGGTCGGTGGTCGGTGGTCGGTAGTCGGTGGTGGGCGGGCGGTGGCGGGCGGTCGGGAAGGCGGGGATGACGTGGGCAGTGTGGGTGGCGTGGGGCAATGAAGACATGGTGGAGCGTTGCGCTGGAAGGTTGCTTGGAAGGGGGAGAGGTGACCCGGGTGTGGGCCGGGTGGGATGGAAGTTGAGGATGGGGTGGTGACTTCGGAGACGGTTCGGCTGGGGTTGATCAATGGTGACGGCATCGGGCCGGAGGTGGTGCGCGCTGCCCGGGAGGTGGCCGACGAGGCGTTGGCGGCGGCGGGTGGGCCCGCTGTGGAATGGGTGCGGCTGCCCATGGGACTGAGTGCGATCGACGAGTTCAATGATCCGCTGCCGCTGGTGACGCTCCAGGCGCTGGCGGGATTGGACGGCTGGATTCTCGGTCCGCACGACAACGCCTCGTACCCACCGGAATTCCGCACGCTCGCACCGCCGGGCGGGGCGATCCGCAAGCGGTTCGACCTGTTCGCGAACATCCGTCCCGCGCGGGCGTTCGCGGGGGTGCGGGCGGTCGCGCCGGAGACGGATCTGGTGATCGTGCGGGAGAACAGCGAGGGGTTCTACGCCGATCGCAATATGTTCGCTGGTTCGGGTGAATTCCGGCCGACGCCCGATGTGGCGATGTCGGTCGGGGTGATCACCCGCGACGCCAGTGTCCGGATCGCGCACGAGGCGTGCGCGCTTGCGTCGGCTCGGCGCAGACATCTGACCATCGTGCACAAGGCCAATGTGCTGCCCATGACGATGGGCTTGTTCCGCGACGTGTGTTACGAGGTGGCCGCGGGCTATCCGGACGTTCGGGTGGACGATGAGCACGTCGACGCGGCCGCCGCTCATCTGGTCCGCGCGCCAGGCGATTACGACGTGCTGGTCACCGAGAACCTGTTCGGCGACATCCTGTCCGACCTGACCGCCGAACTCGGCGCCTCGCTCGGTACCGCCGCCTCGCTCAATTGCTCACGCACCCAGGCGATGGCCCAGGCCGTGCACGGCGCGGCGCCGACGTTGGCCGGACGCAACCGAGCCAATCCGGCTGCGCTGCAACTGTCCACGGCAATGCTGTTGCGCTGGTTGGGATCTCATCGCGCGGAGCCGACGCTGGCGCGGGCGGGCGAACGCATCGAACGCGCGGTGGCGGCGGTCTTCGAGGCCGGTATCGCCACGGCCGACCTGGGCGGGCTCGCTTCTACCAGCGAGTTCACAGAGCAAGTACGCGCACGCGTGCATCGGTGGTGATAGGGTCCCGGACTCGGCGTGTATGGGAGGTCGTCGCACTCGGCGAGGATTAACCTTCGGTAACCAACCGGCGCAGCCGGTCCGAATCGCATACATTTCGAACGGCGGGCGATGTCGTGTTATCGCTCACCCAAACATGGAGGGCTGCTGTGTCTGTTCGATCCGGAGCTCGCGGGTACATTCTGCGAGCCGCATGTGTTGTCGCCGGTGGTGCGTTGCTGCTGACGGGCTGTGCCAAGAACACCGAGAGCACCGCCCCCGCGGTGGCCAAGGTCAAGGTCAGCAAGGTCGACGCCCTCGCGGCACAGGTGCCCGATAAGGTCAAGCAGGCAGGCAAACTCGTCGTCGGGGTCAATGTTCCCTACTCGCCCAACGAGTTCCGGGATCCGTCCTCGGGCAAGATCGTCGGCTTCGACGTGGATCTGATGGACGCGGTGGCCACGACGCTGGGGCTGACGGCCGATTATCAGCAGGCCGATTTCGAGAAGATCATTCCCAGCATTCAGGCGGGCACGTACGACCTGGGCATGTCCTCGTTCACCGACAACACCGATCGCGAGAAGTCGGTCGATTTCGTCGATTACTTCTCCGCGGGCAGTCAGTGGGCCCAGCAGAAGGGCGCGTCCATCGACCCGAACAACGCCTGCGGCAAGAAGGTCGCGGTGGAGCGCACGACCGTGCAGCAGACCGACGAGCTCCCGGCCAAGAGCAAGGCGTGCACGGACGCCGGTAAGGCCAAGATCGATATCGTGGCCTTCGACGATCAGGCCGCCGCGGCGAACGCGCTGGTGCTGGGGCAGGTGGACGCCTTCTCCGCGGATTCGCCGGTGACCGCCTACGCGGTCAAGCAGAACCAGGACAAGATCGAGACCGACGGCCCGATCTTCTCCTCCGCGCCGTACGGCTGGCCGGTGGCCAAGGGCTCGGCGCTGGGACCTGTGCTGCAGGCCGCGGTACAACATCTGATGGACGACGGCGACTATCGCAAGATCTGCCAGAACTGGGGAGTCGAGCAGGGCGCGATCACCAAGTCGGTCATCAATGGAGCCAAGGGCTGATCTAGTGAGTTCACCGGACCCGGACAACGCGCGCGCCGCCGGGGCGGTCGCCGCACCCGCCGAGCCCGCGCCGATCAAGGCGGTGCCGCTGCGGCGGCCGGGCCGGTGGGTGGCAGCGGTCGTCATCACGGTCCTGTTCGCCCTGTTCGTCTACGGCGCGGCCACCAACGACGGCTACCAGTGGAGCACCTACCGCGATTACCTGTTCGATGTGCGGATCACCGAGGGCGCACTGGTCACCCTCGAGCTGACCGTGCTGGCCATGGTGATCGGCGTGGTACTGGGCGTCACCCTGGCGGTGATGCGGTTGTCGCCCAATCCCGTGCTGCGCTCGGTGTCGTGGGGGTACCTGTGGATCTTCCGTGGGACGCCGGTCTATGTGCAGTTGCTCTTCTGGGGCCTGTTCCCGTCGCTGTACAAGGTCATCGAGCTCGGAATCCCTTTCGGCGGACCGCATTTCACGCACTGGAACGTGCAGCAGTGGCAGGCGCCCTTCCTGTTCGCCATGATCGGTCTCGGCCTGAACGAGTCGGCGTATATGGCCGAAATCGTCCGCGCCGGAATCAATTCCGTGGACGAGGGGCAGCGGGAGGCGTCCTACGCCCTGGGCATGTCGTGGTCGCGGACCATGTGGCGCACCGTGCTGCCGCAGGCGATGCGGGTGATCATCCCGCCCACGGGCAACGAACTGATCAGCATGCTCAAGACCACGTCGCTGGTGACGGCCATTCCGCTGACCACCGATCTGTACGGCCGGGCGCACGACATCTCGAGCGTCAACTTCCGGCCGGTGCCGCTGCTGCTGGTCGCGGCGACCTGGTACCTGGTGATCACCAGTGTGCTGATGGTCGGGCAGTACTACCTCGAGCGGTACTATTCGCGCGGCGCGACCCGGCGGCTGACCGCCCGGCAGTTGCGCGCGTTGGCCGAGACCACAGTCGTGAAAGAGCCAGGCAAATGACCTCTGCCACAACCGCTTACGCCCGCGCTCAGGACACTTCGATGATCAGCGCACAGCAGGTGTGCAAGAGCTTCGGCTCGCTGCAGGTACTCAAGGGCATCTCGCTCGAGGTGTCGCGCGGGGAGGTGATGTGCCTGATCGGTCCGTCCGGCTCGGGCAAGTCCACCTTCCTGCGCTGCATCAACCACCTCGAACAGGTCAATGCCGGACGGCTGTACGTCGACGGGGATCTGGTCGGCTATCGCGAGAAGGGCGGACGGCTCTACGAGCTGCATCCGCGCGAGGCCGCGCGGCAGCGCCGCGATATCGGCATGGTGTTCCAGCATTTCAACCTGTTCCCGCACCGCACGGCCCTGGAGAACATCATCGAGGCGCCGACCCAGGTGAAGAGGATCCGCAAGGCCGACGCGATCGCCCGCGCCGAGGAACTGCTGGACCGAGTCGGCTTGGCGGACAAGGCGGGTTCCTACCCGGCGCAGCTCTCCGGCGGTCAGCAGCAGCGGGTCGCGATCGCGCGGGCATTGGCGATGGACCCCAAGCTGATGCTCTTCGACGAACCGACCTCGGCACTGGATCCCGAACTGGTCGGCGAGGTGCTGGGCGTGATGCGTGAGCTGGCCGCGTCGGGGATGACCATGGTGGTGGTCACCCACGAGATGGGTTTCGCCCGCGAAGTCGCCGATCAGCTGGTCTTCATGGATGGCGGCATCGTGGTGGAGTCGGGTGATCCCCGCAGCGTCCTGTCCGATCCGCAGCACGAGCGCACGAAGACGTTCCTGTCCCGAATCCTGTAGCGCGGCACCGGAGTTCGAGGCAACCGGCTGGTTCGCGTAGCGCCACTGGCGCGCAGCGGAAGGTGTGCGGCCTCGAGGCCGCACAGTCGGAGGATGTCGGGCTGCGGATCGTGTGGCTCGTTCCGGCGGGCGAGGTGGCCGAGGTCTGTTGCGCGATGGCGACTTTCGTGAGGCACTTCGAGGGCGTTCGGCTCGGTGAAATGTGCTCCGAGCCCGGCTCAGCGTGGGTGCGAATGCGGCGCGGCCAGGGCGATGCGGAGTTGGCCGAGCAGTACCTTCGCGGCGGGGGCGGCGGCGCGGTCGGCGCGCCAGATCAGGGCCAGGCGGCCGCGTAGTTCGGGTTCGATCTCGACCATGCGCACGCCCGCGGCCGCTGCCTGTTCGGGTGCGAGGTCTGGGACCACCGCGACGCCCAGGCCGCCGGCGGCCAGGCGGATCAGCAATGGTGGTGCGGCAGCCTCGAATTCGACCCGTGGTTCGAAACCCTCGGCAGCGCAGGCGCGTTCGAGGACGCCGCGGATGCCGGTGCCGCGGGACAGGCAGATGAGCGGACGGTCGCGCAGGTCCGAAAGTGTTGTCCGGGAGCCGAATTCCCGGTCATTCGCGGCGACGGCGGCGTTGACGCGGGTGTCGAGGACGATGTCCGCGCCGAGGCCGGGATCGAGTTCGGCCCCGGTCAGCGCGACCAGTGCGATATCGAGATCGCCGCGCCACACAGCGTCGAGCATGCGTTCGGAGGCATCCTCGGTCAGGGTGATCCCGACCTGCGGATGATCTCGGTGGAAGGTCGTCAGCACCGCCGCGATGTCCACCTCGCCGAGGGCCGCGCCGGAGATGAGCCCGATCCGGACGTGGCCGCGCAGCAGACCGGTGAACTCGTCCACGGTATGCGAAATCCGCTGTGCCGCTTGCAATGCCGCGCGCGCGTGCGGCAGCACCGCGGCGCCGGTCGCGGTCGGGGTGATCGATCGCCCGGAGCGCTCGAGCAGTGGCTGGCCCACCTCTTTCTCCAACTGCCGGATCTGGGCGGACAGCCCGGGTTGGGTCAGATGTAGCCGCGTGGCGGCCCTGGTGAAATTGGCCTCTTCGACCACGGTGACGAAGTAACGCAGCTGCCGCAGTTCCATAACTGATAATTATACTGATGAGAAGATCTATCTGTTTTACTTCTGATTTGTGCGCGGGCAGAGTTCGAAATATGACGACTACGTACTCGAATCCCGAACTTCCCGTGGTCACCGGTCCGCTGTTTCTTCCGGACACGCGCGGATACGACGAGGAGATCGCGGGCTTCCAGACCGCCTACACCCACCGGCCCGCCGTGGTGGTCGGCGCACTGCATGCCGAGGATGTTCGTAGTGCGGTGGAATACGCCGCGCGGCAAGGACTTCCGGTGGCGGTGCAGGCGACCGGGCACGGCCTGTCGGTGGCCGCCGACGGTGGGGTGCTGATCAGTACCCGGCGAATGCGGGAGATCACCGTCGACCCGGTCGCCCGCACCGCCCGGGTGGGCGCGGGTGTGCAGGCCGAGGCATTGATCGAGGCGGCCGTCGCGCACGGTCTCGCACCGCTGAACGGGTCGTCTCCGAGCGTCGGAGTGATCGGCTATCACCTCGGCGGCGGCCTCGGCATCCTGGCTCGGACCTTCGGTTATGCCGCCGACCATGTCCGGGCGATCGAGTTGGTGACCGCGGACGGAAGACTGCGCCGGTTCACCCTGGGCGAGGAATTGTTCGGCGCTGTCCTGGGCACGGGCGGCAATTTCGGCGTGGTGACCGCGCTCGAGCTCGAACTCTTCCCGATCACCACGGTCTACGGCGGTCGGCTGATCTTCGACACCGGACTCGTGGAACCGGCCCTCGAGGGATGGCGGCAGTGGACCTGGGACCTGCCCGAGGAGATGACCTCGGCGATCACCATGATGACCATGCCCGATATTCCGGTGATCCCGGAACCGTTGCGCGGCAGGTACATCGCCACCGTCAACATCGCGTACACCGGTTCGGATCGCGCCGGTGAACGCCTCGTCGGCCCGCTGCGCTCGATCGGCCCCCGCCTGATCGACGATCTGCGCGTGATGCCCTACAGCGACACCCATACGATCTACAGCGACCCGCCTTTCCCGCACGCTTACACCGCGACCAACGCGTTGCTGCCGGAACTGACCGCCGATGCGGCAGAGGCGTTTCTGGACGTCACCGGACCCGACGGCCCGGTGACGGTGGTCGCCGGTCTCCGCCATCTCGGCGGTGCGCTGCGTCGTCCGGGCCCGGCGAATGTCGCGGTGGATCACCGCGACGCGGAATACCTCGCCCGATTCATCACCGGCCCCGAAACCGGCGGCACTGTGGTAGGCGACCACCACGATCTGATCGCAAAAGCGTTGTCCGCCTGGACCATCGGCCAGAGCCCCACGTTCCTCTACGGTGCGGGTGAGAGAGCCGACGAGTCCCAGACCCGCGCCGGTTACGGTCCCGCGACATTCGCCCGCCTGGCCGCCCTGAAGTCGGATCTCGACCCGGCGAACCTGTTCCGCTACAACCGCAACATCCGCCCGGCTCGCACGTGAGCGTCTTCGCCCGGGCCACATTCAGTGGCGGCCTGCCCATTTGCGGCTCGCACGGATGTGATTGCCCCCGCGATTCGGGGCACGGCTGCCCCTGGACACCCGCGACATCAGAAGGATATTGTCGTGATATCACTTCAATATTGGGAGGATGTCATGGAGTTGCGGCGAGCCTTTCGGGGCAACGGGTTCTTGATGCTGGTGGTGTTGCTCGTCGTGGGGATCGCCGGGCTGATCGGCGGGGTCGCGGGATCGGGCTCGGCGGCGAACGGGGGCGGCGCCGGGGCGGGCGCCGGAGCCGTGGTCGGGTATGTCGTGCTGGGCATCGCGGTGCTGGCGCTGACCGGGCTGACGACCGTCGGGCCGAACGAGGCGAAGGTTCTGCAGTTCTTCGGCAAGTACATCGGCTCGGTGAGCGACGCCGGCTTCTTCTGGGTGGTGCCGCTGACGACCAAGCGGCGAATCTCGTTGCGGGTGCGCAACTTCGAGACCCAGAAGCTGAAGGTCAACGATTCGGACGGCAATCCGGTCGAGATCGCGGCCGTGGTCGTCTATCGCGTGGTCGACAGCTTCAAGGCGGCCTTCTCGGTCGACGACTACGAGGAGTACGTGCGCACCCAGTCCGAGACCGCGGTCCGGCATCTGGCGACCACGCACCCCTACGATGCCGCACCTGACACGGCGTCCGTGGGGCACTACGCGGTGACGCAGGCCGCCGCTTCCGGGGCCGAGGCTCCCGAATCGCGCACCAGTCTGCGCAACGGCGCCGAGGTGGCCGAGGAGATGACCGCCGAACTGCGTGAGCGCACCGCGATGGCCGGTATCGAAATCCTCGAGGCCCGGATCACCCACCTGGCCTACGCGCCGGAGATCGCTCAGTCCATGCTGGTGCGCCAGCAGGCCAGTCAGGTGGTCGCGGCGCGCAGCCGCATCGTCGACGGTGCGGTGGGCATGGTCGGTATGGCCCTGCAGCGGCTGTCCGACGAGGGCATGGTCGATCTCGACGAGGAACGCAAGGCCTCGATGGTGTCGAACCTGCTGGTGGTGCTGTGTGGTGATCGCGCCGCACAGCCCGTGGTCAACACCGGTACTTTGTACTCCTGATGGTTGCGCGCGAGCCCAAGAAGGTGCTGTTGCGGCTCGATCCGGCCGTCCACGAGGCTATCGCCAAGTGGGCGGCCGACGATCTGCGCAGCGTGAACGCCCAGATCGAGTACGCGCTGCGAAAGGCCCTCGAGCAGGCGGGCCGGCCGCCCAAGCCGCGCGCCGCGCCGGGCCCGGACTGACCGGGCGCGGGTGCGGGAAAGGGGCTCGGGCCGCGGTTCACGAACCGCGGCCCGCTGCCGTTTTCCTGCGCTGCCCGGGGCGAAACAAACTAAACGTCGGTTTTGTCCAGGATTGGTTACCAACACGTCACGTATTGAGCACAAAACGCCCCAGGACATGCGTGTACATCACGGATAGGTAGCGTGGTCGCGTGCCAATCTCGTTCGAAACCGGGGGACTGCAACAGCTCGACCAGAACACCTGGGGGGATCCGAAGACCCGTGACATCATCACGCTGACCTACATCGATGCGGTGCCCGACCTGCCCGCGCCGCTCGAGGACGAGGACACGCTGCGCCGCCGGCTCACCGAGTTGCAGGCCGAGTTCGGCTGTCTGCTCGAGGCGCATTCCATCACGGTGAACGGTCAGCCCGCGCTGTTGCGGCTGGAGAAGTTCCCGCTGCCGGACCGCGAGTCCGGCCTCGGATTCACCGCCGGCATCGTGGTGCCCAAGGCCACCTGCAGCGCGATCCTGAAGATCATGTGCCCGGAGAACGGGCGGCCCGGCGCCCGGGAGGCGGCGGTCGTGCCCAAGGTCGGCTTCCCGAACATGTTCCCGCCCCACCCGTACGCTCCCGAGGTCCGCGGCAAACTGCCCTACAACGCCGCCGACGACATGCGCTGGGATTCGATGTTCCCCGGCCACGCCCTCACCCGCGCCCGCGCCTGGATCGTGCACGCCAGCCGCACCGCCAAGATCGACCCCCGCTATGCCGCCCTTCCCGCCTTCACCGGCCCGTCCGCCGCCGGCGCGAGCGGCGCGGCCGAGGCGAGCGGCAGCTCCGGCTCCAGTGCGGCGACGACCGCCGCGGCGAGCGAGAGCGCGCCCACCGAGGCCATGCCGATCGCGTCCGCTCCCGCTTCGCCGGAGACGATGCCGATCCCGAAGTCGTAAGGCGCACAAGGAAATACGCGCTCAACGACCCGCTGAAGACGCGCAGCAGCCGGGGAGCTTCTCGGTCACGAAAATGGCTGTGCCGGGGAAGATTTCGCCGCGCAGGGGGCTCCACTGCCCCCATTCGCGGTCGAGCCACTCCGGCCAGTCGGGCTCGAGCAGGTCCACCAGGACGAGCCCGGCCGCCACGATCTCGCGCACCCGGTCGCCCACGGTGCGGTGATGTTCGACGTAGGTCGGGTTGTCCTCGTCGTCGACCTCGACATACGGGGTGCGGTCGAAATAGGGCATGGTCGCGCGCAACCCGTCCGGCCCCGGATCATCGGGAAAGATCCAGCGCATCGGATGATTCACCGAGAACACCCAGCGCCCGCCGGGCCGCAGCACCCGTGCCACCTCGCGCATGACCCGGGCGGAATCGGCGACGAAGGGCACCGCGCCGAATGCCGAACACGCCAGATCGAACGATTCGTCGGCGAACGGCAACTCCTCCGCGCCGGCCTGTACCAGTGGCACCCGCGGACCACTCCGCGTCATCGCGGCGCGCCCGCGTTCGAGCATGCCGCGGGACAGGTCCAGCCCGACCGGATGCGCGCCGTGCGCGGCCAGCCACCGCGAGCACGGGGCCGATCCGCAGCCGATCTCCAGGATTCGCTTACCCGAGATGTCACCGAGCAGATGCCAGTCGCCCTCGTGCAGACCCTCCGGACACCAGACGAATTCGCCGTCGGGAGAGTCCACGCCGAGGAATTCGGCGTGTTCGTCGTGATACTGTGCGGCGTCCGCGTCCCACCAGGCCCGGCTCGCCCGCTCGCTGGCGTGGGAGTCGAGGCGGGTACGGCTCACTCCGGTCGTGCGGAGCAGGGTATTGGCTTGCGCGTGACGATCTTCGGACGAGAAATCGGGTCGGTCTCGAGGCATGATGGAAGGGTATCGACCTGCCGGGGGACCCTTGTTTGCTTGGTACAACGAACGTCGCGTACGCTGTTTCCCGCGAGTGTCTTCCGTGCTCGCGTACCCGGTACGTGAACGCTGATGCCACTCGTGAGCTGTGAGTCCAGGTAATGAGTACAGCGTTGTGCTGTGTCGCGGCGATGTGCTGTGCAGGTCCAACGTAGTTCCCGTGGCTGTGAGTTAGCAGCAAAACCGAAAGTTCCAATGTCCACTACCGACCACAATCCGTCCGGAGCAACCCAACATATGCCCACCACCGTCACCTCGCCGCAGGTAGCCGTCAACGACATCGGCTCCGCCGAGGACTTCCTCGCCGCAATCGACAAGACGATCAAGTACTTCAACGACGGCGATATCGTCGAAGGCACCATCGTCAAGGTCGATCGCGACGAGGTCCTGCTCGACATCGGTTACAAGACCGAAGGCGTCATCCCTTCCCGCGAGCTGTCCATCAAACACGATGTCGACCCGAACGAGGTCGTTTCCGTGGGTGATGAGGTCGAAGCCCTCGTTCTCACCAAGGAGGACAAGGAAGGCCGCCTGATCCTGTCGAAGAAGCGCGCGCAGTACGAGCGGGCGTGGGGCACGATCGAGGAGCTCAAGGAGAAGGACGAGGCCGTCAAGGGCACCGTCATCGAGGTCGTGAAGGGTGGTCTGATCCTGGACATCGGCCTGCGCGGCTTCCTGCCGGCGTCGCTGGTCGAGATGCGCCGGGTCCGCGATCTGCAGCCGTACGTCGGCAAGGAGATCGAGGCCAAGATCATCGAGCTGGACAAGAACCGCAACAACGTGGTTCTGTCCCGTCGCGCCTGGCTGGAGCAGACCCAGTCCGAGGTCCGCAGCGAGTTCCTGCACCAGCTGCAGAAGGGCCAGGTCCGCAAGGGCGTCGTGTCCTCCATCGTCAACTTCGGCGCGTTCGTCGATCTCGGCGGCGTCGACGGTCTGGTGCACGTCTCCGAGCTGTCCTGGAAGCACATCGACCACCCGTCCGAGGTTGTCGAGGTCGGTATGGAGGTCACCGTCGAGGTGCTCGACGTCGACCTGGACCGCGAGCGGGTTTCGCTGTCGCTCAAGGCGACTCAGGAAGACCCGTGGCGTCAGTTCGCCCGCACCCACGCCATCGGCCAGATCGTGCCCGGCAAGGTCACCAAGCTGGTTCCGTTCGGTGCGTTCGTGCGCGTCGAGGAGGGCATCGAGGGCCTGGTGCACATCTCCGAGCTGGCCGAGCGTCACGTCGAAGTGCCGGACCAGGTCGTCGCGGTCGGCGACGACGCGATGGTCAAGGTCATCGACATCGACCTGGAGCGCCGCCGGATCTCGCTGTCGCTGAAGCAGGCGAATGAGGATTACCACGCCGAGTTCGACCCGTCGAAGTACGGCATGGCCGACAGCTACGACGAGCAGGGCAACTACATCTTCCCCGAGGGCTTCGACCCCGAGACCAACGAATGGCTCGAGGGCTTCGAGAAGCAGCGTGAGGAGTGGGAGGGCCGCTACGCCGAGGCGGAGCGTCGCCACAAGATGCACACCGCGCAGATGGAGAAGATGGCCGCCGACGCCGCCGCCGAGGCCGCGAACGGTGGTTCGTCGAACTACTCCTCCGAGAGTGGCGCGCAGTCGAACGCGTCGTCGTCCTCCTCCTCTTCGGAGTCGGCCGGTGGTTCGCTCGCCAGTGATGCGCAGCTCGCCGCGCTGCGCGAGAAGCTGTCCGGCAACGCGTAATTCGCCTAGCTGAGCGAGGGCCCCGGTTCATTGGAACCGGGGCCCTCGCCCATTCTGTACCGCGTCCGAACCATTCGATCGGGACACGGCCGTCGGCCGGTGGACCGTGTGCACGGGACGGCCTGCGACGGGATAGGTTGTGCCGTAGCCTCATCGGCTGTATTGAAACTGAGCAAATTTCACAATTCCGGAAGGGTTCGGGGCGGCATGGGTCTCTTCGACGGCATCAATCGGCGTGATTTCCTGGCCAAGGCGATGGCCGCGGGTGGGGTCGCGGCGTTGGCCTCGCTGGCGAATCCGATCATCGAGCGCGCGTACGCGGCCGATCCGGCCGGTACGGGCGGGCTCGGCGATATCGAGCACATCGTGCTGCTGATGCAGGAGAACCGCTCGTTCGACCACTACTTCGGGACGATGTCCGGGGTCCGGGGTTTCGCCGACAAGTCGGCGGCCTGGCGGCAGTACGGCTACGCGCCGGGCGTCGGACCGAGTGCGAACGGATTCATCCTGCCGTTCCGGCTCGATACCACCCGCGGTGCGAGCCTGGACGGGGAATGCATCAACGATCCGGACCACAGCTGGCAGGGGATGCACGAGTCCTGGCACGGTGGTCGCAACGATCGGTGGATGCCGATGTCCATCGCGAGCGTCGGCGCCGGAAACGGCCCTGCCGCAATGGGTTACTACACCCGCGAGGACATCCCGATCCATCACGAACTGGCCGACGCGTTCACGATCTGCGACCACTACCACTGCTCGGTCCTGGGTCCGACCGATCCGAACCGGCTGTACTGGATGTCCGCGCACATCGATCCCGAGGGTGTCGCCGGTGGCCCGCTGGTGGAGACGCCGACGGTCCTGCCGCAGAACGTCTACAGCTGGCGCACCATGCCGGAGAATCTCTCCGAAGCGGGGGTGAGCTGGAAGATGTACAACAACCGCGACGCCGGGCCGGTCTCGTCGGTCTTCCTGGACGGCATGCTGAGCTGCTTCAAACAGGCCGCCGACCCGACTTCCGAACTCGCGCGGCGCGGCAAGGCCCCGGTCTATCCGAGCGATTTCGCCGCCGACGTGGCCGCGGACAAGCTGCCCTCGGTGTCCTGGGTGATCCCGGCGCTGATGAATTGCGAGCATCCGGCGTTGCCGCCCGCATTCGGCGCGGTCGGCATCATGCAGGTATTGGACATTCTCACCTCGAATCCGAAGGTGTGGGAGAAGACGGCGTTGATCGTCAGCTACGACGAGAACGGCGGATTCTTCGATCACGTGACCCCGCCGACGGCCCCGCCCGGTACCCGGGGAGAGTACCTCTCCGCCGATCTGAAGCGGGTGCCCGCGGCGAAGGGCGTCGCCGGGCCCATCGGATTGGGTTACCGCGTACCGTGTTTCGTCATCTCGCCGTACTCGCGCGGCGGACTGGTCGCCTCGGAGACCTTCGACCACACGTCCCAATTGCGTTTGCTGGAGCGCCGTTTCGGTGTCGACGTGCCGAATCTGACGGCCTGGCGGCGCCGGGTCGCCGGCGATATGACCTCGGCCTTCGATTTCGCGTCCGCACCCGACAAGGTCCCGCCGCGCATCTCCGATCCGAATGCCCGCACGGCCGCGGCATTGGCGCAGTGCGGCCCGAATATGGCACTCGGCACGGCCGACAAAGGGACTCCCTACCCGGTGCCGCCCAATGCGATGCCGACACAAGAACCCGGCACCAGACGGCGACCGAGCGGGCGGGTGTAGTTCGCGACGGTCGCGGATCGGAAAAGCGAACGGCGGGAGCCGGATTCGTCAGCCGATAGCGGTCGCGGGAACCCAGGGCGCCGCGGCCAGGGCAGTGCGTCGCCGCATGGCGGCCCAGCTGTGCCGGGCCGGATTGATCAGCGCGGTGAGCCAGGTGCGCCGGTATGCGGCCAGTGCGGTCGCCACGGCGGGGATTTCGAGGCAGTGCACACCGCCCTGCATGCCCAGTCGGTGGCGACCCGTCTGGATGTTTCGGATGCCCAATGCTGTTCCTTCGCTTGCTCGTCTTCGGCCTGGATCGCCTGCGGCGAAACATTAGCGGAACGAAAGTGTGTGATCGTCGATTTTGATCGACTTGTGTCCTTTCGTGTCGGAAATTCTCGGACCACAGGTCGGTATCGACCGGAAGAAGTTGCGAATTGATATCGCTGCCGTCACGGAATGGGAAATGTGTTCGTGGCGGCGTGAAAGATATTGCGGGTGTGGGTGTTCGGCACGTTTGCGCCGATGTCGCCGACGGGCGGAGCCGGGGCGGGCAGGTCGGCGCGCCGGCCGGATGCGAGACTGGTCCGATGTTGCGTATCGGTCTCACCGGAGGCATGGGAGCGGGTAAGTCGACGGTGGCGCGGCTGCTGGTGGAGCGGGGCGCGGTCCTGGTCGACAGCGACGCGATCGCCCGCGAGGTCGTGGAGCCGGGCACACCGGGTCTGGCGGCGCTGGTCGAGGCATTCGGGGCGGACATCCTTTCCGCGGACGGCAGTCTCGATCGTCCCGCGTTGGCGGCCAAGGCATTCGCCAGCGACGAGGCCCGGGGCACGCTGAACTCGATCACCCATCCGCTGGTCGGTGCGCGCACGGCGGAGATCATCGCCGCCGCGCCCGCGGACGGCATTGTGGTGCAGGACATTCCGCTGCTGGTCGAGAACGGTGTCGGGGCGATGACCAATCTTGTCGTCGTGGTCGAGGCGGCGCTGGAGACGCGCGTGCACCGGCTCGAGGAGTTCCGCGGGATCGCCCGCGCGGATGCCCTGGCGCGGATCTCGGCTCAGGCGACCGATGAGCAGCGGCGGGCGGCAGCCGATGTGCTGCTGGACAATTCGGGGGTTCCGGAGGATCTGGAACCGCAGGTGAGTGCGCTGTGGGACGAGCGGCTGGTGCCGTTCGAGCACAATCTGCGCACCCGGAGCCTGCCCGAGCGCGGTGCGGTCCGTTTGGTCGCCGCGGATCCCGCGTGGCCCGCGCAGGCGGAACGGATCATCGCCCGGCTCGCCCTGACCGGCGGCGCTGCCGCGCTGCGCATCGATCACATCGGCTCGACGGCCGTGCCCGGCCTGCCCGCCAAGGACGTCATCGACATCCAGATCACCGTGGCGGATCTGGAGGCCGCGGACGGGCTGCGAGATGCGTTGGAGAACGCGGGATTTCCGCGTGCGCCATATCTCACCGACGATCCGAAGGCCGGGACCGATCCGGCGATGTGGGCCAAACGAATACATTGCAATGCCGATCCGGGCCGACCGGCCCATGTGCACATCCGGGTCGACGGCTGGCCCGGACAGCGCTTCGCGCTCGCCTTCCGGGACTGGCTGCGCGCCGAGCCCGCCGCGCGCGAGGAATATCTGGCGGTGAAGCGCAAGGCCGAGGCGAGTGCCGCCGGGCTGACCGGCGCCGCGGCGACGGAGGCGTACCTCGAGGTGAAGACCCCGTGGTTCGACGAGGTCTATCCCCGCGTGCTGGCCTGGGCCGAACAGGCGGGCTGACCGGCTACAGCCAGGTCAGCGTGACGCCCTGGGACTGTTCGATCCAGCGGCCGAAGTCGTATCCGTGCCGGGCGATGCCGTCGATCGCGGCCGTGGCCACCTCGATCGCCTGCTGTGCCTGGGGCAGATCGAGGTATCCGGCGGCGTGCGCGGCGAGCAACTCGTCCACATCGAGCAGTTCGACACCCCGGCCGGTGCGTACGACCAGGTCCAGATAGTGGTCGATCGATCGCCACCGGCCCGGTGCGATCTCGCCGAATTCACCGATATCGATGTAGTAGTCCTGATCCCGGCGGTGTGCGGGCGTGTAGTGGAAGACGGTGACGCGCAACGACACCGCGGGCAGGATCCAGGACTCCAGGAAGTGGAATTCGCGATGGTCGGCCGTGCGGGCCATGTACAGCCCCCACGGCTCGACGTGATACCGCTCCACGGTTCGCACGAACCCCTTCGGATCGGTGTTGGTGAGCTCACGGATATCGAAGTATTCGATCTTGGGTCGATGCAGATGAACCGCGGGCACCTGGGTCATACCCTCAGAATGTACCGGGCATCGCCCGGCAGTCCAGGATTGCTTCTACAACCAGGTGAGGGTGATGCCCTGGGAACCGAGCCAGCGTTCCAGGTGGCGGTCGTGGGCGACGATGCCGGAGACCACCGTATTCGCACGCTCGATGATGCGCTGGGCCTCGGCGGCGTCGACATAGCCCGCGTCGTGCGCGGCGAACAGGTCGTCCAGGCCGTGTAGTTCCGGGGTGTGGCCGTTGCGGGAGACGATGTCGAGGTAGTGGTGGATCGCGCGCCAGCGTTTGGGCTCGATGCGCGCGTACTCGCCGACGTGGACGTGGTAGATCGGATCCCGGTCGTGTGCGTTGTTGGGGTGGCTCATGGTGATCCGCACCGCCGGAGCGGGTAGTAGCCAGGTCTCGGTGAAACGATCGGGCGGCGTGTCGGCCGCGCGCACCAGATAGAGGCCCCACGGCTCGGCGTGGTAGCTCTCCACCGCGTGGACGAAGCCGCGGGCGTCGGTCTTGGTGCAGTCGGCGATGTCGAAGTACTCGATCGGCGGCTTGCGCGGGGTGCGCGCCGGTGTGGCGGCAGGGCTCGGATGCTGCGGCGTGCCGTGCGCGTGCACGGTGGAGAGCAGGTTGCGTGCTGCATTGCGCAATGGGTGAAGACTCGTCATTGCACTGCCCCTATCTGGAACTTCCTGGAAACCGGACCGACAGTACACCGGGATTGCCTGGCGCGTGGGACCGTAAACACACTTCTCGCGCGTCGTGACGAATTCGCCACGAATCACGAACTCCCTTGTGGCACCGGACAATTCGGACATTCGGTGATCCCCGGCGGATAACCGCGGGCGGCCATCGGGGCGCGCGGCGCGGGCGGGGGTGCAGGCGGGGCGGCATCGAGCGGTGATTGTTGTCGGTGGGTGGTCCTACGCTGTGAACCATGGCTTTCGCATCCGAGCTGCCCGCCGAGGGCAACACACCGCTGGCGCATTCGGAGTTCCGGCCCATCGGCGAGATCGAGCGGGCCGACGGGCGGTTCGAGGTGATCAGCGAGCACCGGCCCGCCGGTGATCAGCCCACCGCGATCGAGGAGCTCGACCGCCGGTTGCAGGCGGGGGAGCGCGATGTGGTCCTGCTCGGCGCCACCGGCACCGGTAAATCCGCGACGGCCGCCTGGCTGATCGAGCGCACCCAGCGCCCCACGCTGGTCATGGCCCCGAACAAGACCTTGGCCGCGCAGTTGGCCAACGAGTTGCGCGAGATGCTGCCGAACAACGCGGTCGAGTACTTCGTCTCGTACTACGACTACTACCAGCCCGAGGCGTACATCGCGCAGACCGACACCTATATCGAGAAGGACAGCTCGATCAACGACGACGTCGAGCGGCTGCGCCATTCGGCCACGTCGAGCCTGCTGTCCCGCCGGGACGTGGTGGTGGTCGCGTCGGTGTCCTGCATCTACGGCCTGGGCACCCCGCAGTCCTATCTGGACCGGTCCGTGCAGTTGGAGGTCGGCGGCGAGGTCGATCGGGACAGGTTGCTGCGGCTGCTGGTCGATGTGCAGTACACCCGCAACGACATGTCCTTCACCCGGGGTTCGTTCCGGGTGCGCGGCGATACGGTCGAGATCATCCCGTCCTACGAGGAGCTCGCGATCCGCATCGAGTTCTTCGGTGACGAGATCGAGGCGCTCTACTATCTGCATCCGCTGACCGGCGATGTGGTGCGGCAGGTGGATATGGTCCGGATCTTCCCGGCGACGCACTATGTGGCCGGTCCGGAGCGGATGGAACGAGCCGTGGCCGATATCGAGGTGGAGCTCGAACATCGCCTGGCCGAACTCGAGCGCCAGGGCAAACTGCTCGAGGCGCAGCGCCTGCGCATGCGCACCCAGTACGACCTGGAGATGATCCGGCAGGTCGGCTTCTGCTCGGGCATCGAGAACTATTCACGCCATATCGATGGCCGCGCGGCCGGATCGGCCCCGGCCACCCTGATCGACTACTTCCCCGAGGATTTCCTGCTCATCATCGACGAGTCGCACAACACCGTGCCGCAGATCGGCAGCATGTACGAGGGCGATATGTCGCGCAAGCGCAACCTCGTCGAATACGGCTTCCGGCTACCGTCCGCGGTGGACAACCGCCCACTGACCTGGGAGGAATTCGCGGATCGCATCGGCCAGACGATCTACATGTCGGCCACGCCGGGCCCGTACGAGCTCGGGCAGACCTCCGGTGAATTCGTCGAGCAGGTCATCCGGCCGACCGGTCTGGTGGATCCGCACGTCGTGGTCAAACCGACCAAGGGGCAGATCGATGATCTGGTGCACGAGATCCGAGTGCGCGCCGAGCGGGACGAACGGGTCCTCGTCACCACCCTGACCAAGAAGATGGCCGAGGATCTCACCGACTATCTGCTCGGACTGGGTGTGCGCGTGCGCTATCTGCACTCGGAGATCGATACGTTGCGTCGCGTGGAACTGCTGCGACAGCTGCGCCTGGGCGAATACGACGTACTCGTCGGCATCAACCTGCTGCGCGAGGGCCTGGACCTGCCCGAGGTGTCGCTGGTGGCGATTCTGGACGCCGACAAGGAAGGTTTCCTGCGCAGTACCACCAGCCTGATCCAGACCATCGGCCGCGCCGCCCGCAACGTCTCGGGCGAGGTGCACATGTATGCCGACAAGGTCACCGATTCGATGCGCAACGCCATCGGGGAGACCGAGCGGCGTCGCGCCAAACAGGTCGCCTACAACGAGGCGAACGGGATCGACCCGAAACCGTTGCGCAAGAAGATCGCCGACATCCTCGACCAGGTGTATCGCGAGGCCGACGAGACGGAGGTCGAGATCGGCGGTTCGGGTCGCAATGCCAGCCGTGGCCGTCGCGCCCAGGGGGAGCCCGGCCGGGCGGTCAGTGCGGGCGTCTACGAGGGCCGCGACGTCAAGTCCATGCCGCGTGCCGAGCTGGCCGATCTGGTGAAGGAGATGACCGATCAGATGATGAACGCCGCACGTGAGCTGCAATTCGAGCTCGCCGGTCGGTTGCGCGACGAGATCGCCGATCTGAAGAAGGAACTGCGCGGAATGGACGCGGCCGGGTTGAAATGAGTACCGTTCCACTGGGTTTCGACTCGGTCGTCCCGGCGGAGTCCGGGGCCCAGGCACACGTGCACGAGATTGTGCACACAGGGAAGGTGTGCCTGGGTTCCGGTGTCCGCCGTGGCGGCGTGGGCCGTGCCCGGTGCTGCGGATCAGCTCTGCTGGCTCGCCATCCACTCGTTCACGCGGCGCTCGCCCTCCTCGCGGGAGACGTCCTCGACCCGCGTCATGACCACCCACCGGTGTCCGAACGGGTCCATGACCAGGCCGTATCGGTCGCCGGTGACGAAGGTCTGCGGGTCCTCCACGCGTTTGGCGCCGTGCTCGCGGGCGAGCGCGACCACGGCGTCCACATCGGGGCAGTAGTGCACGATGCTGGTGTGCACCCAGTCGGCCGCTGGAGCCTGCACTCCCTCGGTGGGAATCGGCATACCCATCTGGAAGGTCGAATCGCCGACCTTCAGTTCGGCGTGCGCTGCCTGACCGTCGGGAAGGTCGTTGCGGCTCAGCACCTCCGCGCCGAAGACCGCGCCGTAGAACTCGATGGCCGCATTGGCATCGGGTACGGCCAGGAAGCAGTTGATCGAGTGGTAGCCCTCGGGTATCGGATTCACGGTGTTCGTCATGGGCACGACTCTGCCGGTTCGCCCGCGGTGGATCTTGTAAGAACGCGACAGCGTGCCCGAGCGTGCGGGGCGAACCGGTGAACGCGGTCGGGGAGGATGCGAAAGATCCTGCGCTGGAACGTGTTCCGATACCGCCGCCGGAGATCGCCAAGGGGATTCTGCACCCCCGCGCGCAGGCTCGGCACCGCACCCTGACCAGGGTGCCCGCGGGTCCGCAGATGTCCCGGTTCGTGGAGTGGTACTGGGAAGTGCGGTGGGATCTGCGCGGTAGTCCGCCGTTCGTGGCCGAGGTGCTGCCGTTCCCGAGCGTCAATCTGACCTTCGAACGATCGACCGCGAGCATCGGCGGATTCGTCAACGGCGTGTGCACCACGAAGTTCACCCGCGAGCTGGCCGAGGAGGGCGAGGCATTCGCGGTCAAGTTCCGGCCGGGCGGCTTCGGTGCGTTCACCGGACTCGATGTGGCCTCGTTCCGAGACGCCGCGATCGACCTGGTGGAGGTGCTGCCGCAGGCGGCGGGCCTGGCCGAGCGAGTGCTCGCCGTGCCCGCTACCGAGCAGCGCCGCGATGTGGTCGAGGATTTCTTCGCCGAACGGGCGCGCACGGCCGTCGTCGACGAGAACTACCGGCTGCTGCTGCGAATGATCGCGGCCATGGAGTCCGACCGCGATCTGCTGCGCGTCGATCAGGTCGCCGAACGCTTCGATGTGCCGATCCGCACCCTGCAACGCTTGTTCCGGCGCTATGTCGGCGCGAATCCGAAGTGGGTGCTGCGCCGCTACCGCCTGCAGGACGGTGCGCAGCTGCTCGCCGACGGCCGGACCGAGGATCTCGCGGCTCTGGCGTTGGACCTCGGCTACTTCGATCAGGCGCACTTCTCTCGTGAGTTCGCCCTGGAGGTCGGAATGGCGCCCCTGGAATACGCGCGATCGGTGGATTGACCGCCGCACGACGCATTTGTCCACCACGACGGCCGTTATCGCCCAGCATCGGCCGAGATGACGAAACTTTGGTGCAATTCACGACAATTACCCGGGATTTCCGGGCGAACTACCAGCGGTTGTCGGGCGCTCAGGTAAATGCCGTTCACTCCCGACCGGGTCCGCGCTCACCGGACGTACCCGCAGCCACTGGCCCCGACCGTGCGCCCGACAGCGCGACTGTGATGAGAATCCCAGGGCCGCAAGACCGTTCGCGATTGCGTCGTACGTCGCCGCGATGGTCGGCGGTGTCCGGATTCGCGCTGGTAGTTCAGGCCCTCGCGAGGGACACCGGCGAATGTGTGGCATGCGATACCCGGCAGCCGGATGTGATGTGATGCAATTTCGGATTTTTCCGACTCGGTAGCGGTTATGGTCTAGCGCAGTTGCCGCGCGGCGCCCGCAGTCGCGGACGTAATGCGCCGGCATCCGACCACTTGTACGTTTGGAGGAGAGATGACCACCGCCTACCGGTCCATTGTCGTCGGTACCGATGGCTCGGACTCGTCGTACGTCGCCGTCGAGAAGGCCGCTGCCCTGGCCGGGGCCTCGGGCGCGACCCTGTATGTCGCCTGCGCCTACTACCCGACCGACGACCGCGACGTGGCCGCCGCGACCGATGTGTTGAAGGACGAGGCGTACCAGGTCCGCGGCTCGGCGCCCACGAACGAGATCCTGCGCGTCGCCCGGGACAAGGCCCACGCGGCGGGCGCCACCGAGGTGGAGGAGAAGGCGATCGTCGGCGAGCCCGTCGAATCGCTGCTGTCCTTGGTGAAAGAGGTCCAGGCCGACCTGCTGGTCGTCGGTAACCGCGGACTGAACACTCTCGCCGGTCGCCTGCTCGGCTCGGTTCCCTCGGACGTCGCCCGCAAGTCCCGCTCCGATGTCCTCATCGTCCACACCGTGCGGTGATTCTGGCCTCCGCTTCGCTCCGGCGGGTTTTTCGGCGTCCGAATGGCTCGTCGTTGCTGGCCTGACTCTTCCGGCGCACAGAGACGCTTCGCCGCTGAGCACGTTCGAGGTGGGCTGGTGGCGCGGTACCCCACTTTTTGTGCGGGCTGCGCTGCCACATCAGGTTGGTTGCGGTGTGTGAAGTGTTGTCGTGAGTGTGGATGCACGTATGGCCGTGTCGATGCGACGCATCGACACGGCCATACGACTATTCAGTTCAATGCGGTGAGAACCTCGGGCAGTTCGCCCGAGTAGACCACCGACAGGCGCTGGGTGGCTCGGGTGAGCGCGACGTAGAGGTCGTTGAGGCCGCGGGGGGATTCGTCGAGGATGTCCTGGGGATCGACCAGGATCACCGCGTCGAATTCGAGGCCCTTCACCTCGGCGACGGTCAGGACGCGGACCGTCTCGCTCGCCAGGTCGGTGTAATCGCCGAGGACGGCGTGTGGAGCCAGGATCGCGGTGATGCCGGGGCGATCGGCCTCGGCCGCCACCAGATCGGCGACCGTGGCGACCGATTCGCTGTGGGATACGTGCAGAGCCTCGGGCGGACAACCCGATTCGCGCACCGAGCGGGGGACTGTGGCGCCGGGGTCGATGGCCGCCAGAACGTCCGCGGCCACGGCCATGATCTCCGCGGGGGTGCGGTAGTTGACAGTCAGTTCGGTGAGCCTCCAGCGTTGGGCGACATAGGGTTCCAGCATCTGCTGCCAGGACGACGCACCGGCCGGATCGCCCGTCTGGGCGACGTCGCCCACGATGGTGACCCAGCGATTCGGGATGCGCCGCATCACCATTCGCCAGGCCATCTCCGAAAGTTCCTGCGCCTCGTCGACGATGACGTGCCCGTACGTCCAGGTGCGATCCCCGGCCGCGCGTTCGGCGGTGGTCTGGTGGGTGCGCACGTTCTGTCGCTCGGCCAGCTGCGAGGCGTCGATCAGGTCGTAAGCCATCAGGATCTCCGGATCCAGATCGTCCTCGAGATCCTGTGGGGCCGAACCGGTCAGGATGTCCAGCGCGTCCTGGGCCTCGGCCAGCTGGGCGCGCCAGCGACGCCGGGAACGTTCGCGTTCCTCCGCGTCGTCCACGCCGAGGAGTTCGGCGAGCTCGTCCAGCAGGGGTGCGTCGGCCGCGCTGAAATTGCCGTCGTCGGGACGGAACAGTTCCTTGCGGTCCTCGGGTGAGAATCGGTCGGCGGCGCGGGCCAGGCGTGCCGGATCGGCCCACAGCCCGGCCAGCACCTCCTGCGGCGTCAGGATCGGCCACAGCCCGGCGATGGCGCGCTGGATCTCGGTGTCGGCGCGCATCTCGTCGCGGATCTCGGTCAGATCCGCCTGGCTCAGCAGATTCTGGCCGCCGGTGAGGTCCTTGCCGATGGTCTGGGCGAGCTGATCGGTGAGCGCGTCCACCACCGAGGCGGCGAAGACCGGCCGGGCCAGATTGTGCGGCCGCCGCGAGGAACGAGCCCGCCCGCGCGCCTTGCTGACGATCTTGCGGTCCAGGGTGATCTCGTACCCGTCGAAGGTCATCCGGATGGGCTCGGGTGGCGTCTGCTGCCAGTCGCGCACCCC
Organism: Nocardia miyunensis NBRC 108239; assembly: GCF_001613065.1. Lineage (GTDB taxonomy): Bacteria > Actinomycetota > Actinomycetes > Mycobacteriales > Mycobacteriaceae > Nocardia > Nocardia miyunensis. The sequence goes on from NZ_BDBQ01000036.1 coordinate 114,124, forward strand.
CTTCTTCAGGACGTCGATCATGTCCAGCGAACCCTTGAGCTCGCCCGCGCGCAGCGAATCCTCCAGTGTCGCTCGGACTCCCGGATACAGATTGCCGATCGTCGACAGCAGCACCCCGGTCTCGCCCAGCGAGGGCAGCACCTGACCGATGTAGTCCAGGAACGTCGAATTCGGGCCGATGATCAGCACACCGGCCTTGTCCAGCTGCTTGCGGTAGGTGTAGAGCAGATATGCCGCGCGGTGCAGCGCGACGGCCGTCTTACCCGTACCCGGGCCGCCCTGCACCACCAGCACGCTCTTGTGCTCGGACCGGATGATGGCGTCCTGCTGGCTCTGGATCGTCTCGACGATGTCGGTCATCTGGCCGGTGCGCGCCGCGTTCAACGCGGACAGCAGGGCGCTCTCGCTGCCCACCCCGGTGTCGGACTCGATCGCGCCCTCCGCCTGCGCCAGATCCAGGTCCAGGTATTCGTCGGTGACCGTGGTGATCCGGCGATTGCGGGATCGAATGTGGCGACGCCGGGTGACCCCGTCCGGCGTCGCGGTCGTGGCCAGGTAGAACGGCCGCGCCAGCGGTGCGCGCCAGTCCAGCAGCAGGGTGGCGTAGTCGTCGTCCTCGTCGAGAATGCCGAGCCGGCCGATGTAACGCTGTTCGGCGACGCCGTCCGATCCGGCCGACAGATCTATCCTGCCGAAGCACAATCCGTGCTCGGCGGCGTCGTACTTGGCCAGATCCTCGCTGTACAGCTGGGTGAACGATTCACGCTCGCTGCGGGCCTGCGGGGTGCCGCCGGTTTCCAGCAGCACCGTGCGCAGACGTCGTTGGGCGTATTCGCGCATCGCGTCCAGGCGTTCGTACAGCGTTGTCAGATTGGTTTGTTCGCGTGCCAGTTCGGCGGCGTGGCCGGTCGCCGGGAGATCCTCGGTGAGGCGGTCGGGCAAGACGGAACTCCTTGTCACCACAATCGGCCGGACGAGGCCGCATGCGAAGGGAAAACGGAGTTGTCGAGTCTAGTTGGCGTTGGGGTGACTCGCTGTAACCGCAGGTGAACGCGAGTTCACGAGGCGTGCGTATTGTCCGTTCGGCGCATCGAGCCGGGACCGTCGTGGTGTGCGGCGGGTTTGACCTGGTACATCGCGACGTCGGCATCGTGCAGGACGGCCTCCGGAGTGCGGGTGTCGCCCGCGTGCAGCGGCGTGACCCCGATCGAGGCGTCGACGTGGATCCGGTGGCCGCGCGCGATGATCGGCTCGGACATCGCCTGGCGCAGGCGTAACACCAGGCCGTCCAGATCCAACGGCAGCGCGCGCCCGGACAGCAGCACCAGGAATTCGTCACCGCCGATGCGGCCGACCACGTCGTCTTGGCGCAGGCTGCGCTGCAGGCGCTGGGCCACGATCTGCAGGACGGTGTCGCCGATGGCGTGACCGAGGGTGTCGTTGATGGATTTGAACCCGTCCAGATCGATGAACAGCACCGTCGAGACCGGCAGATCCTCGGTGGTGCCCAGCGCCCCGGCCAGCCGGGAGAGCACCAGTGACCGATTCGCCAGACCGGTCAGCGGATCGTGGGTGGCCTGATATTCGAGCTGCCTGCGGCTGGCGCGGAATTCGGTGATGTCGTTGAAGGAGGAGACCGCGGGCGAATCCGGATCGCCCGGATTGAGCAGCCGGGACGAACCCGAAAGCCAGCGGCGCTGGCCGTCGGCACGGTCGACGCCGAAGACGTATCGCGCGATGGTCTCACCGGTGGCGAGGGTGCGCGCGACCGGATGCCGGGTCGCCGACAGCGGCTGCCCGTTGGGATCCAGCAGCGCGAGCGGCAGCGCGGCGATCGCGGTGCCGACCAGATCCCCGCCCTCGTGACCGAAGATCCGCCGCGCGGCCGGGTTGATCGATTCGATGCATCCGTTCCGATCGATCACCACCACACCCTCCTCCAGTTGGGAGACCACCGTGGTGAAGTGCTGTTCGGCGCGACGTTGCGCATCTTCGGCCCGGCGCTGCGCGGTGAGGTCGTGGATGACCACCTGATGTGCGCGGCGCTCGTGCCAGACGGTCAGAACCGACACGGTTTCCACGTCGACCGTTCGCCCGTCGAGCCGGATCAGGGTCATCTCGGCGGGTTCGGAGGCGTCGCCGGTGCGGTTGAGACGGGCGATTCGCGCGAGCATCGGTCTGATGTCACGCGGTGCGACGAACTGCGTCACCGGGCGGCCGAGAATATCCCGGACGGCATTCGCGCCAAGTAGCCGAACAATTGCCGGATTTGCATAAACGAGTTTGCCGCCCTCATGTACGACGACACCGTCCGGACTGTGTTCCACCAGTGACCGGTACCGTTGTGCCAGTTGCTCGGCGTCTACCGCGCCGTCGCCTTTCTCGTCGCCCATGTCAGCCACGCGTACCCCCTGATCAAAGACTATCTATGTCATTTTCAGCATGGGATCATTCTGCTGTCGGCGTATGGAAGATCTCAGCGCCGACGTTGTCGGATCGGTCACAGTTCGAGCACTTCTACGAGCATTGATCGGACAGCATTGAGGCAAAAGGTTTGCTCAGCGATGGCGGACTGTTCGCTATTCTGCTCGAACCGGTGAAGGAGCGAGGCGATGCCAGGCTTTACCCCGAGACACCAAGATCATATGACCATTGCCGGAATCGGTGTGGTTTCCGGTTACGGCTGGGGTCGTGAGGCTTTGTGGCGTGGTTTGCTGAGCGGAAAGTCCGCCGCCCGGCTACATCCAGGGTACGGGCCCGGGCGTGACGAGTATGCCTGGGTGGCCCTGATTCCCGACGGCGGGGATGCGGAGCTCGGCCCGAGCCGCTATGGGCGGGCCGTGCAGGATGCCGCCCGGGAGGCGATCGACGATGCCCGCGCCCGCGGCTGGCGGCCCGGCCGCACGGTCGGGATCCTGCACTCGATCGTGCTCGGCGACGTCCGCAACTGGCGGGATTTCTACCTCGTGGACGAGGGACACCGGCGTTCGCGCGGATTCATGTCGCTGCTGCCTTCGACGCCGATCGCGATGCTGGCGCAGGAATTCGGTTTCCGCGGCCCGTCGATGGACATCTCGGCCGCGTGCAGTTCGGCCAACGTCGCCCTGATCACCGCGCAGTTGTGGCTCACCCAGGGCATGGCCGACGACGTGCTGTGCGTGAACACCGATCTATCGGCGACACCCGAGCTGCTCGAGCACATGATCGGGCTGGGCGCGGCGGTCGGCGATGCCGAACCGCTCGACGCCTGCCGCCCGTTCCAGCAGGGCAGCCGCGGTTTCAGCATGGGGGAGGCCTCCACGGCCTTCGTCCTGACCCGCGATGCCGAGCGGCCGTACGCCCGCGTGCTGGGCGGGGCCATGTCCAACGACGGCTACCACGTGGTGTCGGTCGATCCGTCCCACGAACAGATTCTGGACTGCGTCGGCCGGGCGCTGGAGGTGTCCGGGGTACGGCCTGAGCAGGTCCGCTACTACAACGCGCACGGACCCGGAACCCGGCAGTGCGACGAAGCCGAAACCGAGGTCCTGACAAGGATTTTCGACGATCGCCCGGCGTTGTACTCGGTCAAACCGCTGACCGGCCACTGCCAGGGCGCGGCCGCCGGGGTCGAGGTCGTGGTGGCCGCGCTGGCCTACGAGCGCGGGGTCGTGCCGGCCCCGCCGATCGTCGCGCCCGCGCATCCGCGGCTGCTGGACGGGAGCACCGAGTTCACCGGCGGGATCACCGTCAAGACCTCGCTGGGCATGGGCGGGCACAATTCGGTGATCGTCCTGGACGGGGTCTGAGCGGGGCGGATCACATCGCGATCCCGGCGCGGCGAAGTACGCTGGTTCAGGTCGGTCGCGGCGAATGCGCCGCGCGGTCGGGCGGTCTTCGAACTGCCGAAATCCCTGGTCCGACCAAGCGTCGCCGATTGCCGGACGAAACTTGTCGGTGGGTTTGCCTAGCATGGCGGCCGGGGTAGTAGAGGACGCCGGAATACGAATGAGAAGGGACGGCCTGTGGCGGATCGCCTGACGGTGCGCGGAGCGCGGGAGCACAATCTCAAAGGGGTCGATATCGACCTGCCGCGCGACAGTCTCATCGTCTTCACGGGATTGTCCGGATCGGGCAAGTCGAGTCTCGCGTTCGACACCATCTTCGCGGAGGGGCAGCGGCGTTACGTCGAGTCGCTGTCGGCGTACGCGCGCCAGTTCCTCGGCCAGATGGACAAGCCCGATGTGGATTTCATCGAGGGCCTCTCGCCCGCGGTCTCGATCGACCAGAAGTCGACCAACCGCAATCCGCGTTCCACGGTCGGCACCATCACCGAGGTGCACGACTATCTGCGGCTGCTCTACGCGCGCGCGGGCACCCCGCACTGCCCGGTCTGCGGTGAGCTGATCGCGAAGCAGACGCCGCAGCAGATCGTGGATCAGGTGCTGGCCATGGCGGAGGGCATCCGGTTCCAGGTGCTGGCCCCGGTGGTGCGCACCCGCAAGGGCGAATTCGTCGACCTGTTCGATCAGTTGAATTCCCAGGGCTACTCGCGCGTCCGGGTGGACGGGGTGGTCCATTCGCTCACCGAGCCGCCCAAATTGAAGAAGCAGGAGAAGCACGATATCGAGGTGGTCATCGATCGCCTCGCGGTGAAGCCGAGTTCCAAACAGCGCCTGACCGATTCGATCGAGACGGCGCTGCGCCTGGCCGACGGGATCGTGGTCCTCGATTTCGTCGATCGCGACGAGCACGCGCACGATCGCGAGCGCCGCTTCTCCGAGAAACTCGCCTGTCCCAACGCGCATCCGCTGGACATCGAGGATCTCGAGCCGCGTTCGTTCTCGTTCAACTCGCCGTACGGTGCCTGCCCGGACTGCACGGGTCTGGGCATCCGCAAGGAGGTCGACCCGGAACTGGTCGTACCGGATACCGCGCTGAGCCTCAACGAGGGCGCGATCGCGCCCTGGTCGCGCGGGCAGACCGCCGAATACTTCACGCGCCTGCTGTCGGGTCTGGCCGAGGCCATCGGTTTCTCCATGGACACCCCCTGGCATCAGCTGCCCGTGCGGGCGCGCAAGGCGGTGCTGGAGGGCAGTTCCGATCAGGTGCACGTCTCCTACACCAACCGCTACGGCCGCAAGCGTTCGTACTATGCCGATTTCGAAGGCGTGATGCCGTTCCTGCAGCGCCGGCTCGAGAACACCGAGTCCGAGCAGATGAAGGAACACTACGACGGCTATATGCGCGACGTGCCGTGCCCGGTGTGCAACGGTGCGCGACTGCGCCCCGAAATCCTCGCCGTCACACTGGATTCCGGCGAGGGCCGCCGGTCCATCGCCGAGGTGTCGGATCTGTCCATCCGGGACTGCGCGAAATTCCTCAACGGCCTGCGGCTGGGGGAGCGCGAGGCCGCGATCGCGGGTCAGGTGCTCAAGGAGATCCAGGCGCGCCTGGGCTTCCTGCTGGACGTCGGCCTGGAATACCTGACGCTCTCGCGCGCCGCGGCGACCCTGTCCGGCGGTGAGGCGCAGCGCATCCGGCTGGCGACGCAGATCGGCTCGGGCCTGGTCGGCGTGCTGTACGTCCTGGACGAGCCCTCGATCGGCCTGCATCAGCGCGACAACCGCCGCCTGATCGAAACCCTCACGCGGCTACGCGATCTGGGCAACACCCTGATCGTCGTCGAACACGACGAGGACACCATCCACGCCTCGGACTGGGTGGTCGACATCGGCCCGCTGGCGGGTGAGCACGGCGGTCAGGTGGTCTACAGCGGTCCCTACCCGGGACTGCTCAGCGACTCCAATTCGCTCACCGGCGCCTACCTGTCGGGCCGGGAGCAGATCGATGTGCCGCTGGTGCGTCGTCCGGTGAACAAGAAGAAGCAACTCACCGTGGTCGGCGCCACCGAGCACAACCTGCGCGGCATCGAGGTGGACTTCCCGCTGGGCGTGCTGACCTCCGTGACGGGCGTGTCCGGATCCGGCAAGTCCACCCTGGTGAACGACATCCTGGCGACGGTCCTGGCGAACAAGCTCAACGGTGCTCGCCAGGTGCCCGGCAGGCACACCCGCGTCAACGGGCTGGATCATCTGGACAAGCTGGTCCAGGTCGACCAGTCTCCGATCGGCCGTACCCCGCGCTCGAATCCGGCGACCTATACCGGCGTCTTCGACAAGATCCGCACTCTGTTCGCGGCGACCACCGAGGCCAAGGTGCGCGGGTATCAGCCGGGCCGGTTCTCGTTCAACGTCAAGGGCGGGCGTTGCGAGGCGTGCTCCGGCGACGGCACCCTGAAGATCGAGATGAACTTCCTGCCCGACGTGTACGTCCCCTGCGAGGTGTGCCACGGCGCGCGCTACAACCGGGAGACGCTCGAAGTGCACTACAAGGGCAAGACCATCGCCGAGGTGCTCGATATGCCGATCGAGGAGGCCGCGGAGTTCTTCGAACCGGTCACCTCGATCCATCGCTATCTGAAGACGCTGGTCGACGTCGGATTGGGCTACGTCCGCCTGGGCCAGAGCGCCCCGACGCTGTCCGGCGGCGAGGCCCAGCGCGTGAAGCTGTCCGCCGAACTGCAGAAGCGTTCCACCGGCCGCACGGTCTACATCCTGGACGAGCCGACCACGGGCCTGCACTTCGAGGACATCCGCAAGCTGTTGAAGGTGATCAACGGCCTGGTCGACAAGGGCAACACCGTCATCGTCATCGAGCACAACCTGGACATCATCAAGACCTCCGACTGGGTGATCGATATGGGTCCCGAGGGCGGTTCGGGCGGCGGCACGGTTGTCGCCGAGGGGACCCCGGAAGATATCGCGGCCGTGGCCGACAGCTATACCGGGCAGTTCCTGAAGGAGACCCTGGCCGTCCCCGCGGCGAAGCCACCGGCGCGCAAGGCGGCGTCGAAAAAGCCTGTCGCAGTGAAGAAGTCGGCGGCCGCGACGAAGAAGCCCGCGGACAAGGATCCCAAGAAGGCCGCCGCCGCGCGGCGCAGGGCTGCCGCGCTGCGATGAACATCGGCGTTCCGGGGCGGCCGCGTCGGGCCGCCCCGGACGCGATGTGCTACCAGGGATTCCAGGTGTCGCTGGGCCCGGTTCCGGCGGCGCCGAGGTGCCGCCGGGCCTGGCGGCGCTTGTAGAACACTTCCTCCACCGACATAGTCGGCGCGGCCTCGGTGATCGCGGCCAGCCGGGCATCGAGGTGGTGTTCGTGGATGTGCCATTGCAATCCGGCTCGCCGCTCGGCCGACAGGGCGGCCCAGGCCGCGCCGAACCGTTGCTGCGCGGCCGGATCGGCGACCGCGATGAGTTGCAGCAGCATCGGCCAGCCGTCGGACTCGGTGGCCCGCATCGGCAGATCCACCACGTTGTCATCCGGCAGTTCGGCCAGCAGCCGCACGGTCCGCCGCTGGATCTCGGTGCTGGTCCGCGCCGCCAGCGCGAAGAAGCCGCGCCAGTAGTTAGGCTCGGTGCGGCCGTTGAGCGAGGCGACGATCGCGGCCATCACGCCCTGATCGCCGAATACCGGATTGCCGGCCATCCGGCCCAGCGCCTGGCGGCTCAGATTGCCGGTGAAGGTCAGTAGATCCGGGACCGAGCCGATCCGGATCGCATTGGTGATGAGATTCCCGATCGCCGGTGGCGATCCGACCGAGAACAGGGCCTCGCCCACGGCACGGATGATCTCCGGTTCACACCGCGCGAAGATCGACAGTCCCGCGCGCTGCAGTTCGGGCGTTCCGGCCAGAACCGTGCGGACCAGCCGCGGAATCCGTTGCGACTGACCGGAAAGCAGTTGCCGCACAATGGCGTTGACGGCCTCGGAGGAGAAGGCGTAGGCGGTCGCGTGGATCAGGCCCTCGTCATCGCGCGCGCCGAGTTCGATCGCCTCGATCAACGTCGGGGTCGCGTAGTCCAGGAACGGGCCGACGGTGATGTAGTCGTGGCGGCGCAGGATCTCGTTGACGACCTCGACCAGCGGTTCGGGCGGCACGCCGTCCGCCAGGTGCCCGACGGTGACCGGGTCTATGTAGGGCACGCAGTCCGCGGCGTACAACGTGCCCAGCAGGGCGACGGTCTCCGCGGCCTTCTTCGGATGGTCGGCGCCGACGGCTCCCGCGGCGCGGCCGGTCATGGCGGGCGGCACGATGCGCTGGATCAGCGGCATCGAGACGCTCAGTGGGATGAACGGCACGAGTCTGCTGATGCGGCGGAAGGTTTCGGCGTGATCGTCGAACACGACGCGCGACATGCGCTCCTGGAGTTCGTGTAGCCGGTGGGCGCCGAGCCGTTCCAGATGCGCGAGCCGCTCGGGCGGTACGTGCAGGGTGCGTGCCAGCAGAACGATTTGAGCGCGAGTTACCAGATTGGTCATTGTCCGGTCATGTCTCCGAACATGATTCGCTTGGTCACCCCGCGGAACGGCTTGGGCAGCACACCGACCATGTCATCGATGGCCGAGTTCAGTGCGGCGGTTTCGGTCTTGCGCGCATTGCGGAACAGGCCCAGCAGGTCGGCTGCCTCTTGCTCGGACAGCTCATCTAATGCCGCGACGTGGCCGTCCAATTCCGCCGCGAGATCGGTTCTGGCACTCATAATTCTCCTGATTTACGCGTTGGGCCCGGGATTACCCATGTGCGCGCACACGAATCATAGGAGTGCCAACAACTTTCGTTGCCGGAAATCATCTCGGATGGGGTGATAGTGGTCACTGAGCGGTTCAGTAGACCGGCCCGGTGTACTTCTCACCGGGCCCTGTGCCCGGCTCGTCGGGGTGCGCGGAGGACTCGCGGAATGCGCGCTGCAGCGATTGCAGTCCGTCGCGCAGGGGACCCGCGTGCGGACCCAGGTATTCCACCGAAGCGGTGATCAGACCTGCCAGGGCGGTGATCAGCCGGCGGGCCTCGTCGAGGTCGCGGCGGGGACTGGTGTCCGGATCCGGATCGGCCAGGCCGAGCTTCTCGGCGGCCGAGCTCATCAGCATGACCGCGGCCCGGCTGATCACCTCGACGGCGGGGATGTCGGCCAGTTCGCGCACATCCGGTTCGATCGGGGTGGCGTCGTTCATGTCCGGTAGCATCGCATTTTCCACGGCGTCGCAGGTCACGGGGACGCCGATTGTGAGTTCGCGATGCGGTGATGCTATGGTGTACGGCAACGACCGTCCCGACCCGTGTATTTTCGGCCCGAATCGCCGGATTGCACTGCGCCGGGGCAGTAAGTGGAGCCCGACTCCCACCGCCTGCCGGCCGAAACGCCAGGCAAAGCGGTCCGGTCGCTCATCATGATGGATGAGTTTCCGTGTACTGGTTTCCCGGTACGCGGCCGATGTGGCGAGTGTGCACATCGATGGCCGGTCGACATCGGGCCCCGTGGCGGTGAAATACCGTAACGGGGCCTTCGTGTTGGATATGGGGTTGCCATTACAGCGCGGTCGTTGGACGACACCGCTTGACCTAGGAGGCCCCATCAGCACTGAGACCCGCATCAACGATCGCATCCGCGTCCCCGAGGTACGCCTCATCGGGCCCGGTGGCGAGCAGGTTGGGATCGTGCGTGTTGAAGATGCACTGCGCGTCGCCATGGAGGCAGACCTCGACCTGGTCGAGGTCGCGCCGGACGCGCGTCCGCCGGTGTGCAAGATCATGGACTACGGCAAGTTCAAGTACGAGACCGCGCAGAAGGCGCGCGAGTCTCGGAAGAACCAGGTCCAGACAGTGATCAAGGAGCAGAAGCTCCGACCGAAGATCGACGACCACGATTACGCGACCAAGCGCGGCCACGTGATGCGCTTCCTCGAGGCCGGGTCGAAGGTCAAGGTCACCATCATGTTCCGCGGTCGCGAGCAGTCGCGGCCCGAGCTCGGGTTCCGGCTGTTGCAGCGTCTGGCTGCGGACGTCGCTGATCTGGGCTTCGTGGAGACGTCGGCCAAGCAGGACGGCCGGAATATGACGATGGTCCTCGCGCCGCACAAGGGCGCGAAGACGCGGGCCAAGGCGCAGCAGACGGTTTCCCAGCAGTCGAACGCTCAGCAGCAGCGTCCGGCCGCGCCGGAGACCGCGGCGAACGCGCCCGAGGCGCAAGCGGCGAACCCGCAGTAGAAACGATTCAGCTCCGGTGGCGGCGCGAGTGCAGGCTGCCACCGGCACGAGACAGAACTGAGGAATCCATGCCGAAGATGAAGAGCCACAGCGGCGCCTCGAAGCGATTCAAGGTGTCCGGTCGCGGCAAGCTGCTGCGCCAGCAGGCCAACCGGCGCCACCTGCTCGAGCACAAGTCCAGCCGCCGGACTCGTCGTCTGGATGGCACGGAGGCCGTCGCGCCCGCCGACGTCCGTCGCGTCAAGAAGCTGCTCGGTATCTGAGCCGGCCTCGCGATCCGTTTTCGGACGCCAACAACCGACCACCTCCGGGCGCCGCGCGCGCCCCACGATCTAACAAGGACTGACCAGTGGCACGCGTCAAAAGGGCCGTCAACGCTCAGAAGAAGCGCCGTTCCGTTCTCGAGGCATCCAAGGGCTACCGCGGGCAGCGCTCGCGGCTGTACCGCAAGGCCAAGGAACAGCAGCTGCACTCGCTCACCTACGCCTACCGCGACCGCCGCGCGCGCAAGGGTGACTTCCGCAAGCTGTGGATCGCGCGCATCAATGCTGCGGCTCGGCTGAACGACATCACGTACAACCGCTTCATCCAGGGCCTCAAGGCCGCGGGTGTCGAGGTCGACCGCAAGATCCTGGCCGAGCTGGCCGTCTCCGACGCCGAGGCCTTCGCGGGCCTGGTCGCGGTGGCCAAGGCCGCGCTGCCCGAGGATGTCAACGCTCCGGCCGCCTGATTCGGCATCCGGCACTTGACCACTCAGCATCGAGAACGACCCGTGGACGCGCTCTCCGAGCGCAATCCGCGGGTCGTTTCGGCTGTCAAGCTGCATCGCGGCGCACACCGCCGCAAGACCGGGCTGTTTCTCGCGGAAGGCGCGAATTCGGTTGCCGCAGCGCTGGATGCGGGCCGGATCGAGGAGTTGTTCTATTCCCCTCGGGCCGCCGAACGAGATCACGAGCTGGTGGCGGGAGCCGCGGCCACCGGTGTGCGCACGACGCTGGTGAGCGAGCGCGCCGCGGAACACCTCGGTGAGACGGTGACCCCGCCCGGCCTGGTCGCGATCTGCCGTCAGGTGGATGTGCCGCTGGCACAGGTACTCTCGCCGGACACGAGCGGCGTTGTCGCTGAATCGGCAGTGGCGCTGGGGCAGTCGGGGAGTTCGGATGTCACGCGCTCGGTTCACCCCCTGATGCTGGCCGTGCCCGTCGAGATCTCCGATCCGGGCAATGCGGGCACCCTGATCCGCGTCGCGGACGCGGTCGGCGCGAACGGCGTTGTCCTGGCCGGTGATTCGGTCGACCCGCACAATGGCAAATGCGTACGCGCCTGCGCTGGGAGTCTTTTCCACGTCCCGCTGGCTCGCGAACGCGATATCGGCACTGTGCTGCACGCACTGTCCGAATCCGGAATCACCGTGCTGGCCACCACGGCCCGCGGCGAAGTGGACCTGGACGACGCCGAGGAGATCCTGTCCGGCCCGGTGGCCTGGCTCTTCGGCAACGAGGCCCACGGCCTCGACCCCGCGGTGGCCGCCCGTGCCGACCACCGCATCCGCATCCCCATCCACGGCCGCGCCGAAAGCCTCAACCTCGCCGCCGCAGCGGCCATCTGCCTCTACGCGGGCGCGAGAGTCCAACATCGCTGACCCGCCGCCGCCTGCATCGTCGAATCAGCCACTAGCACAGGCTGTTCCGATGTCGCATCAAGCGTGCTTCTCTCGTTCAGGGGGTGTGAGGCCGGAAAACCTGGATGAAACCGGCGGGTGGCCTACACTGCGCGGCGTGCGTTCTCGACGGTTGTTGATTGTGTTTCTGCTTGTCGCTCCGGGGTTGTTCGGGGCTGTCGGCTGCACTGTTACCGGGGGTGGTACGACGAGCCGGTGTCAGGTCGACGGGTGTGTTATCACGTTCGATCGGGGGGTGAGTGCGAAGGCCAGTGTGCTCGGGGTGGATGCGAAACTTGTTTCGGTCGAGGGGGATACGGTTGTGTTGTCGGTGGCGGGGCAGGAGGTTTCGGTGCCGGTGGGGCAGACGCGGTCGACTTCCGGAGTTGGGGTGACCGTGCAGCAGGTTACCGAGGACAAGGTGGTGGTTCGGGTGTCCAGCGGGACCTCGAACGGGAGTTGAGTGAAACCCGGCCGCCCCGTGCGTGATTGCGACGGGACGGCCGGGTGAATACGAGGCGGGTCAGCTCTCGAAATAGTAGGGCTGGGCCAGATCCTCGAGGAGGGTGGGGTGGGTCGGCTCCCAGCCGAGCAGTTCGCGGGTGGGGCCGCTGTCGCCGGTGATGCTCGTGCCCCACATGGCGGCCAACCAGCCGAAGTGGTCGGCGGCGTTCTCGCTGGGGATCGAGACCGCGGGGATGTCGAGTTCGCGGGCGATGGCCTCGGCGATCTCCCGGGTCGGGATGCCCGGTTCGGCGAGTGCGTGCACGACGATTCCGGCCGGCGCCTTCTCCACCGCGAGGCGGGCCAGGTGTGCGGCGTCGAGCCGGTGAGTTGCGGGCCAAGTGTGGGCGCCGTCGCCGATGTAGCCGGAAACGCCCTTCTCCCTGGCGATTTCGACAAGGCGGCGGATGAAGCCGTGGTCGCCCTCGCCGTGCACGGTCGTCGGTAGTCCGAGCACCACGGAGCGCACACCCCGGTCGGCCAGCTGGATCGCGGCGGCGGCGGTGGCGTGCCGGATCATCGGGCCTGCGGCGGAGCCGGGTTTGCCGGTGTCCAGCGGGACCAGTCCGGATGCGATGACCAGCGGCCGGTCCGAGCCTTCGAGCACCTCGCCGAACAGGTCGACCACGCCGCGATCGATGCGCTGGTTCTCCTCGAACTTCGAGAAGTCGTGGATGAATGCCAGATGGATCACGCCGTCGGCGTCGGCCGCACCGGCGCGCAGGCTGTCCTGATCCTGGAGATCGCCGCGCCGCGCCTGGACCCCCGCGGCGGTGAGGGCCGCGGCCGAGACATCCGACCGTGCCAGGCCGATGACCTCGTGACCTGCGCTGACGAGTTCGGGGACGACGGCGGATCCGACCCATCCGGATGCACCGGTGACGAAGAGACGCATGAGATGACCACCTTCGTTGAGACCGTCCGGGCGTTCGGAACGCCCCTCCGGCGTGATGTCAGTTGATGACATCAATATATCAGCTATGTCAGCCGCTGTCATCAAGTGATGTCAGTGGGTGGCATCACTTATCATGAACAGATGGCTCGATGGGAACCGGATGCGCGCGGCCGCCTGGCTCAGGCGGCGCTGGAGCTGTATCTGGAGCGTGGATTCGATCAGGCGACGGTGGCGGAGATCGCCGAACGGGCCGGGCTCACCGAGCGCACCTTCTTCCGGCACTTCGGCGACAAACGCGAGGTGCTGTTCGGCGGGCAGGAGGCCCTGCACGAGCTCGTCTCGAACACCATTGCCACACAGCCTGATTCGGCCGCGCCGATGGCGGCGATGGGCGCCGCGCTGGCGACGTTCGCCGAACTGCTAGGGCAGCGCCGGGATTTCGCCCGGCAGCGTCAGATCGTGATCGATGCCAACGCCTCGCTCCAGGAACGCGAGTTGATCAAGCTCACCTCACTCGCCGCCACTGCCGCGCGGGCGCTACGCGACAGGGGCGTCACCGAGCCCGCCGCCAGCCTGGCCGCCGAGGCCGGGATCGCGGCATTCCGGGTCGCGTTCACCCGCTGGATCCAGGACGACGATCGAGAGCTGACCGAATTCGTCTCCGAGGCGTTGGCAGTGCTCGAAACGGTAACGGCCGGAAGATGATCGAGGGCGGTGTGATTCCGGGCGCGGCGGATTCGCCCGTGCTGATTCATGTTCCGCACGGTTCGCGGGCGATCCCGGCTGCCGTGCGCGAGCACATCCTGTTGGACGACGCCGAACTGACTGCCGAGCTGTCTCTGATGACCGACGGGCACACCGCGATGCTGGCCGAACGGGCGGCGGCGCGAACCATGTTGCGGCCGTGGCTGTTCGTCAACGCACTGTCGCGGCTGGTGGTGGATCCGGAACGTTTCCCGGACGAGCGGGAGGAGATGCGCGCGGTCGGCATGGGGGCCGTGTACACCCGGACGTCCCATGGGGCGCGACTCCGGCGGGACGACACGGGACACGAAAAGGGCTTACTGGCAAAATATTACGAGCCATATGCTGCGGCGATGGCCCAGGCTGTCGATGGCCGGGTGTCGGCTACCGGCCGGGCGATCATCGTGGACCTGCATTCCTATCCGAGCGTGGCGCTGCCGTACGAGCTGCACGGCGCGGGACCGCGCCCGCAGATCTGCCTGGGCACAGACCCGTTCCACACTCCGCCCTTGCTGCTCGCGGCCGCCCGGAATGCGTTCGCCGACTTCGAGGCCGAGGTGAATTCGCCGTTCTCCGGAACCTACGTCCCGCTGCGGCATTACGGCCGGAGACCGGAGGTCTCGGCATTGATGGTGGAGATCCGCCGCGACACCTACATGATCGAACCGGGTGGCGAACCGCACGCGGGCGTGACCGCACTGGTATCCGCCCTGGCCGAGTTACTCGACGAGATTGCCAGGTGATCAGAGGAAGGGGCTGTGCATCGGGTCCGGGCGGCATGCTCGAGCCGTGTCGCGGGCGATTCCGGCGCGGTTCGTGGCACCGGCCGTGCCGCCTGGCCGGTTGTTGAATGAGATTGTCTGGGGCGCAAGGTGATTCAGGGAAGCTCGACCGCATCGGGGTTCCTGGTGGCGGGGTCGAGCCGGGTGCTGCGGCGGTTCAGGCGCGGTTCGCGTTGCGAGCCGTGCCGCGGTGCGCCGTGACGCTGCCGGGATCCTCGGGCCAGGAATGTTTGGGGTAACGGCCGCGCAGGTCGGCACGGACCTGCGGCCAGCCGGTGTGCCAGAAGGATGCCAGATCGGCGGTGACCGCGACGGGGCGCTGGGCCGGTGAGAGCAGGTGCAGCAGGATCGGCGCCCGCCCGTCGGCGAGCCGAGGAGTATCGGTCCAGCCGAAGACCTCCTGCACCTTCACCGCGAGTACCGGCGGATCGGCGGCGTAGTCCAGACGCAGACTGCTGCCGGAGGGAACCTTTATGCGGTCGGGTGCGAGTTCGTCCAGCCGCGCGGCCTCGGGCCAGGGCAGCAGGCGGCGCAGAGCCTGTCCGGCATCGATGCGTTCGAGATCGGCGCGGCGGCGGGCGGTGGCCAGTTCGGGGCCCAGCCACGCGTCGACGTCGGCCAGCAGGGCCTCGTCGTCGACGCGAGGCCAGGGCGCGCCGAGGGTGCGATGCAGGAAGTCCAGACGGTGGCGCAGATCGGTCGCGGTCGAATCCCAGTGCAGCAGGCCGAGTCCGGCCGAGCGCAGCCCGGAATGCACTGCCGTGCTCAGCATCCCCGGGGCGGGATTGCGAAGTGGTCTCGCCGACAAGGTGATCGCGCCGAGCCGCTCGACCCGCCGGGCGACGACCTCGCCGTCGACCCAGTCCACCTCGTCCTCGGCGGTGAGCAGATTCGGCGCGGCCTCGCGGGCGAGTCGTTCGTCGGCGACCGCGGCCGATCGAATCCGGCCCTCGGCCCGGCCCGGGTCCCGGGTCGCCACCGCGACCGCGAGCCATTCCGCGTCGCCGAGCCCGGAACCGGGCGGCAATGTCACCGCGGTACCGCTTGCCATGAGGTAGCTGGATGATCCCGCGCCACGTCGTCGCGCGAGACGTTCCGGATGGGCGAGCGCGACGATGAGCGCCGGATCGCCGGTCTCGTCCGATCCGTCCGGTGATCTGTCGTCGGCGCGGTTTCGCTGGGGCGGGGTCCCACCGTGCCCGGCGCCGCCGATCACGATGTCCGGCTCCGGCTCCTGGTGCTGCCCGGTGCGCCGCGCACCCGCACCGTCATCGGATGCGGCGTCCGATTGCCGGACCGGCTGTGTGCTGCTCGACGAGTTCGGCACCGGGCGCCCGATGCTTCGGGGCTGTTCACCGACCATCTCCGTCGCGAGCCGGGCCAGCCGCTGGACCTCGCGCCGCCAGCGGTCCGGGCGTTCCCGGCGCAGGCCGCGCAGCGCGGAGACGAGATCGATTGCGGGCGTGAGTGTCTCGTCATCCAGGAGGGTGACCACCTCGGCCGCGGTTCGCGCACCGACCTCCGACGTGCCGTCGAGCAGCGCGCGAGCCAGCCGCGGATGCAGACCGACCCGCGACAGCTGCCGCCCGCGGTCGGTCACCACGCCGTCCTCGTCCACAGCGCCCAACGCGCGCAACACTTCTCGGCCCGCGGCCAGTCCGCCGGGCGGTGGATCGTCCCACCAGGCAAGGCCGCGCCCGTCGGGGGTGCCCCAGCACGCCAGTTCGAGTGCCAGCCGGGTCAGGTCCGCCGTGCGGATCTCCGGTTCGGGATAGGCGGGCAGGGTGGAGTGCTCATGTTCGGGCCAGCATCGCCACGCCCGGCCCGGAGCCTGCCGACCAGCGCGCCCGGCACGCTGTTCGGCGACCGCCGCCGAAACCCGAACCGTCGCAAGGCCGGACAGCCCGCGGCCGCGATCGATGCGCGGCACCCGGGCGAGCCCGGAATCCACTACGGCACGCACGCCCGGCACCGTCAGACTGGATTCGGCCACCGCCGTGGACAGCACCACGCGGCGGCGCGGCCCGGGACTCAGCGCGGCGTCCTGTCCGGCTGCCGAGAGCCTGCCGTGCAGGGCCAGCACGTCGACATCGCGCAGATCGGACAGCAGCTGGGAGGTCCGGCGGATCTCGGCCGCGCCGGGCAGGAAGACCAGCACGTCACCGGAGGCGGCGTCGTCGAGCGCGGCGCGGGTGGCGCGGGCCACCTGTGCCTCGGTCCGCTCGCGCGGCAGTGCGGGGAGGTAGGCGATATCCACCGGATAGGTTCGTGCCTCCACCTCGAGGACCGGTGCGGGCTCGCCATCGCCGAGCAGTGCCGCGAGCCGATCGGCGGCGACGGTGGCCGAGGTGGCCAGCACGCGCAGATCCGGCAGCAGTCCCGCCCGCGCGTCGAGCAGCAGGGCCAGCAGCAGATCCGCGTCCAGATGACGTTCATGACATTCGTCCAGGACGACGACGTCCACTCCGGCCAGTTCTGGATCGCTCTGCAACCGTCGCACCAACAACCCGGAGGTGACCACCTCGATGCGGGTGTCCGCACTCACCTTCCGATCGCCGCGCACCGAATATCCGACCGTCCGGCCGACCGGTTCGCCCAGCAGTGCGGCCATCCGCGCGGCCGCGGCCCGTGCGGCCAGTCGGCGCGGCTCGGCCACCAGCACCCGGCCGGTCGTCCCGGCGGCCAGCGCGAGCGGGACGAGCGTCGTCTTTCCCGTCCCCGGCGGGGCGACCAGGACGGCGGTCTCGTGCCGGGCCAGCGTCTCGACGATGCGGCCGAGGACCTCGCGGACCGGGAGATCGGGAAGTTCGGGCAATTCCATCGCCGACCAGTGTGCCGGGCCGGGCGCATCGCCCGCCAACGAGCCGGTTCCGCGGTCCGCGCGAGGCCGGGAAAAGGCCGTGAACCGGGCCGATCGCATCGCTTACGATTCGACCAGGAACAATGTCAGTGCAGACCCATGTGAGTACAGACCCGAACCAAGGGGAGAGACGAACCATCGTGGCCGAGGACAACGCACGAGCCGACCAGGATCCGGCAGCGCAGGCGGGACTGAGCGAGGAGTCGCTCAGCGCCGCGGCCGAGGCGGCGGAGAAGGCATTCGCCGCGGCCGCGGATCTGGATGCGCTCGCGGCCGCGAAGACCGAGCACATGAGCGGCAAGTCGCCGATCTCGTTGGCGCAGCGATCGCTGGGCAGCCTGCCCAAACAGGACAAGGCCGACGCCGGCAAGCGCGTCAACGTGGCACGTCAGCGGGTGAGCCAGGCGTTCGAGGCGCGCCGGGCCGAACTGCTCGCCGAGCGCGACGCCGCGGTCCTGGTCGCCGAGGCCATCGACGTGACGCTCCCGGCTCGTCGCGACCCGGTCGGCGCACGGCATCCGATCACCGTCATCTCCGAGCAGGTCGCCGACGTCTTCGTGGGTATGGGCTGGGAGGTCGCCGAGGGGCCGGAGGTGGAGACCGAGCACTTCAACTTCGACGCGCTCAACTTCCTGCCCGATCATCCCGCGCGCACCATGCAGGACACCTTCCACGTCGCGCCGTTCACCTGGGCGCCCGAGGCTGGGCCTGCGGGGTCACGCTCCGCTACCGCCTCCGGCCCTGACGCCTCGGACGCGGCGGGGTCGCGTCAGGTGCTGCGCACCCACACCTCGCCGGTCCAGGTGCGCTCGCTGCTCTCGCGCGAGCTGCCGATCTACGTGGTGTGCCCGGGCCGCACCTTCCGCACCGACGAGCTGGATGCCACGCACACGCCGGTCTTCTCCCAGGTCGAGGGCCTGGCGGTGGACAAGGGCCTGACCATGGCCCATCTGCGCGGCACGCTGGACGCGTTCGCGCGGGCACTGTTCGGCCCCGAGACGCGAACTCGTATGCGGCCCAACTACTTCCCGTTCACCGAGCCGTCGGCGGAGGTGGACGTGTGGTTCCCGGACAAGAAGGGCGGGGCCGGTTGGGTCGAGTGGGGCGGCTGCGGCATGGTCAACCCGAAGGTGCTGATCGCCAGCGGAATCGACCCCGAGGTGTACAGCGGCTTCGCCTTCGGTATGGGCCTGGAACGAACCCTGCAGTTCCGCAACGGTATTCCCGATATGCGCGACATCGTCGAGGGCGACGTGCGGTTCACCCTGCCCTTCGGCATCCAGTCCTGACCATCGAGGTCCGCAACATCCGCACACCATACGAACCCGCGAGAGGCGGGCACACGAGAAAGCGAAATGTCCAGTGCGAGTAGCGCAGTCCTGGCTGACGGAAATCCTGCAGCGCACCACCCCCGGCTGGTCGGTGACGCCGGAGGAGCTCGATGCGGGCTTCGTCCGGGTCGGTCTGGAGGTCGAGGAGCTCGACCAGCTCGAGCGGATCACCGGTGATCTGGAACATCCGCTGGTGGTCGGCCGCGTCGCCGAGATCACCGAGCTGACCGAGTTCAAGAAGCCGATCCGGTTCTGCAAGGTCGAGGTGGGCAAGCCGGACCTGCAGGAGATCGTCTGCGGCGCACGGAATTTCGCGGTCGGGGATCTTGTCGTCGTGGTGCTGCCCGGCGGTGTGCTGCCCGGCGGGTTCGCGATCAGCTCGCGCAAGACCTACGGGCATGTGTCCAACGGCATGATCTGCTCGGTCGCCGAACTCGGTATCGGCAAGGATCATTCGGGCATTCTGGTGCTCGAGCCGGGTACCGCCGAGCCGGGCGCCGACGCGAACGAGCTGCTGGGCCTGGACGATACGGTGATCGAGCTCAACATCACCCCAGACCGCGGCTACTGCTTCTCGGTGCGCGGCCTGGCCCGCGAACTCGCCTGCGGCTTCGATCTGGAGTACGCCGACCCGGCGGTGCGCACCCTGCCCGACGACGAGGCCGAGGCGTGGCCGGTGCGGGTCGAACCCGACTCGGGCTGTACGCGTTTCGCGGCCCGGCGGGTCACCGGCATCGATCCGTCCGCGGTGAGCCCGTGGTGGTTGCAGCGGCGCTTGCTGCTGGCCGGGGTGCGGCCAATCTCGCCCGCGGTCGACGTCACCAACTACGTGATGCTCGAGCTCGGCCAGCCGCTGCACGCCTTCGATGCCGCGAAACTCACCGGGGGGCTGGTGATCCGGCGCGCCAACAAGGGCGAGACGCTGCGGACCCTCGACGAGGCCGAGCGGGTCCTGGACGGCGCGGACACCGTCATCGCCGACGATTCCGGAGTGGTTTCGCTGGCCGGGATCATGGGTGGCGCGTCGACCGAGGTGAGCTCGGATTCCACGGACATCCTGCTCGAGGCCGCCACCTGGAATCCGCTCGCGGTCTACCGCACCGCGCGGCGGCACAAGGTGGTGTCCGAGGCGGGCCGCCGCTACGAGCGGGTGGTCGATCCCGAGGTGAATGTGGTCGCGCTCGATCGCGCGGCCTCGCTCCTGGCCGAGATCGCCGGTGGCACAGTCGAATCCGCGCTGACCGACGTGCGGCTGCCGGTGCCGGACGTGACGCCGATCCGGATGGATCTGGACCTGCCCGACCGCACCGCCGGGGTGAGCTACCCGACCGGGACGGCCGCGCGACGGCTGGCGCAGATCGGTTGCGCGGTCGACGTCGACGTCAGTGAGAGCGGCCATGGTCAGCTCGTCGTGACTCCGCCGAGCTGGCGTCCGGACCTGGTGCAGCCGGCCGATCTGGTCGAGGAGGTGTTGCGGCTCGAAGGGCTCGAGCAGATCCCCTCGGTGCTGCCGACCGCGCCCGCGGGCCGGGGGTTCACGCCCGCGCAGCGTCGTCGCCGGTCGGTCAGCCGCGCCCTGGCCTTCTCCGGCTGTGTCGAGGTGCCCGTGTCGATCTTCCTGCAGAGCGGGGTGTTCGACGTGTGGGGCCTGGACGCCGACGACGTTCGCCGCACGACCATGCGCGTGCTCAATCCGCTGGACGTCGAGCGGGCCGAACTGGCCACGACCCTGCTGCCCGGACTGCTGGAGGTGGCCGCGCGCAACATCTCCCGCGGTGAACGCGATCTGTCGATCTACGGCATCGAACAGGTGGTGCTGCCCGGACCGAAGACCGGTCCGGTCGCCGAACTTCCGGTGGACCGGCGGCCCACCGACGAGCAGATCACCGAGCTGATCGAATCGCTGCCCGAGCAGCCGGTGCACGTCGCCGCGGTGCTCACCGGACGCCGGGAACCGCGCGGTCCGTGGGGGCCGGGCCGGGCCGTGGAGGCGGCCGACGCCTTCGCGATCGCCGATGCGGTCGCCGATGCCGCCGGAGTGCGGATCGAGCGCCGGGCGGCGGCCTATCTGCCGTTTCATCCGGGGCGTTGCGCCGAACTGGTCGTGGACGGCGAGGTCGTCGGCCATGCGGGCGAATTGCATCCCGCGGTGCTCGAACGCGCGGGCCTCCCGCCGCGCACCTGCGCGCTGGAACTGGACCTCGATGCCCTGCCGCTGCGCGAATCCCGGCCCGCGCCGCGGATTTCTCCGTTCCCGGCGGTGCTGCAGGACGTGTCGGTGAGCGTCGAACGTTCGATCCCCGCCGCCGCCCTCGAATCGGCCCTGCGCTCGGGTGCGGGCGATCTGCTCGAGGACATCGCCCTTTTCGACGTCTACGAGGGCGCGCAGGCCGGTGAGGGCCGCAAGTCGCTCACCTACGCCCTGCGCTTCCGCGCCGCGGACCGAACACTGACCGAGGACGAGGCGAGCGCCGCGCGTGACGCGGCGGTCGAGGCGGCTGCCGCGTCGGTCGGAGCCGTACTGCGCGCCTGATTCGATTCCGGGTGCGGCGCTGAAAAGCACCCCGGCGCGGTCTGCTCGGGTCGATGTCCTGCGGGTCGAGCGCAGGCGACCGCGCCTGGTACGTCACCGGGTCAGCGGTCGGGCCCGGTATGCGGATCGGACGTTCGCACATTCCGGGAACACGGGCAAATCCGTCGTGCGACGAGGGTTGCGATTCGCGGCGGTTAAGCTCAGCCGATGAGCGTGTCCCGGGATCTCGTGCGTCGCGGTGTGCTGGCCGCGGCGCTTGTGCTGGTGGCGGCCGGTTGTGGGCAGCAGGCGTGGTCGGCGAGTCCGGCTCCGTCGAGTGCGGTGCCGAGTGCGGTGTCGCCGACCCGGGCTGCCGCGCAGCCGGTGAACTACGACGGCGGGAACGCCGGACTTCCGGCGGGGGTGCCCGCGCCGCCGGCCGGGACCGATCAGCTGGTGACGGTGCTGGTGGCCGGACCGGGCAGTACGTCGGGATCGTTGCAGGCGTGGCAGCGGTCGGGCGGCCGGTGGACCAGTGCCCTTGCGCCCGTGACGGTTCGAGTCGGCACGCAGGGCGTCGGACAGACGCATGAGGGGATGAACCGCACGCCGGTGGGCACGTTCGGGCTGCCGTCCGCATTCGGGCGTCAGGCGAATCCGGGGACGCGGATGCCGTATCGGCAGGTCGGCGACAGCGACTGGTGGGTCAGCGATCAGAACAGTCCGCAGTACAACACCTATCGGCACTGCGCGCCCGGTACCTGCCCGTTCAACGAGAGGGCCGGGGAGAATCTGGGCCGGGTCGGCACGAGCTACGACTACGCGATCGTCATCGGCTACAACACCGTCCCGGTGCGCCGGGGCGCGGGCTCGGCCTTCTTCGTTCACGTGGATGCCGGGATCCCGTCGCAGGGCTGCGTGGAGACGCCGCGCAATGCGGTGGTCGCCCTGCTGAAATGGCTCGATCCGAGCCGTCGTCCGGACATCACCATCGGATACCGTTAGCCGAGCGAACTATGCGGAGACCTACCATAGCGGCATAACATTTCAGCGCATCTGAGTTCCGCCCACCTCAAAACACGCCAGCTCCTGGCCGGGGCCCGCCCCGGTCCTGGACTGACCGGAGCGAAGGAGCGAAGCGGGGGAGCGGAGGGAGGGAAGGACCGGGGTCACGAGGGCCCCGGCCCGCCGGAGCGAAGCGGAGGCCAAAAACACAGTGCGACATCCGGCGACGCCGATTCTCAACGCCCTGACCTTCCTGCCCGTGCGGGAGATCACGGTGACGCCCGAGCGATTCGGGCTCGAGTACGAGGATCTGTACTTCACCGCCGCGGACGGCACACTCGTCAACGGGTGGTTCGTGCGTGCGGCGAATCCGTTGGGGCACATATTGTTCGCCCACGGCAACGCGGGCAATATCGGCGATCGGTCGCCGGTGCTGGCGCTGCTGGCGGCCGCGGGATTCGACGTGCTGGTGTTCGACTATCGCGGATTCGGCCGCAGCGCGGGGCGTCCCGGCGAGCGCGGGATGTATCTGGACGCCCGAGCCGCGCGTGACGCGCTGCTCGCCCGGCCCGGGGTGGATCCGAATCGTGTTGTGTATCTGGGCAAGTCGCTCGGCGGCGGGGTGATGACGGAACTGGCGACCCGATATCCGCCCGGCGCGTTGGTGCTCATGTCCACCTTCACCAGCCTGCGTGACGCGGCGGGCGCGGTCTATCCCTACATCCCGAGACCGCTTGTCCCCGATGCCTTTCCGAACCTGCGCCGGATCCGCTCGTTGCGCGCTCCGGTGCTGATCATGCACGGCGATCAGGACGAGCTGCTGCCCGTGCGGATGGGCCACGAACTCTACGCGGCCGCTCCGGAGCCCAAGCGACTGCACATCTATCCCGGGGCGGGGCACAACGATCTGATCGTGATCCCCGGCTGGGCGCGAACCGTGGCCGACTGGGCGCGTGCGGCGCTGGCCGGGTCGGCGGTGGCCGATCCGCCGCAGGCCTGATCGTGCCGGTGAGTGGCACCTCGGCTGGAAGTACGTAACCTGGGTTTATGTCGTGACCGAGCGTCTGTGAGGTGAGAGTCGTGACCGATCCGGTGGAAGATCTGGCGGTGCTGCTCGCGGCGCTGCCGGACGAGGACATGCTGAGTGTGGTGCTCGCCGCGACCGCCGGGCGGCCCGGCCTCGAACGGCTGCATCTGGTGGCGGCGGAGCTGTCCGCGGAGAGCGGTCATATGAGCTGGGATCCGGATGTGAATTCGCCCACCGATCCCGCCGCGATGCCGGGCCCGTCCGGTGCGCCGACCTCGTACGACCTGCGGGGTTCCGCATCCGCCGTGCCGATGACGCCGACGTCCGTGCCCGATCTCGGCGGGTATTCCGAATCCGGTGTCCCTACTTTCGAGTCAGTTCGCGATAAAGTCGAGCGACGCTTCGGCAACGCGCAGGGTATGGATGAACTCGATCGGCAGACCCCGGCGGGCCGCAGTGTGCAGGAACAGTGGCAAGCGCGGTCGAAATCCGCACGAGAGCGCCTGGACGAGATCCGGAAGTCATTGCACCGCAACGACCCCGGCTGATCGGGCGGGCCACCGAACGAACTAGGGGTGCCGATGGCCCAGCCGCGCGAGATCGCCGAGCGACTGCTCGACGCGCAAGTCGATTTCATTCTCGCGGAGGTGACCGGCGACCGGTTCACCGAGGTGGTCGGCCGCGACGTGGCAGCGGTGCTCGAGGTCGCCGACGCCATCGTCTTCCGTGACGTGGTCACCGTCGAGGACGCGAAGCAGACCCTGCGCGTGGTCGTCGACCGGATCGGCGGCGGTCCGGCGCTCGGGGATTCGGTGGGCGTGTTCGCCGACGCGATCTACGACGACATCGCCCGCAACAAGGACTACACCCTCGGTGACGTGGTGGATCGCGAACCGGTGGAAGCGTTGCTGGAGAAGATCTTCGGCATGCACCAGGCGCAGGAACGTCTGCTCGAGCGGCTCACCGAGAGCCCGCTGGTGGCCACCGTCGCGTCCAAGTTCGTCGATCGGCTGATCGATGACTTCATGGAGTCCAATCGGCAGATGGCCTCGAAGATTCCGGGTGTGGGATCGCTGGTCTCGTTCGGCACCTCGGCCGCCAAATCGGCCCGCAAGGCCGCCGAGAAGGCCGCGGACGGTACGTTCATCGGTGAAATGGCCGGTAAGGGAGCGCTTTTCGCGCTCAAGCGCACCAACAACGCGATTCGCGAGATGTTGCGCGAAGCGCCGGTGCACAGTGCGGCCATGGAGTTCTGGGATCTGCACGCGGACGAGCCGGTCAGCGGCCTGCGCGACTACCTGAGCCAGCAGGACGTGCGCGAACTCGCCCAGATCGTGCACAGCATCGCGCTGACCACCCGGGAGAAGGAGTACTTCGGCCTGCTCTTGGACGAGTGCGTCGAGGTGTTCTTCACCAAGTACGGCGATCACACCCTGGCCGGACTGCTCCCGGAACTGGGTCTGTCCGAGGAGGACATCCGCACCGAGATCCTGCGCTACGGTCCGGCGGTGGTCGAGGCGGCCGAGCGAAATGGTGTGCTGGCCGGGCTGATTCGCGAACGCCTCGAGCCGTTCTACGTCTCCGGCGCGGTGCTGGCGATCCTCGGTGAGGCCACCGCCTGAGTGTCGCGGATCTCCGCTACTCGGAGATGATCGCGACCGCGTCGATCTCCACCAGCATCTCCGGCCGTGGCAAACCGGTGAAAACCGTTGTGCGGCAGGGCAGGACGCCGCTCGGCGTGTGCTCCCGAACGAAGGCGCCGTACGCGTCGTTCATGGCGGCGAAGTCGTTCTGCTCGGTGAGGTAGACCCGGAGCATCACCACATCGTCGAAGGTGGCTCCGGACGCCTGCACGATCGCCGCGACGTTCCGCAGGGTGCGCGTCGTCTGAGCGGCCACGTCGCCCGGGTGCAGGTACTCGCCGGTGGCGGGGTCGACCGGGCCCTGACCCGAGACCTGGACGAACGGGCCCTTGCGCACGCCCTGGGAGAAGGTGTGCGCCGGGGCGGGAGCATCGGTGGTGCGGACGGCGATTTTCTCGCTCACGGTGTGCCTTTCGGATGTTCGGACGGACGGGGGTCGGCGCGCGGGTTCCAGCCGAGCTCGGCGGAGACTGCTTCGGCGGTGGCCCGCACCCGCGGCAGGAGGCCGAGGACCTGTTCGTGGTCCAGGAGTACCTCCGGTACCGACACCGAGATCGCGGCCACGACCGCGCCGGTGCCGTCGCGCACCGGGGCCGCGACGCAGTTGACGAAACTCTCGTGTTCCTCGTGATCCTCGGCGAAGCCCTGGGCCGCAACGCGATCCAGTTCCGTCAGATATTGCTCGGGGGTGCGAATCGTGCGCTCGGTGAACTGGTGGTAGTCCAGTCGTTCGGCGATGGCGGGCCACTGTGCCCGCGGATGCGCGGCGACCAACACCTTGCCGACGGCGGTGCAGTGCAGCGGGGCCGGGCGGCCGACTCGCGAGTACATCCGCACGCTCTGGGTGGCGTCGAGCTTGTCGATGTAGATCGCCTCGCCGGACTCGTAGGTCGCCAGGTGCACCGTCTGCCCGGTGTCGGCATTGAGCGCCTCCAGGTGCGGACGGCCCAGGGTGCGCACATCACGGCGTTCGAGTGCATGATTGGCCAGCTCGAACAGTCGCGAGCCGAGCGTGTACCGGTGGCCGGTGTCGTGCGTGACGAAGCGGTCGGCCTCCATGGTCTGCAGCAGCCGCAGCACCGTCGATTTGTGCACCGCCAGTGTGGCGGCCAGCTGATCCAGCGTCTTGGGATCCTCGCCGAGTTCGACCAGGATGGTCAGGGCGCGTTGCAGACTCTGACTCATGACGCCTCCATCGCACCGGGGGCATACCGCAGTGCGGACCATGCGGAAGGTGTTGCCGCAGCGAATGATTCGAGGACGTCCGGGGCCGGTAGCTCGGCGACATCGCCCGTTCCGGTGAGCGCGGCGGCCGCGCACAGGTGGCCGTAGCGCAGCAACTGCTCATGTGGACGACCCCGCAACAGGGCGGCCAGGTAACCACCGGCGAAGGCGTCTCCCGCGCCGATCGCCTCGGTCACCAGCAGCCGCAGCGCCGGGGTCTCGCACCGGTCGTCGCCGAGGAATCCGGTCACCGAATGTTCGCTGTTCTTCACCACCAGATGCCTTGGCTGCGGGAACATCTCACGCAGCCGGGCGGGATCGCCGGTGCCGAACACCTCCAACGCCTCATCGGCCCCGAGGAACGCGACGTCGGCGGCGCGGATCTGGCGGGCCAGGGTGTCGGCGGCATCGTCATCGCGCCGGATCCACAGCGCCGGACGGTAATTCAGGTCGAAGCTGACCAACCGGCCGTGCCTGGGCAGCGCGAGGATCGCATCGGTGAGTTCGGTCGCCGAAGGGGACAGCGCGGTGGTGATGCCGGTGAAATGGATCAGCTCGCAGTGCTCGAGCACTCCGGCGGCGGCGGTCAGATCCGCGGGAGACAGGGCGCTCGCGGCGGATCCGGTGCGGTAGTACAGCATTCGGCTCGAACCAGCGGGCAGATCGGTGGATAGTGCGGAACCGCCGCCGCGTTCCTTGACGTACAGGCCCGTCGGCCGGGCGGGATCCACGTGCACCGCGGAGGTGTCGACTCCGCGCTCGCGCAGATGCCGGATCAGATAGCGGCCGAATCCGTCTCGGCCGACGCGCGATATCCACGCCGTGCCGATTCCCAGCTGGGTCAGGACGGTCGCGACGTTCACCTCGGCCCCGCCCGCGGTGCGCTCGAAGGCGGGGGAGTCCTCGAGCGGGCCGGGTCGCGCGACGAGCACGGCGAGTCCCTCGCCCACGGTGACCGCCCGAATTCGAGGCGGCGTAGGCCAGATCACACTCATCTCCTTCGAACGCTTGCGGCTGTCGGGCATCCTGTGCAGAATAACCAGGGACAACACAATGTGCAATCTGCGTTGCAGATTATGCAATAGCTTGAAGATGTGAACCTGGTGAGAGGAGTGTCGTGGCGATCGTCGGCGCACCGCCCATCGACACCGCGATGGTCGCGGCCCTGCACGAGCGGGTCCTGGGCCCGGAACACAAATCGCTGCCGCCCGCGGCATGGGGGCGTACCGTGCGCGAATTCCTCGCCACCGCACCGCATCTCGACGACCTGCAAACGCCGGTGCTGACCGTGGAACGCGCCGCGCTGGATGCGAACGTGCGGCGGATGGCCGACTGGGCCGCGGCGGCCGGAGTGCGGCTGGCCCCGCACGGCAAGACGACGATGTCCCCGCAGCTGTGGGGCGAACAGCTCGCGGCCGGCGCCTGGGGCATCACCCTGGCCACCGGCTGGCAGGTGCAGGTGGCGCGCTCGTTCGGCGTGGCCCGCATCATCCTGGCCAACGCGCTGGTCGATCCCGTCGGATTACGCTGGCTCGCAGCCGAACTCGCCCGCGACCCGGGTTTCGAGTTCCGCAGCTGGGTGGACAGCGTGGCGACGGTCGAGATGATGGATCGGCATCTGGCCGGCGCTCCGGCGGGTGTCCGCGTCGCGGTGCTGGTCGAGCTGGGCGGCCCCGGCGGACGCACCGGCGCCCGGGGCGTCCAGGAGGCCCTGGCCGTCGCCGCCGCGGTGCGACGTTCCGCGCGGCTCGAGCTGGCGGGCGTCGGCGGATACGAGGGCGCGTTCGCGCACGACCGCGAGGCCGGAGCGGTCGCGGCGGTACGCGGCTATCTCGACGATCTGGCCCGCCTGCACCGTGAACTCGCCGAGACCTACGAGCGTCCGGCGATTCTCACCGCCGGTGGCAGCGCCTTCCAAGATCTGGTGATCGATCGGCTCGCCGGATCGGCCGACGAGCACGGCGCACACGGCCCGGCGACGACCGTCGTGCTGCGGTCGGGCGCGTACATCATCCACGACGACGGCTTCTACTCCGGCATCTCGCCGCTGGCCGCCGAGCGCACCGAGCGCCCGCTGCGCTCGGCCATGCACGGCTGGGCGCGCGTGGTGTCGCAGCCCGAGCCGGGACTGGCACTGCTGGACGCCGGTCGGCGGGACCTCCCGTTCGATTCGGGATTGCCGGTACCGCAACGACTTTCGCGGGGAATTGGGCAGGAGGGAATGCCGGAAGGAGCGTATGTGTCGGCGCTCAACGACCAGCATGCTTTCCTGCGTCTACCCGCCGACGGGGTGGCGCCCATCGGCGGCGTCGTGCGGCTCGGGCTCTCGCATCCGTGTACGGCCTTCGACAAGTGGCGGCTGATCCCGGTGATCGACGCCGCCGCCGCCGACCGTCCGCGCCTCGTCGACCTGCTGCACACCTTCTTCTGAGGCAGCGAAAGATGATGGGCAGTTTGCTGATTCGCGGAGTGGACGTCGTGGACGGAACGGGCGCGCCCCGCTGCCGCGGCGACGTCGCGGTGGCGGGCGGGCGCATCACCGAACTCGCCGGACCCGGCACCATCGCCGGGGCCGAGCGTGTCATCGACGGCGAGAATCTGGTTCTGGCACCGGGTTTCATCGATATGCACGCGCATTCGGACCTGCATCTGCTCACCGATCCGGGACATCTCCCGAAGATCAGCCAGGGCATCACCACCGAGGTGATCGGGCAGGACGGGCTGTCCTACGCACCGGTCGACGCGGCCGCCCTGGCGGTGCTGCGCCGCCAGATCGCCGGGTGGAACGGCAATCCCGCCGATCTCGACTTCTCCTGGCGCACCGTCGGGGAGTACCTGGACCGGCTCGATGCGGGGATCACCCCCAATGCCGTCTATCTGGTGCCGCAGGGCACGCTGCGACTGCTCGTCGTCGGCCCCGAGCGGCGGCCGGCGACCGCGCGGGAGATCGACCGCATGTGCGCGCTGCTCGCCGAGGGGCTCGCGCAGGGCGCGGCCGGGATGTCCAGCGGTCTGACCTACACGCCCGGAATGTACGCGGACACAGCGGAATTGGCGGCACTGTGCGAGGTGGTCGCGGCCGCGGACGGCTTCTACGCCCCGCACACCCGCTCCTACGGCGCGGGAGCGCTCGACGCCTATGCCGAGATGATCGAGCTGGCCCGCCGTACGGGTTGCGCGGTGCACCTGACCCACGCCACCATGAATTTCGGCGTGAACCGCGGGCGCGCACCTGAATTGCTGGACATGATCGACGACGCGCTGGCGCAGGGCTGCGATATCAGTCTCGACACCTACCCGTATCTGCCCGGATCGACCACCCTGTCGGCGCTGCTGCCGAGCTGGGCCTCCTCGGGCGGACCGGATGCGACGCTGGCCCGCCTGGACGATCCGGCGGATCGGGCGCGGATCGCCGCCGACGTCACCGTGCGCGGTTCGGACGGCTGCCACGGGGTCACGGCCGACTGGGACACCATCCAGATCAGCGGCGTCGCGGAACCGGGTCTGAGCCGGTACGTCGGCCGGACGATCACCGATATCGCTGCGGTACAGGATATTTCACCGGTCGAGGTTTTCTTCGATCTGCTTCGGCGGGACGGGCTGGCCACCACGATCCTGCAGCACGTCGGGCACGAGGAGAATGTGCGCGCCATCATGCGTCATTCGCGGCACATGGGCGGCAGTGACGGGTTGCTCGTCGGGGATCGACCGCATCCACGGGCCTGGGGCGCGTTCCCGCGATACCTCGGTCGCTACGTGCGCGAACTCGGCGTGCTCGGACTCGAGGAGTGCGTACACCATCTGACCGGACGACCCGCACAGCGGCTGCGCCTGCGTGAGCGTGGCCTGATCCGGCCCGGTTACGCCGCGGATCTGGTGCTGTTCGATCCCGAAACGATCACCGACACCGCGACATTCGAGCACCCCAAGCAGCAGGCACGCGGTATCACGCACGTGCTGGTGAACGGCGAATTCGCGATCGACGGCGGCACGCCCACCGGAATGCTCGCCGGGCGCGCGCTGCGCATGACCTCCCGCGGCACCTATGTGAAAGACGGACAGAACCAATGAACACAGCCATGGACATGATCCGCGCCGACCGGGTGCTCACCGTCGTGCGCGCCCCGGTCATCCCCGACCCGGCGGCCCTGGCCGAAGCGCTGTCGGGCGCCGGAATCCGCGCGGTGGAACTGACTTTCACGACGCCGGGCGTAACGGACGCGCTGGCCGCTGCCTCGACCGTGCCGAATGCCGTGGTCGGCGCGGGCACGGTGCTGACCGGTGAGCAGGCCGAGCAGGCCATCGGCAGCGGGGCACGGTTCCTGGTGACGCCGGGGCTGCGCCCGGCCGTGGCGGAAGTGGCCGCACGGCAGGACATTCCGGTGCTGATGGGCGCGCTCACCCCGAGCGAGGTGATGGCCGCGCTGGACATGGGCGCGGCGGCGGTGAAGATCTTCCCCGCTCGTGTGCTCGGGCCCGGCTATCTGAAGGATCTGCGGGGGCCTTTCCCCGATGCGGCGCTCATTCCGTCCGGCGGCGTCAACGCCGGTAACGCCGCCGAATTCCTGGCGCACGGCGCGGTGGCGGTCACGGCCGGCACCGACGTCGTCGCACCGGCCGATGTCGCCGCGGGCCGATGGTCCGAAATCGCCTCGCGGGCGGCATCTTTCGTTTCATCCATGAAGTGAGGTAAGTATGGCCGCCACCGTCGATTGGCTGCGGACCACCACACCGGGACTGCTGATTCTGTGCGGTCTCGCGATCGTCGTGCTGCTCGTGGCGATCATCCGGTTCAAACTCGAGCCGTTCATCGCGCTGCTACTGACCGGCCTGATACTGGCGTTGGCCGCCGGACTACCGGTGTCCAAGATCGTCGGCACCCCGCTGAAATCCTCGGATTCGCTGCTGGAGACGGGATTCGGCGGGATTCTGGGGCACATCTCGGTGATCATCGGCCTGGGCACGGTGCTCGGCGCGATCCTGGAACGCTCCGGGGGCGCGGATGTGCTCGCGGAGAAGTTGCAGAATCTGTTCGGGCCCAAGGGCGCTCCGGTCGCCATGGGCCTGGTCGGCCTCATCTTCGGCATTCCGGTGTTCTTCGACATCGGCATCTTCGTTCTCGCACCGCTGATCTACGTGGCCGCCAAGCGCGGCGGTGGATCGCTGGTGCTGTACGCGATGCCGATGGTCGCGGGCCTGTCCATGACGCACGCGTTCCTTCCCCCGCACCCGGGACCAGTGGCGCTGGGCGGGTTGATGAGGGTGAGCCTGGGCTGGCTGATCATCATGGGCCTGGTGTGCGGTCTGCCGGGATTCGCTGCGGCGGGCCTGGTCTGGGGCACCTTCATCGGCAAGCGGATCACGGTGGACGTTCCGGCGGAGTTCCTGGTGCGCCCCTCGGGTGCGGCGGCGGAACCGAAAAATGGCACGTATTCCGATGGGGCACAAGGGGATACAGCAGTCGAAACCGAAGTGGACCGGCGGCCGTCGGTGGCCCTGATCGGTGCGATCATCGCGATCCCACTGGTGCTCATCCTGGGCGCGACGTTCGGCAGCCAGTTGCTGAAGGCGAAGTCCGCGCTGCTGGAAGTGCTGACCTTCCTCGGCAACCCGGCCGTCGCGCTGCTGATCGCGGTCCTGGTCGCCTTCTACATCCTGGGGCTGCGGCGGGGCTCGACGGTGCAGCAGCTCGGCGTGCTGACCGCGGAATCGCTGCGGCCCGTGGGCATGCTGCTGCTCGTCATCGGCGCGGGCGCGTTCTTCGGCGCGGTCATCTCGGCCACCGGCATCGGAAAGGTGCTCGCGCACACCATGTCCGAGGCCGGACTGCCGGTGATCGTGCTCGCCTACATCATCAGCTGTGGTCTGCGCATCGCCCAGGGCTCGGCCACCGTGGCGATCGTCACCACCGGCGGCATCGTCGGCCCGCTGGTCGCCGGGCACGGCTATTCGCAGATGTCGCTGGCGCTGATCGCCATGGCGATCGCGGCCGGTTCGATCATCCTGAGCCACGTCAACGACGGTGGCTTCTGGATGATCTCGAAATTCTTCAACCTGTCGGTGAAGCAGACCCTGCAGACCTGGAGTGTGCTCGAGACCGTGCTGTCGGTAGTGAGCTTCGCGGTCGCGGCGATATTGTTCGCCCTGGTGAGCTGACCGCGCCGAAACTAGATCTCCGCCGGTTCCGGTTCGCTGCCCATGCCGCCGAACATCTTTCGCTTCAGCGGAGGCAGCGCACCGGCCAGCCGGAAGACCGTGCGGGCCATGGTGCGCGAGACGCGGCTGTCCGAGACGGTCTGTTCGGCGGCCTGCAGGGAGGCGCGCACGGCGGCGAAACCGTAGCCGATCATCTGCGTCTCGTAATCGTGCAGGGCCTCGAGCAGCGGTCGCTCACCGCGTGCGGCGGCGGTGAGCGCGCCGGTCAGCACGTGAGCGTCGCGCAGAGCGATATTGGCTCCGATACCGCGAAACGGGGTCATGCTATGGATGGCATCGCCGAGCAGCGTGACATTGGTCGTCTCCCAAGGCGCGACCGGGACCGAGGTGCGGATCGGCAGCAGTGTGACGGTGTCGGTGTCGCAACCGGTGATCAGCTCGCGTAGCTGCGGGGACCAGTCGGCGGTGAGACGATCGGCGAGATCCTGAAGTTCCCTGGGCCCCAACGCTTCCAGATCCGCCGGATAGTCAATGCGTTTGGCGGCATAGCTCCACAGCACATAGGGTCGGGTGTTGTCGAACAACGCGCCCGGATACAGTTGCGCGGCACCGTCGTTGCCGCCGATCGTCCCGGAATCGGCACCGGCGGCGCCGAATTCGTGCGGCGCGACGAACATGCCGCAGCTCTTGGGCGGAATGACGCTGACCGGAGCGATCTGCAGCCGGGGCGCGAGACGGCGGCGACTCTGCTCGGTCAGCATGTACTTACCGCCGATGGCGACGATTCCGGTGTCGACGCGCTGGGCGTGCGGGAGCAGTTGCGCGCGCACGCGCGAGGTGCCGCCGTCCGCGCCGACCAGTACGTCGCCGAGTGCCGTTGTGCCGTCGGCGAATCGGGCCTCGACGCGGCCGTCGGGCAACTGCGTGTATCCGGTGATCGCCTTGTCGTAGTGCACCACGTCGTCCAGGTCGGACAGCAGGACCTGGCGCAGGGTGATGCGACTGACCCCGAAGTTGCGGTCGACGTCATCGGTCGGATTGCCCTCGATGGTCTCGCGATCGAGTTCGAGCAGGGTACTCATCCGCTCGGTGGCGAATCCGAATCCGAACTCGCTCTCGACCGGGTTGGAATGTGCCACGAACGCGCGGTACAGCTGTTCGGGCAGCAGCTCGTGCAGTGCCCGGCTGCCGCGCGGACTGATGTGAATGCGGAAGCCCTGAAGCCGATCGGTGCGATGCCGATCGCGTTCGTACACCGCGACGTCGATTCCGGCCTTGCGAAGCCCGTGCGCCAGGGCGAGGCCGCCGATCCCGCCACCGGCGATGATCACCCGCACAGATGTGTTGGCGGACATGATGTCTACTTCCAATCCTTGAATAGATTCAGCTTCAGCCCTGGCTCCAGCCGAACGGCCGGTGCCGTTTGCGGGCCGCCTGCTGCTGCTCGGCCCCGTAGCGCGCCCAGTCCTCGGTCAGGCGGTTGAGCAGCCGGGTCAGCGTGAGCACATCCTCGATGGACCATTCGGCGATCACCGCTCCGAAGACCTGCTCGCCGACATCGAGAAACTGGCGCAATTCCGCGCGTCCGGTGTCGGTTGCCATCAGCAGCACCGCGCGCCGGTCCGCTGGATCGGGCTCGGTGGTCACCAACTCGGCCTCGCTCAGCGCCCGGATGTGCCGGGTGATGGAGGAGGGGAGGGCGTCCAGCCGCTCGGCGACTTCGCCCGCCCGCAGCGGCCCGTGTTCGACGGCCAGCTGCAGGACGCCCAGTCGCACCGCGTCGAACATCCGCGCCTGACCCTGCCGATTCGCCTCGGCGAACTGGGAGACGGTGCGGACCAGGTCGGCGATCTGGGACTTACTTGCTTGCATGAAGCAACAGTAAATTACTTGCTCCTGTGAAACAAGTATTATTTCCGGTAACCCCGCTATGAATGGGATTGCATGATCGTGCATAATCATCACATGGCGGATACCTCGAGTGGGCCCGTACTTCGGGTCGCGGTGGCTGGTGCGAGCGGATACGCGGGCGGTGAGGTCCTGCGATTGCTGCTGGGGCATCCGGCGTACCGAAGCGGGCGCCTCGAGGTCGGGGCGCTGACCGCTGGGTCGAACGCGGGCACGCCGCTCGGGGAGTCGCAGCCGCATCTGCTGCCCCTGGCCGATCGGGTGCTGACCGAGACGACGCCGGAGATTCTGGCCGGGCACGAAATCGTCTTCCTCGGCCTGCCGCACGGCCAGTCGGCGGCGATCGCGACCGCGCTGCCCGAGTCCACGGTGATCATCGACTGCGGCGCGGATTTCCGGCTCACCGACGCACAGGCATGGGAGCGGTACTACAAGACCCCGCACGCGGGCAGCTGGCCCTACGGCCTGCCCGAACTACCGGGTGCGCGTGAGCGGCTGCGCGGCGCGACCCGGATCGCGGTGCCGGGCTGCTATCCCACGGTGTCGAGTCTGGCGCTGGCCCCGGCGGTGGCCGCCGGAATCGTCGAGCCGAACGTGCATATCGTCGCGGTGAGCGGAACCTCCGGCGCGGGCCGCAAACCCGATGTGGGACTGCTGGGTTCGGAGGTGATGGGTTCGGTGCGCGCCTACGGCATCGCCGGTGCGCACCGGCACACCCCGGAGATCGCGCAGAACCTGAAGGCGGTGGCCGCGGATGCCGCCGATGTCGCGGTCTCGTTCACCCCGGTGCTCGCGCCGATGCCGCGTGGCATCCTGGCCACCTGCACCGCGCCGACGCGAGTGGATCTCGCGCAGGCCCGCGCGGTGTACGAGAAGGCCTACGCCGACGAGCCTTTCATCCATCTATTGCCCGAAGGGCAACTGCCGCAGACCGGTTCGGTACTCGGCTCCAACGCGGTGACCCTGCAGGTCGCCGTGGACGCCGACGCCGGACTCCTGGTCGTGATCGGCGCGATCGACAACCTGACCAAGGGCACCGCGGGGGCCGCGGTGCAATCGATGAATCTGGCGGTCGGCTACGAGGAGACCGCCGGACTTCCCACCGTAGGAGTGGCACCGTGACATCCAGCGACAAATTGGTCCGGACCCAGGGAGTGACCGCGCCGCTGGGGTTCCGCGCGGCCGGGATCGCCGCCGGGATCAAGGCGACCGGCAAACCGGATCTGGCGCTGGTCGTCAACGAGGGGCCGGAATGCGCCGCGGCCGGGGTGTTCACCCGTAACAAGGTCAAGGCCGCGCCCGTGCTGTGGTCGCAGCAGGTGCTGACCGGCGGCCGGTTGCGCGCGGTGATCCTGAACTCCGGCGGTGCGAACGCCTGCACCGGTCCCGGCGGCTTCCAGGACACCCACGCCACCGCCGAGGAACTGGCGAAGGCGTTGAGCAACTGGGGAACCGAGACCGGCGCGGGCGAGATCGCGGTCTGCTCAACCGGTTTGATCGGGGACCGGCTGCCGATGGACAAGGTGATTCCCGGCGTCACCGAGATCGTGCACGAGATGGCCGGTGGCATATCCGGCGGTACCGATGCCGCGCACGCCATCATGACGACCGACACCGTCCCGAAGGAGACGGCGTACCACCATCACGACAAGTGGAACGTCGGCGGGATGGCCAAGGGCGCGGGCATGCTCGCTCCCTCGCTGGCGACCATGCTGGTGGTGCTGACCACCGATGCCGTGGCCACGCCCGAACAGCTGGATTCGGCTCTGCGCAAGGCGACTTCGCGCACCTTCGACCGGCTCGACGTCGACGGCTCCTGCTCCACCAACGACACCGTGCTGCTGCTGGCCAGCGGTGCGAGCGAGGTCACTCCCGCGCAGGAGGATCTGGACGCGGCGGTCCTGGCCGTCTGCGACGACCTGGCCGCGCAGCTGATGGCCGACGCGGAGGGCGTCACCAAGCGGGTGGTGGTCACCGTGCGCGGTGCGGTGGACGAGGATCAGGCATTGATCGGCGCTCGCGCGATCGCCCGCGACTCGCTGGTCAAGACCGCGTTCTTCGGGTCGGATCCGAACTGGGGCCGGGTGCTGGCCGCGATCGGCATCGCGCCCATCGATCTGGAACCCGACCGAATCTCGGTGTCGTTCAACGGAAGTCCGGTGTGCATCGGCGGGACGGGCGCTCCGGGCGCACGTGAGGTCGATCTGTCCGGCGCGGACATCCACGTCGTGGTCGATCTGGATCTGGGCCAGGGCGAGGCCACCATCCGCACCACGGACCTGTCGCACGGGTACGTCGAAGAGAACTCGGCCTACAGCTCATGACCGAGAACGGGTCGAATACCGCTGTGTCACCATCGATTCCGCATGCCGTGGCGGGACTGTCCGCCCTGGACAAGGCGCATGTGCTGGCCGACGCGCTGCCCTGGCTGCAGAAGTTCCGCGACACCGTCGTGGTGGTGAAGTACGGCGGCAACGCCATGATCGACGAGGATCTCAAGCGCGCCTTCGCCGCCGATATGGTCTTCCTGCGCACGGTGGGCGTGCATCCGATCGTGGTGCACGGCGGCGGACCGCAGATCAGCGCCATGCTGAAACGCCTCGGTCTACAGGGTGAATTCCGCGGCGGGCTGCGGGTCACCACGCCCGAGGTGCTCGATGTCGCGCGCATGGTGCTGTTCGGCCAGG
Source organism: Nocardia miyunensis NBRC 108239 (assembly GCF_001613065.1). Lineage (GTDB taxonomy): Bacteria > Actinomycetota > Actinomycetes > Mycobacteriales > Mycobacteriaceae > Nocardia > Nocardia miyunensis. Next base: position 151,149 of record NZ_BDBQ01000036.1, read on the forward strand.
TCGGCCGGGAACTGGTCGGGCTGATCAACGCGCACGGACCGTACGGGGTCGGCATTTCCGGCGAGGATGCGCGGCTGTTCACCGCGACCCGCCGAACCCTCCAAATCGACGGCGAGACAACCGATATCGGCCTGGTCGGCGATGTCACCGCGGTGGACCCGGAGTCGGTGCTGGACATCGTCCGGGCGGGCCGTATCCCGGTGGTGTCGACCCTGGCCCCCGACGTGGACGGCGTGGTGCACAACGTCAACGCCGATACCGCCGCGGGTGCGCTGGCCGCCGCGGTGGGCGCGGAGAAACTGGTCGTGCTGACCGATGTCGAAGGGCTGTACACGAATTGGCCCGACCGGTCCTCGCTGACCACGCACATCGACGCCGACGCGCTCGCCGAACTGCTGCCCTCGCTGGGTTCGGGCATGGTGCCCAAGATGGAAGCCTGCCTGCGTGCGGTGCTCGGCGGCGTGCCGAGCGCGCACGTCATCGACGGACGCGTGCCGCACGCGGTCTTGCTGGAACTGTTCACCGGGGAGGGGATCGGTACGATGATCTCGCCCTCGACCCCACCGCGGACCACCGAGTCGCAGGAGGGCACGGAAAACCCATGAGTACTCAGGACATTCAGCAGCGGTGGTCCGCCTCGCTGATGAACAACTACGGCACCCCCGCGATCGCGCTGGTGCGCGGTTCGGGCGCGGAGCTCTACGACGCCGACGGCAAACGCTACCTCGATTTCCTCGGCGGTATCGCGGTGAACAGCCTCGGGCACGCGCATCCGGCGATCGTCGAGGCGGTGACCGCGCAGCTGAACACCCTCGGGCACGTATCGAATCTGTATGCCAGCGAACCGGTGATCGAACTCGCCGAGCGTCTGCTGGCGCATTTCGGTGACGGGGCGGGCCGGGCGTTCTTCTGCAACTCGGGCACCGAGGCGAACGAGGCTGCGTTCAAGATCGCCCGGCTGACCGGACGCACCAAGATCGTCGCCTGCGAGGAGGCATTCCACGGGCGCACCATGGGCGCGCTGGCGCTGACCGGCCAGCCGTCCAAGCGCGAGCCGTTCGAGCCGATGCCGGCCGGGGTCGTGCACGTGCCCTACGGCGACATCGAAGCCCTTGCCGCCGTGGTCGATTCGGATACCGCCGCGGTATTCCTGGAACCGATGATGGGCGAGAGCGGCGTCGTGGTGCCGCCGCCGGACTATCTGGCCGCCGCCCGCGCGATCACCGCCGAACACGGCGCGCTGCTGATCCTGGACGAGGTGCAGACCGGCATCGGACGCACCGGCCACTTCTACGCCCATCAGGCCGCGGGGCTGGTGCCCGACGTGATCACCCTGGCCAAGGGGCTGGGCGGCGGGCTGCCGATCGGCGCGGTGCTGGCGCAGGGCCGCGCGGCGGACCTGCTCACCCCGGGCGCGCACGGGACCACCTTCGGCGGCAACCCGGTCTGCGCCGCGGCCGCGCTGGCGGTGCTGCGCACCATCGACCGGGACGATCTGCTGCACAACGTGGAGACGGTCGGCAAGAAACTCGTCGACGGCATCGACGAACTGGGACATCCGCTGGTCGATCACGTGCGCGGTGCGGGCCTGCTGATCGGCATCCAGCTGACCCGTCCCGCCGCCGCCCAGGTGGAACTGGCCGCGCGGGAGCGGGGTTATCTGGTGAATCCGGCCAAGCCGGACGTCATCCGGCTGGCGCCGCCGCTGATCCTGACCGAGACTCAAGCCGGGAGCCTGCTGGCGGATCTGCCCGGCATCCTGGACACCGCCCTGGACAAGCAGACCACCCTGGAGAAGGGGGACGAGTGAGCATGCGTCATTTCCTACGCGACGACGACGTCAGCCCGGCCGAACAGGCCGAAATCCTCGCGCTGGCAGCGGAACTGAAGGCTGCGCCGTTCTCGCGGCGGCCGCTCGAGGGTCCGCGCGGGGTCGGGGTGATCTTCGAGAAGAACTCCACCCGCACCCGGTTCTCCTTCGAAATGGGCATCGCCCAGATCGGCGGGCACGCGGTGGTGGTCGACGGCCGGACCACCCAGCTGGGCCGCGAGGAGACCCTCGCGGACACCGGCCGGGTGCTCTCGCGCTACGTCGACGCGATCGTGTGGCGCACCTTCGAACAGGTCCGGCTCGACGAGATGGCTTCCACGGCAACGGTTCCCGTGGTGAATGCGCTGTCCAACGAATTCCACCCCTGTCAGGTGCTGGCCGATCTGCTGACCCTCACCGAACGCAAGGGCGACCTGACCGGCCGCACCCTGGCCTACTTCGGCGACGGGGCGAACAATATGGCGCACTCGCTGCTGCTGGGCGGCGTGACCGCGGGCCTGAACGTGATCATCGCCGCGCCTGCGGGTTTCGAACCCGCCGACTGGGTGCTCGACGCTGCCCGCAAGCGCGCCGCGGAGACCGGGGCGAGCGTCACGGTCACCGGTGATCCGGTCGCCGCGGCCACCGGCGCGGATGCGCTGGTCACCGACGCCTGGACCTCCATGGGGCAGGAGGACGACGGCCTGGACCGGGTCGGACCGTTCCGGCCCTTCCAGGTCAACGCCGAACTGCTGTCCCATGCGGCCCCGGACGCGGTTGTGCTGCACTGTCTTCCGGCGCATCGCGGGGAGGAGATCACCGACGAGGTGATCGACGGCCCGCACAGCGTCGTCTGGGACGAGGCGGAGAACCGGCTGCACGCGCAGAAGGCGCTGCTGGTCTGGTTGCTGGGCAAGAACGGCGGGCAGGAGCGACGATCGTGAACGGCAGACGTTCGTGAGTACCGTGGACCGAGCTAGCGCCGAGCCGAACAGATCCGGCCCGGCGACCGCCCGCACGCGTGCCGGCCGCCAGCAGCGCATCGTGGAGATCCTGTCCGGCCACGCGGTGCGCAGCCAGACCGAACTGGCCGCGCTGCTCGCCGAGGCAGGCATCGAGACCACCCAGGCGACGTTGTCGCGAGATCTGGACGAACTCGGCGCGGTGAAGCTGCGGGCCGCGGACGGCGGCGCGGGTGTCTACGTCGTGCCCGAGGACGGCAGTCCGGTTCGCGGGGTCACCGGCGGCACCGACCGGCTGTCCAAACTGCTCGGCGACCTGCTCGTCTCCACCGACCACAGCGGCAATATCGCGGTCCTGCGCACACCGCCCGGCGCGGCGCATTTCCTGGCCAGTGCGCTCGATCGCGCCTCGCTGCCGGAGATCGTGGGCACCATCGCCGGGGACGACACCATCGCCGTGATCGCCCGCGAGCCGCTCACCGGGGCGGAATTGGCCGCCAAGATCGAGCAGTGGGCCTGACACGCCGAATCGGTTGGGCGGTAACGGTATTCGGATCGGCCGTCAGTCCGGCAGTACCTGCCCGCGGGTCTCCGGGGCCAGCCCGACCATGCCGATGCCGATCAGGAAGACGACCGCGGTCGCGCTCAGCGGGATGGCCAGCGAGCCGCTCGCGTGGATGCCGTAACCGATGAGAAATGTTCCCGCGGCCGCGAACCAGCGCGAGAGCGTCGTGGTGAACGCGAACGCCGTGGCGCGCATCCGGGTCGGATATTGTTCGGGCAGCCAGATGGTGAAGATCGCGAAATTCGCCCCGCCGAGCCCGAGCACCGGCAGGAATACGAAGGTCAGCACGATCGAATGCATCGGGTAGGCGATTCCGTAGACCCCGACCGCACCGACGGCCATCAGCACGAACAGTCCGGCCAGCGTGGCCCGCCGCCCGAATCGGTCCGCCAGTCGCGGAATCACCACGCAGCCGATGATCGTGAACGCGGCCACCGTCATCGAGGAGATCCCGGCCAGCCGCACCGTCCCGGACGAGCCGTAACCCGCGTGATGCGCCAGATCGGTGATCGCGGTGGGCACATACGTCGACCCGGCCCACAGCCCGATCACGCAGACCACCAGTAGCGCCAGATTGCCGAGGGTGCGCGCCCGATAGGGCGGGGTCAGCACGTCGATCACCGGCTGCCAGAACGATTTTCGCTCCTGCTCGGCCGAATCCTTCTGCCAGCGTTCGGGTTCGGGCGTGGTGCGGCGAATGATGAAGACCGCCAGCGCCGGAATACCGCCGATCAGGAACATGCCCCGCCAGCCCAGTTGCGGCCCGGCCGCGAGATACAGCGCCGAGACGATCAGCACGCCGATGTAGGCGGCCGAATGCATCAGCCCGCCGAAACGCGCACGCACCCGTTCGGGCAGCACCTCGGCCAGAAGCGTTCCCGCCATTGCCCATTCGCCCCCGACGCCGATCGCCGCGAGGAATCGGAAGGCGTTCCACTCCCACAGGTTGGTCGCCAGTCCCGCCAACGCGGTGAACACGCCGTACATCGCGATGGAGGCCGTCATCGCGGGCATCCGGCCGAAGCGATCGGCCAGCGGCCCCCAGATCGCCGAACAGCCCCAGCCGAGCAGGAACAGCGCCGCGCTGATCTGGCCGTACCAGCCGATATTCGCCGATGTCGCGGCGATGCCCGCGCGCGGCAGCAGTGCGGTCATCGTGGGCGCGAGTACCAGCCCGAACACGGTCCAGTTGAAACCGTCCATCGCCCAGCCGCCGAAAGATCCCCAGAACGCACGGCGTTGCGCCGAGGTCAGCGGAGGCGCGGGGGCGTCGCGGGAGGCGGCCTGTGCGGGATCGTCGTCGATCGTCACGGTGTAACTCGTTTCCAGGTGCTGCCGTACCGCGGTCCGCCGCGGTGGTGTGATCGCTCACACACTAACCGGAGATATCCGGCTTCCGCAGGACTCCGGGCGAGCCGAAATGCCGACGGGAGTCTTCGTGTGCCCCTTTCGGTAGCCTCGCGAACGTGAAATCCGTTACCTGCGGTACCAATTGAATGCTCGGCCGGTCGGCGATACTGTATGCAAACGCATGAATCACGTGCGGTTGTCGACGATGTGGAGGCCCTGACTCGTGCGGATTACGGTATTCGGGGCGGGTGGAATCGGACTGTACTTCGCCGGGATGCTGGCGCGCGCCGGTCATCAGGTGACGGTGGTCGGGCGGGAGGAGACCGTCCGGGCCGCGGCGGCGGGGCCGCTGCTGGTTTCGCGTGCGGGAGAAGAGAGTTCGGTACCCGACGTGCAGGTGGTCACCGAACTCGCTCCCGGTGGCGATCCGGCCGATCTGGTGATCGTCGCGGTGAAGGCGTGGCAGGTTCGCGATGTCGCCGAGGCGCTGGAACCGGTCGTCGGTCCGGAGACCACGATCCTGCCGTTGCAGAATGGCGTCGAGGCGGTCAGCGATCTGGCCGCGGTACTGGGCTCCGAGCGCGTCCTCGGCTGCACCTGCGTCGTGATCGCCGAACGTGTCGAGCCCTGGTCGGTGCGCTGCCTCGGCGCGCACGCCGCGGTGGAAATCGGTGCGCTGGCACCGGATTCGGCCGAACGTGTCGAAGCGGTGGTCGAGGCGCTGACCCCGGCGGGTATCACGGTGACCCGCACCAGCGACATCGAAGCGACCCTGTGGCGCAAGCTGATGCTGATCTCCTCTTATGGCGGGGTCGGCGCGTTGGCCCGCCAGCCCGTCGGGGTCGTCTCCAGCGAACCCGAGACCGTCGCGCTGGTGCGCGCGGCGATGGCCGAGGTGCTCGAGGTGGCCCGCGCCCGGGGTATCGCGCTGGACGAACACGACGTCGATCAGATGATGAAGATCTACGCGGGCTTCGGTCCGGAGACCACCGCATCGATGCAGCGTGATCTGGCCGCGGGCCGTCCGTCGGAACTGCACTACCAGAGTGGCGCGGTCGTCCGGTTCGGCAGGGCCGCAGGTATTGCCACGCCGATCCACCAGACGATCTACGCCTCGCAGTTGCCCTCGGAGACGCTCGCCCGGGAGCGGTAGCCGGACGCAGCGCCTACCCTGTTCCAAGACGAGGTTCTCTGTACCTGGTTCCGCCGACCCGGTAGGAACGTCAACTCCAAAGGGCGAGACTTCGGGGGCCGCGAACCCGCCGGAGCGAAGCGGAGGCCGAAGTTACAGCCAGGAGGAACTGTGCGGCGCGTGATCAGCGTGGTGGTGGGTGTGGTGTTGTGCCTGGTCGGGGCGCTGTGGATCGGGCAGGGCACCGGTAACGTGAGCGGCTCGCCGATGACCGGCCACTCCCAGTGGACGTATCTGGGCGTCGTTCTCATCCTGGTCGGCGTCGTGGCGGTCGTCTCCGCGTTCTATCGGAGACGAACACGCTGATCAGGCAGGGATGTGTGGTGGCCCGGCGGTCGGTTCCGGGTGCCGGACCACCATGAGTGCTAGGCGAGCGGGTATTGCCCCGGCGGGACGCCGCCGCCACCGCCGCCGTACGTACCCGAATTCAACAGATCGCCGATGATCTGCACGACGGCCTGCCCCAGGGACAGCACGTCATCACCGATCAGCTCGAAGAAACTCCCGATACTCGAAAACATCTGGATCGCCCTTCTGCCGCCGGACCGCTGGCCCTTCCAGGCTCGCACACGCGCCCATGTTGACGTGGCAATCTCGTTGAACACCTTCGGTTTTCACGGCAATTGTCCGTATTGGGCGGAGTATCGCCTCCTGTCGCGGCCCACACCGCACACCTGGTTCCACCAGCCCGGGACAACGCCAACCCCAAGGTTCGCGGCCCGTCTCGCCGTTCGGACGCGTGGCGGGTGCGAGGAACGAGTGCCCGACACGGGCCGAACGGCGAGACCCAGGGGGCCGCGAACACGCCGGAGCGAAGCGGAGGCAGAAGATACGGCATACCCCCAGTTATGAATGGGCTTGCATCGTCGTGCATAATCATTTGTGCGTGGTGCGGGCCGCCTGGGGAGTGGGGCGGGGAGCGCCGCGGGCCCGGCGAAGCGGGCACACAGACTTGGATACGCACGAATTACTCGAGGAGTTACAGACATGGCCGATCGCGTCGTACTCGCCTACTCCGGCGGGCTGGACACCTCCGTTGCCATCAGCTGGATCGGCAAGGAGACCGGGGCCGAGGTCGTCGCGGTCGCGATCGATCTGGGTCAGGGCGGCGAGGATATGAACGTCGTGCGCCAGCGCGCGCTGGACTGCGGCGCCGTCGAGGCGGTCGTGGTCGACGCGCGCGAGGAGTTCGCCGACGACTACTGCCTCCCAACCGTGCAGGCCAACGCGCTCTACCAGGGCCAGTACCCGCTGGTCTCGGCGATCAGCCGCCCGCTGATCGTCAAGCACCTGGTCGAGGCCGCGAAGTTCCACGGCGCCAGCACCGTCGCGCACGGCTGCACCGGCAAGGGCAACGACCAGGTTCGCTTCGAGGTCGGCATCGGCGCGCTGGCACCCGACCTGAACGTCATCGCCCCGGTTCGCGACTACGCCTGGACCCGGGAGAAGGCCATCGCCTTCGCCGAGGAGAACTCGCTGCCGATCAACGTCACCAAGAAGTCGCCGTTCTCCATCGACCAGAACGTCTGGGGCCGCGCGGTCGAGACCGGCTTCCTCGAGGACCTGTGGAACGCCCCGACCAAGGACGTCTACGACTACACCGTCGACCCGACGATCAACTTCGAGGCCCCGGACGAGCTGGTCGTCAGCTTCGACAAGGGTGTGCCGGTGGCCATCGACGGCCGCCAGGTCACCGTGCTCGAGTCGATCGTGGAGCTGAACCGGCGCGCGGGACGTCAGGGCGTGGGCCGGTTGGACATGGTCGAGGACCGGCTGGTCGGCATCAAGAGCCGCGAGATCTACGAGGCTCCGGGCGCGATCGCGCTGATCACCGCGCATCAGGCGTTGGAGAACGTCACCCTGGAGCGGGAACTGGGCCGGTACAAGCGGCAGGTCGAGCAGCGCTGGGGCGAGCTGGCCTACGACGGCCTGTGGTACTCCCCGCTCAAGCGCGCCCTGGACGCGTTCGTGCGCGACACCCAGGAGCACGTCACCGGCGATATCCGCCTGGTGCTGCACGGCGGCAACGTCGTGGTGAACGGCCGTCGCAGCGAGGAGTCGCTGTACGACTTCAACCTGGCCACCTACGACGAGGGCGATTCCTTCGACCAGTCGCTGGCCAAGGGCTTCGTGCAGATCCACGGCCTGTCCTCGAAGGTCGCCGCACGCCGGGATCTGAACAAGAAGTAATTTATCGGGTAGCCGTGCGCGCCGCCCGCCCTCGATCGCCGGGCGGTCGGCGTTCGTCGGTGACCGGATTTCCGTCGGCCGTGGGAACACGTCCCCGCGTCGGCGGCGACTTCCCCGCGTGGGCGGGATGAGCCCAGGAGGTGCTCGTGCGGACCGACGACGACAGTTGGGACATCACCGAGAGTGTGGGCGCGACGGCCGTGGGCGTCGCGGTGATGCGCGCGGTCGAGACCCAACGGCCCGATGCGCTGTACCGGGATCCCTATGCCGCCAAGCTGGTGGAGGCGGTCGGCTCCGGGTGGAGCAAGCTCATCGGCGGTGAGGCGGACCTCGATCCCGAGCGCGCCCGGGTCTACGGCTCGGTGCGCAGCATGATGACCGGGCGCACGGTGTACATCGACGAGTACTTCGGCACGGTGGTCGCCGCCGGAATCCGGCAGATCGTGATCCTGGCCTCGGGACTGGATGCACGTGCCTACCGGCTCGAATGGCCTTCGGGCACAGTGATTTTCGAGCTGGATCAGCCGAAGGTGCTGGAGTTCAAGGCGACTGCGCTGGCTCAGGACCGGCCCGCCGCGGATCGCCGCGAGGTGCCGATCGACCTTCGTCAGGACTGGCCGAAGGCGTTGCGCGAGAGCGGTTTCGACGCGACCCGGCCGACCGCGTGGCTGGCCGAGGGGCTACTGCGTTATCTCCCGGCCGAAGCGCAGGACAGGCTGTTCGACAATATCGCCGAACTCAGCGTCCCGGGCAGCATGATCGCGCTGAACATGGGGTTCGGGCAGCCCCAGACGCGGAACCCCGAGATCCGCGCGGCCCGGGAGAAGATGATGGCGCAGGCCGGGATTCGGATGGACGTGGAGAACCTCTGGTACGGCACCGAGAATCGCACCGACCCCCGTGACTGGTTCGGCGCGCACGGTTGGAAGGTGAGCGCGTCCGACGTGGTCACGGTGCTGACCGAGCACGGCCGCGAGGTATCCGACGAGGTGCGTGCGGACCTGCGCAGCCACATCCTGATGACCGCTGCCCGTCCCTGACGATCGCGGGCGGCGTATCCGGCGAAACGACACATATGACCGCGATCCGCGGGTGAGGAGACCACAACCGATGACCGACGGCGGCAGCACCAACGAAGGGGCGCTGTGGGGTGGGCGGTTCGCGTCCGGTCCGGCCGCGGCGATGGCCGCGCTGAGCAAATCGACTCATTTCGATTGGGTCCTGGCTCCCTACGATATTCGCGCGTCCAAGGCGCACGCGCGGGTGCTGCACAAAGCCGGGCTGCTGTCGGCGGCGGATCTGGACGCCATGCTGGCCGGGCTGGATCACCTTGCCGCGGACGTGGATTCGGGCGCGTTCGGCCCTGCCGAATCCGATGAGGACGTGCACGGCGCGCTCGAGCGCGGGCTGATCGAGCGGGTCGGAACCGAGCTGGGCGGACGCCTGCGCGCGGGACGCTCCCGCAACGATCAGGTAGCCACGCTGTTCCGGATGTGGTTGCGCGATGCGGTCCGTCGCGTCGCGGCCGGGGTGCTGGACGTGGTCGACGCGCTGGTCGCGCAGGCCGCCGCGCATCCGGAGACGGTCATGCCCGGTAAGACCCACCTGCAGGCCGCTCAGCCGGTGCTGCTGGCCCACCACCTGCTCGCGCACGCCCATCCGCTGCTGCGCGACATCGATCGGCTGCGCGATTTCGACAAGCGCGCTGCGATCTCCCCGTACGGTTCGGGTGCGCTGGCGGGTTCCTCGCTCGGCCTGGATCCCGAGGCGATCGCCGCCGATCTGAATTTCGATGCGGCCGCGGCCAATTCGATCGATGCCACCTCCTCCCGCGACTTCGCCGCCGAGGCCGCCTTCGTCCTGGCCATGACCGCGGTGGATCTGTCGCGGATGGCCGAGGAGGTAATCCTGTGGAGCACACCGGAATTCGGCTACATAACCCTGGCCGACGCGTGGTCCACCGGCTCGTCGATCATGCCGCAGAAGAAGAATCCGGACGTCTCCGAGCTGACCAGGGGTAAGGCGGGCCGGCTGATCGGCAACCTCACCGGTCTGCTCGCCACGCTCAAGGCACAACCGCTGGCGTACAACCGGGATCTGCAGGAGGACAAGGAACCTCTGTTCGATTCGGTGGCTCAGCTGGAGTTGCTGCTGCCCGCCATCGCGGGTCTGGTTTCCACGTTGACCTTCCACACCGACCGCATGGCCGAATTGGCCCCCGCCGGTTACACGCTCGCCACCGATATCGCCGAATGGCTTGTCCGCCAGGGCGTTCCGTTCCGCGTCGCGCACGAGGCGGCCGGTGCGTGCGTCCGCGCCGCGGAGTCCCGCGGTGTGGGCTTGGACGAACTCACCGACGCCGAATTCGCCGCCGTGGACCCGGCTCTGACGCCGAAGGTCCGCGAGGTGCTGACCGTCGAGGGTTCCATCGCCTCCCGCAACGCTCGCGGCGGCACCGCCGGAATCCAGGTCGCCGAGCAACTCGACGAGGTCCGCCAGTCCGCCACCGAGGCACGCGCCTGGCTGGGCTGAGCTCGGCCCGCCTGTTGCCGGGGATTTCCCGATGAAGGCTCGGTGAGCGAGGCGCTCGGGCAGGGGAGGCGGCGCCCGACGTACTGTGACTGTGACGAAGGGAGCAGCTGTGGTTGTCGAGCTGTGTGTCGGCCAGGGTGTCGGGGTATGACGAATTCTGCTGTCGCCGAGCGGATTCGCGGCAATATGGTGGGATTCGAGCGGATCGCCGCGACGGGTGGGCGCGCGGCGGCCGTGGTGATCTGCGTCGTCGATGATCCCGACGAGCCGCACGTACTGCTGATCCGGCGGGCGTATCGCGGAATGAACAGTGGTCAGTGGGCATTTCCCGGCGGCAAGATCGATCCCGATGAGAGCGCGGTGGCGGCCGGGCTGCGCGAGGTCCGGGAGGAGATCGGGCTGGATCTCGCCGAGTCGGATGTGCTCGGGGTGCTGGACGATTTCGTCACCGACTCCGGATTCGTCATGACCCCGTTCGTCGCCCTGACCTGTGCCCCAGCGCGATTGGACCCCAACCCCGACGAGGTCGATTCGGTCCACCGGGTCACCCTGGAACGCCTGGTCGGCGATGATCTGCCGCGCTGGACGACCACCCCGTCCGGAGTTCGGCTGTTGCAGATGCCGCTGCGGGAGCGGATGACCATCCACGCACCCACCGGCGCGATCCTGTACCAGTTCCGCGAGGTGGCCCTGCTGGGTCGGCACACCCGGGTCGGTGATCTGCACCAGCCCGAGTTCACCCGCGAATGATGGTGTGCCATGCCTGAATACCACGGCCCCTGCCGGATCATCGTCACCTCCGTCGAGGCCCTGTTCCCGCAACGGGTGGCGGTTCGCGTGGGCAGCCAGCGGCACACCTACGCGGCCGTGCTTCCGGGCACGCCGGGTGCGTCGTGCGGGATCGATGAGGACAGTTGGGAATTGCTGCTACAGCATTGGGTCGACGGGGGATGGCGGTCGAATATTCGCCTCCTCATCGATGACTGGATCGCCGATGGCAATGTCGAGCGTCAGGTGATTCGCAGCAAGGACCGCGACTGGCCGCAGGACCGCGCCGAACGCAATCTGGTGGTCACCCTGGAACGCGATATCGAGGTCGATCGCCGGCCCGACCGCGACCGGAACCGCCCGATCGCGGCCCCCCGCGCCTCGGCCATCCAGCCCGATGAGCATTCCCCGCAACAGTATTCGTCCCCCTTGCGCGCAGCGTCGGCAGTCGATCGCCCCACCCCGCGGCCGACCCGCCGCACCGTTCGCCCGACTCGTGCGGACCCGGCCGCCGGAACCGGCACGCAGCGGTAGCCGCCATCGGCGCGATGTTCCTGCGAGAAAGTCTCACCCTGATCCAACTCGGCGGAATAACCCTGGTGATCCTCGGCGTCCTGGCCCTGGAACTCGGCCGAGCCCACTGACCACCCACTCGATCGCAGGAAGCTCTAAGTGGGCGAGGACCATGTGAGCGCCCAGCTTCTGGACCTGTTTCGCTCTCGGGATTCTGTGGCCGACGCCCTTGTCCTGAATATAACGTCTGTGTTATGAATTGGGGAGAGGTTGAACTCGAGCCGGAGGTGAAGCGGTGGTTCTTATCGCTCGCTCGAGACGATCAGGAGACCGTGATCTTCTACGTCGATCAATTGGCCGAGCGCGGAGTGCTGTTGGGAGAGCCGTACACCAAACAGTTGGATGGAAAGCTGCGGGAACTGCGCTTCTATCTGGCGCGCGATTCCGTACGGATCACATACTGGATTGCTTCGGGACGACGCATCATCCTGTTGATCGTGTTTCGCAAGCATCGGATGCGGGAGACCGCCGAGATAGCGCGGGCGAAGCGTGCGATGATCCGCTGCATCGCCGAGGCGCATGCCGTCGAGGAGGAATAGGTGAATAGGTCCCATGGATGAACGTAATAGCTGGGCGGAGATTCGTGCGGAGGTTATGGCGCGCCCTGGGGCCGGTGCTGCCTATGAGGCGGCGCGGATCAAGTTCGAACTCGGTGCGGCGGTGCGTGATCTGCGTGAGCGCACGGGGTTGACGCAGGTCGAGCTTGCTGATCGGGCCGGTTTGAAACAACCGGCCGTGGCACGTCTGGAAGCGGGCGGCACGATGCCGACGATCCCCGTGCTGGAACGGATCGCAGAGGCGTTGGGGGTGCGGTTGAGTGTCGAGTTCAGGCCATTGCGGGAGGCCGGATAGGGCGCTCGGCCTCGGGCAGATTCGCGATCCGGGTGTACACGCCGAGCGGGAGCCGCCCCTCCCGCGTTCGGATGTGTCGTCCCTTCGGATGTTCGCTCGGCGTCAGTCCTGGAGACTGGCGACGGGCGGGTGGGTGATCGACAGGACGCCCAGCAACCACGGGGTGTAGCGGGCGGGGTCGGATTCGAGTGCGGTATGCAGATCGGCCGGGTACAGCCAGGCGTAATCGGCGATCTCCGCCGGATCGGGGTTCGGCGGGGCTCCCTCGAAACGACCCACCAGGACGTGATCCCATTCGTGTTCGACCCGGCCGGTCGCCGGATCCTCCGCCTGATAGCGGAACACACCGACCTCGGTCAGCTCGGCCGCGATACCGAGCTCCTCACCGAGCCGCACTGCGGCGGCGCCGGTGATCGACTCACCGGGCGCGGGATGTCCGCAGCAGGTGTTGCTCCACAGCAGCGGGAAGCGGGTCTTGACCGCCGCCCGCTGCTGCAGCAGCATCCGCCCGGCCGCATCGAACAGCAGCACCGAGAACGCGCGGTGCAGCCGTCCGGGCGCGGTGTGCGCTCGCGCCACCGGGCACGAGCCGATCGCCCGGCCCTGCTCGTCCACGAGCTCGACGAGCAGGGCCTCACGGTCGACCGGCGGTGCCCCGGCGCTGTCTTCTGGTGCGGCGGTCACCGCCCCACCTTATCGGCGGCGATCATCAGGTACTGGAAGCTGCCCTCCTTGTAGGAGGTCAGGAACGGCTTCTCCACGCCGGTGGCCAGTTCGGAATGGGTGCGCAACTCCCAGTACGGAATGGTGGCCGCGGTGAGATCGGTGACGGCGATCGGCACGAGATTGTTCGCGGCCAGCGCCCGGAAATACTCGCTGCGCGGGTGGATCATGCAGCCGTAGTGGGCGTCGATCCAGCTCACCGCCGCCGACCGCCCGCCGGTCACGTCGTTGGAGCAGCCGGTGATGCACACGTAGCGCCCGCCCGGTTCGAGCAGCCGCGCGAATTCGCTGAACAGATCCGGCAGCTCGACGTACATATCGGTCTCGTTGGTCCAGATACCGCGCATGGACCGCGAGTCGAAGCCGGTGTCGAGCATATTGCGGAAGTGGAACTGCACGCGGTCCGAGACCCCGCGCTGCTGGGCCTGCTCATTGGCGAATCCCACCTGGTATTCGGAGATCGTCACCCCGTCCACCCGGCAGCCGAACCGCTGATTGGCCATGATGCTGGTGCCGCCGCGACCCGATCCGCCGTCCATCAGCCGGTCTCCGGGGCGCACATCGCCGAGATTGTCCAGCAGCAGATCGGCCTGTGCGGTCTCGAGCCGGTGCAGTTCGCGCACGATCCGGTCCTGGCGAGTGTCCTCGGGCCCCTCCAGGACGGACAGATCCGGCTCGCCGATGCCGTAGTGATGGTGATAGAGGCCGTCGACCTCGCCCAATTTGGTATTCACCCGGTCATCGTTGGGATTGTCGTTCCAATACGCCGCCACCGAACGCTGGTAGCTCGTCTGCAGTACGCCATCGGTCTGGGGGTCGAGCGTGGTCATGACGAATCAGTCCTCTCGATCGTTGGTGCTGCGGGCAGTGCTCATCGCGCCGATACACGGCGTCGGTAGGGGTGGGTGAATCAGGAGATGTCGCTGTACCGGCGACTGGCGGCATGCCAGGCGCGATTTCCGCCCAGCCACGCCCACAGACCGCTCAGGAACCGGTGCAGAGCCGGTGAGCCGTTCGCCGCGAGGATCCCGGCCTCGCGTTCGAAACGATGCATCAGCTCGTCGTGTACCTCGGCGGTCTGCAGGATCGCCTCGTGGCGGCTGCAATGCTGTTCGGCGGCCAGCACGGTCGGCAGGTTGAACTCCCGGCCGTCGGACAGGTCCTCGCGAGCCATCGAATACAGGTCGTTGACCATCTGAGCGGCCAGCGCGGCGGTGGTCACCACCCGCCGAACCCGGGGATCGGTGTATTCGGCGGCCCCGAGTTCGTAGCCGCCGACCGCATCGATGGGCGCCATACAGGGCAGGAAACTGTGCGGCTGCCGGTTGGCCAGGTACTCCCACACCGGTGGCATCCGGTGCGCTGCTCGCCATCCGGCCTCGGCGGTGAGCGCGATGAACCAGCCGGCGATCTCGGTGCGCAACCGCGCCACCTGAGCCGGTGTGGCGAATTGCGCGAGATGGTCGAACGAGGTGCGGAAGGCACGCAGGATCGGATCGGCTCCCAGCGCCCGCTCGAGCTGAACCTGATATCTCGCCGGTAGATGTACCGGATCCATCACGGCCGCAGCCATTTCCAGCCTCGGGCCCAGTTCGGCCTCCGCGCTCGACGGGGAGCCGTCGGGCGCGCGGTCGTCCGCGTCCTCCTCACAGTAGTAGTCGTCGACCGACCACTCCGATACCGCGCATTTCGCCGCCGCCAGCAGACGATCCGGATCGTCGCAATCCGGATGCGCCAGCATGATCAGGCGTCCGAAATCGGCTTTGCGTAGGTCGTCGAGGCGACCCTCGTAGAGCCCGATCGACCGGGCCCACAACAGGATTCCCTCGTTGACGGCCTCGGCGAGTGCCGGATCGTCGCGGATCGGGGGCGGGCAGTACAGCGTCGGGATCGGCGGGCGTGAGTCCCGTCCGGAATCGCCGGATGTCGCATCATCGGGACCGGTCGAGCCGGTGGCAGGCCCGGTTGCCAGTATTCGGGACAGGCCCGAATCTGTTGCGCTGCTGGGTGATCCGAATAGTAGGGGGTCGTCGCGTGCGGGCAGGATCGGCGATTCCGGCGTGAGTTCGGGTGCGGTACCGCGCAGAGCGGGGATGCGGGTCGATGCCGTCCCGATCCCGGTGGGCCCCAATGGGATCCGTGGACGCGCCCGCGACCTGTCCGGAGTTTCGGGCTCCGGCGCCGCTCGCGTGCCGGGACGAGCGGCGGATTCCGTTCCGGCAGAGCTGGGTTCGCCACCGATGCCGGAGGCCGACGTGTCGGGGACCGACGTGCCCGCGGACGGGGGCGTGAGCAGCAGTCCCGCCGAGCCGAGCCCGGCCGGGCCGAGCAGGCGCAGCGGAGTGGTGCCCGCGGTCATCGCGGTCAGCGCATCCGAATCCGATTGGGGGAGTGCGGTGTCGAGCTTCTCCGACCACGTGGGCGTGGCCGGGGGAGCGTTGTCGAGATTACCGAGCAGAGCCGCGATCACCGAGGCCACCTCGGTGGTGGCCGGGGGCGCCGCGGCGCGTGAGAGCACCGACATGGCGGCCCTTTCGTCAGTCGCTCTGCCGGGCGACCAGGACGTTGTCCAGGATGCCCAGCGCGTCGGGCACCATGACCGCCGCGGAGTAGTAACAGCTGATCAGGTAGGAGATGATCGACTGGTCGTCGATGCCCTTGAAACGGACGTTCAGGCTCGGCTCGTACTCATCGGGAATTCCGGTCTGGTGCAGGCCGATGACGCCCTGTTCCTTCTCGCCGGTGCGCATCGCCAGAATCGAGGTGGTCTGGTTCTCGCTCACCGGAATCTTGCCGCACGGGTAGATCGGCACGCCGCGCCAGGACGGAATTCGGTGGCCGTTGATCTCCACCGGGTCCGGGTACAGCCCGCGCCTGTTGCATTCGCGGCCGAACGCGGCGATCGCTTTCGGGTGTGCCAGAAAGAGTTTCGTGCTCCGGCGCATGCTGAGCAGCTCGTCCATGTCGTCCGGGGTTGGCGCGCCGTGCTCGGTGTAGATGCGCTGCTTGAGGTCGCAGTTGTGCAGCAGGCCGAAATCCGGGTTGTTGACCAGGTCGTTCTCGCGCCGCTCGTACAGCGCCTCGATGGTCAGCCGCAACTGCTGCTCGATCTGGTTGTGCGGCTCGTTGAACAGATCCGCGACGCGGCTGTGCACGCGCAGAACGCTTTGGGCCAAACTCAATTCGTATTCCCGCGGCGAGGCGTCGTAGTCCACGAACGTGCCCTGCAACAGCGGCTCGCCCGCGTGGCCCGAGTGGATCTCGATCTCGGCCTCGCCGTGCTTGTTCTGTGCCTTGGCCGGTATCGCGGCTATCCGGTCGAGCTGTTCGCGCAGTGCGGGGATCTCCTCGGTGATCTGGTCCAATGCGGTGCGCGGCAGGGAAAGCAGGGTGGTGTGCGTCGCGGTCCGGACGGTCGCCGGCCAGATCGCGTTGGGATCGATGAGCATGTCGTGACCGAAGTAGTCGCCGTCGGCGAACATGCCGAGCTTGGTCGTCTCACCGTAATCACCGGTGCCGATCTTGCTGAGTTTGCCGTGCACGACGAGCAGGATCTGGTCCACCGGATTGCCGAATTCGGCCAGGACAGTGCCGGGTTCGACATCCCGTTGCTCGAAGCGTTGTGCCAGCGCGCGCAGGATCTCCTCATCCTCGAAGTCGCGCAGTGGCGGCAGTTCCCGCAGTTCCAGCGGAATGACGCGGGCTTGCCCGCCGTCGATGGCGAATTCCACCTCGCCGTTGCCGAGCGTGTGGGTCAGACGCCGGTTGACCCGGTAGATGCCGCCGTGCACCTGGACCCACGGCAGTGCGCGGGTCAGCCACCGGGAGCTGATGCCCTGCATCTGCGGTTCGGACTTGGTGGTGTGCGCGAGTTGGTGAGCGGCGGTGGTGGACAGGGTTTTACGGACGTGGTTGTCGGTATTAACCGGAAGTTCGATGGTCATGCTGCGGTCCTCACCTCGAGATTGCCACACGACATTGGGGGCAAATGCGTACAGGGAGATGCGGCAGGCGAGAAATGCCTGCGGAAACCGGTCGATCGAGCGAATTGGGTAGCGCGACAGTGCGATCCAGCATCTAGATGATAGGCGGCACGCGCACGGGATCGTGGCGGAATCGCAGAAGACGACGCAACAGCAAACAGCTCGTAACGATGTAGCAACGGCGCGGGAGAAGGACCAATCCGCGACGGTTTTCACAGACACGCGGAGCCGTCCGGCTACCGCGTGTCGTGGCACCCGCCGCATCTCCTCTCCGGCCCGTATCCCTGTGTAGGCCTTGGGAGTTCATATTTTCGACCGACTCGGGCATATCCCCGCCCCGGCGCGGATTCCCCACCGGCACACCGGTAGTGATGACCTACCCGGGTATCGCGCCGCCGCGACCGTTCGTGCCGAGGGAGTTCGGCCCGGAACCGGGCCGCAACGAAGAGGTCACCATGATGCTCACCGTCGGACCACCCCTCCGCGGCGACTCGAGCGTTTCGCACACCGCGTTCCGCCGACCCCTGACAACACCCACCCATGGTTTGCGGCCCGTCCCGTCGCTCGGACGCGTGGCGGGTGCGGGGAACGAGTGCCCGACACGGGGCCGGGCGGCGGGACTCAGGGGGCCGCAAACCCGACGGAGCGAAGCGGAGGCAGAAAATCCAGCCGAAGATCCGGCTAAGCTCGACTTTGTCAGACTAGGTGGTCCGTGGTGGGGAGCCACGCACGACGGTGAGGGCTGGTAGCTAGCGTGAAGTTGACAGGGCGGTCGGTGATCGGATCGGTGCGGCGGCTGGTGGCCACCGCGCAGAACGGGCTGGAAGTGATCCGGTTCGGCGGGCTGGCCCATGACGTGGAGGCCTCACCGTACGAGGTCACCGAACGCAAGCGGATGTACCGGCTGCGCCACTACTTCCCCGACGACGTCCCCGACGGCGCGACCCGGCCGGTCGCACTGCTCGTCCCGCCCCTGATGGTCAGTGCCGACATCTACGACGTGAACGCCGAGGGCGGCGCGGTCGGCATCCTCAATCGCGCCGGAATCGACTGCTGGGTCCTGGATTTCGGCTCTCCGGCCACCGAGGAGGGCGGCTGGCAGCGCGACCTGGCCGACCACGTCGTCGCCCTGAACAGCGCCATAGACACGGTGAACGAGCTGACCGGCCGCGGCGTGCACCTGATGGGATATTCCCAGGGCGGCATGTTCGCCTACCAGACCGCCGCGTACCGCTACGGCAAGGGCGTGGACAGCATCGTCACCTTCGGCAGCCCGGTCGACATCGTCGCCGGACTGCCCTTCGGGCTGCCGCAGGGGCTGGTGTCCGAGGTCGCGGATTTCGTCGCCGACCACGTGCTGACGAGGCTGCCGATCACCGATTCGATGGTCCGGCTGGGTTTCCAGCTGCTCGATCCGGTCAAGACCGCCAAATCCCGCGTGGACTTCCTGCGCCAGCTGCACGATCGGGAGGCGTTGCTGCCCAAGGAACGTCAGCGCCGGTTCCTCGAACACGACGGCTGGGTGGGCTATTCCGGGCCCGCCGCCGCCGACCTGCTCAAACAGTTCGTCGCGCACAACCGGATGATGGTGGGCGGCTTCGTGATTCGCGACCGTCCGGTTTCGCTGGCCGAACTCGAATGCCCGATCCTGGCCTTCGTCGGCGAGGTGGACGACATCGGCCAGCCCGCGGCCGTGCGCGGTATCGTGCGCGCCGCACCGAAGGCGGAGGTCTACGAGGCGTCGGTGGTGGCCGGACATTTCGGGCTCGTGGCCGGGAGTACGGCCACCAACCGGACCTGGCCGCTGGTGCGCGACTGGGTGCGGTGGCTCGCCGGACAGGGCGAACTGCCCGAGGCGATCGTTCCGATGAGCGAGCACGTCGAGGTGAATCCACAGCGTTCGGCCGCGACGCGGGTCGTGCACGCCGCGGGCACGCTGGCCGAGGCGGGCGCCGGACTGGGCAGTGCGCTGGGTGCGATCGCGAACAATACGTTGCGCGGTTCGGTGGAGCTGACCGGTGAGGCCGCCCGCGCGCTGCCGCGGCTGACCCGGTTGGGGATGATCCAGCCGCACACCCGGATATCCCTGGGCCGCTTGCTGTCCGAGCAGGAGCGCGGCGCGCCGCTGCGGGAATGCTTCCTGTTCGACGATCGCGCGCACACCAACGAGGCAGTCGGCGCGCGGATCGATAATGTGGTGCGCGGGCTGATCTCGGCGGGTGTGCGTCCGGCGAGCCGGGTCGGGGTCCTGATGGAGACCCGCCCCAGTGCGCTGGCGGCGGTGGCCGCGCTCTCGCGCCTGGGCGCGGTGGCGGTGCTGCTGGCGCCGGGCAGCGAGATCGCGCGGGCGGTGGAGTTGACCGGCGCGAGCACGATCATCGCCGATCCGGAGAATCTGCGCGACGCCGCCGCCGCGGCCCGGCGGGTTCTGGTGCTCGGCGGCGGCGATGCTCGCGAGCTGCTGATCCCGCCGGGCGCCGACGTGATCGACCTCGAGCAGGTCGATCCGGCGCGGGTGAGTCTGCCAGGCTGGTACCGCCCGGATCCCGGGCTGGCGCGCGAGCTGGCCTTCGTCCTGGTCACCGGCACCGGCGTGAAACTGGATCTGAAGTACATCACCAATCATCGCTGGGCGCTGTCCGCGTTCGGCACCGCGACAGCGGCGGATCTGGACCGCCGCGACACCGTGTACTGCCTTGCGCCGCTGCATCATTCGTCCGGTCTGCTGGTCAGCCTGGGCGGCGCGGTGGCGGGCGGCAGCCGGATCGCGCTGGCCCGTTCGCTGGATCCGCCCCGATTCGCCGAGGAGGTGCACCGCTACGGGGTCACCGTCGTCACCTACACCTGGACGATGTTGCGCGACATCCTCGACGCGGACACCTTCCCCAACGGTCACTCGCATCCGATCCGGCTGTTCATCGGTTCGGGCATGCCCGCGGGCCTGTGGCGGCGGACGGTCGAGAGATTCGCGCCCGCACGGGTTCTGGAGTTCTACGCCTCGATCGAGGGTGACGTGGTGCTGGCCAATGTGGCCGGAACCAAGATCGGTTGCAAGGGCCGTCCGGTGCCGGGGACCGCACGGGTCGAGCTGATCTCCTACGATTCGGCGACCGGCCGGATCCTCACCGACGCACAGGGTTTCGCGCGCCGCGCGGCGGACAACGAGGTCGGTCTGCTGATCGGCAAGGCATCCGAAGCCGTCGACATCTCCCAGGGCGGCCTGCGCGGGGTATTCGCGCCGGGCGATGCGTGGATGCCGACGGAGAATCTGTTCCGCCGCGACAGCGACGGCGACTACTGGCTGATGGATCGTCGCGACACCGTCATCCAGACCCCGCGGGGCCCGGTCTACACCCAGCCGATCGTGGATGCGCTGAACGACATCAGCGCCGTGGACATGGAGGTCGCGTTCGGATACGCCGCCGCCCCGGGCCGCGTCCTGGCCGTGGCCGGGGTGAGTGTGCGCGAGGGGCACCGCCTCGAACCCAAGGACGTCACCGAGGCGCTGCGCTCGCTGGATCCGGCCCGTCGCCCCGATCTGATCTATCTGGTCGACGAGATCCCCCGCAGTTCCACCTACCGTCCCTCGACCCGAGCCGTGGAGGCGGCATTCGAACTGCGGTCGGGCCCCACGGTCTGGTATCGCGCTCCCGCCGCCGAAACCTATGAACCCCTCAGCGACGCGGTCCTGGCCACCCTCACCGCCTGACTCCGCGAGCCGCCCATGCCGTCATCGGGGCCCGCGGGCGGCCCGGTAGGTTGTCGGTCATGCCGGAGGAAACCTTGGACCCCACTCTGCTGAGCCTGCTGGCCTGCCCGCAGGACAAGGGCCCGCTGTCGCTGGTCCGCACCGAGGACGGCGCGAGCGTGCTCTACAACCCGCGGCTGCGCCGGGCCTACCCGATCGATGACGGGATTCCGGTGCTGCTGGTGGACGAGGCCCGCGAGGTCGGCGACGCCGAGCACGAGGCGTTCATCGCCCAGGGCTGAATGCCGTTGGCCGGCCGTCAGGCGTCCGAGGGCGGCAGGTCCAGGTCGCCGGTGAGATAGCGCTGCAGTGATGGCCCGACGAGCCGCGCGAGTTCGTCGGCGCTCATCGAGGCGATCGGTTCGATGCCGATGATCTTGCGGGCCATCAGCACCCCGCCCATCTGCGCCACCGCCAGTGCCACCCGCGCATACCCGGAGCCGGGTGGCGAATCCACCCGGTCGCGAACGTCTCTCAGGATGACCTCGAGTACGAAGCTGCGTACCAGCGCGGCGTCACCGCCGCCGAGTATGGCGCGGAACGCGGCGATCGCGGAGGCGCCGACGGGTGAGTCCCACACGCCGATCACCGTGCGCACGATCGTTTCGCCGAGCCCGTCGACCGGCGCGGCCGCGATGTGCGCCCGGATGACGTCGGTGTCCACAGGCAGATTCACCACGGCCGTGAGCAATTCCTGCTTGGTGCCGAAATAGTGATGCACCAGAGCGGGATCGACTCCCGCGGCGCTCGCGATGGACCGGATGGACGTCTTGTCGAATCCGACCTCCGCGAACCGCATGCGGGCGGCATCGAGGATGGCCTCGCGAGTTCCGGACTGCCCGGGACGTCGCCCGCTGCGGCCGGATGCGGCAGTGTCGTCGGGATCGTGCGCGGATACGCTCACCCAGCATCCTTTCCGGCCCGAGCGGGCCCCCGCGTGGCCGCGCTCACGCCGTGCGCCTGCGTAGCGTCGCAGCCCCCAAAGTCAGTGCGACAAGGGCGAATACGGCCACGATACCCAGGTCACGCCACATCAGCGCGGTCGCCCCGGTATACCGGGAAACCTCTTGCAGCGCGTCGACCGCGTAGCTCAGCGGCAGCACGTCGCTGATCACCTCGAGCCAGCGCGGCAGCTGAGCGCGCGGCACCAGCAATCCGCACAGGAAGAACTGCGGTCCGACGATGAGCGGCATGAACTGCACGGCCTGAAATTCGGTGCGCGCGAACGCGCTCGCCAGCAGTCCTAGTGCGACACCCAGTACGGCGTCGAGCACCGCGATCAGCAGGACCAGCCAGACACTGCCCGCCGCATGCATGCCCAGCAGCCAGAACGCCACAAGGCAGGCGACCGCGGCCTGCACCGTGGCCGCCAGGGAGAAGGCCGACCCGTAGCCGGCCAGCAGATCCAGCTTCGACAGGGGAGTGGTCATCAGTCGCTCGAGTGTGCCGGAGGTTCTTTCGCGCTGCATGGCGATCGCGGTGATCAGGAACATCACGATGAACGGCAGGATGCCGAGCATGCTGATGCCGACCCGGTCGAACAGCGTCGGCATGCCCGGCATCGAGGGCATGTCGCGGTACACGAAATACAGCAGCGCCAGCAGCAGCGTCGGCACCAGGACCAGCATGGCCACGGTGCGCCGATCCGCGCGCAGCTGCCGCAGGATTCGCACGGTCGTGGCGGTGTAGCAGCCGAAAATCATTGTCATGACCGCTCTCCCATTCTGATCAGGGCGAGAAATGCGTTCTCCAAGCTGGTTTCACCGGTTTCCGCGCGCAGCTCGGCGGGGCTGAGCTGGGCCAGCAGACGTCCCTCGCGCATCAGCAGCAGCTGGTCGCAGTGTTCGGCCTCGTCCATCACATGACTGGACACCAGCAGCGTGCGGCCCTGATCGGCGAGGGCGTGGAACTGCTTCCACAGGTCCACGCGCAGCACCGGATCCAGCCCGACGGTCGGCTCGTCCAGTACCAGGAGTTCGGGATCGGCGACCAGCGCGCAGGCGAGTGAGGCGCGGGTGGCCTGGCCGCCGGAGAGCTGATTGCCGCGTTGGCGGGCGTGTTCGGCGAGACCGACCGCGGCGATGGCCCCGGTGACGTCGTCGCGGGAACGCCCGTACAGCGCGCCGAAGTATCCGACGTTGTCCAGGACGGTGAGGTCGTCGTAGATGCTCGGGGCCTGCGTCACGTATCCCACGCGCGCCCGCAGCCCCGGCGTTCCGGCGGGCTCGCCGAGCACGCGCACGCTGCCCGCCTCGACGATCTGGGTGCCGACGACGCTGCGCATGAGCGTGGTCTTCCCGCAGCCGGAGGGCCCGAGCAGACCGGTGATGCTGCCGCGCGGCACGGTCAGCGAAATATCGTGCAGCACTTCGTGTTCGCCGCGACGCACCCGCAGGTGCTCCACCTCGATCGCGGGGGACGGATCAGATGCCGTCATGGGTCATCCTCTTATTTCACCGAGTGTTGAATTCATTGTGTGTTGAATTCTGCGCCTGTCTCGCGCCCGGCGCAACCCCCTGACCGCGCGCACTTTCCCGGATATCTCCGGTTCGTTACGCTCGCAGGCGAGAGATGTTCCTGCCTGATGGCGGTCCGGCTACCCGAGCGGTGATCTGTTCGGTCGAAACCTTCCGCGGCAGAAAGGCAGTCCTGTCATGACCCAGGTGCACCCCGATCCCGCGCTCGCCGTCAAACAACCCAGCGCCGCCACTCGAGCCGCCCAGCTCGACTTCATCGCCGGGCTGCCGTTCGACGACGTCCGCGATCTCGACGATTCCGCGCGCGGATTCGTCGGAACCCTCGACCCGCCGCTGATCACGCGCTCCGACGGCAGCACGCTGTTCGATCTGAACGCCTACGACTTCGTCACCGACGTCACCGCGCCGCCGAGTGTGAATCCCAGCCTGTGGCGGCACGCGCTGGTCAACAAGCCGCACGGACTGTTCCGGGTGATGGACGGGGTGTACCAGCTGCGCGGCCTGGACGTATCCAATATGACGATCGTCGAGGGCGACACCGGGATCATCGTGATCGACCCGCTGACGTACATGGAGACCGCGAAGGCCGGTCTCGAGCTGTACTTCCGGCATCGTCCGGCCCGCCCGGTCATGGCCGTGATCTACACGCACAGCCACGCCGACCACTACGGCGGCGTCAAGTCCGTCGTCGACGAGACCGACGTGCGAACCGGGCGGACGCAGGTGATCGCACCGGCGGGATTTCTGCGGGAGGCGGTGGCCGAGAACGTCTACGCCGGTAACGCGATGGCTCGCCGGGCCATCTACATGTACGGCTCGGTGCTGGCTCGCGGTCCGCAGGGGCAGCTCAACGCCGGACTGGCCAACGGTCTTCCGCACGGCGGGACCGCCTCGCTGATCGCGCCGACCGACACCGTCACCACCACCGGCGACAGGCGCACGGTGGACGGCGTCGAGATGGTGTTCCAGATGGCCCCCGGCACCGAAGCGCCCGCGGAGTTCCTCATCCACTTTCCCGCCAAGCGGTTGATGTGCGCGGCCGAGGATGCCACCCACACGATGCACAACCTCTACACCCTGCGCGGTGCGCAGGTCCGCGATGCGGCGACCTGGTGGAAGGTGCTCGACGAGACGATCGAGATGTTCGGCGCGGACACCGATGTGGTAATCGCCCAGCATCACTGGCCGCGCTGGGGCAACGCCGACGTCCTGCGATTCCTCGAACAGCAGCGCGACCTGTACAAATACCTGCACGACCAGTCGCTGCGACTGGCCAATCAGGGGTACACCATGTCCGAGATCGCCGAACGCGTCGAGCTGCCGCCCGGTCTGGCCGGGCAGTGGCACTGCCGCGGTTACTACGGTTCGGCCAAGCACAATGCCAAGGCCGTCTACCAGCGGTATCTGGGCTGGTACGACAGTCACCCCGCACATCTGGACCCGCTGCCGCCGGAGGCGTCCGCCCCGAAGTACGTCGAGTACATGGGTGGCGCGCAGGCTGTGCTGGATCGGGCTCGCGCCGCCTACGATGCGGGTGAATACCGTTGGGTGGCAGAGGTTCTCGCGCACGTGGTGTTCGCCGATCCGCGCAACACCGTCGCACGCGACCTGCAGGCCGATGCGCTCGAACAACTCGGCTATCAGGCCGAGAACGGTACGTGGCGGAACGAATACCTCATGGGCGCGAAGGAATTGCGCGAGGGCGTACACGATCTCGGCTCGATCCAGCTGGCCGGACCCGATGTGCTGGCCGCGATGACCCTGGACATGCTGCTGGACTATCTGGGCATCCGCCTGGACGGTCCCGCCGCCTGGGGTAACCACGCCGCGTTCAACTGGACGTTCGCCGATTTCGACGGCGTCGACAAGCAGTTCGCGGTCCGGCTCAGCAATGGCGCCCTGGTCTACACCGCCGAGAAGACCCTGCCCGATCCGGACGCCACCGTGTACTGGGATCGCGAGGCATTCCAGAACATCATCCTGGACACGACGACGCTCGACCGGGAGATCGCCTCGGGCGCGGTGCGGGTCGACGGGGACGTCGCCACACTGTCCGGTCTGTTCGAACTGTTCGACACCTTCCCGTTCTGGTTTCCCATCGTCACGCCGTGAATTCCGTCCTGCGTGGCACTCCCGGCGGGTGCCGCGCAGGGCATTCGGCGGATTTCCATGACTATGACCGTCGTCACCATCGCGAGTGTCACGGATGGGTGCGCTGATCTGTCCCATGGTCGACAGCGAATCGCAACCCATCGGAGGGCATCATGAACACCACCGTGAATCAGGAGATCGTCGTGCTGGGCGGCGGATACACCGGCGTGCTCGCCACCGTCCGGCTCGCCCGCCGCACCCGCCGCGCGAAGGTTCGGATCACCCTGGTCAACCCGTCGGACCGGTTCGTCGAACGGCTGCGCATGCATCAGATCGCAGCGGGTCAGCAGCTGGCGAACCGGCGTATCACCGAGTTGCTGGACGGGACCGGGGCGCGTTTCCACCGCGCGGCCGCGACCGGTATCGATCCAGCCGCCCGGCAGGTCACGTTGTCCGACGGCGCGACCCTGCACTACGACACGCTGGTCTACGCGCTCGGCAGCGCCACCGACACCGAGCGGGTGCCGGGCGTCGCGGATCATGCCTGGACGTTGAACGATCCGGTACGGGCACATCACTTCTCGGAACGTCTCACCGAACTGGCGATGGCGGGCGGCACGGTGACGGTGGTCGGCGGCGGGCTCACCGGAGTCGAGGCGGCGACAGAGATCGCCGAGAGCCACCCGGATCTGCCGGTCACGCTGGTCGCCGCCGCTGAACCCGGCTCGATGATGGGCCCCGGGGCGCGTGCCCATCTCGACCGCGCCTTCGAACGCCTGGGCATCGTCCGCCGGATCGGGGTGCAGGTGGACAAGGTGCTGCCCCAGGCGATCCGGTTGAGCACCGGCGAGCTGATCGCCTCGGATCTGACCCTGTGGACCGCGGGCGTGCGAGTGCCGCCGCTCGCAGCCGATGCCGGAATAGCCACGGACGCAACGGGTTCGGTGATCACCGACGCGACGTTGCGCTCGGTCTCGCATCCGGATGTGTACGCGATCGGCGACGCCGCGAGCGTGGTGCAGCCGTTCGGGCGGCTGCACGGCACGTGTCAGAGCGGGATGCCGACCGCCGCATATGTCGCCGATGCCATCGCGCGCAGGCTGCGCGGCCGGGAGGTCCCGCCGTTCCGGTTCGGCTACGTCCATCAGCCGGTGAGCCTGGGGCGGCGGGATGCGGTCATCCAGTTCACCAACGCCGATGACACACCCAAGCGCTGGTATCTGACCGGCCGGGTCGCGGTGCGCTACAAGGACATCGTGAGCGGCAGCCCGTGGCCGGTATTCGGCATGAGCACGCGAATGACCGTGCCCGTGCAGTTCTCTCGCGGCGGTCGCCGCACCCGGGATCGGGTATGACCGCGCGTCCGCGAGTTCCGGCGTCCGCCGTGCGCTATCCGGTAGGCATGATTCCCATGCGGGACGACACATCTCCGGAACCCGAATCCGACGACCCGTTCGCCGAACATCGACGGCTGTTGTTCGGCACCGCCTACCGGATGCTCGGCACGGTCACCGACGCCGAGGACGTCCTGCAGGACGCCTGGATCACCTGGCACGGCGCGGACCGCTCGTCGGTCCGCAACCCCAGGGCGTACCTCGTGCGAACAGTGGTCAACCTGGCGCTCAATCGTCTCACCTCCGCCCGCGCGACGCGCGAAACCTATGTGGGCCCTTGGCTTCCCGAGCCCGTGCTCACCGAACCGAGTGCCGCCGAGGAGACCGTGATGGCCGACGACGTCTCGACCGCGATGCTGGTCGTGCTGGAGACGCTGACTCCGGTCGAGCGCGCGGTGTTCGTCCTGCGCGAGGTGTTCGGCTTCTCCCATGCCGAGATCGCCGGATTCATCGAACGGCCGGAGGCGACCGTCCGGCAGATCGCGCACCGCGCCCGCGCGCATGTGCAGGCGCGGCGGCCGCGCTGTGACAGCGATGTCGCCGAGCGCCGGGAGATCACCGAGAAGTTCCTGGCCGCGGCCCACGGCGGCGACGTCAACGCGCTGATGGAACTGCTCGCCCCCGACGTCACGCTCTGGAACGACGGCGGCGGCAAGGTCACCGCGGCGCGTCGCCCGCTGTACGGGCCGGACCATGTCGCGCGCTGGATGCTCGGCGTGCTGGCCAAACCGGTGTCCGCGGGCATCCGGTTCGCGCCGGCGACGATCAACGGCGAGCTCGGTCTGCTGGTCCTGTTCGGTGAGTTGCCGGTCGGCGCGCTCACCTACGACATTCTGGACGGCCGCATCCTGAACGTGCGTTTCCAGGTGAACCCGGACAAGGTCTCCGGCCTGCGTTCCCAGACGGGACAGTAGCGGCCGCAACGCATTCCGTGGCTGGTTACCACTGTCACCCATCGAGGGCCGAAAGTCCTCGATCGTCGCGGTACACCGATATTCGGGGTGCGTAAGGAATTAATTTCGGTCTCCTCGGCTCGCGAGGAGCCGGAATCGCACTGCCGCAGGAGCATACAGATGAATATCGGATCGAGCCGCGCGACGCATCGTTCCACCGCCCGCCGATCGCTTGCACGTCGAATCATGGTGGCGCCATGGGTATTCGCCGCAATCATCGGCACCGGCTCCCTGGCCGGCCCGCCCATCGCCGCGGCCGCCCCCGCCTTCGTCTCCTGCCCAGCCCAGGACTACCAGAACGTCAGCGGCAACTGCGTCCCCCGCCCTGAAGCCGGCCCCGACGGCGGCGTCCCCACCGGCGCGACCGCCCAGTGCCGCGACGGCGAATACAGCTTCAGCCAGCACCGCAGCGGCACCTGCTCCGGCCACGGCGGCGTCGCCCGCTGGCTGTAACCGGAGCGCCGCGACTCGGGTCGCGCGGATCGGTGGCGTCCCGACATCGCTGACTCGACGCTGCCGGTCCCCGGCACACCGCTCCGCGCCGTACGGGCATCAGCTTCGAACGGCATCAGAGCGCATCTGTTCGGCCGCGACGATGTTGCTCGGTGGCGGGGACCGAGTTGCACCGGGTTCGTATCGCGGCTTCCGGGCTCGCCTGCACCTCGCAGGTGTAAACCGACGATTGCGTCCGTGGGCCTCATGACGACCAGCGCATCTCCGGCGAGCGTGATAGCGGATCTGTTTCGGGCCGGACCGTGTCGCACGTGGTCCACTCGGTTTCCCGAATCTCGGCGTCCGATCGGGGGTGCCGACGCGCTCGCGGCGGTGGTCTGGACAATCGGGGGTTGTGTGTGCGGAGGAACTTGCCCTGGATCCGGTGTCGGCGGCGCGGAGGCTGCTGGGCTCGACGATGTGGTCCGGGGAGGTCGGTGTCCGGATCGTGGAGGTGGAGGCGTACGGCGGTGACCCGGCGGGACCGTGGCCGGATCCGGCGGCGCATTCCGGGCGCGGGCGTACCCCGCGCAGTGCGGTCATGTTCGGTCCGCCCGGGGTGCTGTACGTCTACTTCAGTTACGGCATGCACACCTGCGTGAACGTGATCTGCGGGCCCGACGGCGTGGCCAGCGGTGTGCTGCTGCGCGCGGGTGAGGTGATCGCCGGGCACGAGACCGTGCGAGCCCGGCGACCCGCCGCCCGCACGGAGACAGACCTGGCCAGGGGGCCGGGCAATTTCGGCAGCGCCCTCGGAATCACCTTGGACGACTACGGAACTCCGCTGTTCGATCCGAACTCGCACATCCGGCTGGAGCTGGTCGCACCGCCCGTCGAACCGGGGGCGATCAGCGCGGGCCCCCGAGTCGGCGTGCGCCTGGAGGCCGACCGGCCGTGGCGGTTCTGGCTGACCGATTCGCTCGCCGTATCCACCTACCGCCGCAGCCCCCGCGCGCCCCAGGAGGAGACCTCCGCCTGAGGCGGCAGGGCTGTTCGGGTTGCCGTCTCGTGTCTACGCGGTGCGGACCCGGGCGGCTGGATAGGCGTTGTCCGCCGAGATCCGCGCGGCTGCGGCGACGACCGCACGGCAGGCGGCCTCGGCGGGCGAATCGCCGATTCCGATGGCCCACTGGGTAATTCCGCTGGATCGGTACTCGAGATAGGCGATCCGCGCATCCGGTCCGACGCGGTCGGCGGTCTGATGAGTCACCGAAAGCACTTCCATCGGCAGGCCCGCCTCGGTGGCCATCGTCGCCAGCGATTCGGCAGGGTCGTCCGTGTTCGCCGCGCGCTCGACTGTCCGCCCGTCCACCTCGAGCGCCAGGTGTGCGGAGGAGGCGTCGATCACGCACTTCGACAACCGGATTCGCTCGGACACCGGTGCGTACACGGTGATCAGCAACTCGCGCAGCACCGCCGCGGTCACCTCGTCCCCGGTCTCGTCGGTGAGCCGCTGGACGTGCTTCGCGAAATCGATCTGCAGCCGCCGAGGCAGCTCGATGCCGTATCCGGTGTCCAGCAGATAGGCGATACCGCCCTTGCCGGATTGGGAATTCACCCGGATCACCGCATCGTACGAGCGGCCCACATCCGCCGGATCGATCGGCAGATATGGCACATCCCAGGGGATCTCGCGTTCGGAACGACCCGCCCGCGCGGCTCGCTCGCGGTGGGCGGCGAAACCCTTCTTGATGGCGTCCTGATGAGTTCCCGAGAACGCCGTGTACACCAGATCGCCGACGTAAGGATGCCGTTCGGCCACGGGCATCCGGGTGCAGTGCTCCACGGTCCTGCGGATCCGGTCGATATCGGAGAAGTCGATCATCGGATCGACGCCCTGCGCGTGCAGATTCAGCGCGAGCGTGGCGATGTCGACATTGCCGGTCCGCTCGCCGTTGCCGAAGATGCAGCCCTCCACCCGCTGCGCCCCGGCGAGTACGGCCAACTCCGCGCACGCGATGCCGGTGCCGCGATCGTTGTGCGGATGCACCGACAGGATCACCGCGTCCCGCCGGGCCAGATTGCGATGCATGTACTCGATCTGGTCCGCGTACACGTTAGGCGTGGCGACCTCCACGGTCGCGGGCAGATTCAGGATCACCGGACGTCGCGGCGTGGCATCCCACAGCGTCGTCATCGAATCACACACCTGCAGAACGAAATCCGGCTCGGTGAGGACGAATACCTCGGGGGAGAACTCGAATCGGACGTTCTCCTGACCCCCGGCCAGCTCGAGGACGTCCCGTCCACCCGCGGTGATCAGCTTCGCCACCTCGTCGCGACTGCGGCCCAGTACCTGTTCGCGCCAGACCGGCGCGGTGGCGGTGTACATGTGGATCACCACGTCGTTGGCGATCCCCTCGACCGATTCGACGGTGCGTTCGATGAGATCGCGGCGGGCGGGGGTGAAAACGACGATGGTGACGTCCTCGGGTGCGAGGTCCGCATCGCGGATCAGGCGCACGAAATCGAAGTCGGTCTGCGAGGCGCTCGGATAGCCGACCTCGATCTCCTTGTACCCCATGGTGACCATGAGTTCGAAGAGCGCGCGTTTGCGTTCGGGATCCATCGGCTCGGCGAGAGCCTGATTGCCGTCGCGCAGATCGACCGGCACCCACAGCGGGGCCTCGGTGATCCGTGCGGACGGCCACCGCCGATCGGTGAGCGGTACCGAAACTCGTTCGTACACATCGCGATAGCGATGCGAGGGCATGGCGGACGAGCACTGGCGGTTCCAGTGGGAAGACATGATTTCGGAAGCTTTCGCGTCGAAGGACGACCGGCGCGGCCCTGCAACCCGCGGGCAGGGTGCCGGTCGATCAGACCCCGCCGCGGCGAAGGAGCAGAAGCAGACTCCGGTATCCCATGTGGCATACACTAGAGTGAAACAACTCCTCAGACAAGTAGAGAGGTGAACGGATCTTGGCGCACGTGCAGCGGCATCCGCTGGCCGCGCAGGCAGCGGAACTACTTCTGGACCGGATCCGCGCCGGAGAATGGCGACTCGGCCACAAACTTCCGGGGGAGACGACTCTGGCCGCCCAGTTGGGCGTCGGCCGCTCCACCCTGCGCGAGGCGATCCGCGAGCTCGCGGGCAAGGGAGTGCTCGAAAGCCGTCAGGGCGCGGGAGTTTTCGTCACCGCGCTGGATGTCACCGAGGAATGGGATACCGTCCTGCGCCGGACCGACATCGTCACCGTCGTCGAGGCGCGCATCGCCATCGAGGCCGAGGGCGCCGCCCTGGCCGCGAAACGTCGCACTCCCGCCGACCTGCGCGCGATGTGGCGGGCCCTGGCCGCGCGGGCCGAGCGGCACGAATCGGTGGAGGATCTGGTCGACGCCGATACGGCCTTCCATCGCACGGTCGTACTGGCCGCGCACAACGATGTGCTCACCGGAATGTTCGACGCCTTCGTCCCGCGCCTGCGTCACGCCATGATCGATATGTTGCGCATCCGCCCGCTGGCAGACGAGCAGGCCGACCACCATGCGCACGAGATCCTGCTCGAGGCCATCCGCTCCCGTGACACCGCCGCTGCCGCGACCGCGAGCCGGGTCCACCTCACCTCCCTGAAGGATGCGTTCACATAAGGCATTCCGGCCGCCGATGAATTTCCCGGGACCGCCTCGTCCTATCGAGCAAGCGCGCTCGACAGCACTCCGGCAACCCGAAGGACATCGCATGACCGCAATCGCCCACTCCGCCCCGACCACCGGCACGATCCGCAACCGCATTCTGTGGACCCTGCAAATCGTGCTCGGCCTCTTCTTCATCATCGCCTCCGGCCTGCCCAAACTGCTCGGCGAGGCCACCGCCGTGCACGTGTTCCAGCAGATCGGCTGGGGCGAGTGGTTCCGCTACCTCACCGGTGCGGTGGAGGTCGCCGGCGGCCTCGGCCTGATGATCCCGCGCCTGACCCGCGCCGCCGCGGCCGGTCTGACCATCACCATGATCTGCGCCGCCGCCACCCAGATATTCCTGATGCACGCCCCAGCCACGGCGATCTTCCCCCTGGTCCTGGCCGTCATCTTCGGCTGGATCGTCACCGAGCGCCGCTGATCCCGCTCACCGAGCTCGCCGCCGATCATCCGCATCGGCGGCGAGTTCGTCGGCTGTTTCGGGGCATGCCGTGTTACTCGTTTCCGACGAACGGGATTCCGGGACCACAGGGAAATCGGTGTCGAGTTCGCTGTCGGGGGTCGCGGCTTGCTGAGTCTCGCGGCTCGGCCCCGTGTCCTCGGGACGCAGCACCTGGTGCCGAGGGTCGATCGGCAAGTGTGTCCGTCCGACGACGATCACCTATCTGGCGGTGGTGATCAACCCGCGTCGGCACGTCGTCGATCTAATTCGCTCGACCGCGACCCCGGTGCGGACGCACACTCGGTGACGACCTGTCTGCGGGCGAGCCGTGGACGTGCGGAAAGATGGGATGGCGTGAGCGAGCTTGCGAGTGAACGATTGATACAGCGCGCGACGCGCACGCCGGAGTCGAGTGTCAGCGAGGTGCAGGCGTGAGCGTCGACATCATCGATGAACTGACCTGGCGTGGGCTGATCGCACAGTCCACCGATCTGGATGCCCTGCGTGCCGAGATCGCGAAAGGGCCCATCACTCTCTATGCGGGCTTCGATCCGACCGCGGCCAGTCTGCACGCGGGCCATCTGGTTCCCCTGCTGACGCTCGCGCGTTTCCAGCGGGCCGGGAATCGGCCGGTGGTGCTGGCCGGCGGCGCGACCGGTCTGATCGGCGACCCGCGCGACGTCGGCGAGCGGGTGATGAACTCGACCGACACCGTCGCCGAATGGGCCGATCGGATTCGCGGCCAGCTCGAGCGATTCGTCGATCTGGACGATTCGCCGACCGGCGCGGTCGTCGCGAACAACATGGAATGGACCGGGCCGCTGTCGGCCGTGGACTTCCTGCGCGACGTCGGCAAGCACTTCTCGGTGAACGTCATGCTCGCCCGCGAGACGGTCAAGCGCCGCCTCGACGGCGACGGCATGTCCTACACCGAATTCAGCTACATGTTGTTGCAGGCCAACGACTTTCTGCAATTGCGCCGCAACTACGGGTGCACGTTGCAGGTCGGCGGATCCGATCAGTGGGGCAACATCATCGCGGGCGTCGAGCTGAACCGGCGCGTCGACGGCGCCCAGGTGCACGCGATGACCACACCGCTGGTGACCTCCGCGGACGGCAAGAAGTTCGGCAAGTCCACCGGCGGCGGCAGTCTGTGGCTGGATCCCGAGATGACCAGCCCGTACGCCTGGTACCAGTACTTCGTGAACACCGGCGACGCCGACGTCATCCGGTACCTGCGCTGGTTCACCTTCCTCGATCGCGAGGAGCTGGCCGAGCTCGAACTCGCCACACAGGAGCGTCCGCATGCCCGCGAGGCGCAGCGCCGGCTCGCCGCGGAGATGACCACCCTGGTGCACGGTGCGGCGAATACCGCCGCGGTCCAGCTCGCCAGCCAGGCCCTGTTCGGCCGCGGTGACCTGGCAGAACTGGATTCCTCGACGTTGTCGGCGGCGCTGACCGAGGCGGCGGGGGAGAACCCTGTCGCCGCCGCGTCCGACGGGGCGACGATCGTCGACCTGCTGGTGGATTCGGGATTGTCCGAGAGCCGGGGGGCCGCGCGTCGCGCGGTCAACGACAACGGCGTCTCGGTGAACAACACCCGCATCAGCGACCCGGAGTGGACCCCCGCCGAGTCCGACTACCTGCATGGACAGTGGTTGGTACTGCGGCGCGGCAAGAAGAGTTTCGCTGGAGTTCGCCGGGCGGTCCGTTGACGGTCGGCATGACCTGAGTCACAATCATGTGACTCAGGTCGGCGCGGGCTGTAATCCCGGCGCTCTGACGTGCGTAAACGCCTGGTGTCTTGGGGATTTGACGTTCAGTTATCCGCCACGTAACTTATTCCAAGTCAGAGCGACACGGACTCCGACCCGGGCCTCAGGGGCCAGGGAAACGAGGTAGGACGAGGAGCGCCTGACGCCATGCGCAACCGATCTTGATTCCGAGCTTGACTCTGGGGTCTCGAGTGGTTAGGCTGGAAAACCTGCCTCCAGAGAAGGTCGAGTAATCGGCCGGATCTTCA